>CAYPMO010000007.1:0-116442 GCA_964412015.1 uncultured Gemmatimonadaceae bacterium | reverse complement strand
CAGAATCGGCCGGTCCCAGCCTGGAAGTACATCGGCCGCATCCTCGCTCGGCGTGGCGAGGATCACGGCGGCCGTCGCCTCGGCAAGAATGCCGCGCACGCATGGGTCGGCAACCGGAACCAGCACCGCGAGCGTGACACCGGCTTCACCGAAACCGCCGCAGAGCGCGGCCCACCGCGGATCCTCGAGAATCGCGAGGCCGTCGGCGGTAGCCGTCCCCGCCGTGATCACAAAGAAGCTCGTGCCCTCGAGCCGCCGCGCGATGCGCCGCACCGACGCGCCCCAACGGAGCGCGTCCACGAGCCCCTCCCCGAGCGGGAGCCCCGCGGCCGCGTGCAGGCTCGGCACCTCGAGCCCCCCGTCCGCGAGCACGAGGCGCGCTCCCTTCGCGCTCCACGCCCCGGCGAGCTCCAGGGCGACCTCCGCGGCCCAGCCTTCCGCCATCGCGCCCTCCGTAGCCACCAGGGCGATCACCCCGGACGAACCGGGAGCGAAAGGGAGCGCCGACAGGCCGCCGGGCTCAGCCGGCGTCCAGGCGGGAAGGTCGAGGGTCATGGGTTCGTAGGCACGTGTGGGCACCCGTCCGGCGGGCGGTTCCGGAGCGCGACCATATTAGGCTCGCGACGTCCGATCGGCAAAACGCCCGAGGAGTGTGTTCAATCGATGTCCTCCGGAGCCCATCTGGGCGCGTCGCCCCAGAGGCTCTCGAGCTGGTAGAAGTCGCGGGCGTGGGGGTGGAACACGTGCACGACGAAGTCGATGTAGTCCAGGAGCACCCAGCGCCCCCCCTGGAGGCCCTCCACGTGCATCGGGCGCACGCCCTCGCTCTTCAGTTCCTCGACGACATGCTCGGCGATCGCCCGGACCTGGACGTCGGAGCGGCCGGACGCGATCAGGAAGTAGTCCGTGGCCGACGAGATCCCGCGGAGGTCGAGGCCGATCACGTCCCGAGCCTTCAGTTCGTGGGCGAGCTCGGCCGCACGGCGTATCTCCTGCGGAACGTCCCTCTCGGACAACTCCCGAACGGACACCGAGCCTCCGACTCAGCCCTGGTCGCGTTCTACGTAGATCTGGATCTCCGCCTCCACCTCGGCGTGGAGGTGCACATTGACCTGGTAGGAGCCGAGCGCCTTGATGGGCTCGTCCAGGATCACCGTGCGCTTGTCGAGCTCGAAGTCCAGCCTACCGGTACCGTTGGCGCGGTCCGCGATGTCCGCGTTCGTAACCGAACCGAACAGCTTCCCATCCTCGCCCGCACGGGCCTTGAAGGTCAGCGACAGACCTGCGAACTGGGACGCGCGCCGCCGGGCTTCGAGGTAGTCCCGGCGGGACCGCTCCTCGGCGCGATTACGCTCCTCCTCCAGTCGCCGCATGTTGGCCTCGCTCGCCTCGTAGGCCAGTCCCTGGGGCAGGAGGAAGTTCCGTCCATATCCGGGTTTCACCGACACGACATCGCCGGCCTCGCCCAGGTCGGTTACCGCCTTCTTCAGAATCAGCTTCATCGTTCCTCCAGGACTCGTCAGCCAGACGCGGGCCCGGTCCTGCGACGCACGTCCAGCCAGGTGTCTCCGATCCCGATCACCATGGCCCCCGTGAGGACCAGCGGCGGGAGGAAGACCAGCCCGAAGGCCAGCATGACGTAGCCGAACAGCGACAGGCCACCGCTCAAGAACAGGATCACCGCGGCTCCACGCAACGCATAGAGCGCACCCATGAAGACCACCGCGTTGGCACCCACCCGGGCCAGCGCGTCTCCCCATCGCGTGACGAGGAGGACGAGCCCGGCGATGAACACCCACACGAGATGATCGTTGAAACGGAAGTCTCGGAGCGGCCCGACCCCCTGGTCGTTCCCCGAGGAGAGTCGCACGTACACCCACCACGCCACGCCCAGCGCAGCCATCGAGGAGATCCCCAGCAGCGCCGGAAAGACGCTCGTCTGCGTCCGAACCGTGTCCTCGACCGCGGTCATCACGGACGGTGGCAGGGTCGCTCCTCCCCTGAGGAGCCTTATCGCCTCCAGGGCGCTGCCAACGCCCTGCGCGATACGCTCCCCCACCACCCATTCCACGGTGCCCCAGGCGTTGCTTTGCGTGCCGAGGAGGACGGCGGCCACCACGGCAGCCCCACCCACGGCACCGAGGGCCCGACCGGAGAACGCCGAGTCGGGGCGCCGAAGCGTAAGCCCGGCGAACCAGCTACCAGCCAGGACGGCCCACCCACGCTCCACGTACCAGAGCGCGTCGCGCGGCTGCCCCACCATCGTCACCGCCACCGCGAGGACACCCACGGCGAGAACGCCGAGGGGTCTCATCCCGAGCACGAATCCGATCACCAGGAACGGCACCGCCACGAGGACCGACGGACTGACCACGGCCGTCGCCATCGTGATCCCCAGGAGCAGGGCGGCTCTGCGCCAGCCCCGCGAGCCGGAGGCGGCCGGAGGTGCCTCGGGACGGATCACGGAACGGCTACGCTTCGTACTGGCGAGTGTAGGGAATGAGGGCCAGATAGCGGGCCCGTTTCACGGCGGTCCCGAGCTGACGCTGAAAACTCGCCGTCACCTTGGTCGTACGCTTCGGAAGGATCTTTCCGGACTCCGTGAGGAAGCGGGAAAGCGTGCTCACGTCCTTGTAGTTCAGCAGCTTGACGGGAGGACCCTCCATGCGCCGGCGCCGGCCACGTCCCCCCTGGAACTGGGGCGGAGTGTCGTCGTCGTCCTCCTCCTCCTCCTCTTCCTCGTCCTCGTCGTCCCTGCCGGTCGCCGGGCGGGTAACCTCGGCGAGAATCGACATGCCCGAGGTGGGTTCACCCTCGTTGAGAACGAGGAGATAGCGGAGCACCTCATCGTCGAGCCGCAGGAGGCGTTCGAACTCGGGCAGGGCCTCGGCGGCCGCGGTGAACTGCGCGACGACGTAGTAGCCCGACTGACGGCGCCCGATGGGGTAGGCGAGCTGCCGATTACCCCAGTGGTCCACGGCGGTGACCTCTCCGCCGTTGGCGACGGCGAGGGCGTGGAACTTCTCCAACTTGGCCGCGGCGCCGCTCTCGTCGAGCGCCGGGTCGAGGATGTAGACGACCTCGTAAAGCCGCATCTTGCATTCCCTCGGTCCGTTGGGTCGGCACGGGCCCCTCCGGATCGCAGCCCGTTGCGGCCGGGCGACCCGGGAGGAGCGGGATGTTTTTCGTAGCGATGGAAGGTAACCTTCCGCCCGCGGACCGGGGAAGGCATGGGCCTGCCACGGCAGGTCGCTCCCCCCTCCGCCGCGTCCGGCGGGAGCCGGAACTCGGCCCTTACGCGGCCAGGGCGCCCTGCACCGCCAGAACAAGCCTCGGATACCGGCCGAAGGCCCACCGCGCCTCCTCGACGTCCAGACGCTCGCGATTGGTATGTGCATAGCGCTCCTCACCGGGCGCGAAGCCTACGGTGGGGATCCCCATCGCCCCGTTCGACCAACCCCCGTCCGTGGCGAATGTCCAGGATCGGATCTCCGCGGGCCGGGAGACGTCGCTCCTGTGCCCAACGGCCCCGGCGGCGGCCGTCACGATCGGATCGTCCGGTGCCATCAGGAATCCGGGCGTGACGAGGGTCCAGTCCAGCTCCAGGCCGGTCCACGTGCGCTGTCGCACCCGGGCGAACCGCGCCTCCACACCCAAGCCGGCGGGCATCGCGGGCAGTTGGGCGCAGAGCGCCTCGCGTAACGTCGCCAGCAGATCCTCCTCACTCGTACCCGGGAGGGTCCGCCAGTCCAGGGTGACCACCACCCGGTCGGGGATCACGTTCCGGCTCTCGGGAGACACGTCGAGCATCGTGGCCGCGACCGAGGCCGGGCCCAGGACCGGATCCGTGGGCTGTCGGCGCGCCAGCCCCCGCACCGCGGAAAGAACGTCCCCCACGACATCCAGGGCGTTCCGGGCACGCGCGGGAGCGCTGGCGTGCCCCGCGACCCCCGTGATGACGACCTCCAGCTCGGCCCGGCCGCGGTGGCCGACGCAGACGTCGCCGTGCGTGGCCTCACCGACGATCACAGCCCCGGGTCTGAACGATCCGGACTCGAGGAGGAGCTTCATGCCCAGTCCCCCACGCTCCTCGAGAACCGTGTGCGCGACGATGACGTCGCCCGGCGCGGTCCCCGCTAGACTCGCCGCCGCGTACGTCTGCAGCGCGAGCGGCCCCTTGATATCCATGGCCCCCCGGCCGTGCAGGAAGCCGTCACGGATCTCCCCTCCGAAAGGCGGAGACTCCCATTCGGCGTGGTCTCCCTCCGCTACGACATCCAAGTGGCAGTTGAGCATGACGGGCGGGGCGGTCCCCCTCCCCCTCACGACGCCCAGCACGTTCCCCGCCCCGTCCACACGCACGTCCGAGAGCCCGAGTGCCTCCATCTCCCGTCGGACGCGTCGAGCCACGACCTCCTCGCGCCCGGGGAGGCCGGGAATGCGGATCAGATCCCGCGCGAACGACAGCGCGTTCTCGAAGGTCGCCTGCGTGGCAGTCACGGTCACCGCCTCAGCCGAATAGCGCGATGCCGTGCACGCGCACGAGCCAGGGGGCCAGCACCAGGGACACGGTGCCCACGAGCTTGACGAGGACGTTGAGCGAGGGCCCCGCGGCTCCCTTGAAGGGATCGCCGACGATATCTCCCACCACGGCCGCCTTGTGGGGATCGGACCCCTTTCCGCCGAGCGCGCCGCTCTCGAGGTACGTCTTCGCGTTGTCCCAGGCACCGCCAGCGTTGGCCATGAACAACGCCAGGAGTGCCCCGGTGACGATGGCGCCGAGCAGGAGCCCTCCGAGCGCCTCCACCCCGAGGAAGTACCCCACCGCCACCGGAGCCGACACGACTCCGGAGGCCGGAACGATCATCTCGCGGAACGCGGCCCGCGTGGAGATGCCCACGCAGCGCTCGCAGTCCGGCTTCTCGGTGCCCTCCACGAGACCCGGGACCTCCCGGAACTGTCGCCTGACTTCCTCCACTATGCCTCCGGCGGCGCGGCCGACCGCCGTCAGCGTGAGCCCCGATACGAACAGCGGGAGAACGCCGCCGAGGAAGAGCCCGATCACCACCCTGGCGTCGGCGATATCGAGTCCCGCCTCTTGCAGGCCGACCACCGAGATGTAGGCCGAAAACAGGGCGAGCCCCGTGAGCGCGGCCGAGCCGACAGCGAAACCCTTCCCTACGCCCGCGGCCGTGGCGCCGGCCGCATCCATCCCATCCGTGAGCTGCCGCGCCTCGACCTCCAGGCGAGCCATCGCGCCGATGCTGCGGGCGTTGTCGGCGATGGGCCCGTATGCGTTCACGGACATCGCCATTCCGACCGTGGCGAGCATCCCGACCGCCGTCATCGCGATCCCGTAGAGCCCGGCGAAGAAGTACGAAGCACCGATTGCGACGCAGACGAGGATCATGGAAACGGCGGTGGACTCCATGCCTACGGCCAAACCGGCGATGATGTTCGTGGCAGAGCCTGTCTGGCTCGCGTGCGCGATCCTGCGGACGGGCGCGGCCGACGTGTAGTACTCGCTGACGAACCCGATCACGACCCCGACCAATGTGCCTGCCAGGATGGCGATCCAGGGGCCGTAGCCCGGGTAGGTCCGACCGGACCCGGACGTGAACGTCAACCCGAGCGCCCGCACGACGAGATAGGAGACGGCCAGGAAGAGTCCGGTCGCGACGAACGTGACGCTCCGGAGGGCGGCGGCGGGGGCGACACGCTCCAGCGCCCTCAGGAGCGCGATGCCCACGAGCGACGCCAGGAACCCGACCATCACCGTCAGCAACGGAAGCGCGACCGCGGCGGCGCGGTCGGGGGCCATCGCCGGAGCCGTAGCACCGATCGCGATCGTCGCGACCACCGCGGCCACGTGGGACTCGAACAGATCTGCACCCATGCCCCCGACGTCCCCGACGTTGTGTCCGACCTCGTCGGCGATGACGGCGGGGTTGCGCGGGTCGTCCTCCGGGACGATGGCCTCCGTCCTGGTCAGGGCCACGCCGACGTTCGTGGCCTTGGCGTAGATACCGCCGCCGAAGCAAGCGAACAAAGCCACGGAGCTCGCTCCCATCGCGAAGCCCGCCACGATCTCGACGAAGCGGGGAAACTCCTGGGTGCCCGGGACCGCGTCGGCCGCGAAGACCAGATAGAGGGTGCCGAGGCCGATGAGACCGAGGGCCGCAAGCGCAAGACCCGCAACCGACCCCCCCCAGAAGGCGATGCGGAGAGCCCTGCCGCGCGCGCCGTCGCGGGCGGCCGCGGTGGTGCGTGCGTTGGCTCGGGTCGCGGCCTTCATGCCGAAGAGACCCGCCGCGAGCGAGCAAAGAACGCCGAACAAGTAGGCGACCGTGGGAAGCGTCCCGACCGCGAGGCCGAGCAGGACGGCCGCGGCCACGACGAAGATGGCGAGCGCGACGTACTCCCGACGCAGGAACGCCATGACGCCCTCGTGGATGCGCTCGGACAGCTCGATCAGCAGCGGACTCCCCTGGGGCTGCGTCCGGACGTACGCATGGACCCCGACACCGCCCAGGAGGCCCAGGACTCCGAGTGCCCACGCCCAATCGGTGAATCCAACGATGTCGATCATCGGATCGCTTCCTCGGCAGCCTTCTCGGTGGTCTCCTTCAGCGGTTGAAGCGGTTCATCGCTTCCTCCGTACCCTGCTCGAGCCAGAGCTCCACGGCCCGGGTCAGCTCGGGAAGCAGGTGCGAAACGACCTCTTCGTCCGCTTCCGGCATGGGCGAGAGGACCCAGTCGGACAGGTCCATACCCTCGGGGTTCGTCCCGACCCCCAGCCTGAGGCGGGGGTAGTCGTCGGACCCGAGCGCGGCCGACACGGACTTGAGGCCGTTGTGCCCACCGGCGCTTCCCCGGGGGCGGAAGCGCACACGGCCGACATCCAGGGCCGCGTCGTCCACCACCACGAGCAGGTCACGGGCCGGTTCGAACGTCTCGATGTCCAACAGGCCACGGAGTGCCTGGCCACTCCGGTTCATGTAGGTGGTGGGCTTGAGCAGCGTCACCGGGACGCCCGCCACCGTTCCGTCGGTGCGGAGCGCCGGCCCGTCCCGGCGGAACGGCCCGAGCTCCCAGTCGTACGCCAGACGGTCCAGCACCCACCACCCGACGTTGTGTCGCGTCGCATCGTACTCGGGTCCTGGATTTCCCAGGCCGACGATGATCTTCATGCGGCACTCGCCGACGCCGTATCCTTACTCCTCGGCCTCGGGCTTCTCTTCCTTCGCCTGGCCGATCACCTCGGGTTCGGCTACCTCGGCCACCGCTTCTTCCTCCGCGACCTCCTCGACCACGATGCGCTGGGCGGACACGATGCACACGAGTCGCTCGGGCTCCACCGTCGCGGCCACACCTTCGGGAAGCTGCAGCTCGCCCACGTGGACGGCCTGATCCAGCGCGAGGCCGCTCACATCCACACTGATGGCCTGGGGGATGAGCGTCGGATCGCACCGCACCGGAAGCGCGTGGACCAGGTGCTCCAGGATGCCGCCTTGGGTCTTCACGCCCACGGGTGTGCCCTCAAGCTCGATGGGCACCTCGACGTCCACCGCCACACCCCTCTGGAGCCGGAGGAAGTCGACGTGGACCAACTCTCTCTTGAAGGGATGCGCCTGGATCTCGCGCACGAGCGTCTGGTGGGAGGATTTCTCGCCTTCCACCTGAAGCTCGATGATCGTGTTCTCCACGGAAATCGCCGCGAAGAGGTGCTCTGCCTCCATGGCGTCGATCGAGAGCGGCACGCTCTCCATACCCTTGCCGTACAGCACGGCGGGAACCCGCCCTGCCTGGCGGATCTTGCGGGCCGCCCCTTTGCCACCGGCCTCGCGCTTCCTTGCGTTCAAGCTCTTCGTGATCGTCATCTGTGTCTACCTGCGTTTGGGTCCCCATGGGACCGAGGAAGGCCACCATGGGGCCTCTGGCGGCTCAGCTTTCCGGCGGCTCAGCTTTCCGGCGGGACCTCGAACAGCTGGCTCACGGATTCGTTCGAGTGGATGTGGTCGATCGCCTTCGCGAGGAGGTCGGCCACGGACAGGATCCGCAGCTTCGGGAAGCACCGATCTTCCGGGACATGGATCGTGTTCGTCACGACCATCTCCTCGAGCGGCGCTTCGGCCAGCCGCTCGCAAGCCCTGCCTGAAAGGACCGCGTGCGTCGCACACGCGTAGACGGCCCTCGCTCCCCGGTCCTTGAGGGCGAGCACGGCATTGGCCAACGTGCCGCCCGTGTCCACCATGTCGTCGGCGAGCAGACACGTCTTTCCTTGCACGTCGCCCACGACGTTGAGGACCTCCGCCACGTTGGCCCCGGGGCGCCGCTTGTCGATGATCCCGAGACCCCCGCCCAGCCGTTTCGCGAAGCCCCTGGCCATCTTGGCCGACCCGACGTCCGGTGCGACCACGATGAGGTCGGGGAGCTCGAGGTCCCGGAAGTACTTCGTCAGCACCGGCGCAGCGTACAGGTGGTCCACCGGGATGTCGAAGAAGCCCTGGATCTGGTGCTGGTGGAAGTCGATGGACACCACGCGGTCGGCACCGGCCGCCACGATGAGGTTCGCCGCGAGCTTGGCTCCGATCGCAACCCGGGGCTGATCCTTGCGGTCCTGACGTCCGTATCCGAAGTAGGGCACCACCGCCGTGACCCGGGCCGCCGATGCGCGCCTCGCGGCGTCGATCAGGAGCAGAAGCTCCATCATGTGGTCGGCCGGCGCGGTCGTGGATTGGATGATGAACACGTCCCTCCCGCGCGCGTTCCGGTCGATCCGCACAAAGATCTCGCCGTCCGAGAAGTTCCGGATCGTCGCCCCATCGGGCGAATTGCCGATCCGCTCCCCGATCTCGCGAGCGAGCGGATGGTTGGCCCGTCCGCTGAGAAGGAGGAGGGGTCCTCGTCTGTAGGTATCGTCCATGGATACGGGGCGGGGGGCCACGGGCTGAGCGGGCGACTTCAGTAGCCCAAGAACCTAGAAAGCGAGCGCATCACCGTCAATCCGGCCATTCGAGGCCAGGGGGCGCCTCGGATGACGGCATTGGCCCGGGTGGATTCGAACCACCACCGCCGGTTCCAAAGACCGGTGTCCTGCCTTTAGACGACGGGCCAGCAGGCGCATCACCCGACGAGACCATCCTACCCGCGAGGGACAGGGGGCTCAACCCCTCGCTTGTCGCTCCGCGCCGCATCGGCCACTCCGCCCGGCCTCAGGAACCGACCGGGACCGGCTCCGGAAACGCGTCGAGAGTACGCACGTGGATCGCACCCCAGGCGAGCACCGTGGACAACTCCGCGGCGGCAGCCTCCGCCCTGCGCGCGTCCGGGAAGATACCGAAGCACGCGGCCCCACTCCCCGAGAGCAGCGCGGTCCGCGCTCCGGCGCGCCGGAGGGCGTCGAGGGATTTCGCGACGGGAGGGTGCGCGTCGGGAACAACTTCCTCGAAGTCGTTCTCGGCCCATCCGACCACATCATCCCATCCGGAGATGCCACGCAGTGGCCAGGCACGCCGCCGGCGCGAGGGCCGACCCTCGCGGAGTCGCGCGAGCGCCCCGTAGGCGGCAGCCGTCGCGACATGCACGGGGGGCAGCACCAGCACGAGGTGCCCCGGCGGCAGAGCCCGCCGGGCCTCGAGTCGCTCGCCCCGGCCTCTGCCCCGGGCCAGGGCGCTCGTTCCCAGGAAGAAAGGCACGTCGGATCCCAGGGATGCACCGATCCCGGCGAGCGTCGAGCGCGGCAGGGGACGGGCTCGCAGGCGGTCGAGACACCGGAGGACGGCGGCCGCATCGGAGGAACCTCCGCCGAGTCCCGCGCCCGCCGGAATCCGTTTCCGGAGCCGGACATGCGCGCCCGCCGGAGCCGACGCGCCTTCGACGTCGAGGAACGCGCGCGCCGCCCTGTACGCGAGGTTCTCCTCCACCGGGCCGAGATCCGAGCCCTCCACACTCAGCTCAACGCCCACCCCCCCTCTCGCCACGACGACCTCGTCACAGAGATCCACCGCCTGGAAGAGCGTGTCGAGGTCGTGGAATCCATCGGCGCGGCGCCCCAGCACACGCAGCATGAGGTTCACCTTGGCGGGCGCCAGCATGCGCATCGCCTCCGGCGGCGTCACGTCACGCTCCGTCGGGACTCGCCTTCCACCGCGGGGTGCTCGCCCTCGATCACTTCCTCCACCCGCTCGTCCGCAGCGCCCACGTCGCCGAGGGACAGCCCCAGGCGCCATGCGTAGACGAGACCGATCAGCGTGATCGGGATCCATCCGCCGAAATGGTAACCGAACGCGAACGCGAGCGAGCGGGCCTGCTCCACGCCGTAGACGTCGCTCAGCGCGAAGTTCGCGGACGCGTGGAACGTCCCTATGAAGCCCGGCGCCGAGGGGATGGCGACCCCGAAGCCCACTACGGCTTCGGTGAACCAGGCGGATACCAAACCCGTGTGGATCTCGAAGGCGAGCATCCCGAGCCAGAACGAAAGCCCGTGGAACAGCCAGAAGCCCACCGTCCACATGAACCCCAACGCGAGCAGCTTGGGCGACCGGAGCACCGCGATCGCCTCGAGCAGCGCCTCGAGGGCTCCTAGTACCGGCCGTGATACGGACGCCGGAAGGTGCGAGCCCACGCGCTCGGCCGTACGAACGAAGGCGCGGGGCCAGATCGCCAACGAGCCGAGTCCCGCCATGACCACGGCGACCGCGATGGTCCCACCACGAAGGATGAGCGAACCCGGTCCTTCGAAGAGCGCACCGGAGCTCGGAAAGCCCGGCGTCAGCGTCGGGATCACCAGAAGGAGCAGGAGCACGACGCCGTCCAGGAACCGCTCCACGACCAGTGATCCGAACGCCGCGCTCGCGGAGATCGTCTCCAGGCGGCTGAGCGCATACGCCCGCGCGAACTCTCCCACCCGGGCCGGCAGCACGTTGTTAGCCATGAAGCCGATGCTCACGGCGGCGAACCGCGACCGGAGCGTCGTTCCAGGCCGGACGGACGCGAGCAGGACCTTCCAGCGGAGGGCACGGATCACGAAGCCGAACGTCGCCACCGCCACGGCAGCCGTTAGCAGCAACGGATCGCCCTGTCGGATCTGCGCCCAGACTTCTCCGAAGGAAACGTCCCTGAGCGCCCACCAGAGAAGCAGGACTGTGACGGCCAGCCCGAAGAGCGCCTTACCCGCGTGTCTCACCTAGGAGTCCGTGCTCTTCGGATCAACTCCACCATCTCCCGCACGGCCGACTCCAGGCCCGTGAAGACGGCGCGCGCAATGATGGTGTGACCGATGTTCAGCTCCTCGATCTCGGGGATGGCCGCGACGGGCATCACGTTCTCGTAGGTCAGTCCGTGTCCCGCATGCACGTCCACGTTCAGCTTGCGCCCGAGCGACGTTCCGCGGGCGAGCCGTGCCAGCTGCTCGCGGCGTTCCTCGCCACGGGTGTTCGCGTACTCTCCGGTGTGGAGCTCGATGGCGTCGGCCCCCAGGTCGGCGCTCACCTCGATCGTGTGGGGATCCGGATCGATGAAGAGCGAGGTGCGCACGCCCGCCGCCCGCAGGCGCTCGACCGCTCCCGATAGCGCCTTCCGGCTCGCGGCGGAGACATCCAGCCCTCCCTCGGTCGTGATCTCCTGCCTCTTCTCGGGCACGAGCGTCGCCTGCATGGGACGTAACTCGCACGCGATGGCGAGGATCTCCGAAGACGCCGCGAGTTCCAGGTTCACCCCGGTTCTCACGGTCTCCATGAGCAGCCGCAGGTCTCGATCCTGGATGTGGCGTCGGTCCTCCCGGAGGTGGACCGTGATGCCATCGGCGCCGCCCAGCTCCGCCAGGACGGCGGCGCGCACCGGATCGGGTTCGTCGGTCCGGCGCGCCTGTCGCACCGTGGCCACGTGATCGATGTTGACGAAGAAACGCATGTTCATGGGGTGATCTCGACGTTGAATCGTTCGACGAGCGAGCGTCGGGCGTCGTCCGGCGGGAACGGTGCCGCCGATCGCATGAGATCGAGGCCGGGTCCTTTCGCGCCCCCTTCTACCCCGCGCTCGGGGATATTCTCCAGGATACCGCTCACGCCACCTCCCGGATCTCCACTCCAGGGTGGATGGCCAGGCGGCCGACCAGCGCGCGCGGTAACCGGACCGTCACGGCGAGCGCCCCATCCTCCTCCACGCGTCCCAGCACCTCACCCTCGCGATGCAGCACCGCGAGGATCTCACCGTCGCCCGCCGGGAAGCGCACGACCACATGAGCCAGGCGCGCGCGCATCCGGGCCTTGAGCGTCTCCTTCAGCGCCTCCAGGGACTCGGCGTGGAGCGCCGACACGAACACGGCCGGTCGTGGGTCGAGCGCGCGCACACGCTCGCGGAGGCCTTCCTCCTCCGCGTGAGTCAGCCGGTCCACCTTGTTGAAGACGAGGATCCTCTCGGCACCATGGAGTCCCAACTCCTCGAGCACGTCCCCTACCACCTGGCGCTGTTCCTCCCAGCCCGTGTGCGAGGCGTCGATGACGTGGAGCAGGACGTCCGCCTCCCGGGCCTCTTCCAGCGTGGATCGGAAGGACGCCACCAGATGGTGGGGCAGCTTACGGATGAAGCCGACGGTGTCGGTGACGAGCGCCGTGAAGCGCGACCCCAGATCCACCCCGCGCGTCGCCGAATCCAGGGTCGCGAAGAGGCGGTCCTCCACGAAGAGGTCCGCGCC
Source organism: uncultured Gemmatimonadaceae bacterium (assembly GCA_964412015.1). Lineage (GTDB taxonomy): Bacteria > Gemmatimonadota > Gemmatimonadetes > Longimicrobiales > Gaopeijiaceae > SZUA-318. Next base: position 103,745 of record CAYPMO010000007.1, on the reverse strand, counting down.
CGAAAGAGCCCTGAGCAACGACGACTTCCCCGCGTTGGTGTACCCGACGAGCGCCGAACGGAACTGCCCGTGTCTCGATTTCCTCTGCTGCTCGCGGGCGCGTGCCACGTCGCCGAGCTTCTCCTTCAGATCCGCGATGCGCGCGCCGATGAGTCGGCGATCGGTCTCGAGCTGCGTCTCGCCCGGCCCGCGCAGACCGATGCCGCCCCGGATGCGCGACAGGTGGCTCCACATCCGCTTGAGCCGGGGAAGCATGTACTCGAGCTGGGCGAGCTCGACCTGCAGACGGGCCTCTCTGGAGCGCGCCCGCGTGGCGAAGATGTCGAGGATCAGCTCCGATCGGTCCATCACGCGGACCCCGAGCAGATCCTCGAGATTCTTGCCCTGGGCCGGGCTGAGCTCCTCGTCGAAGATCACGAGGTCCGCGGAGCGCTGACCGACCAGATCCTTGAGCTCCGCAGCCTTGCCCTCGCCGATGTAGAACCGGGGATGCGGGTGCGGGAGGCGCTGGCGCAAGGCTCCGACGACGATTCCGCCCGCGGTGTCCGTGAGCCGCGCCAGCTCCTCGATGTGCTCGTCGGCGAGACGAGGATCCAGATCGCGCTCAGGGGCGCCGACCAGCACGGCGTGGTCCACCGGCGCCCGAATGTCGATGAGCTGGTTCGGAATCCTGCACCTCCCTGGGTGGCCCCGATGACGGGGAAAACCGCGCCGGTCCGAAGCGAAATTACACTTCAGGCCGCTCGGCGCGCCCGTCACGGGCTCTCCGGAGAAACGATAGCCAAGCCCTCCCCGCCGAAGAAGACGCGGCAGGCCGCTCACGGAAGCGCGCCGGACGATCGGCGCACGGACGGGACCTCACGGCTCGATTCCTTCTCCCCCGGAATGGCCCCCACCCTCGGGCTCACCCCCATGCCCCCGCGCCGCCTCGCGTCGCCGCGCGGCCCACCACTCCAGCCGGGCGGCGATCGTCTTCTCGTGGCCGAACCGTCCGGGCCGATAGAAGCGCTCGCCGGCCAAACGCTCGGGCAAATAGAGCTGCGGAGCCACGCCGTCGGTCTCCGCGGGATCATACCGGTATCCCCTGCCGTATCCGAGCTCCCTCATGAGCGACGTCGGGGCATTGCGGATATGAAGGGGTACGGCCTCCCCCGGGGTCTCCCGCGCCCGGCCCAAGGCCGCGCTCCAGGCCTCGTACGCGCGATTGGACTTGGGAGCGGTGGCCAGATAGAGAACAGCCTCGGCGAGCGCCAACTCCCCCTCCGGTGGGCCCAGGAAGTGGAAGGCGTCCCGGGCCGCGATCGCCACGCCCAGGGCCTGGGGGTCGGCGAGCCCCACGTCCTCGGACGCCGCCCGCACCAACCTGCGGGCGATGTAGAGGGGGTCCTCTCCTCCGTCCACCATCCTCGCCAGCCAATAGAGCGCACCGTCCGGGTCGCTTCCGCGGATCGCCTTGTGGAGCGCCGAGATGAGGTTGTAGTGCTCTTCTCCACCCTTGTCGTACGTGGCGTAGCGGTGTTGGAGCGCTTCCTTGGCCTCCGCCACTCCGATCCGGCCTCCCGGACCGACCAGGCCGGCGGCCGCCTCCAGGACGCCGAGCCCCCTGCGTGCGTCCCCGTCCGCCGATACCGCGATGAACTCGAGTGTCTCGTCGAGCACCTCGAGGCCGAGCGAAGCGAGCCCCCGATCCGTGGAGGCCAGGGCCTCCTCGAGGATCGAGCGGACCTCCGCCGGCGAGAGCGGGTTCAGGACGTACACCGGAGCCCTCGAGAGCAGGGGGCGGACGACCTCGAACGACGGGTTCTCGGTGGTCGCTCCGATCAGGATGATCGTCCCCGCCTCCACGTGCGGGAGGAACGCGTCCTGCTGCGCCTTGTTGAAGCGATGGATCTCGTCGCAGAACAGGATCGTGCGCCGCCCGGTCGAGCGGAGCCGCTCCGCCGCCTCCTTGACGATCTCCCTGACCCTCGCGATGCCGTCCGTGACGGCGCTGAACGCCACGAACGCCACGCCGGTCTCGCTCGCGACGATGCGCGCGAGCGTGGTCTTGCCGCTCCCCGGTGGGCCCCAGAGGATCATGCTGGACGGCTGATCGTTGTCCAGCATCGACCGGATCGCCTTGCCGGGTCCCAGGAGGTGCTCCTGGCCGCGGAATTCCGCGAGCGATCGCGGGCGCATGCGGGCGGCCAGCGGAGCTCGCGGATCGGGTGACTCCGAGGCGCCGCCGCCGGACCGCCCCGGTCCCTTCCCGCCCGGTTCGGCCAACGGCGTCTTCTCGCGGGCCTCTCCGAACAGGTCCAGCTCAGACACCACGCCCCCCCTCACCCGCCAGGCGCAGGGCCTCCGCGCGCAACGCCTCCGGCTCGTTGCGCGTCGGATCCTCCAGGACCCAGGAGAGCAAGCCGTCGAGAATCACACCGAACTCGGGCCCCGGACGCATCCCCATCGCGATCAGGTCCCTGCCGTCCAGCGCGAGATCGCGTACCGTGAGCGGCGGCCGCGTCGCGAGCACGGCCCGCGCACGCTTCCAGGACGCGACCACCCGGTCGGCGTCCGGCGACCCAGCGGAACGTGCGGCCGCGAGCTCGAGGCGAGCAACCGCAGCGACCCGTTCGGGTCCGGCTCGACCGAGCCACCGACGGAACTCCGCGTCGGAGGCGTCCGGCGGCGGAAGCACCGGAGCGGACGCCCTGCGCGCCGTCTCCTCCACCTGGGCATTCGAGAGTCTGAGTCTCAGGAGAACCTGCGCGACTCCTCTCGGCTCGAGCGGACGGAGGAGCGCCGCCAGGCGCAGGAACGGCCGTCCCTTCGGGAGGTGGTCCACGGTCGCGAGCGTCCGGCGCCACTCCTCGTCACGCCCGTCCGCCCACGCGTCCAGCTCGGGATAGAGGACGGCGAGCGCTCCGGCTTCCCGGTACAACCCAAGCGCCGTGGAGGGGACCGGATCCACATCCAGGACCTTCAGCAACTCCTCGCGGATCCGCTCGGCCGAAAGCACACCCAGGTGGACCGTGTCGTCCCGGAGCGCGCCCCATGTGACCGTCTCCACGGACAGGCCGAACCGCGATGCGAAGCGGAGCGCGCGGAGCACCCGGAGGTGGTCTTCCGCGAAGCGCTGCCTCGCGTCGCCCACCGCCCGCAGCACCCGGTCCCGCAGGTCGGCCGCCCCTCCGTAGGGGTCGAGCAGGTTCTTCCGTATCGGGTGCCAGGCCACGGCGTTGATCGTGAAGTCCCGACGCGCGAGATCCTCTTCCACCGTATCCGCGAAGGCCACGACCGCGTGGCGCCCGTTCGTCTCGACGTCCTTCCGGAACGTCGTCACCTCGAACAGCACGCCCTCGTCCGAGAGCACTCCCACGGTGCCGTGCTCCACGCCAAGCGGCACCGTACGGCGGAACAGACGCATCACCTGCTCCGGCCGGGCACGCGTCGCGAGGTCCCAATCTCCACCCGGGAGCCCGAGCAGCGCGTCACGGACCGCGCCGCCGACCGCCCAGGTCTCGAAACCGGCAGCCTCCAACCTGCGCGTGATCCAACGTACGGCTCGAGGCGCCGAAAGGCGTGGCTGCTTCATCCCACCAGGACGGCACCCCCGTTCACGTTCAGGATCTCTCCGGTGATATGACGGCCGAGGGACGAGCAAAGGAACACGATCGGGCCGGCCACGTCCTCCGACGACGCGACGCGACCGATGGGGATTCCTGCCTCGATGCGACGCCTCCCCTCCCCCTCGTAGCAATCGGCGGACATGTCGGTGTCGATCCAGCCCGGCGCGACACAGTTCACGGTGATCCCGCGGGGCGCGAGCTCCACACAGAAGCTCTTCACGAAGGAGAAGATCGCTCCCTTGCTCGCAGCGTAGTCGCCGTGATAGGCTTCCCCTCGCTGTCCGGCCGTGCTTCCCACGAGCACGATGCGACCGTCGTCGCGGATGCGTTGCGCGGCCGCGCGGGATGTGTAGAAGATCGCGTGCAGGTTCGCGCTCATGGTTCCGTGCCACTGCTCGTCGGTCATGCGTGCCACCGGCATTTCGGGGACGGGCCAGATCCCGGCGTTGCCCACGAAGATGTCGAGGCCGTCGAACTCACGGTCGGCGCGTTGGAACAGCGCCTCGGCGTCACCGGCGTCCGAGAGATCCCCCGGGTGTGCCCAGCCGTGGACCCCGAGGGCACGGATCTCGGCCACGACCTCGTCGGCCGCGTCCTTACGGGCGCGGTAACCGATGCCCACCGACGCACCGGCCTTCGCCAACAGAATGGCCGTGGCGCGACCCACCCCACGCGAGCCACCCGTGACCACGGCGTTCTTGCCCCTCAGATCGATCAGGTCACTCATCGTTTCTCCTCGGGACTCCCGGCTCCGCCGGCATCCACTTGCCGGCGAGCTCGTTCCTGTGATGCCGCTCGGACTCCAGGATCTCGCGGACGATCCCCGCCGTCTCCCGGTCTTCGATCCGCTGGAGGGCTTCCTCGTACCAACGTACCTCGACTTCCTCCCTCGTCCTGGCTTCGACTTGCCACGAGTCGAGCGAGGGAGCCGTCTCCTCGTGCGCCCCGGGGTCGCGGGGCTTGCTCCCCAGCTCGAGGATCCGTGCCGTCACGCGCGACACGTGGTGCTGCTCGTCCGCGAGGAGCTCGTTCAGCCGCTCGGCCGTCGCCCCGTCCCCCACACGCTCCGCATCGGCGGCCAGGAACCGGTAGAAGAGCGCCTGCCCGATCTCCCTGAGGCGGGTCTCCTGGAGCAGCTCGATGAGTTCGTTCATTCCTGCTCCTCCACGATGCGCTCCACCAGATCGCACACCACGTGGCCGACGGCCAGGTGCATCTCCTGAGCGCGCGCGGCCACCGAGGTCGGCACGACCAGGGCCAGGTCCACGCGCTCCTTCAGGCGACCGCCGCCGTTGGCCAGGAGCGCGGCGGTCGCCACGCCGAGCTCCCTCGCGGCCCCAGCCGCCCGCAGCAGGTTCTCGGACTCCCCACTCGTGGAATGGAGGACGAGCAGGTCTCCGGCCCGCGCCAGCGCGCGGACCTGCCGCTCGAACACCGTCTCGAAGCCGTGGTCGTTCGCGCCGGCCGTGAGGACCGACGTGTCCGTCGTGAGCGCGAGCGCGGCCATCGGCGCGCGCTCCCGCGCGAAGCGGACCACGTACTCCGCCGCGAGATGCTGGGCGTCCGCGGCCGAGCCCCCGTTGCCGCAGAACAGGACCTTCCCACCGGAGCGGAGCGTGGCCTCGACGCGCGCGGCCAACTCGACGACCTCGCGCGCGAGCGTCCCGGCCATGCCGTCGGCGAGCCGGGCCAGCGCGTGGAGCTGCGCGGTGACCTCGGACGCGCGTTCCTCGTTCGTCATACCGCCTCCGGGTTCAGGATCCCCTTCACGCGCGCCCAGAAGCCTCGCTCCATGGGCAGGGCGGGCACCGGCATGGGCTCCTCGTCGCGGAAGATCCGAGCGGGGTTGGTGAGGCTCATCGTGACGAACGCCTCCCCCGCACCCAGGTCTTCCAGGCGGTCCTGGGCCTCCTGCCTGTAGATCTTGCGGTCCGGCCGAGCATGGAAGTCCGAGGCCATATAGTCCGACAAGCCCCGCCGGAGCAGGCCGAAGGCCAGCGTACGCGACTCGCTCCCGTACCGGCCGTCCAAGGAGCCGTAGTTCACCTGGAGCAGCGCGCCGGCGTCCCGCCAACGGCAGGCGAGCTCCAGATCCACGCCGACGTACCGCTCGGGGTGCGCGACCACTGGGATGTATCCGTCCTGGCGGATCCGGTACAGCACCTTCGCGGTGCCCGGGGGAACGTGGAGGCGGGGCCACTCGACGAGGACGAACCGCGTGCCCGCCAAACGCATCCGCGGGTCGGAGAAATCCACGTCCGGAATGTCGAGCATGACCTCATGCCCCCGGCGCAGGTCGACCTCGGGAAACGACTCGGCCACTGCGGCGACGGCTGCGGCGAAGGCCTCCGTCACCTCCTCGAGCCGCTCCTCGAGATACGGTGGATCCAGCGTGAGGCTCCCGTCCAGGTGAGGCGTGGCGATGATCTTGCGGACGCCCAGCAGAGTCATGCGCTCGACCGCGTCGAGCGTGTCCTGGAGGTCGCGAGCTCCGTCGTCGACGCCCGGCACGACGTGGTTGTGGATGTCGGCGAAGGCCGTGGGGTCGCGATACATCACCGCTCCTCGCGAGCCGCCTCTCGGAGGATCGACTCCATCGCGGCCGCCGGGTCCGCCGACTCGAGCGCCGCCTCGCAAGCGTAGGTCAGCAACGCATCCGCGGCCAGCAGATGGTACGCACTCTCGCGGACCCGGCCCGGCGCGGAGCAGGCATGCTCGAGCTCGGCGATCCCCCGCCGGGTCAGGCCCTCCACGGCCGGACCCTCGAGAGGCCCTTCGGCGAGCCATCGCGTCAGCGCCTCCGGCGCCGGGGGCCTGCGCCGCGCGAGGAAGGACCGTGCGTCCATCAGGCCCGCCCCTCCAGGATCCTGCGCACCGAGGCCGCCCCGACCGCGAGCGCCTCGTCGAGTCGATCCGGGTCCTCGACGCCCGCCTGGGCCAGGTGGGCTCGTCCGCCACCCCGCCCACCCACGACGGCGGCGACCTCGTTCACCAGAGTGTCCGCGCGGACGCCTCGGGAGATGAGGTCGTCGGTGACGAACGCGAAGAGCGTGAGCTTGCCGCCGGGCAGCTCCGCCCCCACCACGGCCACGCCGCCCCTTCCCGACGCCAGGAACGCGTCGCCCCACTTGCGGGCGTCCTCCGGGCCGCGCGAGCGCAGGCGAATACCGCGGTACGAGGCGGTGACGCCGCCCGCCTCGACCACCTCCGACGCGACGTCCCGCTCGCCAGCACCTCCGCGGCTCCGGAGCTCGTCCAGGAGGACCTCGAGCTCCGCCTTCTGCCGCAACAGCTGCTCGGCACGGTGGCTCAGGTTGTCGGGCTGGGTCTTGAGCGTTTTCGCCACGTCGTGGACCCGAGTCTCCATCTCCTTCAGGTGACGGAAGGCTCCCGGTCCCGTGAGCGCCTCGACACGGCGGACCCCCGCGGCCACGCCGCTCTCCGAGATCAGCCGGAAGAGCCCGATCTCTCCGGTGTGCCGCACGTGCGTCCCGCCGCAAAGCTCCATGCTCAGACCCGGCACGCGCACCACCCTGACCTCGTCGCCGTACTTCTCACCGAAGAGAGCCATCGCCCCGGCGCGTACGGCGTCGTCGTAGCGCTGATAGGTGATCTCCACCGGATGGTCTGCCCAGATGGCGTCGTTGACCAGGGATTCGACCCGATCCCTCTCCTCGGCCGTCAGCGGGGCCGTGTGGGCGAAGTCGAACCGGAGGCGGTCGGGAGCCACGAGCGACCCGCGCTGCACGACGTGCTCTCCCAGCACGGCACGCAACGCGGCGTGCAGCAGGTGCGTCGCGGTGTGGTTCCGCTCGGTGTCGTGACGTACCGAGGGCGGCACCGCGCCTTCGGCGGCCAGGGGAGCCGTGGGACGCTCGGAGAACGAGCCTTCGGCGCGGCCGAAGACGGCCGTGCGGCCCTCCACCTTGCGCACATCGGTGACATGCAGCGTCCAGCCGTGTCCTTGTACCTCACCCACGTCGGAGACCTGGCCGCCGCTCTCGACGTAGAACGGGTTTTCCCGGAGGATGACCCCGAGGACGTCTCCTTCGAGGCGCCATGCGAGCACGGCCGTCTCGACCCGCGTCGTGTGATAGCCGATGAACGCCTGCTTCTCGTCGGAGAGCTCGGTCCATCCCTCGCCCGAGCTGTCGTCCCCCAACGCGATGCCCGCCGCGGTGCGGTCGGCCCGCGAGCGAGCGCGCTGCGCCTCGAGCGCGGCCTCGAAGCCCGGCACATCCACGTGGTAGCCGCGCTCCTCGGCCATGAGCTGCGTGAGGTCCAGGGGGAACCCGAACGTATCGTAGAGGCGGAACGCCTCGTCCCCCGGGATCGTGCCGCCGGGACCCCCGACCGGGGCGAGCTCATCGAAGCGGCTCATCCCGCCCTCGATCGTGGCCAGGAACCGTTCCTCCTCGCCGCGCGTCGTCGCAGCCAGGTGACGGCGCCGCCGGCGCAGCTCCGGGTAGGCCTCTCCCATGACCTCCACGACCCCGTCCACCACGTGCACGAGCGCCGGCTCGCGGAGTCCGAGAAGCCACGCGTGGCGAACCGCCCTGCGGAGGATCCTCCGGAGGACGTAGCCCCGTCCCTCGTTCGACGGGAACACTCCATCGGCCAGCAGGAACGCCACGGCCCTGGCGTGGTCGGCCACGACACGATAGCTGACCGCGTCCTCGCGGGTCGGCTCGTAGGCCCTCTCCACGACGTCAGCCACACGCTCGAGCAGTGGGAGAAAGAGATCCGTGTGGTAGTTGGAGTCCACACCCTGGAGCACCGCAGCGAGGCGCTCCAGCCCCGCGCCGGTGTCCACGCACGGAGCGGGCAGCGGGTGCAGAACGCCCTCCGCGTTCCGGTCGAACTGCATGAACACGAGGTTCCACAGCTCCACGATCTCGCCGGCGTCACCCGCGGCGACGAACTCCGCGAGGGTCTGCGAGGCGGGAACCCGCGTCCTCACGTCGTAGAGCAACTCGGAGCAAGGCCCGCAGGGACCGGTGTCCGCCATCTGCCAGAAGTTGTCTTCATCGCCCAGGCGATAGACCCTGGAGCGGTCGAGGCCGACCTCGGTCGTCCACAGCTCGGCGGTCTCGTCGTCGCTCTGGTGCACCGTAGCGTAGAGCCGGGCCGGGTCGAGGCCGTACTCGACGGTGATCAGGTCCCACGCGTACCGGATGGCGTCCCGCTTGAAGTAATCACCGAAGGAGAAATTCCCCAACATCTCGAAGAATGTGTGATGCCGCGCGGTCTTCCCCACTTCCTCGAGGTCATTGTGTTTGCCGCCGGCCCTCACGCACTTCTGAGAGGTCGTCGCGCGCTTGAAGGGAACCTTCTCCTGCCCCAGGAAGATCCGCTTGAACGGCACCATGCCGGCGTTCGTGAACAGCAGGGTGGGGTCGTCGGACGGAACGAGGGAAGCGCTCGGCCGTATCTCGTGTCCATGCCGGCGAAAGTAGTCGAGGAACGTCTGTCGGATCTCGGCAGCCTTCATCGTCGTCCGGATTCGTTGGGAGGGGGCCTTCCGGAGCCCCGTGCCTCCGTGGTCCAGCTTGGTAAGCTAATCGGACGGTCGGATGCGGCTCAACGTGGCCGACGGATGGGAGGTCTCGCGCGTCGATCAGTCGTCCACGATCGTGTCCTCGTCGTCCGAGGCGGAGGAGCCGCCTCCCATACCGAGCGACGCTCTGAGACGCGTCTCGATCTCCTGCGCGATATCGGCGTTCTCGACGAGGAACTGCTTGGCGTTCTCCTTGCCCTGGCCGAGGCGTAGGTCACCGTACGAGAACCAGGAGCCCGATTTCTCAAGGATACCGGTCTCGACACCGAGGTCCACGATCAGCCCCAGATGGCTGATCCCCTCGTTGTAGAGGATGTCGAACTCCGCCTGCCGGAAGGGAGGCGCGGTCTTGTTCTTGACCACCTTCACGCGCGTGCGGTTCCCGACCACCTCCTGACCGTCCTTGATCGCGCCGATCCGGCGGATGTCGAGCCGCACGGACGCATAGAATTTCAGGGCGCGCCCGCCCGACGTGGTCTCGGGGTTCCCGAACATCACGCCGACCTTCTCGCGGATCTGGTTCGTGAAGATCACGGCGGTGTTGGACCGATGCACGGCGCCGGTCAGCTTGCGCAGCGCCTGGCTCATGAGGCGCGCCTGGAGCCCGACGTGGGTGTCGCCCATCTCCCCCTCGATCTCGGCGCGGGGTACGAGCGCGGCCACCGAGTCGATGACGACCACGTCGACCGCGTTGCTGCGGATGAGCACCTCGGCGATCTCGAGGGCCTGCTCGCCGGTGTCGGGTTGGGAGACCAACAGGCTGTCCACGTCCACGCCGAGCCTGCGGGCGTAGCCCACGTCCAGGGCGTGCTCGGCGTCGATGAACGCGGCGATTCCGCCCGTCCGCTGTGCATTCGCGATCACGTGGAGGCAGATCGTGGTCTTCCCGGACGACTCGGGCCCGTAGACCTCGCTGATCCGCCCGCGTGGCATCCCGCCGATCCCGATGGCGGCGTCGAGGTTCAAGGCCCCTGTCGAGATGGCGTCGATATGGAGCTTCGCGCCCTCGGCCCCCATCCGCATGATCGCGCCCTTCCCGTAGGAACGCTCGATCTGCGAGATGGCCGTGTTGATTGCCTTCTGTTTCTGCTCGCCGACTTCCGTGGCCATCGCACGCCTCTGGTTGGGGGAACCCCGCTCCGGCCGGGGTAGCCGATGCCAAAGTACCACACCCGAAGAGAAAGCGAAAGTCCTCGCCGCCTCTCCGGCCACGGACGCAACCTAGCCCTCCCGGGGGGCCTCCGGAATGGCCGAAAGGGTCGGCCCGAGAACTCGGTTGGTCGCGTCGAGGACGGCGTGCGCCGATGCCCGCTCGAGCCCATTCTCCTCCTCGGTGGACGAGGCCCCAAGCAGCCTGACGCTCCCGCCATCGACATCGGCCAGGATCCGCACCACGAGCACCCACCCGTCGAAGGCCCGGATCGCCTTCACCCCGATGAGGTTCAGACGCCGCTGATCTCCAGCCGCCGCACGTGCCGCGGCCAGACAAGCCTCGGCGGCACCGCGCACTCGCCCCTCGGGGGTCTCGAGCGTCTGGGACTCACCTCGGAACGAACGGCCGCGCCACTCGAGCCCGACCGCGATCCGGCACCGGCCGTCCGGCTCGGAGTCGTGGGTGAGATCATCGAACCGTAGACGCTCCCTCGGCGTCTCCCCCTTGTCGAGGTCCCCGCGTGGTGCTCGGTGCGTCATCGGAGACTCAAGTGCGGGCCAGGGGGAGGCCATGCCAACATCGGGACCCCTCCCCATGAAGCGCAAGCCCCTTTCCGACACCCGTGCCGGTCGGGACAGGGCGCAACCGGGAATCCAGGCAGTCCGCTCGCGGTCGACTCACGGGCACGTCGCCCCTTTCGCCGATCGTCCTCGTCGGCAGATCGCCCATGCCGGGCATACGACCGCGCAGGAGGGCCCGCCCGCTCTCAGGCGGGCGGGCCCCAACCCACAACAGCCGATCCGCTCGGATCTCAGCCGCGCGTGCGGCGCAGCCCGGCCTGATACGCCTGCCAGACGCCCGGACGCACCGGTACGTAGATCGTCGGATAGGGACGCTCGGCGCTGCGCATCGCGAACAGCGGCACGCCCATGTTCTCACCGACGCGCATGATCTGCGCGCAGTCGAGGCGCACCTCCTCGCCGGACTTCGTGTACGCCGTGCGCTCGAACGTGATGTCCTCACCACTGGTGAACCAGTCGCGACCTCCCGCGTACGTCCCCGCGAACACCACCCCGGGGCGCAGCGTGCGGATGGACGCCCGGGTCGGACCGACGAGGGTGTCACCCTGCGCGGTCACGCGAACCTCGACGTTCTCCCCCGTCGCGAGGCACACCACGGCCGGCGTGCCCTCGGGGAGCGGACGTTCGACCTCGCGGGTGATCCGGACCGTGTCCGGAGGAGGCGCGGGCAGCTGGACGACCTGGGGCTGCGGCCGCTCCAGGAGCTTGGGCTTGCACAGCAGGCCTTCCTCGTTGGGGCAGATCGCCACGGACCCGAGGATGCCGAACTTCGGCTTGCGGTATTCGCTCCAGTAGCCACCGGTCGGCTCGGGATAGTTCGTCGCCAGGTAGTGGGCGCCGAGCCGGATGCCGCCGAGGTCGAGCTGCGTGCCCAGGTTCACGTCGAAGCCGTTGTACTCCCCCATGAACGTGAGGACCGAGTTCTCGCCGAGCCCAAAGTGGAGGGCGGACCCCATGAACCAGCCGTGCGAGGAGGCGAACTTGTAGAACGAGAGCTCGTCACCGTCGTGGAACATCCCCGTCCCGTATCCGAGCGACAACGTGATGTCGTGGTTCGGCAGGAAGCCCTCGTCGAAGCCGCGCATATAGGCGCTCGTGACCGCGTAGAGGCTCAGCTCCGTGGAGACGTCCTCTCTGCCCGTGTAGGCGTCGCGCAGGCGATTGTCCGGGAAGCCGAGGCGGGTGGGCGCGTAGTCCACACCGTCGTCGAACCCGGGGGCGGTCACATACCGCGCGCCCACGGCGAGGCCGAGGCCCTGGTTCGTCGGCTGGAACAACTGCACCCTGCCGAAGAGACCCCAGATGTTCCCGCCCGCGTCGGCATCGTTCAGGGACTGGATCGTGGTCCCGACCTCGACGCGATCGAAGAGGCCCAAGGCGATCGACGCGTCGGAATAGAACTTGCGGTCCGTCGCCGGCCCATAACCCGTGATGTCGCCGGCAGCATTGATGTCCACCGTCCGGGTCATCTCGTTGAAGAACCCGGAGAAGGTCCCGGTGATCGCCATATGGGGCAGAACACTGGCCACCGGGATGTCCAGCAGCCCGGATCCGTACCGGAGGGTGCTGGGCATCGTGGTGGTCTGCGCTTGGATCGCCGGCGCGGCCGCGAGCGCCGCCAGGGCCAGCCCTGCGATCCGAGCGGTGCCACTCCGTACCGTCTTCATCGTTACGATGCCTCCTGTTGAGGAAACGGGGGATCGGCCGTTGGGGGGACGCCGAAAGCCCTTGAGGTCGTGACACACGCTAGAAAGCTATCGCACGGGGGCACTTCGTGCTACAGCTTTCGGGCCGTTTGTCCGCGTGGTTGAGCCCCTGGGGCCGGTCTTCGGGTACCGTGGCGCTCCCAACGCGGGGCCTGTTCCGCGACCTGCTTACCGCCCCAGCCGCCGCTCCAGGCGCCCCATGCGTCGGGCGATCGCAACGACCCATCCCAGGACGAGCAGCCAGGCCAACGCGTAGGCCACGAATACGAACGCATAGGGCCGCAGGGACTGCCCCGAGAGGCCGGCTCCGGCCATCGCCGTGTCCTGGGCCAGGGCCCGGGTCGCCGAGCCGGCCAGGAGGAGAAGGGTCAGGGAGCCAGGTTCGAGCAGCCGCTTCAAGGTGCGCATGACGCCTCGCGGGGTGGGCAGGTCAGGCCTGCGCCCGCCGCTCCCGTACCGCGACCAGGTGCGTGGCCGCGGCCAGGGTATAGCGGTGGAGGAACAGGCCCAGGAACAGGAGGGTGAACGAGAGGAGCCCGACCATCAGGGTCACGAGCATGTCGGGGTGGAGCGTGGGGCCTTCCGGCTTCATCACCACCGGAGTGGGGTGGAGGGAGCGGAACCAGACCACGCTCAGGTGGATCAAGGGAATGTCGAGGGCCCCCGCGATGCCGACGACGGCCGAGAACCGCTTTCCGCGCTCGGGATTGTCGGTGGAGGCCCGGACCAGGAAATAGCCGAGGTAGATGAACCAGAGGAGCAGCGTCAGGGTGAGGCGGGGCTCCCACGTCCAGTAGGTGCCCCAGGCGATCCGGCCCCAGAGGGGACCCGTGAGCAGGACGATCGTCGTGAAGACCATCCCTCCCTCCGCCGCCGACGAGGCCGCCTGATCGAGGCGCTCGTCGCCCAGCCAGAGGTAGACGGCGCTGCACAGCGCGACCACCCCGAACGCGAAGAACGCCACCCAGGCCGACGGGACGTGGATGTAGAAGATCCTCTGGATGACGCCCATCGTCGCCTCCGTCGGCGTCCAGAAGAAGACCATCCAGTGCAGCGCGACGGTCCCGAGCGCCCCGAGCACGGCCAGCACCGTGCCGGTGGTCTGCAACCTCTTCGACGGCATCATTCCTCCACGACGTATCGGAACAGGACCGCACCCACCGCCACGGCCAGAACGGCGAAGGCTCCCAGCATCCGGAGGTTCCCCGCGACTTCGGCGATCGGACGGTCCGCCAGGAGCCGTGCGGTCGCCGAAACCCCGTAGATAACCATCGGGACCAGCAGGGGGAAGACGAGAATGGGGAGCAGCGTCTCCCCCATGTGCGTATTCGAGGAGACCGCGCTGAAGAGCGTCCCGAGCGCGACGAACCCCAGGGAGCCCAGCGCCAGGGCCAGGGCGACCATTCCCGGATGTGTACCCAGCCGCAGGCCGAAGAACAGCGCGAACACCGCCACCACGAGCAGCGCGACGACGTAGAGCAGCACGAAGTTGGCTGCGGTCTTGCCGAGGAATACGGCGTCCTTGGGCGTGGGGCTCGTGAGCACACCCTGGAACGCGCCGTCCTGGGCCTCGAGGTGGAACGTCCGCCCGACGCCGAGGAGGCCGCCGAATACGAGCGTCATCCAGATCAGTCCCGCCGCGATGTCCTGGGGCCGGACCGCGGTCTGGTCGATCGAGAAGTTGAACAGGATGCCGGCCAGCACCGCGAAGGCACCCATCGCGGCGACGCGCTCCCGGGTGCGGAGCTCCAGGAGCAGGTCCTTCCAGAGGATCGCGTAGACCTGGCCGAGGTACGTCATGCGGCACCGTTCTCCACGACCCCGTGGTAGAAACGCTCGAACGTGTCGAGATCCACGTCGTCGCGACATCCTTCCCAGCCGAAGCGCCCCCGGACCTGGATGGCCACGCGGCTGGCGAGCTCGAGCCCCTGGGTGAGGTTGTGCGTGACCATGACGACCGTGCGCCGCCCGTCCTTCAGTGACGAGAGCACGCCCCGGAGAACGGACGCCGCGTGCGGGTCGAGCCCCGTATAGGGCTCGTCCAGCAGGACGAGCTCGGGGTCGTGCAGGAGCGCGCGTGAGAGCGCCGCCCGCTGGCGCAGGCCGTGCGAGAGCTGGCGTACCCGGAAATCGGCCCGGTCCAGGAGACCGACCTGCTCCAGCCTCCGCGGCACGCGCTCGTCCAGATCCCGGAGCCCGAACAGCCTTCCGAAGAACCGGAGGTTCTCCTCTACGGTCAGGTCCGCGTACAGGAAGCTCTGATGGGAGAGGATTCCGATCCTCGACCGCCACACGGTCTCGCCGGGGCGCAGCGGCTGCCCCCGCACCCACACGTGGCCTCGGGTCGGCTTCAGCCGCCCCGCCAGGAGGCTCAGCAAGGACGTCTTCCCGGCCCCGTTGGGGCCGAAGATCGTCAGGAAGTCCCCGGCCTGGAGCTCCAGGTCGATTCCGTCCACCGCGAGGACAACGCCGAATTCCTTCGAGAGCCCCCGCGCCGACAGGGCCGGGACGGCGTCGCCGGGCCGATCGGGGCCGGGTGTCCGGAGGGCCTCCACGGAGGACGGATCAGACCGCCGCGGTGCGGTCGAGGGCATGGCCGCACGAGGAGCAGAAGCGGCTACCGGGCTCGTTCAGGAAGCCGCATTCGGGGCAGTACATGCCCGAGCTGAGCCCGGCACGCGCCTCCGCGATCTCCGCCTCCAGGGCCGCCGCCGCCCCTCCGGAGAGACTCCCGGAGCGGGCCTTCTCGTCCGCCTCGAGCGCGGCCAGGGCCTCGGCGGTGAGCTCACCCTTGAGGGACCGGTAGTCGTTCTCGTCGAGCTTCCCGGCGAGGTAGTCGTACTCCACGTCCCGGAGCGCGAGCAGCGCCACGCGCTTCCTGGCCTCGGTCTCGGTGAGCTCGTCCTCCTCGCGCTCGAGGGAGGCGTGGAGGCCCTTGGCCACAGGCTGGACGATGAAGAGGACCACCGCGGCCGCCACCAGCGCGGCACCGAGGAACAGCACCATTCGATCAGGTCGCTCCCGAGACGACGAGGTCGCCCGTCCGGGTCTCCGCCGCCGCCCTCTTCCTGTCGGCGCTCGGCCACATGCTGACCAGCCCGCCCAGCGCGAGGACGAGGGCTCCGTACCAGATCCAGCCCACCAGCGGCTGCACCAGTACCTGGAGATCGATGCCCTGCGCCGACGGATCGTTGTTGATGGCGGCGTTCAGGTCGTCCACGGCGGAGAGGATCAGGTAGAGGTCCTCGACGGGGGTCGAGCGGATGCCGACCTCCGTAATGATCTGGTCCTGGTTCACGTACCGGCGCTTCTCGGTCGTCAGAGAGCCCAGCGCTCGACCGCCGCGAGCGACGGAGACGAGCGCGATGGCCTGCCACTCCAGGTTCCGCTGCCCACGGCCGACGGACACCGAGAGACCTTCGTACGTGAGCTCGTACGTGTGCCCGAACGACGAGGCCACCTCGACCGTGTCGCCGGGAAGCATGTGCTTCCGTACATCCACGTTGTACGCGGCACCGGCGAACCCCATGAAGATCATCACCACGCCCGCGTGCACGATGTAGCCGCCCCAGCGTCGCCGGTTCCGCGTCACCAGGTGATAGAGCGCCCGGGCGATGCCCTCCCCCTCGATGCGCGCGCGGGCCCGCGTCCCCTTCCAGAATTCGGTCACGATGATGAAGAGGACGAACGCCCCGATTCCCCATGTGGTCAGTGCCAGCGGGTGGCGCGCGCCCAACACCCAGATCACGGCCGCCACGGCGACGCCGAACACGATCGGCAGGGCGAAGTTCTTCTGGAGGTTCCGTCGCGTCGCGCGCCGCCAGGCGATCACGGGGCCGATGCCCGCCAGCGCCAGCAGGACGAGCCCGATAGGAACGTTCACCTTCTGGAAGAACGGCGGCCCCACGCTGACCTTCTGACCCGTCACGCCCTCGGTGACCAAGGGGAAGATCGTCCCCCACAGCACGGCGAACGCGGCGCCCAGCAGGATCAGGTTGTTGAAGAGAAAGGCGGACTCGCGGGACAGGAACGACTCGATGCGGTTCTCGCTCTGGAGGGACGGCAGCCGATAGAGGATGAGAACGACCGAGCCCGCCAGGATCGAGCTCATGAACGCGAGGAAGATATACGCGATCCTGAGCTCCTGAGCGAACGAGTGCACGGACTCGATGAGTCCGGAGCGGGTCAGGAACGTCGCGAAGATCGTGAGCAGGAAAGTGAGGACCACCAAGGACATGTTCCAGACCTTCAGCATGCCCCGGTTCTCCTGGATCATCACGGAATGCAAGAACGCCGTGGCGGTGAGCCAGGGTAGCAACGAGGCGTTCTCGACCGGATCCCAAGCCCAGTATCCACCCCACCCCAGCTCTCCGTACGACCACCGCATCCCGAACACGATCCCCACGGACAGGAAGAACCAGGACAGCAACGTCCAGCGCCGCGTGAGCGTGATCCAGCGCGAGTCCAGCCGGCCGTTGAGCAGCGCGGCGATCGCGAACGCGAACGGAATCGTGAACGCCGTGAAGCCCAGGTACAGCGTGGGCGGATGCATGGTCATCCAGTAGTTCTGGAGCTGCGGGTTCAGCCCCTGCCCGTTCGCCGGCGTGAAGCTCAGGCGTTCGAACGGGTTCACGTCGGCGAAAAGGAGAACCACCACGAAGAACGTGATGACGCCCTGGAGCACGCCCACCACGTAGGGCATGAACTCCCGGTTCCGCCTGCGGTTCTGGAAGACCGTGATCGAGGCGAAGAATCCGAGCAGGAGGGCCCAGAAGAGGAGGGATCCCCGCTGGCCCGCCCACAGACCGGCAGCCTTGTAGAACGTCTCGAGCTCGCGGTTGGAATAGCTGGCGACGTACCAGTACTCGAAACGATCCCCGAGGAACGCCGCGGTGATGCCGACCGACGCGAGGGCGAGGAGGAACGTCGTCGCGTGGACCGAGCGCTCGGCGCTGAGGACCAGGTCACCCCTCTGGGACCTGCCGCCCAAGAAGCCGAGGGTCATCCCCCAGATCGCCACGGGAAGCGCGATCCAGAGGGCGAACTCTCCGAGGATGGTCACCCGGCCAGATCCTCCGGAGCCGCCTCGTAGCGGCTGCCGCACTTGGTGAGCACGGTCGTGGCCTGGAAGACGCCGTCGGCATCCAGCCGCCCCTCGAGAACGACTTCGGAATCGTCCGTGAAGGTGTCGGGAAGGGCGTCGCGGAACTCGACCCAGAACGTCTCGGACTCATCCACGAGGTCCCGCACCTCGAACCGGTGCAGGAGCTCTCCCGGCACCCGCGCGTACGTACCCCTCACCACTTTCCCGCTCACCTTCACGCCCAGGTCCTTGAAGGTCGGGTCCTCGCTGACCTTGGCCAGGAGCTCGGCCGGCGTGAGATAGTACACCATCGTGTCGCGGACCCCGGTCCACACGAGGTACGAGACCACGGCGGCCACACCCACCAGCCCCACCATGAATCGGCCGTGGATCTTCATTTCGAGCTCCCTTCGTTCCTCCGGCCAACGACCGGACTGGGCAGTTTGCGCCGCCAGGGCCGCGAAGTGCCGTCGGCAGCGGAATTTACCAAACTGAAATGTAGGCCGCCCGCAGGTAAGGGGACCAGTCGGGAAAATACCCGATGCCGCAATCCGTTGATTCCCTGATGGGAGCGGGGGTGTTTCCCCACTTCCTCAGGCCTGCCGATCACGGGCCCACGCCACGGTCGCCCGCACCGCCCGGCTCCAACCCGCCAGGAGCTCCCGGCGTTCCTCGACTCCCATCCCGGGCACGAAGCCATGTCCCGCCCCCTGGGCCTCGAGGAACTCCCCACCCGAGCTCCATACCCCGGTAGCCACGCCCGCGAGCCCCGCGGCGCCGAGCGCGGTGGTTTCCACCAGCTCGGGCCGCCGCACCGGGATGCCCAGCACGTCGGCCTGGAACTGCATGAGCCAGTCGTTCAACGCGGCCCCGCCGTCCACGCGCAGCTCCGTCGCCGTGATCCCCGAGTCGGACTCCATCGCGCGGAGCACCTCCTCGGTCCCGAACGCCATCGCCTCGAGGGCCGAGCGTGCGAGGTGCGCGCGGGTCGTCCCCCGGGTGAGGCCCACGACCGTACCGCGAGCGTCCGGCTCCCAATGGGGTGCACCGAGACCCACGAACGCCGGCACGAAGTACACCCCGTCGTTGCCGTCGAGGGACCGCGCCATCCCTTCCGATTCCTGCGCTCGTTCGAGGACGCCGAGCCCGTCACGGAGCCACTGGAGCGCAGCGCCGGCGATGAACACCGACCCCTCCAGCGCGAACGCGAGGCGACCGTATTCGTCGCAGGCCGCGGTCGTGAGGAGGCCGTGGCGGGAGGGCACGATCTCACGCCCGGTATGCAGGAGCAGGAACGACCCCGTCCCGTAGGTGTTCTTGGCCAGGCCCACCTCCCAGCAACCCTGCCCGTACAGCGCGGCCTGCTGATCGCCGGCCACACCCTTGATGGGAACGTCCCGGCCCAGCCAGTCTCCGGACGCGACGCCGAAGTCCCCGGCGCTGGGACGGACCCCGGGCAGGAGCGCGTGCGGGACGCCGAGGACGTCCTCGAGCCACGGGTCCCAGGCGGAGCTCGCGAGGTCGAACAGCAGCGTCCTCGACGCGTTCGTGGGATCGGTGGCGAAGACCGCGCCGTTCGTGAGCCGGCTGATGAGCCAGCAGTCCACGGTGCCCGCCGCAAGCTCGCCGCGCTCGGCCCGCCGTCGGAGCTCCGGGCGCTCGTCCAGGAGCCACCGGATCTTGGTGCCCGAGAAGTAGGGATCGAGCACGAGCCCGGTCCGCCGCCGAATCTCGTTCTCGTGTCCGGCATCCTTCAGGGAACGGCAGAGGCCGGTGGTCCGTCTGTCCTGCCACACGATCGCGCGGTGCACCGGCTCGAGCGTCGCCCGGTCCCAGAGGACCACCGTCTCCCGCTGGTTCGTGATCCCGAGGCCGCGCACCTCGACGTCGCCGGCGGCCGCGAGGGCCTCCCGCGCCACCCGCGTGGTGACGCTGAGGATCTCATCGGCATCGTGCTCGACCCAACCGGGCCGCGGGAAGTGCTGGGTAAACTCGGAGTACGCGCGAGCCATGATCCGGCCGTCCCGCGCCACGACGAGAGCGCGCGAGCCGGTGGTGCCCTGGTCGATGGTGAGGACGGCGGGTGTGGCCATGGACGGGTCGTGGTGAGCGTGGCGGGTGGTTCCGTGGACTCAACCCACGGGCGCGAGGCGCCCGAAGACGTACCGCCACCCCTTCCGCTCGAGGAGCTCGAGGAACCGGACGATCGGGAAGCCCACGACGGTATAGTAGTCGCCTTCCACGGCCTCCACCAAGGCGGCGCCGAGTCCCTGGACGCCGTACGCCCCCGCCTTGTCCAGGGGCTCGCCCGAAACAGCGTAGGCGCGTGCGAGCTCGGCGTCGAACGCCCGGAAACGCACGCGTGCCCATCCCACCGCGCTCACGGTGTCGCCGATCCCGGAGAGCGCGACCGCGCTCAGGACCTCGTGCTCGCGCCCCGCCAGGAGGAGGAGCATCGCCACCGCCTCCTCCGCCGAGCCGGGCTTGCCCAGAACCCGGCCACGGTCCACGACGACGGTATCCCCGCCGATGACCAGGGCGCCGGGAGCGGCCCGGGTCACGGTCTCGGCCTTGTTCCGCGCCAGGCGCTCGGCGTGCGCGGCGGGTGCCTCGCCCGAAAGATAGGTCTCGTCCACATGCGCCGGGATCACCTCGAACCGAAGTCCGAGCTGCGTCAGCAGCTCCGCCCGCCGTGGAGACGCCGACGCGAGGATCAACCCGGGGCTCGCGGTCATTCCCGTTCCAGCAGGAGCGTGACCGGGCCGTCGTTGACCAGTTCCACGTCCATGTGCGCGCCGAACTCGCCGGTCTCCACCCGCCCCGGCGCACGCTCGCGCAACAGGGCGACGAACCGCTCGTAGAGGCGCATCGCCACCTCCGGAGGTGCCGCCTCCACGAAGCTCGGCCGGCGCCCCTTCCGCGCGTCGCCGTACAGCGTGAACTGGCTCACCACGAGGAGATCGCCTCCGACCTCGGAGAGCCCCAGGTTCATCTTCCCCTCGGCGTCGGAGAACACGCGGATCCCCAGGACCTTGTCCGCCATCCAGGCGAGTCGCTCCTCGTCGTCCCCGCCGCGGAACCCCACCAGGAGGAGGAGCCCGGGGCCTACCTGGCCGGTCACCCTCCCGTCTACGGTCACCTGGGCGCGCGACACGCGCTGGAGCACGACCCGCACGTCGGACTCACTCGACCGTGACGGACTTCGCGAGGTTGCGTGGCTGGTCCACGTCGGCCCCCCGGAGCACAGCGATGTGATACGCCAGCAGCTGGAGCGGGATCGTCGTCAGGACCGGAAGCAGGAACGGCAGCGTCTGGGGCACGCGGATCAGGTGGTCCGCCCTGTCCCGCAGCTCGGACGCGTCGTCGCTGACGACGGCGATGATCCGGCCTCCCCGGGCCTTCACCTCCTCGACGTTCGACACGACCTTCGCATAGACGGGGTCCTGGGGCGCGAGGAACACGACGGGCATGTCGTCGTCGATGAGCGCGATGGGCCCGTGCTTCATCTCGGCGGCGGGGTACCCTTCCGCGTGGATGTAGCTCACCTCCTTGAGCTTCAGGGCCCCCTCGAGGCCTACGGGGAATTGGTAGCCCCTCCCCAGGTACAGGAAGTTCCGCACGTCCTTGAACTCCTCCGCGACGGCGCGGATCTCGTCGTCCAGGCAGAGCACCTCCTCCACCTGGCCCGGGAGAGCCTTGAGCGCACGGACGATCTCCCGCCCCTGTACGACCGAGAGATGCCCTCGGCGCCCGAGGTACAGCGTGAAGAGCGCGAGCGCGACCATCTGGCTCGTGAACGCCTTGGTGGACGCGACGCCGATCTCCGGGCCGGCGTGCAGATAGATACCGAAATCCGTCTGGCGTGCGATGGACGAGCCCACGACGTTGACGATGCCCATGGTGGGCGCGCCACGTTGCCGCGCTTCCTTCAGCCCCGCGAGCGTGTCCGCGGTCTCCCCGGACTGGCTCACGGCGAGCACCAGCGTCCCGTCCTCCAGGATCGGGTTCCGGTAGCGGAACTCCGAGGCGTACTCCACGTTCACGGGCACGCGCGCGAGTTCCTCCAGCATGTACTCGCCCACGAGAGCGGCGTGCCAACTCGTGCCGCACGCGGTGATCACGATGCGCCGGATCCCCTCCAGGTCGGCCTCGTGCCCCTCGATGCCGCCCAGCCTCGCATCCCCCTCGTCTTCCAGCAGGCGCCCCCGTATCACGTTCTCCAGGCTGGCCGGCTGCTCGAAGATCTCCTTGAGCATGAAGTGCTCGAATCCGCTCTTCTCCAGGGTCTCCAGGTCCCACGTGACCTGGTGGACGGGGCGGCCCACCTCACCTTCGCGCAGATGGAACGTGCGGTAGCCGTCTCTCGTGATCGCGGCGTAGTCGCCGTCGTCGAGATAGACGACGTCGCGGGTGTGGGAGACGACCGCGGCCGCGTCGGAGCCCACGAGCATCTCCCCGTTCCTGCCCACGCCGATGAGCAGGGGGCTTCCCAAGCGTGCCGCCACGATCTTTCCCGGATCGCGCGTGGACACGACCGCGATCCCG
Source organism: uncultured Gemmatimonadaceae bacterium (assembly GCA_964412015.1). Lineage (GTDB taxonomy): Bacteria > Gemmatimonadota > Gemmatimonadetes > Longimicrobiales > Gaopeijiaceae > SZUA-318. The sequence continues at coordinate 81,512 of CAYPMO010000007.1, read as the reverse complement.
TACGTGCCCTCGATGTGCGCCAGGGCGGACGCCACGGCCTCCTCCAGCGCCATGCCGTCCCTCCAAACGAAGTCGACGAGATGGACCACCGTCTCGGTATCGGTCTCCGACGCGAATCTGTACCCCTCCGCGCTGAGCTTCCGCCGCAGCACGCTCGCGTTCTCGATGATGCCGTTGTGCACCAGGGCGATGTCCCCCGACCCCGAGATGTGCGGGTGGGCGTTCAGCTCCGTCGGTGCTCCGTGGGTGGCCCAGCGCGTGTGGGCGATCCCGCACGGTCCCGAGGAGCCGGCCGCCGCCAACGCGGCCGCCAGCACGTCGATCTTCCCCGGCTTCTTCACCACGTTGAGCCGTCCCGAGGTATCGATGAGCGCGACCCCGGCCGAATCGTAGCCCCGGTACTCGAGGCGCTTCAGCGCCTCGAGGAGGATGGGCACGGCGTCCTTGGACCCGACGTAGCCGACGATCCCGCACATCTCGTCCGGACCTCCTCACCGATCGCGTTGATGGATGATCATGCCACTCCGTCCAGCACGGATCCGGCCCGGCGTACCAGGGCCCGGGCGGTCGCGCCGTCCCGGGCCTCGGCGATCACGCGAACCACCGGTTCGGTGCCCGACGGGCGGACGTGCAGCCAGCTCCCACGGTCCGGCCACGCGAGCCGGAGGCCGTCGGTCTCGTCGCGCTCCGCCGCCCCGAGGTCTTCGGCGAGCGCGGCGTACGCGTCGGTCAGGGCCTCGCGCGGAAAACTCCGCTTCTCCTTGACGATCTGGTAGCTCGGCCAGCGGCGCGCGGCCTGGCCGAGCGACGTTCCCTCGTCCACCAGGTGCTGCAGGATCAGCGCGACGGCCAGCGGCGCATCGCGGGTGTGGTGCAGGGACGGCAGGATCACGCCGCCGTTTCCCTCCCCACCGACCACCGCGCCTTCCGCCTGCATGCGGCGCGCCACGTTCACCTCCCCCACCGGGGCCCGGACGACGCGAGCCCCGTACGAGCGGGCCACGTCGTCCACCACGAGGCTGGTCGAGAGGTTCGTGACCACCGGTCCCGGGGTCCGCCGGAGCACCGCCGCCGACGCCAGCGCGAGCGTGTAGTCCTCGCCCAAGGGCGTCCCGGTCTCATCTACCAGGGAGAGCCGGTCCGCGTCGGGGTCGATGGCGAGCCCCAGGGCCGCTCCCGACTCCCGCACCAGGTGGCCGAGGTCGGTGAGGTTGGCGGCCGTGGGTTCGGGGTCCCGCGGGAAGAGACCGTCGGGCTCCATGCCGATGCCCGCGTGGGTGCATCCCAACTCGTCGAGAAGCTCCGCGATGACGGGCCCCCCGGCCCCGTGGACGCAGTCCACGGCCACGTGGAACGCGCGCGTCCGGAGGGCACCGACATCGAGGTGCGGGAGGGCGAGGATGCGCGCGAGGTGGCGCTCCCACGCCGAGCCGTCCTCGCGCGCCGAGCCAAGGGCGTTCCAGGCCGAGCGCGGCGGATCCGTGGCCGCGAGATAGGCCCGGAACCGCGCGGACCGCTCCACGTCGAGGAAGATCCCCTCGCCCGACACGAGCTTGAGCGCGTTCCATTCCGCCGGGTTGTGGCTCGCGGTCACCGCGATCCCTCCTGCCCCCACTCCCTCCTGCACCGCCAGGAGAAGCGTCGGAGTGGGTACGATGCCGAGCGAGACCACGTCACAGCCGACCGACAACAGCCCGGCCTCCGCCGCGCGCTGGAAGAGCGGCCCCGAGGTCCTCGAGTCGCGGCCCACGAACACGGGACCGGTGCCGCCTTCGGCTCGCAGAAAGGCTCCGAACGCCGCGGCCACCGCAGTGACGAGCTCCGGCGTCAGCGCGTCGCCCACGCGCCCCCTGACACCGGAGACGCTCACCATCAAGTCGTCGGGTAGGGTAACGGGCATGCCGGGTCGGAAACGTGGAGGGAGCAGGGAGGCCGGGCTCGGCCGAGCCAAGTATTTTGCGCCAATTACGTCGGCTCCGTCAACGGAAGCGAGCATCACCCCCGGCCTGCCGCGCCTCGGCGCCGCGATCGAGGACGGAGATGGAGCTGATCCAGGACCTGGAGCGCGTATCGGGGTACATTGGTGCAGCGATGGGGAGTTGAGACGCTGAGCCGAGCGGCCACTCCGTCTTCGAAGATCCACGGGCGGATCCGCGAGACCATCGAACGAAGTGAGATGAAACACGGGTCCGGAGGCCTCCGTAGGTCAGGGAGACGAGTACCCCCGGAGCGTCCCGGGGGATCCCACGCACGAGGATGGCACCATGGCCGACGATCAGGATCGTACCGAGGAAAGGACGGAGGCAGAGGCCCGCGCCCGGCGCATCCTCACCGACATCGCGCCGCGCTCGTGGGAGCACCCCGCGGACAAGGCGGCCCTGGCCGCGCTGCGCCGGATCCCCGTGTTCGACGAGGTCCTCCGCAAGCTCTTCGGGTTCTTCGGGGAGAAGCCCGTACGTCTGGCCTTCCAGGCGAATGCCGTGCGCGTGAGCCCCAACCAGTTCGGGCGCGTCCACGGCCTGTACCAGGACGTGCTGAAGACCCTCGACGCCCCCGCCGACTTCCCGCTGTACGTCTCGCAGACGCCCATCGTCAACGCGGGCGCGTACGGCATGGAGCAGCCGTTCATCATCCTGAATTCGGGGACGGTGAACCTCCTGGAAGACCAGGAGCTCGCCTACGTAATGGGTCACGAAGTCGGCCACATCCTGAGCGATCACGTCCTCTACCGGACGATGACGTATCTGCTCCTCCAGCTCGCCTCGATGGGCTTCCCGATCGTCGGCCTCGCGGCCCGCGCGGTGCTCGTCGCTCTTCTCGAGTGGTCGCGCAAGAGCGAGCTCTCCTGCGACCGCGCCGGGCTGCTGGCCATCCAGGATCCCGAGATCGTGATGCGATCGATGCTCAAGATGGCGGGAGGCGGGAGCACTGAGGAAATGAACCTCCAGGAATTCATCATCCAGGCGGAGGATTACCGCGAGGGCGGCGACGTCGCGGACCAGGTCTTCAAGATCCTCAACCTCATCGGCTCCACCCACCCGTTCTACGTGTTGCGCGTCAGCGAGCTCCGTACGTGGATCGAAGCCGGCGACTACGACCGGATCCTCCGCGGAGAGTACGCCCGCAGGGGCGAGCCGAACCGGGCGTATCAGGACGATCTCCGGGAGGCGGCTTCCGCGTATGCCGAGGGCGCGAAGGACTTCTTCGAGTCGGTGACCGCGGCAGCCCGCAAGATGGGCGAGCAGTTCATGGGCGGCGCCAAGCGTTAGCAGAACGCCGACGAATGGCATTCGCTCGCGTCCGAGGGGCGCCGGGGCTCGATTCCCGGCGCCCTTCGCGTCGTACGGAGCGCGATCTATCTTCCGCCTATGCGCATCCTCATCGTCGGAAACGGCGGGCGGGAACACGCCATCCTGTGGAAGCTCCGGGCGGACGTGCCCTCGGCAGAATTCTTCGCAACGCGGCCGAACGGCGGGATGGCGCCGCTCTGCGTCGCCGTCCCCATCGCACCCACGGACGTGGAAGCCCTGGCCGGATGGGCCGCGTCGAAACGCATCGACCTCACCGTGGTGGGACCGGAGGCACCGCTGGCCGCCGGCATCGCCGACCGCTTCCGAGCCAAGGGACTGCCCGTGTTCGGACCTTCGAGGAACGCCGCGCGCATCGAGTCCTCGAAGGCGTACGCCAAGGAGCTCATGCGCAACGCCGGCGTTCCCACGGCCGAGCACCGGACGTTCCGGGACCTGGCGGGCGCGGAGGCGTGGGTTCGGGAGCGCGGCGCCCCCATCGTGGTGAAGGCTTCCGGCCTCGCCGCGGGCAAGGGAGCGATCGTGTGCGTGACCGTGGAAGAGGCACTCGACGCCGTCCGATCGATGCTCGGTGAGCTCTCGTTCGGGGAGGCCGGACGCGAGGTGGTGATCGAGGACTACATGGAGGGTGAGGAGCGTTCGGTTTTCGCGGTCGCGGATGGAGAGCGCTGTGCGATGCTCCTTCCCTCCCAGGACCACAAGCGCGTCGGGGAGGGAGAGACGGGCCCCAACACGGGTGGTATGGGCGCCTACGCGCCCGTGTCGGTCGGGACCCCGGTAGTGCTGGAGGACGCGCGGACACGAGTGTTCGAGCCCACGCTCCGCGCCTTGGCGGCCGACGGATGCCCGTTCCAGGGTCTGCTCTACGGCGGACTCATGCTCACCACGGAGGGAGTGAAGGTCGTGGAGTTCAACTGCCGGTTCGGCGACCCGGAAGCCCAGGCCGTGCTTCCTCTCATGGCGTCGAGCCTGCTGGACCTTCTGGCGACCGTCGCGGAAGGGGCCTCCCTCGCCGCTCACACGGCGCGCTGGGCGGAGGGAGCCGCGGTCACCACCGTGATCGCGTCTCAGGGGTACCCCGGGAGCTACGAGACCGGAAAGGAGATCCGCGTTCCCGGGGGGCTGGAAGGCGACGGCATCACGCTCTTCCACGCGGGTACGGTTCTGAAGGACGGGCGCCTCCTCACGAGCGGGGGGCGCGTGATGGCGGTCACCGCCGTGGGCGCGACGTTCCGGGAGGCGGCGGACCGGAGCCGGAAGGCGAGCGCCGCCGTCTCGTTCGAGGGGGCGTATCATCGCCGCGATATCGGCTGGCGGGAACGCCGGCGTATGGAACCTGGATAGGAGCAACGGACCCCTCCAGCACGAGCGAACGACGCCTTGCCCGAGCTCCCCGAGGCCGAGACCATCGTCCGGGGCCTGCGTCGATCCGTCGTGGGCCGGCGGATCCGTCGCGTCGAGGTCATGCATCCCGACGTGCTCCGTGCGCCGCTGAGAGCGTTCGCTCGAGCCGCGCGCAGCCGGACCGTCGAGGACGTGGGCCGTCGGGGAAAGAACGTCCTGCTCTTCCTGAGCGAAGACGGGGTCCTCGCCGTGAACCTGGGCATGACCGGACGGCTCCTCCCCTTCACCGGCGTCCCGCGCGGAAACGAGCGCCCGACCCACCCCGTCGTCCGCTTTCTGTTCGACGACGGCGGCATGCTCGTGTTCGAGGACCAGCGCCGTTTCGGGACCGTCGAAGTGCTCGACACCGCCGGGTGGGCCGCGCGCGACGCCCGCATGGGTCCCGAGCCGCTCGGGCCTGCCTTCACGGCCGACGTGCTGGCACGGGCCCTGGGGGGCTCCCGGTCTCCCGTCCGGTCATGGCTGTTGGACCAGCGGCGTATAGCAGGAATCGGGAACATCTACGCGGTGGAGGCGCTTCACCGGGCGGGAATCCATCCCCTGCGCCGCTCGCGGGAGCTGGACGCCGGAGAGGCTCGCCGCTTGCATGGGGCCATCCGCTCGGTGCTGCGAGCCGCCATCCGCCATGGAGGCACGACCATCCGTGACTACCGGAACGTCGACGGCGGCGAGGGCGAGTACCGCTCCCTGTTGCGCGTCTATGGTCGCGAAGGTGAGCCGTGTCCGCGCTGTGGAACGCCGGTGGCGCGCGCCGTCCTATCGAACCGCTCCGCCTACTTCTGCCCGGCCTGTCAGCCGGCCCCCGAGAGGATCTGATCGGTGAACCCGCCGGACCGCGCGCGGACTGCGGCGCTCACCGCGGCCTTGTGCCTGCTCTGCGCGCCTCCTGTCCAGGCGCAGGAGCCGACCCCCGGGGAAAGGCTCCCGGTAAGGGAACACACGCTCGAGAACGGGATGCGCCTCCTGATCCTCCCGCGCCCAGGGGCGCCGACGGTCTCGTTCGTCGTGCGATACGACGTCGGGGGTATGCACGAGCACCTGGGCAACACGGGTACCGCCCATCTCCTGGAGCACCTGTTCTTCAAGGGGACGCGCTCCATCGGAACCCACGACATCGACGCGGAGGAGGCCCTGTTCGCCCGCATGGACGCGGCCCAGGACACGCTGACCCGCGCGCGCGCCTGTGGAGACACGGCCAACGCGGGGCGGCTGTGGAGGCGCATCATCGCTCTGGAGGATTCGGCCCGCGTCTATGTGGACGCCAACGAGTACGACCGCATTCTCACGAAGGCGGGTGCGCGGGGCCTCAACGCGACGACCGGCAACGAGGCCACCACGTACTTCGTCGAGCTTCCGGCGAACCGCGCGGAGCTCTGGTTCGTCCTCGAGGGCGACCGCATGGTGAACCCCGTGTTCCGGGAGTTCTACACGGAGCGCGACGTCGTCATGGAGGAGCGCCGCCTGCGCGTGGAGACGAGCCCGGCCGGGCTCCTCTACGAGACCCACATGGCGACGGCCTACCTGGTCCACCCCTACGGTGTTCCGGTGGTGGGGACGATGTCCGATGTGGAGAACCTGACGCGAGCGCACGTGGCCGAGTACTTCGCCCGCTTCTACGGCGCGGGCAATGCCATCGTCGCGATCGTCGGCAACGTGGACCCGGCCCGGATCGTGGGGTGGGCCGAGCGCTACCTCTCGGAGGTCCCTCGCGGAGACGAGCCGCCGCCGGTCCTGGCGCGCGAGCCGATCCAGCGGGGCGAGCGGCGCGTGAAGCTGGTATGGGACGCGGAGCCCGCGCTGCGGATCGGATGGCACGTCCCCGACGCCTTCCACCCCGACGCGCCCGCACTGGCGATGCTGACGACCCTCCTCACCGGAGGCCGGACGGCCCGCCTGCACCGCCGACTCATCCTGCTGGACCGCATCGCGACGAGCGTCTCGTCGTCGCTGGGGCCGGGTGACCGCTTCCCCCAGCTCTTCCAGATCGACGCGACGCCCCTGGCACCCTCCACGGCGGCCGACGTGGAGGCGGCGATCTACGCCGAGCTCGACTCGCTGGAGCGCGTGGGACCCACGAACGCGGAGCTGGAGCGCGTACGCAACCAGATCGCGGCGGGCAACGTGCGCAGGCTCCAATCCAACCTCGGCCTCGCCTTCCAGCTCGCGGAATCGGAGTCCCTGTACGGCGACTGGCGGGAGACGTTCCGGTTCGCCGAGCGCCTCCGAGCGGTCACCCCCGAGGACGTCAAGGGCGTGGTGCGACGCTACTTCACCGCCGAGAACCGCACGGTCGCCACGCTCGTGCGGAGGAGCGCTCCGTGAGCGCGCCCCTCGTGGTACGCGGACGTACCGGCACCCGGCACGGGCCTGCGTCCCGGACGGCGCTGGCGGGCGCCGCCCTCCTGGCGCTGCTGCTCGCGGCGCTTCCCACCCCGGCGCAGGTGACCGACGCCCGAACGGCGGCGAGCCGGCTCCGCTTCCCCGAGCTACGCTTCGAGCCGCCCGAGCCCGAGGTCCACGAGGTGGAAGGCGTGCGGGTGCTCTTCCTGGAGGACCACACGGTTCCGCTCGTCAACGTGATGGCCCGCTTCGACGGGGGATACGGGCTCTTTCCGCGGGAGATGTACGCGGCGGGCACGGCGCTGCCGGCCCTCCTCCGCTACGGGGGCACCGTGGCGCTCCCGCCGGACTCCGTGGACGAGCGCATCGAGTACTATGCGCTCCAGACCACGTTCGGTGGAGGAGGAGAGAGCGTCTTCTCGAGCATCAACACCCTGTCGGAGCATCTGTCCGAAACCCTCGATCTCTGGACCTCCATGCTCCGCACGCCCCGCTTCGACACCGGGCAGGTGGAGATCTGGCGTGGCCGCGAGCTGGACGCGATCCGGCGGCATCCGGATGACCCGCAACGCCTCGCCTTCTCCGAGTTCAACCGGCTCCTGTACGGGGACCACCCCGTGGGCTGGGAGATGCGCGAAGAGGACCTGCGGCCGGAAGTTCTCAACGTGCAGGGCCTGCGGGACCTACAAGCGCGCATCCTCTGCCGTGACAACTTGCTCCTGGGTGTGACCGGGGACGTATCCTGGCGAACCATCGAGGCGCTGTTGGCACCCGCGTTGAAGGGATGGCCCCGGTGCGTCCGGGCCTTGCCGGAAGCGCCCATCCCCGACATACGAGACCAGGGCGGTGTGTTCGTGATCGCGCGGTCCCTGGAGCAGAGCGTGCTCGTGATGGCCCACCCGACGGGGGTCACGCTGGGCGACGGAGACTACTTCGCGGCCCAGATCGGCAACACGATCCTCGGCGCGGGGGGCTTCAGCTCCCGGCTGGTGGCCCGGGTGCGAACCGCGGAAGGCTACGCGTACTCCGCATCCTCCCTCTGGACCACGCCGCGTCGCCACGATGGATTGCTGGGCGTGATCACGAGAACGCGTCCCGAGAACGCCGTGCCCGCACTCCGGCTGATCCTCGACGTGCTGACCAGCGTGAGGGACGCCCCGCCCGCGCGTGACGAGGTGGACACCGCGGTGGACCAGATCGCCAACGGCTTCGTGTTCAACTTCGAGACGACGGCGCAGATCATCGCGCGGCGCATGTCGTTCCTGGCCCAGGACCTGCCGGAGGACTGGCTGGAGGATTACCTGCGTGGCGTCCAGAACGTGACGCCCGCCTCGGTGCATGCCGTGTTTCGAAAGCACCTCTACCCGGAGCGGATGACGATCCTCGTCGTCGGAGACTCCGCGCGCATGGACATGGAGGCGCTTTCCGCGCTGGGGCCGGTCACGATGCTCGAACCGCAAGGACAGCGTTAGCAGGTCGCGGGCTATTCCCCTCGAAGTACCTGGGACGGCGCCGTGCCTGCCGCGCGCGCCGCCGGGTGGGTGACGGCGACGAGCGCCGCCCCCAGGATCGCGGCCGCGGCGCATCCGTATACGAGCGGATCCCACGGGGTGACTTCGAAGAGCAGCGACCCGAGGATCCGCCCCGCCGCACCCGCACCGACGAGTCCGAGCATCGTGCCCACCAGGGCCAGCCCCATCCCGCGCGCGACGACCATCGCAACGACGGCCCCCGGGGCGGCCCCTACGGCCATGCGGATTCCGATCTCGCGCGCCCGACGGGTCACCGCCAGGGTGAGAACCCCGAAGATCCCGAGACACGCGAGCATCGCCGCAGCCGACCCGAACGCGGTCGTCACGGTGCCGAGCGCGCGGCTGGTTCCGAGCCGTTGGTCGACGAGCGTCTCCAGGGTCCTTACGTCCGACAGCGCGATCCCCGGCTTCCGCTCGGCCACGGCGGCGCGGAGGAGCCTCGTCGTCGCGGCCATGTCGCCTTCCACCTTCACCAACGCCGACAACCCGATGCCCGCGTAGCGCTCTGCCTGGCGCGCCGGCAGGTAGATCTGGATACGCGACGGGCTCTGGATCTCGTAGTGCCGCACGTTGGCCGCCACGCCCACGACGGTCCGCCACTCGGGCTCGCCCTCCTCCTCCGGGATGATGCTCACCCGCTTGCCGACGGGGTCCTCCCCCGGCCAGAACCGCTCCGCCATCGTCTCGTCGATGACTGCCACCGGCACGGTCCCGTCACGGTCGTAGGCCTCGAACCCACGTCCTCGCAGAAGGGGTATTCCGAGCACGTCGAAGTACCCCTCCGACACGATGTTGAACAGCACCGAAGAGGCGTTCTCGCGCACCCGCTGGACGCCCTCGGGCCAGATCCGCTGCTCCCACGACCGTCCGCTCAACGGCACCAGGAGCGCCACGGCCGCGCGCGACACGTCGGGCGACGCCTCGAGCTCCGCGATGACGGCATCATGGAACCCCAGCCAATCGTCGCGTCCGTCGAACGAGCCGTCGGGTGCACGCAGGCGGCCCGTGAGCACGCCCGTCTCGTCGAATCCCTTCTCGACCCGCGCCAACGCGCCGAGGCTCTCGAGGAGGAGGCCCGACCCCACGAGCAGGAGGACCGAGAGGGCCACCTGGGCGACGACGAGGCACTCGCGAAAACGGCGCCCGCCCCGGTCGCCCGTACGATGCATCCCTCGCCGCAGGCCGGTCTCACCCGACACCGCGCGGAGCGCCGGAAGCAAGTTGAACATGACGCCGCTCGCGACGCTCACGACGACCCCGAACGCCAGGACGGGCGCATGGACCCGGACCTGGCTGGCGACCAGAGCTGGAATCTGGATGGGGAGCAGGGTCGGCAGCGCGTCGACGAGCAGCCGCGCGAGCGCGATGCCCGCCCCACCCCCGATCAGGGAGATCCACACGCATTCGGCGAGCAGGAGCCGGATCACGTCCGTGCGGTTCGCGCCGAGTGCCCGCCGCAGTGCGATCTCCTCGGAACGCCCCTCCCCTCGTGTGAGGCTCAGGTTCGCGGTATTGGCGCCACCGATGAGCAGCACGAGCCCCACCGCACCCATGAGCATCCAGAGCGCCTGGTCCAGGTCCCCGAGGAACATCTCCTCGAGGCCGGTCACGACGGCCCGCACGTGCGGCTCGCCCTCGGCGGCGTCCACCTCGGCGGTCACCCGGTTCATGTCGCTCTGGGCGCGCGCGATGGTCACGTCCTGCCCCAGTCTCGCGAGAGCGCGGGTTCCGAACGAGCTCGTGCGGTCGTCCCACGGCAACTCGTCGGCGAGCACTCCCATAGGGAAGTAGAGATCGGGCTCCGCGGACGGGTACCCCACGCCGCGCCCGAGCACGCCGACCACCGTGTAATCGCGGCCGTCCAGCGTGATCGCCGAGCCGAGGACCGCGGGGTCGCCGCCGTGGACCCGCGCGAAGAATCCATGTCCGAGCACCGCGACCGCTTCCGCCCCCCGCCCGGTCTCCTCGCCCCCGATCGTGCGCCCGTGCTCGGCGACGATACCGAACAGCTTGAAGAAGTCGCCGAGGACCGCCTGCGCGCTCACCAGCTCCGCGCCTTCCGGCGTTTCCCTCACCAGGCTCCATCCCGCGGATGCGGCGAACGTCTCGAACGCGCGGCTCCGGTCACGCCAGTCCACGTAGTCCGGAATCGAGACCGAATGGAAGAACCCGGTCCGGACGTCCTGCGGCTCGATGGTGACGAGGCGCTCAGGCGCATCGTACGGGATGGACTCGAGGAGGACGCCGTGGACCAGCGAGTACACCGCGGTGGTACCACCAATTCCCAGAGCGAGGGTCCCGATCGCGAGCGTCGCGTAGAGGGGCCGGCGGAGCAGCCCCCGCGCGCTGGCACGGAGCAGAGACAGGAGGTCCATCGCGCAGTCCGGTCCGGAGGTGGCGTCAGTCCGTTGGATGTCGCGAGCCCACCTCAGGTTGGAAGCCCCTCCTCAGGCCGACCTCGGCCGCCTGCGCACCATCAGCGCTTGACGCCCCAGTGGACGGCCGCGATGCCGAGCGTGAGCAACCGGTGTCCCGCCTCCCCGAAGCCTGCCGCGCGGAACAGCTCCTCGAAGTCGCGAGGACCGGGGAACTCCTTCACCGACTGCGGCAGATATGCGTAGGCCCAGGGGTGCCCGGATACCACACGCCCCACGACCGGTAGCACGCGGTGGAAATAGAGGTGGTAGCCGGCCCGGATCAGTGCATTCGGAGGCGTGGTGAATTCGAGCACGACCAGGCGGGCTCCCGGGCGGAGGACGCGATGCAGCTCGGCGAGCCCCCGGGGAAGATCCGAAAGGTTGCGCACGCCGAAGCCCACCGTAGCGCCTGCGAAAAATGCGTCCCGAAACGGGAGGTGGAGCGAGTCCCCGCACACGGGCGACACGGGCGCTCCGGCAAGCTTCGCGCTCCCTTTGACGAGCATGGGTTGGGCGAAGTCCGACGCTACCACTCTGCCGCGGAACGCCCCGCGCGACACCAGCTCGAGGGCGAGATCGAACGTGCCCGCACAGCCGTCCAAGAACGTGCCGGCGGGCTCGCGCTCCCAGTCCAACAGGTCCACCGCCTTCCGGCGCCACCCCCGGTCCACGTTCAGGCTGAGCAGGTGGTTCAGCAGATCGTACCGGGGCGCGATCTCGGAGAAGATCCGCTGAACCTGCTCCTCGCGGTCGGTCCCGGCGCGGGGCGCCGCGGGGTCGGTGGGCGGCATGACAGAAGGGGTTGGGCTGCGTAGGTTTCCGATCGGCCCCAAGTGCGAAGGGGGCCGAAAGTTACGGGAAGGGGCCGGTGGCCTCAACATCGGCCCGCGACCCTGAAGCGCCACCTCAGCGTGGCTGGCTCAAACCCCCGGCCGGAAGCAGAACGCTGCCCGCTCTGGACTACGCCCGACTGGATGACCGGGAGCTGGCGACCCTCGCGGCCCGGGGCCGGGAGGCCGCGTTCCGCGAGCTCCTCAAGCGCTACGAGCGCCCCGTCTTCTCGCTCATCTACCGCATGGTGCGCGACCGGGCCCTGGCGGAGGACCTGGCCCAGGAGGCGTTCATCCGCGCGTTCAACGCGATCGCCACCTACAACACCTCCTACAAGTTCAGCAACTGGATCTTCAAGATCGCGAACAACCACACGATCGACCATCTGCGCAGGCGAAGGCTCGAGACCGTGTCCATCCACGGATCCCCGCACGCTACGACCCAGGACGAAATCAATCAGTCCCGCCTGATGCTCGAGTCGGGCGACGAGAGCCCGCTCGACCTGGTAGAGCACAAGGAGCTGGGCGGCCAGATCGAGCGGGCGATCGGAGAGCTCCGGGAGGAGTACCGGACGGCGATCCTGCTCCGGCATGTGGAGGGATACGCATACGAGGAGATCGCGGAGGTCATGGACCTCCCGCTGGGCACCGTGAAGACCTATCTCCACCGCGCCAGAAACGAGCTGAAAAACAAGCTCGCCCACCTGTCCTGAAGGCACAGGCCGATGTCCCGAAACACCCGTTCCGAAGCGGAGAATCCGGCCTTCCCGGCGGAGGCTCGACCGGCGACGGTTTTTCTGAAACTCCGCGCCCGGGCCGTCCGTAGTGGAGGTCGGAATCGAGCACCAGGAGCGCAGTCGTGATCGAGCGTACCGAAACCGGGCATCTGAGCGCCGAAGTGCTGCAGGCGCTCCTCGAGGGCGAGCTCCCCGTCGCGGAGCGGGCCCGCGCCGAGGAGCATCTGCGCTCGTGCGCGCGTTGCGCCGCCGAGCTCGAAGGCTGGCGTTCCCTCTTCGAGCGTCTGGATGGACTGCCGGAACTCGCGCCTTCCGTGGATTTCCCGGAGCGGGTGATGGCCGGCGTGGTTCCGGCCGCTCCGCTCCCGCTGGCCGCGCGGATTCGAGCGCGGCTCGGGCTCGTCGCTGACGCGGCGCACCCGTCGGCGGATCGGCTCCAGGACTACGTCGAAGGACTCCTGCCCACAAGGCACGCGGCCCGCGTGCGGACGCACCTCGGCCATTGCGCCACGTGCGCCGCTCAGGCGGAAGCGTGGCGTGCGACGTTCGCGCACCTCGGGCGGCTCGGGCGGTTCGCGCCCGCCGACGGCTTCGCCGCGCGGGTGATGGCGGGAGTCCGGGTACCCGTCCCGGCTCCGGCGCGCGTGCCCGAGTGGAAGCGCGCGCTCCGTTGGGTCCGTGGGCTCGTGCCGCAGACGCGGCAGGCCTGGGCGACCGTGTCGGGCGTGGCCCTCACCCCGGCGATCACCGCGGGCCTGGTTCTCTGGAGCGTGTGTTCACACCCCACGCTGACACCCTCCGCCCTCGCTTCGTTCGTCTGGTGGAAGGCATCCGCGCTGGCTGCCGTCGCCTGGCAGGCGCTGTCGACCCGTGCTCTCGCGAGCGCGAGCCTCTTCGAAGTCTATTCGTTCTTCGGATCCCTGGCGTGGTCGCCAGCCGTGGTGGCCGGCACGTTCCTGGCGCTTTCCGCCGGAACCGTGGCGGCCGTCTGGGTCTTGTACCGGAACCTATTCGCCTCCCATCCCGGGGATGGACGGATCGCTCATGCTTCGCTCTCGTAGCGCCCTTCTCGGGCTCGCACCGGCTCTCCTTCTCCTTCCGCTCGCGGGGAAGGCCCAGGAGCGGGAGGTCGTTTCCAAGGAAGTCTCCGTCGGGCGCTCCGAAGCGGCGCTGCGGCTCGAGTTCTCCGACGGCGGCACGCTGGCGTTGGCCCTGCGGGACGGAGCCGTGATGGTGGACGACGAGCCCGTCGGGTCGTACGACCCGGGCGATGCGCTCGACAGGACCTGGCGACTGCTGCTCGCCGAGGCGGTCGCCCTCGAGAACGGACCCCTTACGGAGGCGCTGAGGGACTGGTCTCCGCCGTCGGCCCTGGAGGGCGAGGACCTGACCCTCGCACGCAAGCTGGACGAGGCGCTGGAGAGCGTCCTCGCCGCGCCGGCGGAGCCGGAGCCGGTCGTGTCCCTGTCCGGAGGCGCGGAGGGTGAGGCGGGGGTGGTTCGCGTCCTCCTCAACCAGCTGCCGCGTCTCGCCGCGTTCGGCGACGCGTTCGAGGAGCTGGGCCCGGACATCGTGCTGCACGTCGACGAGGACGTCGAGGTCGCGGGGGAAGAGACGGTCTCGGGGAGCCTGGTGGTGATCCAGGGTGACGCGCGCATCGCGGGAACGGTGGAAGGGGACGTGGTGGTGGTGGACGGCACCCTGGACCTCCTCGAGGGCGGCTCCGTGAGCGGGGACGTGCGGCTGGCCGACGCCGAGCTGGGTCTCGACGAGGGCGCCATCGGGGGCGATGTGGTCGACGTTGTCCGCAGGGAGCTCGAGCAGGTGGTCCGCGACCGCCTGCGCGAGGAACTCCGCACCCAGATCAGGAACGAGGTCCGGGCATCCTCACGGAGCACCTCCGGGCTCTTCAATCCCCTGCGCAGGATCGCGAGCGGGATCGGCGGCGTCATTCAGGATCTCATCGCCGTGGTCATCCTGGGACTCATCGGCCTCGGGGTGGTCTCCTTCGCGCCGCGGAACCTGGATGTCGTCGCCGAGACCGCTCGGCGATCTCCGGGTCGGGCCGCGATGGTCGGCCTCGCCGGCGCGTTCCTGCTCGTGCCCGTGTACGTGCTGGGGTTCATCGCACTCCTCGTGACGATCGTGGGGATTCCCGTCGCCGTCGCGTGGCTGCCGGTCTTCCCGTTGGCCGCCTTGGCCGCCGGGCTGCTCGGATACCTGGCCGTCGCGCGCAACGTGGGGGAGTGGCTCGCGGACAGCGGGTACCGGTACACGGACTGGATCCGCAAGTCGAACACGATGACGACGCTGACGGGGGGACTGCTCGGCCTCATGGCGTTCTTCATCGCCGCCCACGTGCTCGGAATGGTCCCGTTCTTCGGGTTCTTCCGGGGGCTTCTCGAGTTCGCCGGCGTCACGGCCGCCATCGTGGCCGTCCTCATCGGGTTCGGTGCGGTGCTGCTGACCCGCGCCGGCCGGCATCCGGAGTACCGCGCCCCCGACTTCGACGAAGCCTGGGCTCACGCGGTGGACGCCGAGAGGGAAGCCAAGTCCGAGGCCGGCGCGCAGCCTCCGGGGGAAACGTCCGATGCCTAGGACGGTGGCGGGGCGGCTGGCGGCCGCGGTGCTCGTCCTGGCGGGGCTCCCCGGCGTGGGCGCCGCGCAGAGCTGGCGCACGGTGACGATGTCGCGCCAGGCCACGGACGCGGACGAAGTGAGGGTCCAGGTCACCTACGGGGCGGGAACCCTGAAGGTCCACTCGACCGAGGGCGGGCTCCTCTACCGCATGAACCTGCGTTACGACGAAGAAGCGTTCGAGCCGCTGGCCGAGTTCCGGGGTCGTCGCCTCCGCCTGGGCGTCGAGGGCGTCGGCAGGTCCCGGCGCTTCTGTAAGGATGACTGCGGCGAAATGGACCTCCGGCTCGGGCAGGGCGTCCCCATGGACCTCGACCTGGAGTTCGGTGCGGTGCGCGCCGACCTGGACCTGGGCGGGCTCCACCTCACGGGCCTCGAGCTCAGCACGGGCGCCTCGGAATCCACGGTGGACATCTCGAAGCCGAACGCCGGGTCGGTGGAGAACGCCTCGTTCCAGGTGGGTGCGGCGGACTTCACAGCCCGCCACCTGGGCAATCTCAACGCGCGCCGGATCGAAATGGACGCCGGCATCGGCGACGTCGACCTCTGGTTCAACGGGAGCTGGCGGCGGGACGCGGACGTCGACGTCAAGATGGGGCTCGGATCCCTGGATCTCCATTTCCCCGAGGGCCTGGGCGTGCGTCTGTCCAAGGACAGCTTCCTCGTATCGCTGGATCCGGAGGGGTTGGTGAAGCGCGGTGACGCCTACTACTCTCTGGACTGGGACCGCGCGGAGCGCAGGGTCACGGTCGATCTCGAAGCCGCGTTCGGGAGTGTCGCGGTGCACTGGGTGCGCTGAGCGCCTGCACAGGACCGCAAGGAGGAAATCATGCTCGGCACGATTCTCACCTTCCTCGTCGTGGGTCTGGTGACCCTCATCGTGGCGGGAATCGTCCTGTCCATCGTGGGCGCCGTCTTCTCTCTCACGTTCGGTCTCGCGTCGTTCCTGCTGTTCAAGGTCGCGCCGATCCTCCTCGTGGGCTGGATCGTCGTGAAGGTCTTCCAGAAGATCCGCAAGACCGACTCCCTGTCGGACGCCGATCGGAAGTGGCTGGAGGGGAAGTAGCGCCGGAACCCGGCAGGTCCCCTAGCCGCTGACGTCGAACGCGCCGAGCGCCCCCTCGATCACCTTCGCGACCTCCAGAAGCGCCTGACCCGCCGCGGACGCGGGAGCCGAAACCACCGTCGGACGTCCTTCGTCGCCGGCGACCCGCACGGCCGGGTCCAGAGGAACGCGCCCCAGGAAGGGGAGCTCCATTTCGGCGGCGAGCCGTTCTCCTCCTCCGGATCCGAAGACGTCCACGACCTCGCCGCAGTGGGGACAGACGAGGCCGCTCATGTTTTCGACGACGCCCAGCACGCGCGTGTTCACGCGCTCGAACATCTTGACCCCGCGGCGAACGTCACCCGTCGAGACCTCCTGCGGCGTGGTGACCATGACCACGCCGTCCACGTCGATGGTCTGGACGAGCGAGAGTTGAGCATCGCCGGTCCCGGGCGGCATGTCCACCACGAGGACGTCCAGGGTCCCCCACGCGACCTGTTCGAGGAACTGCTTGAGAATTCCCGTGATGAGCGGGCCGCGCATGATGGCGGGCTGCTCCTTGTCGAGAAGGAAGCCGATGCTCATCAGCTTCACCCCGTGGGCTTCGAGGGGCTCGATCATCTCCTTGCCCTGCCCACCGGTGACCCGCGGCCGACCCTTCTCGCCGAACATGAGGGGGATGTCCGGGCCGTAGATATCGGCGTCGAGCAGCCCGACCGTGCGCCCCAGGCGAGCGAGCGCGGCCGCGAGGTTGGCCGCGATCATGGACTTGCCGACGCCTCCCTTGCCCGAGCTCACGGCGATGACGTGGTCGACGCCCGAGAGGATGCCCGGCTTGGGCGAGGGGGCCGGAACCGAGCCGGGCTTGATCCCTCCTCCATGTCGGCCGCCCGGGGACATCTGGGGAAGCTGGAGGTTCACTTTCACCGCCGCCACGCCGGGCACGCCCTCCGCCGTGGCCCGAACCGTCTTGACGAGGTCGGGTGGGTCATCGGTGCGCATGAAGAATGAGAAGCGCACCTCCCCGGACTCGTCGGCCTCGAGGTTCTGGACGTGGCCGCTCGTCACGACGTCGTTCCGGCTCGCGGGGTGCTTCACGCCCGCGAGGGCCGCGAGCACCGCGCCCCGGAGCTCGTCCGACTTCATACCGCCATGACCTCCACGATGCCGGGAATGGACCTCTTGAGGCGCCGCTCGATTCCTTCCTTGAGCGTCATCATGGAGATGGGGCACGACTCGCACGCCCCGAGAAGCCGCACCTCGACGACCCCCTCCGTCTCGCGGTACTCGAGCAACTCGACGTCCCCGCCGTCGGCCCGGATGGCGGGCCGGATCGTGTCGAGCACCTCCTCGATCTTCTCACGGGGGGTCATGCGTTGCTGGGCTCACTCGCAGTGGATCTTCGGCCCTTCCGGGACGGGAAAGAAGGGAAAAATGTACTCCCGGCATCAGGGGGGGTCAACCGGAATCCCTTGGTCGCCATGGAATTGCACGGTCCGCTGACCATTGCGCGGCCGGCCGTTTTTCCCAAGTTTTGTGGTCGGACACACAGTGCGGCTCGGTTCGTACCCCCCTGGGGGGAGGGGTTTGTGCGGAGCTAGGTCCAGCCCGAGCGAGGCGACGTATTTGCACATGACCACCGAGCCTACCCAGCGCCCCTTCGGCGACGCCGAGCCCGAACGGCTCGGTGGCACCCCCCATCTCTCGGACTACTGGCAGGTCATCGCTCGACGGCTCTGGCTGGTGTTGGCCGTCTTCACGGTGACCGCCGCGTCCTCGATCTGGGCCGTGTCACGCCAGAGGGTCTTCTACCAGGGGACGATGACGCTCCAGGTGAACGACCCACTCCAGCGGCAGCGGGGCCTGATCACGGTTGGGCGCGTCTCGGGCATGGACATCTTCGTCGATCCCATCGAGTCCGAGATCCAGGTGTTGCGGTCCTCGACGATCGCCGCCACGGTCGCGGACTCGATGGGCCTGCGTCTGCGGCGCGTGCCCGCCGACGCGCTCCGGTCCCAACTCGTCGTGGAAACCCGCGTGGCCCGGGAAGCCCCGAACGGTCGTTACCAGCTCGTGTACGAGCAGGATGGCCGCTCGGCGGCCCTGCGCGCGGCCGACGGCACCATCCTGGGCTCCACCGAGGTGGGGACCCGCCTCGACGCCGGTTTCGTGAGCTTCCTGCTGCGGCCGCCCCCCGACGAGGGGCGCATCCACGATCTGGAGATCGTGCCGTTGGGCGCGGTCCAGGGCGAGGTGGCGTTTTCCGCCTCGCCCCGTCAGAGCACGAACATCATCGACGTCACGCTGATCCACCCCGATCCCCTCCTCATCCCGGGAATCCTGAACCATGCCGGGCTCGCGCTCCGGGAGAAGGGGGCGGACCGGGTCCGGCAGCAAGCCAGAGCCGACATCGACTTCATCAACGAGCGCCTGGACTCCGCACAATCCCAGCTGTCCCGCTCGATGGCTCAGATCAGGGACTTCAAGAAGACGCAGGCCTTCACGAACCTGTCCCAGCGGGAGCGCGCCCTGGTGGACCGCTCCGAGGTCCTCGCCCGGGAGCTCGAGACGTGGGACCGGCAGCGGCGCGTGCTGGCCGACCTCGTGGCCACCATCGAAAGGCGGGGCATCGAGAGCGCGGATCTACAGACCGCGGGGGCCCAGCTGCCCACCGGCGCGGCGCCGCAGGTGACCCAGCTCATCGACGAGGTCCAGACGCACCAGACCGAAGCACGCAAGCTGCTCACCGAGGACCGCAAGAGCCCCGGCCACCCGGAGGTGGTCGCCGTACAGGCCGAGATCCGAGAGCTCGGGAGCCAGATCATCGAAGCGGCGCGGGCGAGCCTACAGGTCGTCGAGGGTCGGCTCCAGGAGCTCGGGAAGGAGCAGACCGGTCTGCGTGAGGAGCAGCGACTCTTCCCCGATCTCGAGGGTGAGCTGCAAGCGCTGGAGGCACAGCAGACCCTGGATCGGGAGTCCTACCAGTTCCTGCTCTCGCAGTTGTATCAGGCCCAGATCACCCAGGCGGCCGCATCGCCCTACGTGGAGATCCTGGACCCGTCCACCGGAGCGCAGCAGATCCAGGGGCGCGGGCGGGTGAACGTGTTCCTCGGCGCCCTCCTCGGTCTGATCCTCGGCGTGGGGGCGGCCTTCTTCCTGGAGTACCTCGACCGGACCGTGCGCACCTCCTCCGACGTCGAATCGTTGCTGGGCATCCCGGTGATGGGGATCATCCCGCGCCTCCGGCGTCTCGGGGACTCCGGGGAAGGCACGTCGGCGGTCCCGGTCCGGGGGCTCCCCCTCATCGTAGCGATGGATCCCCTGGATCCCGCGGCCGAGGCGTACCGGAACCTGCGCATGAACCTGACGTTCATGAGCACGGAGGACGAGCCGATCCGCTCCGTGCTGTTCTCCAGCCCGGGCCCCTCCGAAGGGAAGTCCACCACCGCGATCAACTTCGCGGTCATGCTCGCGCAGCAGGGGCAGAGGGTCCTCGTCATCGACGCCGACCTGCGGCGGCCCTCGCTCCACCGGGCACTCGACGTGCTGAGGGAGCCCGGGCTCACCAACCTGCTCATCGGCGATGCGGAGCCGCGCGAGACCGTGCGTCCGAACGTGCTCCCGAACCTCGACTTCCTCCCGTCGGGTCCGTTCCCACCCAATCCCTCGGAGCTCCTGAACTCCAAGGCGATGGGACGCGTCCTGGAGGAGATGGAGGCCAAGTACGACCAGATCGTCATCGACTCTCCGCCCGTCCTGGCGGTGACCGACGCGGCCGTCCTCGCGGTGCATACCGACGGCGTCGTGCTCGTCCTACGCTCCGGCGAGACCGAGCAACGCACCGCGGAGCGGTCGGTGGAACAGCTCCGGCGGCTGGGCGTCCGGGTCTTCGGCGCGGTCTTGAATGAGGTCTCCGCAGCCAGCCCCGACGAGAGCTACTACCTCCAGTACTACTACAACTACCCCCCTTCGGGGAGCGGTTCGGAGGGAGGCTGGGGGCGGTTGCGGAAGAGTCTGTCCAAAGTGAGATTCTTCGCATAGGCACAGCCCGGAGAGTCTACGGGGGGGCGGGAGAACGGTTCGGTTCCCCCGCCCTCCTTTCTTCTTGCCGCGTGGAGCCCACTCCCACCCCGACCATCGAGTCCCGACGAACATGAACGGCAACGTGAAGGTCCCGCCGCCCCGGAACGAGCCCGTGCTGTCCTACGCCCCCGGGACGCCGGAGCGCGCCGAGCTGAAGGAACGCCTGAAGACCCTATCGGCAACGCCGATCGACATCCCGCTCATCATCGGCGGTGAGGAGATCCGCACGGGAGAGACGCTGGACGTCGTCGCGCCCCACGACCACGGCCGGCTGCTCGCCAGAGCGCACAAGGCCGGGCGCGCCGAGGTGAAGAACGCGGTCGCGGCGGCGATGGCCGCCCACCACGACTGGTCCACGACGCCCTGGGAGGATCGCGCGTCGATCTTCCTGAAAGCGGCCGAACTGCTTTCCGGCCCGTGGCGCCAGACGATCAACGCGGCCACCATGCTCGGTCAGAGCAAGACCGCCCACCAGGCCGAGATCGACGCGGCGGCGGAGCTCGTGGACTTCTTCCGCTTCAACGTCCACTTCGCGGAGAAGATCTACACGGAGCAGCCGCTGTCCGATCCGGGGATGTGGAACCGCACCGAATACCGTGCGCTCGAGGGGTTCGTGTACGCGATCACCCCGTTCAACTTCACGTCCATCGGGGGCAACCTGCCCACGTCACCGGCCCTGATGGGGAACACGGTGATCTGGAAGCCCGCGCGGACCGCCATGCTCTCGAACTACCACCTCGCCAAGCTGTTCCAGGAGGCGGGGTTCCCGCCGGGGGTGATCAACGTCATCACGGGGAATTCGGGTGAGATCACGGACGAGATCCTGTCGAATCGGGACTTCGGCGGCGTGCATTTCACGGGCTCGACGACCGTGTTCAAGTCGTTCTGGAAGACGATCGGCGACCACATCGGGAGCTACCGGTCGTATCCCAGGATCGTGGGAGAGACGGGCGGGAAGGACTTCATCGTCGCCCACCCCTCCGCCGACCCCCAGGCCCTGCTCACCGCGATCCTCCGCGGTGCGTTCGAGTACCAGGGGCAGAAGTGCTCGGCGGCCTCCCGCGCCTACGTGCCGAGGAGCATCTGGGCCGAGATCGAGGACCAACTGGTCGTGGAGACCAACGACATCACGATGGGGGACGTCGCCGATTTCTCGAATTTCATGGGAGCGGTGATCGACAAGGTCGCGTTCGAGAAGATCAAGGGCTACATCGAGCGGGCGAAGACGTCGTCCGACGCACAGGTGATCGCCGGAGGCGACTGCGACGACTCGACCGGCTACTTCATCCGCCCCACGATCCTCCTCGCGAAGACCCCGTCCTACGAGTCCATGTGCGAGGAGATCTTCGGTCCCGTCATGACCGTCTACGTCTACAAGGACAAGGACTGGTCGGACACCCTGAAGATCGTGGACGAGACGTCGCCCTACGCCCTCACCGGCGCCGTCTTCGCGCAGGATCGTCGGGCCATCCGCGAGGCCCTGGAAGCTCTGCGGAACACGGCGGGGAACTTCTACATCAATGACAAGCCGACCGGAGCCGTGGTGGGCCAGCAGCCCTTCGGCGGCGCGCGCGGCTCGGGTACGAACGACAAAGCGGGCAGCGCGTTGAACCTCATGCGCTGGGTGAGTGCGCGCACGATCAAGGAGACGTTCGTGCCGCCGAGGAGCTACCGGTATCCCTTCATGGAAGGGAAGTAGCGCGCGCTCCTCGACGCGGAGCGGATCTCGCTCCCCTACCCCGCGGCCTCCAGGGCCCGCGCGAAATCCGCGCGCAGGTCCTCCGCGTCCTCGACGCCCACGCTGATCCGCACGAATCCGTCCGCGATCCCCTGGGCCTCGCGCTCCGCGGCCGTGAGTCCCGCGTGGGACGTATAACGCGGCTGCGACACGAGCGTCTCCACGCCGCCGAGGCTGGGCGCCACCATCGCGAGCTCGAGCGCCGCCGTGAAGCGGTCGGCGGCGGCGCCCCCGCCGCGTAGCACGATGCTCAGCATCCCCCCGAAGCCGCGCAACAACTCGCGCGCCAGGGCGTGGTCGGGGTGACTCTCCAGACCGGGATACAGGACGCGGGCCACCTGCGGCTGCCGCTCGAACCAGCGGGCCAGCTCGAGCGCGTTCTCGTTGTGGCGCTTCACCCGGACGTCCAGAGTGCGGAGGCCGCGATCCAGCAGCCACGCCGCGTGCGCGTCGAGGGCAGGACCGTACAGCCGGGCCATTCGCACGATCTCGGTCACGACCTCCTGCGGGCCGGCTACCAGTCCCGCGATTAGGTCCGAATGGCCTCCCATGTACTTCGTGGCGCTATGGATCACCACGTCCACGCCCAGCGGACCGGGGTTCAGGTTCACCGGGGACGCGAACGTAGCGTCCAGGACGACCCGGATCCCCCGCGCGTGGGCGAGCGCGGCGATCGGCCGGGGATCCAGGATGCGCAGCGTCGGATTCGTCGGCGTCTCGAGCATCACGACGCGGGTCTCCGGACGGACTGCCTCCGCCCAGCGCCCCCGCTCGGGGTCCACGAAGGTGGTCTGTACTCCACGACGCGGCAGCTCGTCCCTGAGCAGCGCATACGTCGCACCGTAGAGATACGACGACGCCACGACGTGGTCGCCCGCCTTCGTGAGCGCCAGGATCGTCATGGCCGTCGCACCCATTCCGCTCGCGAGCGCCGCCCCGGCCGCCATGCCCTCCAACGCCGCCACCTTCGTCCCGAGGAGCACCTGATTGGGGTTGTTCCCGTACCGGCTGTAGAGCAGCTCCCCGTCGGCCGGGCTTCCCCACAGGAACGTCGCGCTCTGCACGATGGGGGGAACCACCGGCTGACCCGGGATACGGGGCGGTTCACCTCCGTGCACGCCGCGGGTGGCGAGGCCGGGGTTCGGAGCGTGCTTTCTGCTGCGCTCGGCCATTGTCTACCTCACATCAGATGAGCGACCAGGCGGCTCAGCGCATGGTACCGACCGGTGATGGGACTCGTGAAGACGAGCCGCCGATCCACGAGCCCGTCGAGGGCCCGTCTCTGGGCACCGTCCGGGAACAGCACGGAGATATCTTCGCAAGTGACGAGCCCCCGCTCCTCCAGGATCTTCCACGCCCGGTCCTCCTCCTCCGAGCGCTCCCCGAGGAGCTCGAAGCGTCCCGGCGCGGTCTCCGCCACCGCGGCGAGATGTTGGCGCCTGAGCGCCACCTCGATCGGATCACGATGGGGCTCGCGCACCCCGCGGAACACGAAGTACGCCTGCGTGTGCTCCTCGGGACCGTATCGCTGCAGGAGTTTGGCCACCACCTCGTCCGCACAGGAGAAATCCAGGACCGAGACCTCGGAGAGATCGATGAGGGAGAGCGAGCGCTCGCCCAGCTCGGCGAGCTGGGTCTCGATGGCCATGCGAACCGCGCGTCCGGTCGGTCTGGTGACGAGATGGGAGTACAAGGACGCGACCGTCCGGTGCAGCAGGTTGCCGACGTCGATCGCGATCGGATCCAGCGGGAGGTCGGTCATCCGGGCGTCCCCTCCCGGGCCGGGAGCACGATGCCGATCTGCGCTCCCGGAAACGCTGTCAGCCCGTCCGCGAGGGGCGGGGTGTCGTCCCACTCCGGTACCTGGCCGATCCGGGCCGAGCCGCTGCGGATGGTGATCGCGCCGTTCCACCGCTGCACCTGCCTGCGGATCTGCTGGATTCCCTGCCCCCTCCCCGAATCCGGGAACCGCGTGAGCCCGTGGAGGAACGCGGCCTCCAGAGCGGTGGCGTCGCTCCAGCGATCTCCATAGCGGGCGGCGTGCTCCTCCGCGAGCGACCCGCGGAACCCCCGACCCAGATCCATCACCGAGATCACCACGACCCAGCGGCCGATCCTCTGTGCCCAGTTGTACGCCTGCGCGGCCACCCACCCCGGCCCATCGGCGTGCTCGATCACGTTCTGGCAGACCTCCGAGAGGATCACCGAGAACTGGACCACGGCCGAGGGAGGGTATCCCAGCTTCGAGGAGAGGATGGCGCCCGCTCGGCTCTGGACACGGTTCACCACCTCGTGCACGTCCGCGTTGGCCCGGATCGGCGTGATCTCCAGCAGCACCTCCGATGGCCCCGGGCTCCGGCGCGGCACGCGGTCGTCGAACTCGAAGATCCCCTGGGCCTCGCGGAAGAACCCCATGCGGCTGAGGTAGCCGAGCACATCGGTGCTCTCCGGTACTTCCAGCCGAGGCAGGGCGCTCTGGCGATCCCGGGTGACCACCCCAGCCACGAGCAGCGCCAACATCCCATGGGGATCCACCCACCGCACATGGCGTGCGTCGAAGAGCGTGCGGCCCTCGCCCGGACCGGGGACGCGGTCGAGGAGGTCCTCCACCGTCTGCTGGTCCAGCGAGCCCGACACCGCGATGACCTGCACCCTCTAGCCCCCCATGTGGGAGAGGCGTCCCGACAGGTGCCGATACAGGCCCCTGGCGCCCCGATGCTCGACATTGCGAGAGGCCAGTCGGTTGGCCTCGGCCATGGCGTCCTCCAGGCCGTCACCGGCCAGGAGGCGCGCAAAGAAGGTAGCACCCCAGACGTCGCCGCACCCGGTCGGGTCCCCGACCCGCGGAGGTCCGGGTACGGGGACACGACCCGACCGCGCGGTCCCCGCGCGCGGCACCGTCGTCCGCCGTCGCCAGAGGAGCGGATCCGACGCGAAGTCCGGCGCAGCCACGTACGCCGCGCCCTTGGGCCCGAGGGTCACGGTCAACAACTTGAGATCGGGACCGAGGACGTCCGCGGTCACCTGCCAGGGGTCGCCCGACGCGAGGCCGAGCAGGTCGAACTCGTCCTCGTTCATCTGGACCCCGTCGAAGCACCGGAGCCAATCCCCCCACCCCCGGAGCGATCGGGGTACGCGCAGTCCCTCGGTCGTGATTCCGAGAAAGAGCGAGTGCAGGTCCGCATACGTCGGCCCGGGGTACCCGGTGCGAAGCGCCCGGGCGGTGGAGAGGTCCATCTCCATCCCCGAGATGAAGTTCACGTACAGCGCGTCGCAGAGGTCGAGAGGCGGGGCCAGCTCGGCCCAGGTCCAGGGGGGGGTTCCACCCCGGAGCTTCTCGGTACGGCGGTCCGCGTTCGCGTATCGGAGCTCGACACGATTGTTCGGCTCCGGGACGACCATGACCGTCGAGACGTCCATCCCGGGGATCTCCGCCATGAAGTGGAAGGCCTCCTCCGCCAGGTCCCTTCCCACCTTCACGATCGGCAGGATCCTCCAGGCGTCCGGGAGGGCGGCACGCACTGCGGAAAGCGCGTAGGAGATGCCACCCCATTCCTCCACCGGGCTCTCGCGGCCATCGCGGTTGAAGATCCGGTCCCACACCATCGTGCCTACGACACCGAGGGTCTTCTCGGCCATCCGGGTCAACCCATCCCCCGCTCGGCGAGGAACCGGCCCGCCGCCCCGATCACGCCGGCCGTGTCGGGAAGCTCGCCGGGCACGATCCGGCACGCCTGCTCGGCTCTCTTGAAAGCGCGCCTGCGGACCTCGGCCCGCAGCGGGTTGAACAGATAGTGCCCCGCCCTGGTCACCCCGCCCACGATCACGACCGTTTGCGGGTTCAGGACGTTCACGATGTTCGCGAGGCCCGCCCCCAGGATCTTGGCGGTCTCCAGCATGACCTCGCCGGCGTAGGCGTCGCCTTCGAGGATGGCCTCGTAGACGGTCGCGGCCGTGAGCCTGTCGAGGTTTCCCTCCACCAGCGTGGTGAGCAGCGACTCGGCGCCCGCCTCCAGGCCTTCGCGCGCCCGGGCGGCGATGTTGGGTCCGGAGGCGTAAGCCTCGAGGCACCCGTAGTTGCCGCACTTGCACCGGCGTCCGTGGAAGTCGATGCTCATGTGGCCGATCTCTCCGGCCGTCCCCGACGCTCCGTGCACGAGCCGGCCGTCGAGGATCAACCCGCCCCCGATGCCCGTCCCCAGCGTGATTCCGACGAGGCTCCGCGCGCCCCGTCCCGCTCCCTGCCAGTATTCTCCCCATGTCGCGCAGTTCGCGTCGTTGTCGAGGATGGCGGGCAGCCCGACTTCGGACTGGAGCGCGTCCCGTAACGCGAAATCCCTCCAACCGAGGTTGAACGCGTCCAGGATGATCCCGCGCTCCAGGTCGAGCGGGCCGGGACTCCCGATGCCCAAGCCCAGCACGTCACCATCGCTGTCACCGCTCGCCTCGAGTCCCTCCTCGATGACTTCCTGGATCAACCGGGCCAGCTCCGCCACGACCTCGAGCTGGCTGCCGAGCGAGGGCGTGCTGCGCCTGCGGAGCGAGGCCGGCCGCCCGCCTGCGGCGGGGACGAGGCCGACCACCACGTTGGTGCCTCCGATGTCGAGTCCCACCACCCAGCGACCCATGGCTCTCCTAGGCGAGCGAGTGGACCGATACCAGCACGGTTTCCACCTCGATCAGGTTCATGCATTCATCGCGAGCATCCCGTAGCATCGTGCCCACTCCGGACCGAGGGCAATGGTTCTTGAAGCACGGACGGCAGGGAATGGCCGCACCCACGACCCGAACCTGTCGCCCGCCGGGCGGCGCCACCTCATCGGGGTCGGAGGGGCCCCACAACGTGACGGTCGGAGTCCCGACGGCCGCCGCAACATGCATCGGTCCCGTGTCGTTCGTGACAACCACGGCGCACAGGGAGAGGAGCGCCGCCAGGTCGGGCAGATCGGTCTTGCCGCCCGCGTCACGAACCCCCGGTGCGGCGTCGGCGACCCGCGCGGTGAGCTCCACCTCCGCGGCACCGCCCACGACGACCACCTGGTATCCCTCCGAGCGCAACACCCCCGCGAGCGAGGCGAACCGCGCCGCCGGCCAGCGCCGCGCGGGCGCGTTGGAGCCGGGCACGAGCCCCACCAGAGGGCCTTCCCCACCTATCCACTCCTTCCAGCGTTCGCGAACCGCGGACGGAGACGCGAGCACGGGAAGAGGAGCGGGAACCTCGGGGTCCTGTCCGAGCAGCAGGCGATACTGCGCGATCCGGTGCCGCCCGCGCAGCGCCTCCCGGGGCACGCCGTCCGTCAACAGCCAGCCCCGGCCGTCGGTCTTCGTCCCGCGCACCCGAGGGATGCCTCCTGAGCGGAAGAGGAACGCCGAGCCGAACGAGGGCGTGAGCAGCAGTCCGTCTCCGTACGCCCCGCTCCGAAGCGTGTCCACCGCGCGCAGCCAACCGGTGACCCCACGGTCCAGGGGCAGCACGTGGCCGGGATGTCTCCCCATCTCGAGCAGGGGCACCAACGACCTCCGTACGACGACGTCCGCACCGCACGCGGCCAGGGCCGGCAGGGCCATGACGACGTCGCCCACGTGGTTGGGCGCCCTCACGACGCGCCGGTCCCCGGCCGCGTCGGCGGGTCTCGGCATCACTCCTCACGCAGGTTCAGCACGGCGAGGAACGCCTCCTGCGGGATCTCGACGGATCCCACCTGCTTCATCCGCTTCTTCCCCTCCTTCTGCTTCTCCAGGAGCTTGCGCTTGCGCGTGATATCACCGCCGTAGCACTTGGCCGTCACGTTCTTCCGCAGCGCCTTCACGTTGCTGCGCGCGATGACGTTGTTGCCGATCGCCGCCTGGAGGGCGACTTCGTACTGCTGGCGCGGAATGAGGTCCTTGAGCTTCCGCACCATGTCTCGGCCGTACTCATAGGCTTCGTCCCGATGGATGATGACGCTGAACGCGTCCACCGGCTCTCCGTTGAGGAGGACGTCCAGCTTCACGAGCTCGGCGTCACGATACTCCAGGAACTCATAATCGAGCGCGGCGTAGCCGCGTGTGCTTCCCTTGAGCCGGTCGTAGAAGTCCAGCACGATCTCCGAGAGCGGCAACTCGAAGTTGATCTCGACCCGTTGGGGATCGAGATAGCTCATCCCCTTGAACACGCCACGCCGCTCGTGACACAGCTTCTGGACGTTGCCGATGTACTCGGCGGGACAGACGATATGCGCCTTCACGATGGGCTCGGACACCCTCTCGATGCGTCCGGGGTCGGGCAGCGCCGTAGGGCTCTCGATCCGAAGCTCCTCACCGTTGGTGAGCCGCACGCGATACTCCACGTTCGGCACCGTGGTAATGAGATCCACGCCGAACTCGCGGTCGAGCCGCTCCTGGACGACCTCCATGTGCAGGAGGCCCAGGAAGCCGCAGCGAAACCCGAAGCCGAGCGCCACGGAGCTCTCCGGCTCGTAGTGCAGGGAGGCGTCGTTGAGCTTCAGCTTCTCCAGGGCGTCCCGCAGGTCCTCGTAGTCGTCCGAAGACGTGGGATAGAGCCCCGCGAACACCATCGGGCGGGCCTTCCGATACCCGGCCAGCAGTTCGCCCGCCCGGTTGTCGGCGTCCAGTACCGTGTCTCCTACGCGGGTGTCGCCCACCTCCTTGATGGCGGCCACGAGGTAACCCACTTCCCCGGGGGTGAGGCGGGGCTGGGGCACCCTGCCCAGGCGGAGGTACCCCACCTCGGTCACGTCGTAGCTGCGATCCACGTTCCCGAAGGTGATCCGGGTGCCCGGCTCCACGATCCCGTCCACGACCCGCACGGACGGGATCGCGCCGAGGTACTTGTCGTAGTATGAATCGAAGATCAGGGCGCGGAGGGGGGCCGTAGGGTCGCCCCGAGGCGAAGGGACCCGTTCGACGATCGCCTCGAGGATCTCGTCGATGCCGATCCCCTCCTTGGCGCTCGCGAGGAGGACGGCGGTCCCATCCACGCCCAGGAGGTCCGCGACCTCGTCCCTGCGACGCGCGGGCTCCGCCCCGGGCAGATCGATCTTGTTGAGGACCGGTACGATCTCCAATCCCGCTTCCAGCGCCAGGAAGAGATTCGAGAGCGTCTGGGCCTGGATGCCCTGCGTGGCGTCCACGACCACGAGCGCGCCCTCGCACGCGGCGAGCGACCTCGAGACCTCGTAGGTGAAGTCCACGTGCCCAGGCGTGTCGATCAGGTTGAGCTCGTACTCGTCGCCGTCGGATGCCCGGTACGCCATGCGCACGGCGTGGAGCTTGATCGTGATCCCGCGCTCCCGCTCGAGCTCGTTGTTGTCCAGCACCTGCTCGCGCATCCGGCGCTTGTCGAGCGTCGCGGTCCGCTCGAGCAGGCGGTCCGCGAGGGTCGACTTGCCGTGGTCGATGTGGGCGACGATGCAGAAGTTCCGGATGTGGTCGGGGCGCACGGAGATACGGGGCGTCGTGCCGGTTGGCGATCTGTGGTGGGGGCGGGTCCGGAGCCTATAAAGTTAGTCCCTCCTGGTCCCGGGTCGAAGGGGCCGACGCCGGCTAGCCCATTGATCATTCGCCCCGTCACGGATATCCTGGAGGGTTTCATGCCCCCCAACCCCCCCACGGCCGGACCTTCACGGCCCCCTCCCCCGGAGCAGTCCATGAGACACAACCGCGGTTACCTGGCCCGTCTCGGGCGGGCGGCCCGCGCCGGATGCGACATACCCACGGAGGCCCCCATCTTCGAGCAGAGGTGGATCCTCCCGGTGGACAACACGACCATCTCGGTGAGCGAGCTCCTCCCCTCCGGCGTGACCGTCGACGGCAACGACTTCGCCGTCTCGGTCGATGCGTTCAGCACGAGCAGGTCGCTCGGCGACCTCTGCCCTTCCTGCGCGCCGCTCCAGGGGCTTCTGGCACCCTCACCGGCCTTCACCGGAACGCTCACGATGGACCAGTCGCTCCCAGCCGACATCGCCGCCGCGACCATCGCCAGCGCCTCGGCCGAGATCGCGATCCACAACGGCTTCTCGTTCGACCCGATCGCGGGCGGTGGCTCGGTGACCGCGACGCTCACGGACGGTCAGGGAGGCGCGGAGATCGGCGAGGTGACGTTCTCCGCGGGCCTCCCGCCCGGCCAGACGACCACGCAGACCCTGACGGTCGCGCCGGGCGCGATCGGCTCGAACCTCTTCGTCACCGCGGTGATCACGTCGCCCGGCGGCCAGGTCACCACGATCGACAACGAGGAGCGTCTGACGATCACCGCGACGCCCGGCACCGTCCTCGCCAGCGCGGCCACCGTGGACGTCGCCAGCCGGTCCGTGACCATCGACCCGGTCGACCTGGACGTCGAGGACATCGACGAGACCATCACCGACCGGATCGAGAGCGGCTCGATCGTCCTGACGATCGCCAATCCCTTCGGCGTCTCGGTCGGCGCCCAGCTCGATATCGACTACCCGGGCGGCACCATCGCCAAGCAACTGAGCATCGGGTCGAGCGCCACGTCCACCGCCACGTTGAGCTACTCGGGAGCGGAGCTCCGGACGTTCCTGGGCAAGTCCGGCGTGCGCCTCACGGGCACCGGCACCGTGAGCTCCTCGTCGGGTGCCATCACGGTGACGCCGGGGCAGCAGGTCGTGATCGACGCCAAGATCGACATCACCCTCAGGATCGGCGACTAGGAGGCTTACCATGCGCACGATGAATCGCACGCTCACGAGCGTCGCCGTGGTGGCCCTCGCCGGGTTCCTCCACGCGGACGCCGTTTCGGGACAGCTCGGCAACGCGAGCGCCCGTACCCTCGGGCTCGGCGGCAACGCGACCGCCACCGCTCGACGTCTCGAGTCCATCTCGGTGAACCCCGCCGGTCTGGGCATGCCCGGCCGCGGGTTCTCTCTGGCCCTCTTCCCCGCGCTCGGCCGTTCAGGACTGGGTCCCGTCACGCTCGCGGACCTCAGCGACGTCGCCGGGGAAGTCGTGTCGTCCTCCGTGAAGCAGGATTGGCTGGATCAGATCACCGACTCGAACGGGGAGTCGGGCTCGACCGGCGCGGAGCTGTCCGTGCTGGCCCTGACGGTGGGCCAGATAGGCTTCCAGCTCTCCCTTCTGGGTGGCGGAAACGTGAACCTGAATCCGGGGATCATGGAGCTGCTCCTCTACGGGAACGCGGGGCGCACCGGCACACCCGCCGACTTCACCCTCTCCGGCTCCAGCGCCGACGCGTGGGCCGTCACCACCGCCGGGTGGAGCGTCGGGTTCCCCCTGAGGACCGAGAACGGGTCCATGGCCCTGGGGGCCACGCTCAAGTACTCCGTGGGCCATGGCGTCCTGATCGGGCGGGAGCAGGCCGGCTCGCTCACGAGCGATCCCATCGCGGTGGACGTAGCGTTTCCCGTCGTCATGAGCGACGACGAGGACTACAAGATGAACCAGGGATCGGGCGTCGGCATCGATGTGGGCTTCCAGATGCAACGGGACCGCCTACACCTCGGCGCCGCCGTGCTCAACCTCTTCAACACGTTCGCCTGGGACGACACGAAGCTCGTCTACAGGGCGGGCACCGCGTCGCTCGAGGAGAGCAGCAACGAAACCGACTTCGACAAGAGGGCGTTCTCCTCGGCGCCCGCGGTCCTCAAGACCGCGGTCGAGGACCTGAAGTTCGATCCGACGATCTCGGTCGGCGGCGCGTACGACGTGCGGCCGGACTTCACATTGACGGCCGACGTGCGCAACCGCTTCGGGGACGGCATGAGCCTCACGCCGAAGCTCCACGCCGGAGCCGGGGCGGAGTACCGGGGACTCGGCGCGCTCCACGTACGCGGCGGCGCTGCGGTCATCACCGACGGGTTCCAGCTCGCCGGAGGCGCGACGCTCGTGCTCGGTGCCGTGAACGTGTCCTTCGCGACCGCGCTCCAGAAGGGCGACCCGCAGGATGCCATGCTCGGTCAGTTCACGCTTTCGTTCGGCGGCCGCTGAGCGTCCGGAAGACCTCGTGACGTGAAGGGCCCGGCTTCCCATATGGGAGCCGGGCCCTTCCACCATCACGCCGGCGCGTCCGATCGGGCGGTTCAGCCCCCACCACCTCCGGGCTTACGCGGCGGTACCTTGACCGTGGCGCGCGGGCGTGAGGGGGGTCGCGAAACGGAGGGGGGTCTCGAGGACGATCCCGGTCGCGACGATGCCGACGGACGCGGCTGCGCTCCTCCGCTCCGCGGCGGCGGGACGACCCGGGTGTTCACGCCCGAGGGCCTGCTGGCCGCCGGAGGTTGGCTCCGGGAGGGAAGGGAGGACCTGCCGCCGGCGGAGGGCGGGCGCACCGTGGCGCCGCCCGAGGGACGCGACGGGATCGCTCTGGCGGTGGGTCGCCGCTGAAGCACGGGCCGAGGCTCGGGGGTCCTCGATCTCTCCGGCGTCACCGCAGCCGACGGTCGGGTGCCACGGGGTGCCACCGCGGGCGCCTGCGGACGGCCACCCTGCGTCGCGCTCGCCGAGGGACGGCGCACGACGGGGTCCGAGGGCGCGGCCCTGCGCGTGGGGACCTCGGTCCCGGCCGAGGGTCGACCGACGGAAGGCTGGCCCGTGCCGGCGCTGGGGCGCCTCGGAACGGCGGTTCGGGTTCCGGTGGCCGACGCCGCGCCGGGTTCCACGTACTCGACCGAGCGGCGCAAGGGCGGCTGGCGTGTGCGGACGAGCGGCGTCCATGTTTCCCCGACCGCACGCTCCTTGAATTCGAAGCGGGCCACGCCTCGCCGCGGCGCCGCGTAGACGACCGGGGTCCCCGCGTATCGATACGATGGATAGTACCAGGGATCGTCCCAGACCACGACCCGGAAGGACGCACACGCGTAGGTGTAGGGATTCCACACGACGTAAGGCCGGTAGCCGTGGCAGTCGTAGCAGAGGAAGCGCGGGTACTCGTGCACTTCCCCGACATCGTATCCGACGAAGTCCAGGGCGTAGGGCACCTGCTCCCAGTCCGGGATCACCACGGCCACATAGTCGTCCATGGCCAGGTACGGGTCGCGATACACCGACTGGCCCACGCGGGTGAGATCCCAGCGGCGCTCATGCAGGGAGTAGTCGAAGGCGCCCAGCTCGAGCGGCTCGGGTGACGCCACCAGGAAGAAATATCCCTTGCCGGGGTACTCGTCCACGTACCAATAGGACGACTCGGGAAAGAGCAGGCGATAGTCGCGGTCGCCCCGCGTGAACGAATCGTCCTCGGGCGCCCGTGGGTGTAGGAGCGTGACCGAGCCGTCGGTGTCGATGTGGAAGATCGCCACGTACGCGTCGACCGCGGTGCGGTAGTAGATCCGCACCCGATCGCCCCTCTGCAGGAGGGGCTCGTCGCCCCGATCGAGCCAGATCCGGGCCTCCGGTACCTCCCCCGCCGCCTGCTCCTGGGCCGAAGCTCCGGCCCCCGGCGCGAGCAGCGCCACCAAGGCCAGCCAGCGTCCGATCCTCATGGCGGCTCCAATCCGAAGGAATCCGCACGTCCTGTGAGCACGACACGTGCCACCGAGGATCCTCGCGGTCACGCGCCCTTTCGTCCCGCCACCGTCCACGCGAGGGGACAATCCCGCCTCCGGGCAGGACACAACCGGCTCCCGTCCGGTCCGGCCGCGGGGCTCCCGGTGCGGCGTACGCTTTCCTAGGTTGGTGGGTCCCCATGATACGGGAACGCTCGAACGCCAGGGGATCGATCTGCCAAGGAGCCGGCCGTTGGCCCACGCTGATCCCATCATCGCGGCGATCTCGTCCTGCGCGGCGTTCCAGGACCTGGCGGCGCATCTTCCGGTCCCGGGTCGCCGTGACGCGCTCGGGGGACTCACGGGATCGGTGGGGGTCGCGGTCGTCGCGGCGCTCCACCGCCACCACCCGGAGCGCGTGTGGGTAGTCCTCACTCCGGGACCGAGCGAGGCCTCCGCGGCCGAAGCGGACCTCGAGGCGTTGCTCGGGACCGGCGCCGGCTCGCGACTCTATGCGCAGAGGGAGGCCCTCCCGTACGAGGAGTCGGAGCCGAATCTCGAGATCGGCAGCCTTCGCGTGGAGGCCGTCGAAGGCGTGTTCTCGGGGCGATCCCACCTGTTGGTGACCACGCCCCGAGCGCTTCAGGAGCGTGCGCCCATCCCCGCGGGGCTGGCCGACCTCCGACTCACGGTGAGGCGGGGGGACGCGCTCGACCTCCGGGCGTTGACCCGGACTCTGGAGGAGCGTGGATTCGAGCGCGTGCCGCTGGTGGAAGAGGTCGGCCAGTTCGCCGTACGCGGCGGGATCGTGGACGTCTTCTCGGTCGGCACGGGAGACCCCGTGCGCATCGAGCTCTGGGACGACGAGGTGGCCTCCCTCAGGAGCTTCGACATCCTCGACCAGCGCTCGATCGCGGAGCTCCATGAGGCGCACATCCTGCCCGTGGATTTCCGGAGGACGTCTCGAGACGGCGCGTGCGTGTCGCGTTCCCTGCTCGAGCTCCTCCCGGCGGACGCGGTGGTGGTGACGCTCGGATCATGGGACCCGACCACGGACGCGAGGCGTACGTGGGAGCGCGTCGAACGGCTCTATACCGACCTCGTGGATTCCGGTGCCTCGCCCCCGGAGCCGGCCACGCTCTTCCTGGAGCCGTGGCGGCTGAGCGATCTCCTGTCGCGGTTTCCGCGCCTCGACCTGATCGGCGAAGGCCCGGCCCCGCGGCACCTCACGACGATGAGCCCTCCGGCGATCGAGCGCGACATGGCACGGCTCGAGCAGTACCTGCGCGTCGGCGCCGCTCGAGGCCACGATACGTTGCTCCTGTGTGACAACGACGGCCAGCTCCAGCGCCTCGAGGAGATCCTCGGCGGAGAGGGCAGGATCCCGCCGAGGACGCGCCTCGGCATCGGTGCGTTGGCCGAGGGCTTCGAGCTGCCCGACGCCGAGCCTCCCCTTCGCGTCCTGAACGACCACGAGATCTTCCGCCGGACCCGACGGTTACGCCGCGCCCGCCGCTTCCGGGGCTCGGTCGCGCTGGAGAGCCTGGCCCAGCTCACGCCCGGCGACTACGTGGTCCACATGGATCACGGCGTCGGGCGGTTCACCGGCCTCGAGCGCATCGAGGTGGCCGGAGAGGAGCTCGAGGCCGTGGCCATCGAGTACGCGGGCGGCGAGGTCCTGCGCCTACCGGTATACCGGCTGGACCTCATCGAGCGTTGGGTTGGCGAGTCCGAAGACGCCAAGCCCCCCATGGTGCACCGGATCGGCGGCAAGCGATGGAAGACGCTCAGGCACCGCACCGAGCGGGCCATCCAGGAGATGACCACGGAGCTGCTGCAGCTCTACGCGCGCCGCGCGACGGCGGAGGGGTACGCCTTCCCTCCGGACACGCGTTGGCAGAAGGAGATGGAGTCGTCGTTCCTCTACGAGGACACCCCGGATCAGCGCGCGGCCGCGGAGGACGTGAAGCGCGACATGGAGTCGGTGCGACCGATGGACCGCCTCGTGTGCGGCGACGTGGGATACGGCAAGACCGAGGTGGCCATCCGCGCGGCGTTCAAGGCCGTGCAAGACGGCAAGCAGGTCGCGGTGCTCGCGCCTACGACCATCCTGGTTGAGCAGCACCGTCACACGTTCCAGGAGCGACTGG
Organism: uncultured Gemmatimonadaceae bacterium; assembly: GCA_964412015.1. GTDB lineage: Bacteria > Gemmatimonadota > Gemmatimonadetes > Longimicrobiales > Gaopeijiaceae > SZUA-318. Next base: position 45,829 of record CAYPMO010000007.1, on the reverse strand, counting down.
CCGATTACCCGGTCCGGGTGGAATCCCTCAGCCGCTTCCGAACGCCACCCGAGGCACGGGAGATCCTGGCGCAGCTGGCCGCGGGAACGGTGGACATCATCATCGGAACGCACCGTCTCCTCTCCGACGACGTCGTGTTCAAGGACCTGGGGCTGCTCGTGGTGGACGAGGAGCAGCGCTTCGGCGTCCGGCACAAGGAACGCCTGAAGAGGATGCGCGCCCAGGTGGACGTGCTCACGCTCACGGCGACGCCCATCCCGCGGACGCTCCACATGTCGCTCTCCGGCATCCGTGACCTGTCGCTCATCCGCACACCGCCGCGGGACCGGATGCCGGTCTTCACGCATCTGCTCCCCTGGACCGATCCGATCATCGAGGAAGCGCTCCGCCGGGAGATGGACCGGGGCGGACAGACGTTCTTCCTCCACAACCGCGTCGAGACCATCCACACGCTCGCCGAGGAGGTTCGGGGCCTCGTGCCCGAGGCGCGGGTGACGGTGGCGCACGGCCAGATGCGCGTGCACGACCTGGACGACGCCATGAGGGCGTTTGTGGACGGCGAAGTGGACGTGCTGGTATGCTCGTCCATCATCGAGAACGGGCTGGACGTGCCCAACGCGAACACGCTCATCGTGGATGGTGCGGACCGGTTCGGCCTCTCGCAGTTGTACCAGATCCGTGGGCGGGTGGGCCGCTCGGACCGGAGGGCCTATTGCTATCTGCTCGTCCCGGAGGAGCTCACGGAGGGCGCGGAGAGGCGGCTCCGGGTTCTCGAGCACTACACCGAGCTTGGAGGCGGGTATTCCGTCGCCCTTCGGGACCTGGAACTGCGCGGCGCGGGGAACATCCTCGGTGCCGATCAGTCGGGATTCGCGAGCCAGGTGGGGTTGGATGCCTACCTTCGGCTCCTCGAGAGGACCGTGGATCGCATGCTGAAGGGCGAGGAGGTCGAGGAGGTTTCCGATCCGGACGTCTCGGTCGCGGGATCGGCCTACCTGCCCGAGGGGTATGTAGAGGATTCGGGGCAGAAGCTGCATCTTTATCGTCGCCTCTCGAGGGTGCGTAGCCGCCGGGAGGTGGAAGCCCTGGCCCGGGAGATGGCCGATCGGTTCGGTCCGCTCCCGGAGGAGGCGCAGCGGTTCCTCGATGCCGCGTCCCTTCGAATCCTCGGACGCGGAGTAGGCGCGGAGCGCATCCTCGTCCGGGGGCGGACCGCGAGGTTGTCGTTCCGTCCCGGGATGGTCCCTCGGGTCGCCGCCCTGGAAGCGCCGCTGGGGCAGCGACAGGTGGGGGTCGAGGTGACCCGGATGGATCCCCTCTCCTTGGTGCTCACCTCGCTCGGGACCACGCCTCTGATCGAGACGCTCGTGGTGGCGTTGGAGGCGCTCGGCTCGGCCATGGAGGCGGTGGCGTAGCGCGCGGATGGATCCCGTCTCTCTCTGGAGACCTGTACGATGAAGAACTGGCGGAAAGCGACATCGTTGGCGGGCCTCGCCCTGGTGGCGGCCTGCGACGCGGAGGGACCAACCGAGGGCGTGGTGGCGCGTACGGGCGATTACGACTTCACGGTCGAGCAGACCGTGGCGCTCCTGGTGGACCAGGAGAACCTGCCCAACGACATCGAGTTGGTGCGGGCCCTCGCGGACCTGTGGGTGGACTACACCCTGCTGGCCGACGCGGTCGCGCGGGACACGTCGCTCTCGCCGATCGACCTGGAGGGCATGGTGCGCCAGCAGCTCGACCAGGAGACGATCTTCCAGCTCCGGGACTCCGTCCTCCGGGTGGATACGGTCATCTCCGACGAGGATCTGCTCGCGGCCTACGAGCAGGAGGCCCCGGACACCCAGCTGCGCGCCAGTCACATCCTCCTGGGGTTCCCCCAGCAGGCCAGCCAGGACCAGCGCGACTCGGTGCGGGCCGAAGTCGAGGACCTTCGCCGACGCGCCCTGGCCGGGGAGAGCTTCGCCTCCCTGGCCCGCGAGTTCAGCCAGGATCCGGGCAGCGCTACCCTCGGAGGCAGCCTGGGCACGTTCTCGCGCGGCGACATGGTCAAACCCTTCGAGGACGCGGCCTTCGCACTCGATCCGGGCGAGATCAGCGACGTGGTGGAGTCGCCGTACGGTCTTCACCTGATCCGGCTCGAGGGCAAGGAAGCCCCGGGGTTCGAGCAGGTGAAGGAGCAGTTCAGGGTCGGCCTGATCAGGCAGCGCTTCCTGCAGGCCGAGTCGGTGTACGTGTCGGGCGTCGAGGCCCGAGGTGACCCGACCATCGAGAAGGGCGCCCGGGACGTGGTGCGGGAGCTGGCGAAGGATCCGGCGACGCGGCTGTCCGCCCGCGCGGGCCGCAGACCGTTGGTCTCCTTCACCGGTGGCGCGGTCACCGTCGCGGATTACCTCGACATCGTCCAGACCCAGCAACCGGAGTTCCGGGCGTCGGTCGAGACGGCCACCGAGGAGCAGATCGACGGCTTCCTGATGGGGCTCGCGCAGCGTGCGCTGCTCGTGCGAGAAGCGCACTCCGCGGGGCTCGCACCCTCCCAGGCCCGCGTCGACTCCCTGGTGGCCGAGGCGAGGACGCAGCTCCTGGCGCTGGCGGGGGACATCGGCCTGCGTGACCTCGATCGGGCCCCGGGCGAGGAGCTGGACTCGGCCATCTCCCGCGGGGTGCGCAGGGCCCTCTCCGACGTTCTCACGGGCGCCAAGAACGTCGTCCCGCTCGGCCAGATCTCCTACCAGCTCCGTGCCCGGCAGCCCGCCACGTTCTTCGACGCGGCCATCGGCCAGGTCGTCCTGGAGGTAGGGACGGCCCGCGCCGCACGGAGTCCGACGCCAGCGGACAGTCTCGCGGCCTCGGACACGACGACTCCCTGACGGGAACCCGAGGCGAAACGGAGGTTAGGACGAACCATGATGCGACCCTGGACCGTATCCCTGACGCTCGCCATCCTCACCACGGCCTCCGTGCCGCTCACGGCGCAGACCGCGAGCGACGATCGGGACATCGTGGACCGGGTCGTCGCGGTGGTCGGCGATTCCTCCGTACTCATGTCGCAGCTCCAGGAGGAAGTGCAACGCCTGCGGCTCACGAACCCGTCCGCCGTGCCGCGTGACGAAGCCGCGCTCCGGGCCCTTCACGGGGAGCTGCTCACCACCCTGGTGAACCAACTGTTGGTCCTGCAGGCCGCCGCGAAGGACACCCTGATCGAGGTGGACGAGGACCGTGTGGAGGAGATCGTCAACGAGGAGCTGGCACAGCGCCAGAGACAGTTCGCGGGCGGCCAGCCGCAGATGCAGTCCGAGCTGGCGAAGGAGGGCCTCACGCTCGCGCAGTACCGGGACATCCTCGCCAGCCAGGTCCGCCAGGACCAGCTCCAGCAGATGTACATGCAGCGACGCCTCCAGGGTGCGACGCCGGCCGAGGTGAGCGAGGAGGAGCTGCAAGAGGCCTTCTCGGCGGCGGAGGGTCAGCTGCAGGACCGCCCGCGCCTCATCACCTTCGAGCAGATCGTGATGGCACCCCTGCCGTCGGACTCGGCCAAGTCGACGGCGAAGGCGAAGGCCGAGGCGATCCTGGACAGCCTCCGGGCGGGCGCCGACTTCGAGGCGCTCGCGAAGGCGCACTCCCAGGATCCCGGGAGCGCGGAGGTGGGCGGGGACCTCGGATGGTTCCGGCGCGGGACGATGGTGAAGGAGTTCGAGGACGCGGCGTTCGCGCTCGCGGACGGGCAGGTGAGCCCGGTGATCGAGACCGAGTTCGGGTACCATATCATCAAGGTCGAACGGTCGCGGGCCGGCGAACGCAAGGGCCGCCACATTCTCGTGCGGGCCGCAGTGGGCCCCACCGACGTGGAGCGGGCGCGCGCCCTTGCCGACAGCGTGGTGGCGATGTCCCGGGCAGGGACACCCATGGCCGAGCTGTACGCGCGGTACTCGGATCCCCTGGCCCCGGATACGCTCACGGTCGCCTTCGACCAGCTCTCCCAGCTCCCGCCCGGATACGACGCGCTCGCTTCGGCGACGGAAGGTCAGGTCCTGGGACCCATCGAATACGACACGGGCAGGAACGAGCCGCGCCTGGCCATCGTGCGGGTCCGCCAGATCCGAGAGGCCGGCGCGTATACGTTCGAGGACGTGAAGACCCAGCTCGCCCAGCAGATCCAACGCAACAAGCAGATCCAACGCATCCTGGACGAGCTGCGGGCGAGGACGCACGTCGAGATCCGGATGTGAGCCCTTCCCGCTCCCGGCGAGACCGCGGCGCGATCGCCGTCACCCTGGGGGATCCCAGGGGCATCGGCCCCGACGTGGCGTTCCGGGCGGTGGAGAAGCTCGCCGCGAGGGACCCGGCCCTCCGCATCGTCTTCCTCGGCCCCCCGGAGCTCCTCGACCGCGCGCCCGCGGGGCACGATCGCGTGGCCGTGGAGGGTTGGGACGGGTCGGAGGCCGGCGCGGGGCGTGCTTCGGTGCGCGCCATCGAGGCGGCGGTCGCGAAGGCCGGCGCTGGCGAGGTCGGCGCGATCGTGACCGCACCCGTGCACAAACCCGCCCTCCACCGCGCGGGATGGCCCTTCGCCGGCCAGACGGAGCTCCTCCAGCACCTCACCGGCGCTTCGGTGGTCGGCATGCTCATGGCCGCGGAGTCCACGCGCCTGGGCGGCCCTCTCCGCGTCCTCCTCGCCACGACGCACCTGGCACTCAGGGACGTGCCCGGCACGCTGACCGAAGAGCTCCTGGTGGAGCAGGTCTCGCTCCTGCACCGTTCGCTCCGCACGTACTGGGGTCTCGCCCAGCCCCGGATCGCGCTCTGTGCGCTGAACCCCCACGCGTCCGACGAGGGGCTCTTCGGGGACGAGGAGTCACGGGTGTTCGCGCCGGCCGTGATGCGCCTCCGCGCTCTCGGCATGGACGTCACCCCACCCCTGCCCGCCGACACCGTGTTCACCCGCGCCCTGGCCGGAGCCTTCGACGCCGTCGCGGCCCCCTACCACGACGTCGGTATGGCGGCGTTCAAGACCGCTTCCTTCGGCTCGGGGGTGAACGTGACCCTGGGGCTCCCGTTCGTCCGCACGTCACCGGATCATGGGACCGCGTTCGACCTGGCCGCTCATCCGGAACGGGCCGACGCTTCCTCGATGGAGGAGGCGCTGAGACTGGCCGGGCGGCTCGCACATGCGCGCTTTTGACACCGTTCGAGCCCATGTCTAGTCTTTCTCCCCGCCAGCCGTCGGCCCTCGAGCTTCCCAACCGGTGATCAAGCTGACGAACGTCTCCAAGGAGTATCCGAAGCGAGGGTATGCGCTCCGGGACATCTCCCTCCACGTGAAGAAAGGGGAATTCGTCTTCCTGACCGGGCACTCCGGCTCCGGGAAGTCCACGACCCTGCGGCTGATCCACATGGGGGAGCGGCCCACGTCGGGCGAGGTCAGGGTCGCGGGATACTCCTCCGAGCTCATCCAGGAACGAGAGCTCTGGAAGGTCCGCCGTCGGGTCGGGTACGTGTTCCAGGATTTCCGCCTTCTCCCCGGCCGGACGGCCGCGGAGAACGTCGCCTTCGTGCTCGAAGTGACCGGGCTCGCGCGGAAGGAGACCGGACCGCGCGCACAGCGCCTCCTGGCCCATGTAGGCCTCGCACCGAAGTCGGGCGCCTTGGTCCACGAGCTCTCGGGCGGCGAGCAGCAGAGAGTCGCGATCGCGCGTGCGCTGGCCAACGATCCGCTCGTCCTCCTGGCGGACGAGCCCACCGGCAACCTCGATGATCGTGCCACGCGAGGCATCGTCGAGCTGTTCTGGGAGATCAACGCCACGGGCATGGCCGTGATCATGGCCACGCACGACCTGGAGATCATCCGGCGGCATCCGCACGCGCGCGTGCTGGAGTTGGACAACGGCCGCCTCGTCTACGACTCCAAGGCCCCGTAGGAGGCCCCCGTGTACGCCGTTCGGGAAGCCCTGGCAGCGTTCCGGCGCGCCCCCGTGCTCACGGGCCTTTCCTCGGCCATGGTGGGGCTGGCGCTGTTCGTCGTGGGGCTCTTCGGCCTGGCGACGTACAACCTCGGCCTGGCCCTGTCCTCGATCGAAGAGCGCGTCGAGGTCGTGATCTACCTCCGCGACGACGCCCGTCAGTCCGAGATCGACCTGCTCCAGTCCGACCTTTCCGAGATCGGGGAGGTCGCGCGCGTACGATACGTGTCGAAGCAGTCGGCGCTCGAGCGGGCACGACAAGATCTGCCCGAGTTCTCCGATCTCTTCTCCGGGCTCGACGTCAATCCCCTGCCTCAGTCCCTCGAGGTGGAGTTCCGTCCCGGCGCGCGTAACCGCGAGGTCGTGGAGCGGGTCTCCGACGCCGCGAGCGCGTACCCGTTCGTCGAGGACGTGCGTTACGGAAGGGAATGGGTGGACAAGCTCTTCACCCTGCGACGCGTGGGAGCCGCGACCACGGCGGTGCTGGGCGGCGCGTTCTTCCTGGTCGCCGCGCTCATCATCGCGACGGCGCTCCGGATCGCGGTCTTCGCCCGCCGCGACGAGATCCACATCATGCGGCTGGTCGGGGCCACGAACATGTTCATTCGCCTCCCGTTCCTGCTGGAAGGAGCTATGGCGGGGCTTCTCGGCGGGCTCCTCGCTTGGCTCCTCACGTACCTCGTGTACCGGAGCGTCTACGCGTTCCTCTTCGCGGTCGCCTGGGTGCCCGCGAGCTGGATTCTCACGTGGATCGTGTCCGGGATGCTCTTCGGTGTCGTCGCGAGCGCCTTCGCCATCCGGAAACACCTGAGGGAGGTGTGATGCCTGGACGGGCTCCCCGGGTGGGCCGCCGGCCACGGTCGCGCGGAGGCCTCGGGCTCCGGCTGTGCGGCGCCGCGCTCCTCGCGGCGGCCTGGGTCGCGCCGGCCGCCGGTCAGCAACCGGATATCCGCAGGGAGATCCTCGAGAGCCAGCGCCGCCTGGAGCAGATCCGGGCCGAGCGTGCCCGCCTGCAAGAGGAGATGGAAGGCGTGCGTGCCCACGTCCGCGATGCGTCCGCGGAGCTGGCCAACGCCGAGCGCCGCCTCTCGGCGTCGCGATCAGTCCTGGCGGAACTCCAGTTCCAGGTGGACGCCACCACCGCGGAAGTACGGACGACCACGCGGGAGCTGCTCCTCACCAGGGAGCGGGCGGCCGAAGGAAGGGCGACCCTCGCCCGGAGGCTCCGGGACATCTACAAGATGGGGCCATTGCACACGGTCAGGGTCCTCCTCGGGGCGTCGTCGTTCACGGACCTCCTGAATCGGTACCGGTACCTCCAACGGGTGGCCGCGTTCGATCAGGCGTTGGTGGGTCGGGTCGCGAGCCTCGAGCGGGCACTCACGGAGGAGAGCCGCGAGCTCGAGCAGCGCATGGCGGAGCTCGGAAGTCTCAGGCAAAACCGACTCGCAGAGATCGCACAGCTACGGACCGTCGAGTCGGAGCGCCAGGCTTCCCTACGGGAGTTTCGGACCCGGGAGCGTCAGACCCAGACCCGTCTCGAGCAACTCGAGGCCGACGAAGGCCGCATGACCAATCTCATCGCGGACCTGGAGCGGAGGCGGGCCGCGGAGGAGCGCAGGCGCACCACCGGTGCGGCCGCTCGGCTCCCGGCGACCACGACGCTCTCGTCGTCCGACGCCGGTTCCCTCGATTGGCCGGTGGAGGGAGACCTCATCTATCGCTTCGGGCGGGACCGGCGCCCCAATGGCTTGGTCCTGCGCTGGAACGGAATCGGGATCTCGGCTCCGACGGGCACGCCGGTTCGGGCCGTCCGGTCGGGCCGCGTGGTGCTGGCGGGCCCCTTCGAGGGATACGGACCGACCGTGGTGCTCAGCCACGGAGACGGGTTCTACACGCTGTACCTCTACTTGGAGGACATCGGCGTCGTCGAGGGACGCGACATCGAGGCCGGACAGGTCGTGGGAACGGTCGGGGGCGCCGACACGCCCGAGGGCCCGCACCTCGAGTTCCAGATCCGCGCGCCGGTGGGAGGCGGCCCGCCCCAGGCTCAGGATCCCCTCCAGTGGCTTCGTGCCAGGAGCAGACGTTGATCGCCCTGCACGACGTGGTGGGTCACGAGGACATCCGCCGATCTCTGGCCCGCGCGCATCACGAGCACATGCTGCCCTCCGCGCTCCTCCTCCACGGACTCCGGGGGGTAGGTAAGCAACGACTCGCGCTGTGGCTCGCCCAGCTGCAGCTTTGCGCCGCGCCGACGCCCGAGGGTCCGTGTCAGGAGTGCCGCGCATGCAGGCTGGCCCTCGCGCTCGAGCACCCGGACCTCCATTGGTACTTCCCGCTGCCGCGTCCCAAGGGCGTCAGCGGCGACCGGCTCGCGGACGCCCTGGAGACCGCACGTATCGAGGCCCTCGCCGAGATCCGCGCGCAGCCCGTGCGCGCCAGCCAGGGGGACGAGCTCCGGGGCCTATACCTGGGCCTGATCCAGGGCTTGCGTCGCCGGGCGCACGTCAGGCCGAGCATGAGCGACGCCCAGGTGTTCATCATCGCGGAAGCGGAGTACCTCGTGCCCCAGGAATCCAGTCCCGAGGCGGCGAACGCGCTGCTCAAGCTCCTCGAGGAACCCCCCGCCGGCACCCGCTTCATCCTCACCTCCAGCGAGCCCGGACGCTTGCTTCCTACGATCCGGTCGAGGGCGGTTCCGCTGCACCTGGCACCTCTCCCTCCGGACGTGGTAGCGTCTTTTCTGCGGGATCATGCCGGCGTGGATGAGGACACGGCCCGGCGGGCGGCGTTCCTCGGACAGGGTTCCATCGGGCGCGCCCTGGGCTTCCTTCCCGACGGAGAGGACCCGGGACCCCTGGAGAGCCTCCGCCGTGAGGCGCTGCTGCTCGTGGAGTCGGCGCTGGCGGACGGCCGCTCCCCGGGCTTTCTGCGGGCACTCGCCTACGCGCCGTCGGGAGCACGGAGTCTCGTCGAGGTCTTCGCCTTCGTGGAGGATTGGCTGCGGGACCTGGCGGCGGTCGCGGCCGGCGCGGAGGAGATGGTATTGAGTCGCGACGCGTTACCCCGCCTCCGTGAGCTCGCCGGGGCCTCGAATCTGGCTGCCTCCGCCGTCGCGGACGCGCTCCCCGCCCTGGAGGAGGCGCGGGAGCTGGCCCGCGGGAACGTGAATCCCCAGCTCGTGGTATCCGGTCTGGTCCGACGGCTCAGGAGCTCGTTGAAGACCGCCTCCTTCCCGACCGGGAGCGTGTGATGGCCGACACGGGAATGACCCACTTCGATGAGGAAGGAAGACCGCGCATGGTCGATGTCTCGGACAAGGGGGTCACGTCGCGCATCGCGACGGCCGAGGGCCGTATCGTCATGAGCCGCGAGGCGCTGACCCGGATACGCTCCGGCGCGACGCCCAAGGGAAACCCGCTCCACGTGGCCGAGCTGGCGGGCATCATGGCGGGAAAGCGTACGGCGGACCTCATCCCCCTGTGCCATCAACTCCCCGGGGCGAGCATCGAGGTGTCGCTCGAGCCGGACGAGCGGCTTCCGGGGGTCGTGTGCCGGGCCCGCGCCCACGTCTCGGGGCAGACGGGTGTGGAGATGGAGGCCCTCGTGGCCGTCGCCGTGGCGCTTCTCACGCTCTACGACATGGTCAAGGGCCTCGACCGCGGACCGCGGATCGAGCAGATCCGCCTGCTGGACAAGGAAGGCGGGCGCAGCGGACGTTGGACGGCGCCCTGAGCGATCCCTATCCGCCCGCCGACCCGCGCGTGGACCGGCCCTTCGGCGCGATGGGCACGGTGAGTCTCTGCCCGATCTGAAGGGTCCGTGGCCTGACCCGAGGGTTCGCGGCCTGCAGGTCGCTCAACGCGACGCCGTATCTCAGAGCGATATGGGAGAGGGTCTCTCCGGCCACGACTCTGTGCTCGACGAACGTCACGCGCTCGTCGGGTGGAATCAGCGCGTAGCGCTCGCGGAAGGCCCACCCGCGCCCGACGGGAACCCTGAGGATCGTCTCACGACCAGGGGGCGTGATGCCCCGGACGACCTCCGGATTCAGGCGCTCGATCTCCTCCAGCGCGGCATCGGCGGCCTCCGCCACGACGTCCAGGGTCGTGGCGTCGGGAACGATCACCTCGTCGAATGCGAACCGGGAGTTCGAATCGGACGAGATGACACCGTACGTTGCGGGATTCTCCGCGACGAGCGCCGCCGCGAACAGCTTCGGGATATAGTCCTGCGTCTCCCGAGGCAGGTGTCGCCGAAGGGCCCAGAAGAGCGAATCCGTACGCGGGAGGAGCGGCGCCCGCTGCTCGAGCAGGCGTTGGATGCGATAGGGCCCGGAGTTGTACGCCGCGAGCGCGAAGAACCACGAATCGAATCGCTCCCGGAGTTCGAGAAGGAAGTCGGTGGCGGCCTCCGTGGACTTGAACGGGTTGCGCCGCTCGTCGAGCAGGGGCTCGACGCCCATCCCGAAACCTCGTGCGGTATGCTCCACGAACTGCCACATCCCCACGGCCCGGGCCCGGCTCACGGCGCTCGGGCTGTACCCGCTCTCGACGATCGGAACGTACCGGAGCGAAAGGGGCATTCCCTTCCGTGACAAGGTGGAATCCACCGTCCCGCCGAACCATCCCATCCGGTTCAGGTACTCCGCGAAGGACCGGCCGTCGCCCGCGCGCCAGAACTCCACCCAGCGTCGCACCTCGCGCTGGAACTCCGGATCGCGCGCGACGCGGGACGACAGGATCTCGTCGTGGTGGGCGGGCGCGGGCTCGAGGAGGACGACCCTTGCGGCTTCGGGAAGCAGGGCGATGCTCATCGTGCCACCGTGACCGAGCTCCGGGGCCGGAATCGGCGGAGGCGGGGCCGGGCCGGCGGCGGCCCGCGCGCAGGCCGCGACCGCAAGCAAGATCGCGAGCGGGACCCTTCTCATCATTCACGTACGACCTCCGGACGCCGACGTTGTGGAACGCTCGCGGACCGGGCGACCCCCGGACCCCGGCAGGTTCCTACATCCTGTAGTTGGGCGCCTCTCGCGTGATGGTGACGTCGTGCGGGTGGGATTCCCTGAGCCCGCCCATGGTGACTCGAACGAAGCGCGAGCGGGTCCTGAGCTCCTCGAGCGTCGCGGCGCCGCAGTATCCCATCCCCGAGCGGAGTCCTCCGACGAGCTGATAGATCGTATCGGACACCGGTCCCTTGTACGGCACCCGCGCCTCGATTCCCTCCGGCACCAGCTTCCGTCCGTCGGCCTGGCCGTCCTGGAAGTATCGATCGGCGGATCCCTCCTCCATCGCGGAGAGTGAACCCATGCCACGCACCGTCTTGAACCGCCGCCCTTCCAGGAGGAAACTCTCGCCGGGCGACTCGTCCGTGCCCGCGAACATGGAACCCATCATCACGGACTCGGCCCCCGCCGCGAGAGCCTTCACGATGTCGCCGGAGTAGCGCACACCTCCGTCGGCGATGATCGGCACCTCGGCGCCCGCCCCCGCAACGGCGTCCATGATGGCGGTCAGCTGCGGAAGCCCGACACCGGTCACCACCCTCGTCGTGCAGATGGAGCCGGGGCCCACACCCACCTTCACGGCGTCCGCACCCCGCTCCACGAGCGCGCGGGCGGCTTCGCTCGTTCCCACGTTGCCCCCCACGAGCTGCACGTCGGGAAAGCGCTCGCGGACGCGGGCGATCGCGTGGAGGACCCCCTCCGAGTGGCCATGCGCAGTGTCCACGATCAGCACGTCGACGCCCGCCTCCACGAGCGCCGCGGCCCTCTCGAGGTCCGTCGCGCCGGCCCCGATCGCGGCTCCCACGCGCAGCCGACCGTGTTGGTCCTTGCACGCGCCTGGGTACTGCTGCCGCTTGAAGATGTCCTTCACGGTGATCAAGCCACGTAGGTTCCCATCCTCGTCCACGACCGGGAGCTTCTCGATCCGATGCCGATGCAGGATCTCCCGTGCATCGTCGAGCGTGGTGCCGACCGGTACCGTCACCAGGCTCTCCGACGTCATCACCCCGCGGATCGGCTGGTCCAGGTCCGTCTCGAACTGGAGGTCACGGTTGGTCACGATCCCCACGAGCCGTCCCCCGCTCTCGACGATCGGGACGCCGCTGATGGAAAATCGCGCCATGAGGCGATGGGCATCTCTCAACGTCGCGCCGGGGGTGAGCGTGATGGGGTTGAGGATCATCCCGCTCTCCGACCGCTTCACGCGGTCCACCTCTTCGGCCTGTCCCTCCACCGTCAGGTTCTTGTGGATGATCCCCATCCCCCCTTCCCTGGCCATCTGGATGGCCATCTTCGACTCGGTCACCGTGTCCATCGCGGCCGAGACGAGCGGGATGTTGAGCCGGATTTCACGCGTGATCCGGGTTGTGACGTCCGTGTCCCTGGGGTGGACCAGGGAATGGTCGGGGACGAGCAGGACGTCGTCGAAGGTGAGCCCTTCCTTCACGATAGCGCCACGCCGGTCGGTGCCGTCGTCCATCGGTGGCCTTTCCTTAAGCCGCGCGCCCGCCTCTCAGGGCCCTCAGGGCACCGAAGGGCGGGCGCGCGGCCCGCTCACAGGAGCGAAGACTTCTCCCATGGGTGAGGATAGACGAAGGCCTCGGGAGCGTCAACGGCTCGGCGGTCCTTCCTCCGGCGGTTCCTCGCGTGCCCCTCGCCCGAGCGTGGAAGGCGACGGACCACGAACCCGTTTGGCCCGGGGGGGACTCGCTTCTTCGTTGCCCGCCGGCTCACCCGGGCCATCCAGGGCCTCGCCCAGCTCGGAGAGGATCTGCTTCCCGGCGGACGATACACCCGACAGGACACGGTCCGCAGCCGAGATGAGCTGGAACGCCTCCCGGATCGTGGCCGGGCTCACGGCCTTGCGCCTCAGCTTGTCTTCGAGGTTCTCCGCGAATTTCTGCAGGCCCGAGGCCTCTACCACGGGCGTCCGGGCGTATTTCGATTCGAGGAACTCGACGAAGTCGAGAGCCTGATAGACCTGCTCGTCCGGAAGGCTCTCGATCTTGCGCAGGAGGCGTTGGTGAAGGACATCGTGCATGGCGGCACCAGGCGGATGCGGGCGTGTCGAGGAAGGGTCCAGGAAGAGTAAGGGAATCGGCCCGAATGCGCAGTGGCGCTCCCGTTCGGGGATCCCGCGTCTCGGTCGCCCGTGGCGGCGGGCCCGTCCCGGCCGGCCCGCCCCTGGAAGTCGTCCCGCCCCGCGTTAGTTTTCCTGACGATCTTCCCACCCCCTCGACCGGGGCTTCCCCTTGAGCGACAAGGGCTTGGAGCACGACGCCTGGAAGGCCGAGGGTGTCTCGACCGTCCTGTGCGCGCTGTTCATCGTGGTGGGCTGGAGTCTCCACCGGAGCGGAGCTCCAGCGGCGGGCCAGGCATCTTTCGTCGCGGCGTATGCCGCCGGCGGATGGGACTCCCTCAGACGCACCGTGCGGGCTCTCGCCGACCGCCGGCTGGACGTGGATCTCCTCATGTTGCTGGCCGCCGCCGGGGCGGCCGCCGTGGGACACTGGGTGGAAGGCGCCATTCTGCTCTTCCTGTTCTCGACGGGAAACTCCCTGGAGACGTATGCCTTCGGTCGGACGCGTCGCTCCATACGAGCCCTGTTGGAGCTCAGGCCCGAAGTGGCTACACGGCTGAGGAACGGATCGGAGGAGACCGTCCTGGTCGCGGACCTCGTTCCCGGCCAGGTCGTCCGCGTCCGACCCGGTGACCGGATCCCCGTCGACGGTACGGTCGAGGCCGGCTCGTCGCGTGTGGACGAGGCGACCCTGACCGGCGAACCGCTGCCGGTCGCCAAAGCGATCGGAGACGACGTCTTCGCCGGGACGCTCAACGGAAGCGGAGCGCTCGATGTCGTGGTGGGCCGCCGCGCCGACGACACCGCGCTCGCGCGGGTCATCCGACTCGTCGAGGAGGCGCGAGAAGCGAAGGCTCCGACCCAGAGCTGGATCGAGTCGCTCGAGAGCCGCTATGCCATGGGAGTGATCCTCGCCAGCGTGTTGGCCGTGGTCCTTCCCCCTCTGGCGCTCGGCTGGAGCCTCGACGAGTCGTTCCACCGGGCCATGACGCTGCTGGTCGTCGCTTCCCCGTGCGCGCTGGTCATCTCGATCCCCGCCACGATCGTCTCCGCCGTGGCGAACGGGGCTCGCCGCGGCGTCCTCTTCAAGGGTGGCGCGCATCTCGATGCACTCGCCTCGGTGCAGGTCGCGGCACTGGACAAGACCGGCACCCTGACGCTCGGGCGTCCCGAGGTCGTGGGGATCATGGCGCTCCCGACGCCGGGCGACGGAGCGGACGAAGCGGAAGAGCGGCTGCTGAGGCTTGCGGCGTCGGTCGAGTACCTCTCCGAACACCCTCTCGGTGACGCCGTGCTCGCCGCCGCCCGGGCCCGCGGACTGGAGACCCACCCCGTGCAGGAGTTCCGGGCGAGCGCCGGCCGGGGCGTTCAGGGCTCGGTGAACGGCACCAGGGTCGCGGTGGGCAGGCGCACCTGGATCGAGGAGCTGGTCGGGGCTCCTCTGCCGGCCGAGCTGGCCGCCTGGGCGACCCACGAGGAGCGTGTGGCCGCCACGCCGGTGTTCGTCACCACGGACGGGATCCATTCCGGGGCGCTCGCCATCGCCGATCGTACGCGACCGGCTGTCCGCGAAGCGATGGACGCGCTGCGTCTCGCCGGGGTCCCACACCTGGTCATGCTCACCGGCGACGACGCGGACACGGCCGAGGCCGTGGCTCGCGAGGCGGGCGTGGACGAGGTCCACGCGGAGCTGTTTCCCGAGGACAAGAGCCGCGTCCTCGAGGAGCTCAGGGCACGCTACGGGCCGGTCGCGATGGTCGGCGACGGAGTCAACGACGCGCCGGCGCTCGCGGCTGCCGACGTTGGTGTGGCTCTGGGCGCGGCGGGTACCGATGTCGCGCTGGAGACCGCCGACGTCGTCGTGATGGGCGAGGAACTGCACGGGCTGGCGCACGCGGTAGACCTCGCCAGGCGCGCCCGCGGAATCGTGCGTCAGAACCTGATATTCGCGGTGTCCGTGATGGTGGGGCTCGTGATCCTCGCGCTGTCCGGGAAGATCGGCCTCACCACGGGCGTGATCGGCCACGAAGGCAGCACGGTCGTCGTCGTCTTCAACGGGCTTCGGCTTCTACGGGACCGACGGTCCGGAGCTCGCGTCACTCGGACAGGAACGGCTCCAGGGACGGGTCGGCCATGATCGTGCGGAAGGCCTCGACCGCGGTCACCGCCAAGGCCTCGACGGCGTAGGCTCCGTCTCGGAGGGCCTGGGTCGGGATCCCGAGCTTGAAGCGGATCTCCGTCTCCGCCTCCCCCGGCGGTCGCGCTCCGTCCGCGAGCCGGAATCGGAGCGTGACGGGAGTGCGGTGGCCCGCCGGTACGGCGGATCTCGCCAGGCGCCCCAGAGCGGCGAGCGCGGCCCCCGGGTCACCCAGACGGTCCAGGGAGCAGGCATCCACCACCAAGGCGAGGTTCCCCAACAACCCCTGGGACGTTTCGTCGAGGAAGACGTCCAGGCTCGCCCACTCGGGTCCCGTCGGAAGGTGGAAGAAGAGATAGGCGCTCCGCGAACTATCGCCGGCCCACCGTCCCTCGAACTGGTGGCTCGTCGTCTTCTGGAGTCCTGCGAGCGTCCAGCCGCCGGATTCCACCCCGACCCGAACGGCGTCGATGACGGGCTCCAGGGTGAGGAGGGGCTGCGGTTGAGAGAGCGTCACGGTTCCTCGGGTCCGCAGACCCGATTCAGAGCGGCGTTAGTAGTAACAAGAACAAGTTGACATATCCTCGCAGCGGCTTCTAGCTTTCGGGGGCTCGGCCGGCGTGGCCGCGGCCCAGCACTCTCAGCAACACGATGCATACACACGCGGACAACGACGAGCGGGTGCTACGCCATGCTCTGGAAGCGAGCGGCCAGCGCTTCACCGAGCAACGTGCCGCCGTCTATCGTTTCCTCTCCTCGACGGATCAGCACCCCTCAGCCGACGACGTGTTCATGGCGGTCCGGCGCGAGCTGCCCGGGATCTCCCTGGCGACCGTCTACAAGAGCCTCGAAACCCTCGTGGGATGCGGGCTCGCCGTCAAGCTGACGTACGGGGACGGCTCGGCCCGATACGACGGGCGGACCGATCCCCACCACCACGCTCGCTGCATCGTCTGCGGGAAAGTCGTGGACATCCCCGGCGGCCTCACGGACGATCAGCTCGAATGTCTGTCCGGAAACGCCGCCGGCTTCATCGTGACCGGATACCGACTCGAGCTCTCCGGATACTGTCCCGACTGCGCGCCGAAGACCGTCCCGTCCGCCTGAGGGTCCGGCCACACCCCGTACTTCCGTCGGCGCGACGCCGGAGTCGCGGAAGGGCGGGCTCTCTCCCAGAGCGTTCGGTGGTGCCGCCCGACCGTCGTCGCAGCTACCTTTTCCAGACCTCGGGGCCACCTCGGCGGACGAGGGCACCAAGGCGTCGTTCCCGGTCAGGGAGACGACAGCAACGTGCAGGTGGACCCTTGGTGGACGTGCGGTGACCGGACAGGATGGAACGCGTGCGCGGGATCCTGCAACGAACGGCGGAGCTGGTGGCGAGCCTCGCCGGCCTCCGCTTCGGCGCGGCACCGGCGATGACCCGCCGTTGGTGGGTCCGGGTGGCTTCCGCCGGTGCGGCCGTCGCGGCGCTCGTGGCGGCCGCGCCCGAGGCCCCGCGGCTCGCGGACGCCGAGACGGTCCGCCTCGCCACGGAGGTGGTGGAGCTCTTGGGGAGGTATCCATGGCGCGCCGCTCGGTGGAGCGTGTTCGTCGTGTCCCTGGACCGCGGGGATACGCTCGTCGCGGTCATGCCGGACACGGCCCTCGCTCCCGCGTCCAACATGAAGCTCCTCACGAGCGCGGCGGCCCTTCGCGAGCTGGGCCCGGGGTACCGATTCCGCACGTGGCTCCTGTCGGACGGCGTACTGGCCGGAGGAGAGCTGAGGGGTGATCTCGTCCTGTACGGGACGGGGGATCCAGGTATCTCGGACCGCTTCTACGAGAGCAAGGTGACCGTCTTCGAGGAGCTGGCCGATCAGCTTCTCGCCCGGGGGGTCCGCCGCGTGACAGGGGATCTCGTGGGCGACGCGTCCTATCTCCCGGGTCCTCTCCGGCCGGAAGGATGGAATCGGCGAGACCTGAACGACTACTTCGCCGCGGCGGTCTCGGCCCTCTCCTTCAACGAGAACGTGGTCTCGATCCGCGTCGAGCCGGCCCAACGCTCGGGCTGGCGCCCCGCAGTCCACACGCTCCCCGAGCACTCCGGACTGGTCGTGGACAATCGTGCCGTCACCGTGGAAGGACCGGGGCGGGTCTTCGTCCAGCGTGACGAGCCGATGGCCCCGGTCGTGGTCGAAGGTCGGATCCAACGAGGCGGCCGCGCGGTGTGGCGGGAGATCACGGTCTCGGATCCCGCGACCTTCGCGCTCGCGGCTTTCCGTGCCGTGCTCGACGCTCGCGGCATTGCGATCGGCGGATCCGACCGCGTGGTTCGCGACCCAGCCGAGTCGTTGCTCGGCGCCAACCCGATCACGGCCCCGACCACGACACGCCGGCGCACGCGGATCTTCGCGACCCGAGTATCCCCCCCACTGCGCGAGTACCTGGCAGTGATGAACAAGAGGAGCAACAACCTGTTCACCGAGCTCGTCTTCCGCACCGTCGGTCGTGTCCGGGAAGGGAGCGCATCTCCCTCGGCGCCCGCGCGGGCGGTGGCGTCGTCGCTGGCCGAGCTCGGTGTGGACACCGCGGGCCTCATTCAACTCGATGGTTCCGGGCTCGCCGCGGAGAACCGTGTCCGGACCGCTACGTTGGTGGACGTGCTCACCCGCATGGCGTCGTCGGCCGACTGGAACGAGTTCTGGGCGACCCTCCCGGTTGCGGGGAACCGGCGAGAGCTCGGCCGCATGTACCGGACGCCGGCCGCGGGCAACCTCCGAGCGAAGACCGGCACGATCGAGGGTGTCTCCGCGCTCAGCGGAGTGGTCGCGTCGCAGGACGGGGAGCGTCTGGCTTTCTCGATCCTGGTGAACGGTACGCCTTCCACGACGCGGGCGAAGCGGATCGAGAACGAGATCGGCGTCCGCCTGGCGTCGTTCCACCGCGCCCCCGGGACCCCACCTCTCGCGACCGTCGTTCAGCTTCCCCCGGCCCCGCTCCTGACCGACTCCGGGGGACCGGCCCGCCACCGGGTGCTCCGGGGCGAGTCCCTCGACCGGATCGCCCGGCGCTACGGGCTCACGCTCGAGGAGCTTCTACGAGCCAATCCGGACGTCGAGCCTCGACGGCTCCAGATCGGCAGTCGCCTGGTGATTCCTCAAGCAAGCGGAGGAGGCGACGCTTCCGCTCCCTGACAACGCGCTCAACGCAGAGCCGGGACCCGCACGGGCTCGGAAGCCCGACCGAGCGCGGAGCGCAGCCGGCGGCGCAACTCCACGACGGACATGGTCTCCAGGGTTCGCTGGGCCGTGCGTCGGCTGTTCCAGCGAACGTCGGTGAGCGTGACCGCTTCGTCCGGCATCTCGGCGGGCCGCATCACCAGATAGAACCGGCCCTTGTAGTCGCGCCTGGTATCCTCGCCGACCGACGCGGTCCAGGTCCGTCCTTCCCGATCCGTAAAGTCTCTCATATCCGTCATGACCGTAGATCCCTTGAGGTCGCTGGATCATGCAGCCGTGGGTCTGCCGTGATCCGACCGGCGGAACCCGCACCGCCTCAGAAACCGCTCCAGAACGAAACCCAGCCCACCGCTCTCGGCCACGCGGGTGGGCGTGGCGCCCACATAGCTCCGGAGGGCTCTCCGGAACGCCGCGCCGCTCGAATAGTCGAGTTGGCGGGATATGCTCTCCGCGCTGCGTCCAGGATCCGAGAGCCATCGCCCCGCATGCAGCAGACGTGTCCACACCAGGAGATGCCCCGCCGAAGGTAGTCCGAACGCCTTCAAGCACACGCTCAGATGCGGGCGGGTCAATCGAACGCTGTCGGCGAGGTCGGCGGCGGAGGGGCGTCGGTGGACGTTGTCCAGCGCGTACCGGACGGTGGCGAGGATCCGCGCCGGAAGATAGGGACTGATCTCGCGCGTTACCAGAGCGCCCGTGCTCCGTGCCATCGCCCAGGCGACCCCCGCCTCCACGTCCCGCACCAGGTCGTCCACTGGGACCAGCACGAGCCGCTCGACCCCGCTCCGACCCAGGTGCAGGAGGTCGAGAGGGTCGGAACCGCGCCGCGCCAACCACACCACGCCCACACTCGGGAACCGGGCCCGGAGCTCGGCAGCCGCACCGGCGGGCCGGCCGAGCGTGGGCAAGGAGGCCTCATCCAGAATCGCACACGTCGCGGGGCGCTCCCGGACGGTAGCGAGGAACCGCTCCCACCTCCCACACCGGGCAACCACATGATGGGTCTCCAGCGCGCGTCGCACGGCGCGCTCCACCTCGGCGTCGCGCGTGAGAAGGCAGAGGAAGGGCATATCTTCGGAAAAGATATATCCACGTACAACAAAGATGCCACCCGGGAAGACCCCGGGGACGATGTTGTTGCTCGCCGCGCTGCCTGCGGATCACCTAGCCGTAATCCAATCTCGAGGAGCCCCCGTGAAGACGATCCGTCGCCTCGTCCTGATATCCGCCCTGGCCGCCGGTGCCGCCGCATGCGGCTCGTCACCCGTGCTCGCGCCCGAGTACCAGCCCGGTCCGAACGCATATCAGCCCGGTCCGAACGCATATCAGCCCGGCCCGAACGCCTGAGGTCGGGGTCCCCGCTAGGCGGGAGTCCCAGCCTCCAGACCATACCGCATCTGTCGCAGCCCCGCCCTGACTTCCTCGGGTGCGGTAGACGGTGCGAACGGTACGATAGGAGGTTCGTCCCGTCTCATCCTGTCGTCCAACCGACGGAGCGCGTGTTCGGCCGCGAACAGCGTCTGGCCGAAGCGGTGCTCCTCGGCGAACGACACGGCGCGCTCCAGGTATTCCCTGGCGCGCGCCGTGTCGCCGAGCGCGAGGTGACTGAGGCCGCGATAGTGGAGGATCTCGGCCTTCGCGGACAGGAGCCCCGACTCCCAGCCGAGAGTGTCCGCGTCGCCGGCCCACCGTTCGAACCCGCCCCTGTCGCCCTTCAACGCGCAGATGTGCCCGAGGGCATCCAGAGCGTACAGGCGGTAGTAGTCGTTCGCGGCGAGATCCCGGGTGCATGCCCAGGCGTCGGCCGCCGAGTCCAGATCTCCCAGGTCGATCAGGGTGGCGCCCAGCGTGGCCAGAGCCGTCACCTGGTCCTCGCGGCTCCCATAGGCATCCACGGCCCTCCACCCCCATCCCGCGGCCTGAGCGAGATTCCTCGAGGCGTGCTCCACCTCCGCGAGTCCGTGGAACACGAGTCCGAGGGCATCCCGCTCCCCGCTCCTCTCCGCGAAGGTGAGCGATTCCTCCAGAACGGAGCGAGCGGAAGGGATATTGCCGCGCTCGCGGTGAAGGTTCGCCACGCCCACCAAGACTCGCGCGGTCTTTCCGTAAAGGCCACCGGCCTCGGCTACGTCACGGGCGATGCCATACCAGCGGACCGCCTCGTCCCATGCGGCCAGCCGCCGCAGCACCCGTCCGGAGAAGCGAGCCGCGTCCACGGCCCCGGCGACCTGGCCCAC
This sequence comes from uncultured Gemmatimonadaceae bacterium, assembly GCA_964412015.1. GTDB lineage: Bacteria > Gemmatimonadota > Gemmatimonadetes > Longimicrobiales > Gaopeijiaceae > SZUA-318. The sequence continues at coordinate 25,189 of CAYPMO010000007.1, read as the reverse complement.
GGCCGCGAACAGATCGTAGGCGACCCGGTACAGCTCCACCGCGCCGTACAGATGCGCCCGCGCCTCGATGGCGCCCCCCAACGCGAGGAGCGCCGCCCCGAGACGCTCCAGCTCTCCCTCCTGGAACGCGTCGAGCACGTCCGCCCACAGGTCCGCCTCGGGCCCAACCTCCATCAGAGCGGCGTCCTTGTCTACCTCTTCGCGCGCGCGTTCCGCCTGATGACGCAGGCGGTCCCGAGGGATCGCCAGATCGTCTTCCACGAGCAGGCGTGGCAGCCGGGCGACTACGAACCGCATGGCGATTCTCCGGCTCTCCGACTCGTCGTCCTCCCGGCCCTCGATGTCCTGGAGGATGGGCCAGCCCGCGAAATGCGGACGGCCCTCGCGGGGTGTCTGGCCCTCGCCCTCCTCGAGCGCCATGGCATCCAAGTCCTTGTGGAGCACGACCGCCGAGCATTTCCCCGCCAGGAAGAGAAGCCGCTCGCGCACGTCGTCGGGGAGTCTCGTCCTCGGCGAGACCGCGTCGGCGACCAGGAACCAACTCCGCGTTCCGTCGCTTCCGAGGGCTACCGCAACGGTCCAGGGTTGCCCTTCATCCCGCGAGAAGCCGGCGCCCTGCGTCTCGAACACACCGGGTACCCCCGCCTCCAACGCCCGCCGTAGGGGCTCCGCGGGGAGCGCACGACGGGGCCGATCGCTCACGAGGTCCAGCACCACGTGGGGATGGACCAGGCCGGGCCCGTATTCGTCGATCCACACGGTAGCGGCCCGGTCCGCCCCGACGAGGGCGGCGACCCGGCTCAGGCTCTGGAATATCTTGGACCGCTGGGGATCGGCCCGGTACAACGAGGCGGACAGCCGCAGTCGCTGCTCGCGCCGCCCCCGATATACATCCAACCGCAGGATTCCGGGTTCGTGCATGAAGAGACGTGGCTTACCTTGTCATGGGGGCTCTTCCAAGGTAGCTGTCCGCCTCGGTCGCGCACAACAACAATGCCTATCCGGGAGGGGGTTTGTCGGGCGGTCATGATCGGGTAACCGAGATAGGCTTGCTGGCGTTGACGGTCATCTGGGGTGTCAACTACTCGGTATTGAAGGCGGTCCTGGATACGCTCGACCCGCTGGCGCTCAACGCTCTGCGGTTTCCCCTGGCCGCAGCGCTCCTGGCGGTCATGGTGAGGCGGCGGCCCGGCCTCTCCGTCGAGCCCCGCGACCGGCTCCCGCTCTTCCTCCTCGGAATCCTCGGAAACGTCGTCTACCAGATGGCGTTCATCCTGGGCATCGAATCCACGCTCGCCGGCAACGCCAGCCTTCTCCTGGCCACCTCACCGGTCTGGACGGTGCTCCTCTCGGCCGCGCTCGGTCACGAGGCACCGAACGCCCTGGTGTTCGTGGGGTCGGCCGTTACGCTCGGGGGCATGACCCTCGTGGTCATGGGGGGGGGACACGCTCTGGGGATGGGTCGAAGCACGCTCAAGGGCGACGGCCTCCTCGCGGTCGCGGCCGTATTGTGGGCCTGCTACACGGTCGCATCCGGCCGGTACGTCCGCCGCTACGGCGCCACCCGGGTTACCGCCTGGACGATCTGGGTGGGTACCCCGTTCCTGATGCTCCTGGGCGTATCGTCGCTCGGGGCCCTGAGCTGGGCCTCCGTCAGTCCGTGGGTATGGGCGGGCGTCGCGTACGCCGGGGTCTTCGCGATCGGGACCGCGTATCTGCTCTGGAACCGGGGCGTTCGGAAGCTCGGCAACTCCCGCACCGCGATCTACTCGAACCTGGTTCCCGTAGTCGCGCTGATCACGGCCTGGCTCTGGCTCGGCGAGGTGCCGACCGTCCTGCAGGCGACCGGCGCCGCGGTGGTGCTCGGGGGAATCACGCTGGCCCGCGTGGGGACCCTCCGGCGTCACGCGCCGGGACTCAGCTCCTCGCGGTGACGGATCTCGGGGAATTCGTAGTACAGGACGCCTTCCTGCGAGATCTCGGACCGGACGCGGAATCCATCGTCCATCGAGATGAGGATTTTCTCCGCGGCAGGCAGGGAGAGGTTCATCTCCGCGGCCACTTCCGTGACGGTGAGGGTTCCACCCTTCAGGGTGGCCAGACGGAGGATCTTGCGCTGGAGCCCCTGCATCACGGCCCGCCGTCGGGCTTGGAGCCCCCGCCATCCCCAATAGAACGTGAGCGATCCGCCCGCTCCCATGACCGCTCCTACCGCGACCGCCGCCATCTCGAACTCGACGAAGCCCATGAGCACCATGAAGCTCGCGAGCAGGGCCATGATGGTCCCCAATACTCGCCGCTTCACGCCGGCGCTCGGGAGCGGCTCGTCGTCCTGTCCTGCCTCCATGAGGGCCCGCCGCTCGGGTTCGGGACCGGTGAGGGAGAGCGCCCTGGAGGCATGCTCCCAGCCGAGCCCGCACCGCGGACAGATGAGGTGGCGCCTGCGAGCGAGCCAATAGATGAGACCGCCGAAGCCGTACGTGAAGAGGCTGACGCCCACCAACAGGGCGACGTGGCCGGCCTTGCGGAAGTAGGGGATTCCCTCTCCCTGGTAGCCGCACCGGGGGCAACGCCGAACTCCCGCCGGACGCATGAGCGCCATGCCCACCGGTGTCTCCGTGCCACACGTGGGACACTGGAGGGCTCCCGGCGGAAGTGTCTCACCACAGGTGGGGCAGCGCATGCGCTCGTCGGGCTCGTGTTGTCGTGGAGAGGGCATCCCTCCCTACGATACACCCCAGAGGAAGATTCACTTAATAGAGAGGCACCACACGGAGCCGGAAGGCCCCGTCCGGAGGAATGTTGCCGCCCGCCTCGCCCCCGAGCCGTAGAGCCACGAAACCCGATGCTGGCGGCACCACAATGTAGTGTCTCGCCGAGGACGACCATAGCACTCCGGATCGAGCGAAGTCGCCCGTTCCGAGCGTCTTCGGAGCAAGCGGATACGGAGCCGCCGTGCGCAGCAAGCTCCGCAGGCGAACCGAGGGGAAGTTGAACGGATAGCTCCCGGAGTAGTCGGCGTAGAGCGCCGCGGTCCAATCGGAGTAGATCTCCCTCCAGGAGACGCCCATGACCGACGCCACGTTGGTCGTGCCCGAGAGAGTGGACCTGGTGAGCAGGCCGAGTACGTCCCGGTCCCCACCCCGGTCCCAGAGATAGAGCACGTGCAGCCAACCGGCACCGCGCTCTTCGAGGGAGCCCTGTCCTGTCGCGACGATGAGACTGGCGGCCGCCGGGTCGCTGAGATAGCGCCGGGCACGGGCCCGGTTGCCGGAGCGGTAATCCTCGGCCTTCACCACGTCCCCCAGTTCTTCGAAGGCCCTCGCCACGAGCTCCTCGGCCATCTGGGCGAGGCCTTCGGACAGCCACAGCGCCTCGGTGCTCTCCGCCTTGCGCACCAGCATGCGCTCGTTGAAGTGCACCATGTGCTGGAACTCGTGCGCCAGGATCGCAGGGACCACGCGCAATACGACGTCCCTGGGTCGCGCGTCGGAGAACTGCCCGACGGAGTCCGGCACGATGGCGTAGAAGATCTCACCGCGGTTGCTGCCGCCGCGGTTCAGGAGGTCCCCGCCGTAGAAGAAACCGCCGACGAATCCGTCGGAGCTCGCTGGCGTCAGCTTGTTCACGGCCGGCGTGAACAGGATGGCCACCCTCTCGTTGCCGTCGAGGTCCGACGGGACGCCGAACGCGCCCGTCACGGTGGGGTGGATCACGTCGTCGAACGTCCTCGCGAACCTCCCGAGCTCCGCGTCCGTGAACCCACCGCCCGGAGCGGTGTCGTCCACGTACAGGACTGCCTGGTCGCTCACGAGCCGGGCTCTGGCCCGTACCTCGTCGAAGGTGCCCCGGGCGTTCAAGACGTTGAAGGTCCTCTCGCTCCCGACCGCCGGCACCGTGCCCACCACGGCCATCACGGCCTCCGAGCGCGGCGGCGCCAACGCCCGTTCCCGAACCATGCGAGCCTCCGCCAGGCGCAATCCGGTCTCGAACCGCATGGACAGGGGTCCTGGCTCCGTGATCCCTGCGCGCTCGCCGGCCGAAGTCGTAGCCGGGGTACCTGCGGCCGAGGAAAGGCCGCGCAGCGTGAACCGATACTTGGCGGCACCTACGGTCCCGCAGGACTGCACCACGACGAGGTATCGCCGTCCTCCCGGAAGGCGCAGGCATGTGAGGCCGGCCGGATCGTCGACGTCCACCGGTATGCCGGCCGCCAGGGACGTCGTCGTGCCGCCGTCGAGAACCGACAGTAGCAGGGTGTCGCTCACCAACTTGCCGAGCTGAACCGTCACCTGGACGGTTCGGGTGGGGAGACAGCGGGGCACCTCGACCCGGAGTTCGCCGGACACGGCCGACACGACGTTCCCCCGGATCCCGGAAAAGAGCACGATGTCCTGAAGAGCCTGTGGGCTGAAGCCCGTCCCCAGGACCCGAACGGTGTCGCCACCGCGCGCGGACGCCGGTGAGACCGACAGGAGTTGGGGGCGATCCGCGATGTGGACCTCGAAGGTGACGGCCGCGGCCGGCTGGTCGCGGACGACCGCGAGGACCTCTACGACCCCCGGTACGGACCCGAGCTGCACGGTCGCGCCCACGATGCCCTGCGCGTCCGACGTGCCGACCGCAGGGGTCACCAGCGTGGCCGTCCCGGATTCGACCGACCACATCACGGCCAGGCCCTCCTGCGGTGCGCCGTTGTCCGCGCGCCGGACCATGGCCTGGAGCGACTGGCCGAGCCGCTCTCCCGGAGTTCCGTACTGCCCGTCGCCACCGGCTATGACCAGCTCGAGCTCCGGCAGGGAAGGCTCCACGGGCCCGTCGCCGCACGCCGTGAGCGCGAGGAGGAATGCGGCCCACGACAGGACCCGGGTCCAGGCGCGCACGCTCACCTGGGGGCCCGCGCGCGCTCCAGCGCGACCAAGTCGATGATGGGCGTCCCCGTGAGCGAAGAGGCCCCCGTGCGAACCCGTCCCGTCACCCGTAACCGCTCCAGGGGAATCAGCCCCTGCATGTCCGGGGCCCGATCGGCGGCAATGGCGACGTAGACGAACGGACCGTCCGAACCTCCGAACCGCGTGAGCAGGAAGGGCTCCCCCTCGAAGAAGTCGGTCCTCACCTTCTCCGCGCGCTCCAGGGAGATGTACTGGAGTTCCCAGGACACCACGCGGCCTCGGTAGGCCGTGGGGTTTGCCGCCAGGTCGGTCGGCGTGACTTCCGCGCCCGCGGACGTCGTGGCGCTCGCCGAGACCGTATCGCGCTCCGGAAGCCACGTCCAGCCCTCGACGCGAACGCGGGCCCAGCCCCCCTCCCGGGCCACCACCTCGAGCTCGACGCCGGGAGCGGTTCTCGCGAGCGTATCCCCGGAGGGAGCCGTCAGGAGCGCCGCTCCCCGGGCATCCGCCGGCACGAACGCCAGGGGGCGGCCCTGGGCCGCCCCCGCGATGCCGCGTGCCGGTTCCTCGGCGGCGCTCGCACCGCCCGACGCAGCGCCGGAGGTGGACGTCTCGACAACCGACGGAGACCAGATCCAGGCCCGGCGCCGCACCCGGATCCACCCCGGCCGTCGCTCGACCTCGCCCAGGAGCGTGCCTCGCCCCACGCGGCCAACGATGGTAGCCGAGGGAGCCACACGGAGATTCTCGCCCTGGGGCTCGGACACGACAAGGTCGAACCCATCCCGGTCCGTCGCCTGGAGCGACCGCTCCCACATCCACCCATCGAGGTCCACCTGAAGCCAACGATCCCGTCGGTCCACGACGGTCATGGTGGCGCCCGGCTCGACGCGCGCCAGGACTTCGCCGTTCGGCTCCCGACGCACGTTCTCAGCCGTACGCACACGCGCCACGGACTGGGCGTTCAGCCCCATAGCCGAGACGACCGCGGCGACAGCGGCGAAAAGCAACGCACGCCGGATGACGGACCATGATGCCATGGACGCTGAAACGATCGGGGTTTCCGAGAGTACCAAGAGAGTCATCCGCACCCGTGACAGGCCGCCGGTCGGGTCTGAATCTGCCCGGCGTGCGGGAGAGCGTCAATCGCAGTGCAACCCCGAGGAGCACCGCAACCCCATGCCCCTCCGTAAGATCGCCGTTGCCCTCGCGGCCACCGCCTTCGTGGCGGTCACGCCTCCCCGCGCGGCGGCGCAGACCGTTCCTTCGGCGTACCGATTCGTGGATACCCGTCAGGAAGTCGGCGTGTTCGCCGGATCGGCGTCCGCGGCCAAAGGCCGCTTCGGGTTCGGGCCGTCCGGAGGACCGATCGTGGGCGCACGGTGGGGCATCGACCTGACGGGCCCGCTGGGATTCGAGGCCGTCGCGAGCGTGATCAGGGGAACCCGAGACATCATCAACCCGGCGGTCGTCGTCGGCGATCGGAAGATCGGCGAGGGGGACGCGACGATCGGCACCGTGGACGCCCGTCTCCGGCTGACCCTCACCGGCGATCGCACGTGGCACCGCGTCGCTCCGTTCTTCATCGCGGGCGGCGGGATCGCCATGGACCTCGGCAGCTCGGCCACCCTCGACGAGCAGCTCGAGTCCGACCATCGATTCGAGTTCGGCAGGAGCTTCTTCGGGACGCTCGGATCAGGCGTTCGGTACTTCCTCACGGATCGCCTCGCCCTCCGCGGCGATGCCGTGTTCTCGCTCTGGAAGATCGACACGCCTCCGGGCTTCAGCGACCCCGACCTGGGATTCACCGCGGTGGAGGAGAGCGAGTGGGCGAGTGCCTTCCATCTGGCGGTCGCCGTAGTCATCCGCTACTAGCCGGCCCAACCCCGTGAGCGTACGGACGGGCCCGGCCTTCGAGGCACGGGCCGCCGATTGGCTCGAGCCGGGCGAGGCCCAGCGACGGATCCTGGAGGGTTGCCGAGTGCTCCCGTGCGAGCGCATGCCGCCGCATCGGGCCCTGGGCAGGGCCCTCGCCGAGGACGTCTACGCCGACGTCACCCTTCCCCCGTGGGACAACGCGGCCATGGACGGTTACGCGGTCCGGAGCGCAGACGTCGGCGGCGCGTCGTCCACGGCCCCGATCACGCTGGCGGTCCGTTCCGTGGTGCGAGGGGGCGCCGCCGCAGACCGCCCGTTGCGAGCGGGCGAGGTCGTGCGGATCATGACCGGCGCACCGCTTCCGGCGGGGAGGGACTCGGTCATCCGCGTCGAGGATACCGACGCCGAGGCCGAGCCCGGGCGCGTACGCGTCCTTCGTGACCGGGACGCGGTTGCCAACGTGCGGCCGGCCGGCCAAGATGTGCGACCCGGCGACAAGGTCCTGGAGGCCGGTCAGACAATCGGACCCGGCACGATCGGCGTTCTCGCCGCGCTGGGACGATCCGACGTCCTCGTCCGACGGAGGCCTACCGTGGCGATTCTCGTCACCGGAGACGAGCTGCGCTCCGCCGATCGGTACGAGGACGTCCGCCGCGGGGCAGGCGTGCCGGACTCCGCCGGTCCGATGCTCGCCGCGGCCGCGGGCGCGGCCGGAGCGGTACCGTCGCTTCTCGGGATCGCAGCCGACGCCAGGGCCTCGCTACGCGCCGCGTTGGCGCGGGCCTCCGAGGCGGACGTGCTGGTCACCGTGGGCGGCGCGTCCATGGGGGAGGCCGATCTGGTCAAGCGGGTACTGGAGGAGTTGGGGCTGCGTCTGGAGTTCTGGCGGGTCCGGATGCGGCCGGGGAGCCCATTCAGCTTCGGCTGGCTGTCCCGGAGCGGAGGAGAGCAGGCCGTGTTCGGTCTTCCCGGCAATCCCGCCTCGGCGTTCGTGACGTTCGAGCTTTTCGCCCGGCCGTATCTACTCCGGGCCGCAGGCCACCGCAGGATCCACCGTCGGAGGGCGATCGCCCGTGCGGGAGAGAACATGCAGGGCGGCGACCGCACGGAGTTTCTCCGCGTGCGTCTGGAGGGAACGGGAGGGGAGTGGTGGGCCCGGCCCACGGGGCCTCAAGCCTCCGGGCTCGTGCGCGGCCTCGCCGACGTCGAGGGTCTTGCGATCGTGCCGACCGGATCGCGCATCGCGGCCGGAGACCCCGTGGATGTCATCGTTCTCGACGGAGGCACGGCCGGCACCTCTCTCAGGGGTCTGGAGAGACCCGCGTCGTGATCCGACGGGCAGGGTGGGCTCTCGCCGCGCTCTTCGTCCTCGCGCCCGCAGGCTGTGGCTTGCCGAGATGGCCGGTCGACGCTCCGATCACGTCGCCGTTCGGCTTTCGACTACGCGGCCTCCTTCCCGAACTCCACCGCGGCGTGGACCTGGCGGTTCCGGAAGGAACGCCCGTCAAGGCGATGGCCGCGGGCACCGTGCGTTTCGCCGGTAGCCAGCGGGGCTACGGGAATGTCGTGTGGCTGGACCATGGAGGGTCCGTACTCTCGGTGTACGCCCATCTCTCCGCCATCCGCGTCCAGGCGGGCGCGGCAGTCCGTGGCGGTGACATCATCGGCCTCAGCGGGAGCACGGGCGATGCGACCGCCCCCCACCTCCACTTCGAGGTGTGGCGCTGGGGACGCGAGAAGGACCCCGTCCCGCTCCTGGGCGGGCGACCTGGCGGCTCCTAGCCTCTCGCCTTCAGCGCCTTCACCTCCTCGCTGAGACGCGGGAGCACCTCGAACAGGTCTCCCACGATGCCGTAGTCGGCCACGTTGAAGATCGGCGCGTCCGGATCCTTGTTCACGGCCACGATGGTGCCGGACGTGCGCATCCCGGCCAGGTGCTGGATGGCTCCCGAGATCCCGACCGCCACGTAGAGCTTCGGCGCCACCGTCTTGCCGGTCTGGCCCACCTGCTCGCCGTGCGGCCTCCACCCGGCGTCCACCACGGCACGGCTCGCACCCAGCGCCGCCCCGGGACCGATGGCATCCCTGAGCTCCTCGAGCACGTGCCAGTTCGAGGGATCTTTCATGCCGCGCCCTCCGGAGACCACGATCGTGGCCTCGGAGACGTCCAAGTCGCCGTCGCCGGCCGCCTTCCGCTCCAACACGTTGACCCTGGGATCCCGTGAATCGGGGGAAGGCACGAACGGCTCCACGCTTCCCGCTGCGGGGCTCTCGGTCGGCTGGAACACGTTGGGCCGGATCGTGACCACCGCGGGCGAGGCATTCAGACGGACCTGGGCGAAGGCCTTCCCCGCATATACGGGGCGCAGGGCCGTGACGCTGCCGCCCGCCGTGTCGAGCCCCGTGACGTCTCCGGCCAGCGGCACATCGAGGAGTGCCGCGACCCGAGGGGCCAGGTCCTTCCCCAGCGTGGTAGCGGGGAAGATGACCGCAGTGTATCCGCCGGCCTTGACCTTCTCGGTCACCGCCCTGGCGTACGCCTGGCCGTCGTAGTCGGCCAGGGCCTCGCTCTCGGCCACGGCGACCACGGCCGCTCCGAACCGCCCGAGTCTTCCGGCGGCCGCGCCGATACCCGGCCCCCCCAGCACCAGGGCATGTACGCTGCCGCCCAGGCCGGGTGCGACGCGGACCGCCGCGCTCACGGCCTCGTCGGACACTCCCCGAATCTCTCCGTCTCGCTGCTCCGCGAAGGCGAGCACGTCCGCCATGCGTCGTTCTCCGAAGTTGAAGGATCCCTAAAGAACGTTCGCCTCTTCCCTGAGCAACCGCACGAGCTCCGCCGCGGCCTCGGGACCCTGCCCCACGATCCGTCCCGCCGCTCGCTCAGGGGGATAGGAAAGCCTCTCCACCGTCAGGCGGCTCTCGGTGACCTGGGCAGCCTTCTGCTCGAGGGGCTTCTTCTTCGCGGCCATGATGCCCTTCAGGGACGCATACCGCGGGTCGAATTCCCCCTTCGTGATCGTGAGGACCGCAGGGAGGCTCGCTTCCACGACCTCGACGCCACCCTCCACCTCCCGGTGGCAGACAACCTTCTCCCCCCGCACCTCGAACCATGCGACGCCCGTGACGCAGGGAAGCCCGAGCAGGGTGGCCGTCATCGGACCCACCTGCTGCTGGTCGTCGTCCGCCGCCTTGACACCGAAGAGGACCAGCGGGGCGGACCGGGATGTAAGCTCGGCAGCGAGGGCCTTGGCAGTGGCCAAGCCGTCCATGGTGACGGTACCGACAAGGAGAACGGCCTTGTCGGCGCCCATCGCCAGCCCAGCCCGGAGCGTCTCCTGGGCCGCGTCGTCCCCCATGGTCACCAGCGTGACCTCGCCGGTGCCCGCCGACTCCCGGGTCCGTAGCGCCGCCTCCACGGCGTACTCGTCGTAGGGGCTCATGATGAACTTGACCCCCGTGGGATCGATGGCGGTCGCTCCTTCGCCGATCCGGATCCGGGTCTCGGTGTCCGGCACGCGTTTCACGCAGACGATGACGTTCAACGGCTCGACTCCGTAATCTCTCGGTTCCATGCTTCCGGGCCGTCGCTCCGGAAGGTGAAAAAAGCTACAAGAAGACCCCCGTCATCGCGAAGAGGACCGTTGTGACCCCCCCACCGATCAGGGCGTAAGGCAGCTGCGTCCGCACGTGGTCGATGTGGTCCGTCGCGGCGGCCATGGACGAGAGGATCGTGGTGTCGGAGATCGGAGAGCAGTGGTCACCGAACACGCCCCCCGACAGGCATGCGGCGACGAACGGGGCGAGAGGAAGGTCCATCGCGCTCGCCGCCGGAACGGCGATGGGCAGCATGATGGCGAACGTCCCCCAGCTGGTCCCCGTGGCGAACGCGATTACCGCCGCCACGACGAACACGAGCGGGAGGAAGAGGAACGGCGGCAGGACGCCGGAGGTGACGCCGGCGACGTACTGCCCGGTTCCGAGCTCCTGCGTGACCGCTCCCAGCGCAAGCGCGAGCAGCATGATCAGCGCGAGCGGCACCAGCCCGCCGGCTCCCTTCAGCGCGACCTTCATCAGCTCGTCCACCGTGTACGCCTTCTGGGCGAGGAGCAGCAGCCACGCGGTGCTCAGCCCGGCGAGAACCGCCCACAGGACAGCCGTGGTCCCGGTCCCGGACATCATGTTGCCGTCGCCCGTGACGTAGAGCCCGATCGGCATGAAGGCAACCATGACCGCGATCGGCGCGAGCATGTTCCGGGCCCGGGGAGGGACCTTACCCGTGATCTTCGGGGAGAGCGTCTCCTCGTCGATCATCGGGGTGGCGTTCGGCCAGAGGAGCATCCCGTTGCGCGTGCGCTCCTCCGCTGCTCTCATCGGCCCGATGTCCCACCCGCGCGCGATCACGAATCCCACGATGAGGATCATGATGATCGCGTAGAAGTCCAGCACGATCGAGCCCACGAAGACCTCGAGCGGAGCGGCGACGCCCAGCCCCGCGAGGATCTGGAGCACGTACGCGCCCCATGCGTTCATCGGGAGCATGACACACATCGGGGCCGCGGTCCCGTCGATGATCAAGGAGAGCTTCTCCCTGGAGACTTCATAACGGTCGCAGAGCGGGCGAGCCACAGCCCCGCGAACCAGGATGTTGATGTTCGACTCGATGAACACGACGGGGGCAGCCAGGTACGTCAGGAGTTGGGCGCCTTTACCCGTGGTCACGCGGTTCGTTTTCTCCAGGTACGTGACGAACCCACGGACGCCCCCCGACGACTCGACGGTGGCGATGAGCGAGCCGATCACGAGCGTGAACAGGAGCACCCGCGTGTTGCCCGCGTCCGCGAAGACGTCCACCGTACCCTGGATGCCCCCACCCAGCCCGGCGATCGGATTCCAGCCCTCCACGATCATCCAGCCGAGAACGATGCCACCGGCCAGAGACAGGTAGACCTGTCGGGTCTGGATCGCCAAAGCGATGGCCACAACAGGAGGAAGGACCGACGTCCAGGTGGGATCGCTCATCCTCGGTTGGTTCGGTTGGGGAGCCGGGATACACCAGGGGAGGCTGAAACATAGAACCGAAGGGGGGCGTGCGTCGCCACCCGGACGCCGATGCGACCGGACACACCGACCCATCGCTCCTCGAGCCGCCATCCGGGCTCCAGCCACAGGGGTGGCTCCCGGAGGTCGTGACCGTCGAGGGTTCCGTCGATCGCGAGCGCCTCGCAGAGCCGCCCAGGGCCCGCTGCGAGGGGAACGCGCCCGGAACGGCGCCGCAGCATCGTCGCCTCACCTTCCAGCGGCTCCACCCCGCGCAGAAGTACCGCGGAAGGTTTCCCCTCGTCTCCCGTCACGACGTTCACGCACCAGTGTACGCCGTAGCTCCGGTAGACGTAGGCGCGACAAGGCGGTCCGAACATGGACGCATTCCTCCTCGTGGACCCATGACGGGTCGCCGCGTGCGAGGCGGGATCGTCGGTGCCGCCGTAGGCTTCCGTCTCCACGATGACGCCTGCGGTCCGTTCGCCGCCGACCGTGGAGACGAAACGCGCTCCCAGCAACGCGCGCGCGACCTCCGCGACCGGTCGCCGGAAGAGATCGGGCGGAAAGGACGTGGCCGGCGGAAGACCGGAGCGCCACGGGAGCACCCCCGCCTCCGGGGTCATCACACGCCCGCTCAGGACTCGCTCCGTCCCCTCGGCCCACGGCGCCGGCCACCGCGGCGCCCCCGATCTCCGCCCCGACCGTCCTGCACCTCCGGCGTCCCGCCCGAGCGCCGGCCCCTGCGCCGCTCGAAGTCGACCCTCCACGCCTCGAGGACCTGCTCCGCGCGCTTGGGCGTCACCGTGTTGCTGATCGCGACCGGATCGTCCCTCAACACCCGGAACAGGTCCGCGCCGAACCGCTCGACGAGCAGCTCGGCCGTCTTCTCCCCGACGCCGCGGTAACGATGGGTCAGATAGCGGACCACCGCGGCCGGGTCCGTCGGCAAGCCGAGCGCGGCGGCATCGAAGTCGTCGCCCGCGGGCGTTGGTACCGCGGCGGCCGGCGCACCGTCCAGGACCGGCCCCGGCCCCGAGGTCCCCTCCGAAGGGACCTCGGCACCCGCAACCACCTGACCCGGGAGCAGAACCAGATGATCCTCTCCACGGCGGCGTGTCGACCCGCGGCGCGGCCCCAACCGGAGTCCCTCGTCACCGAGCTCCGCAGGATCGATCTCCACCATCCGCGGTCGGGGCTCTTCGACCTGCGAGCCGGGCTCTTCGGCCCGTTGGGACGTCACGGCCGACCCGTCGTCGGCGAACGACCCGAAGAGGCTCGGAGCCTCGTCCCCCGTCGGCGCTTCCGCTTCTTTGCGGCGCTTCCTGCGGCGAGCCTCCTTCGGCGTCCCGCCGGCGTCGAGCGTGACCTCGAAGTTGCCCGCATCGTTCCGAACGAGACGGATCACGTCGTGTTCCTCGGCCTGGGAGAGGAACTTGCTGAACTTCGAGAATCCGAGCTCCGTCTCGTCGAAGCCCGAGTCCATCTCCAGCATCTTCCGCTTGACGTCGGAATCACGCACCGGATCCCGCCCGGCCCCGCGAAACTCCTCCAGAGCCCGGACCATGAGGGCATAGCCGGCCTTGAGAGGATCCTCGCCGGCGGGCGCCTCGGGCGCTTCGTCCCTCGGGGCCTCCGCACGATGCGGTTCCTCCTTGGACGAAGGCTGTCGCGCCTCGCGCTCCCGGGCCTCACCGCGTGTCCTGCCCCGCTCCTTGCGCGGCTCACGCTCCTCTCCCTCGTCCTTGCGGGCGCGGCCCGCACGAGGAAGCGCCACCTCGTACTGCCCGTTATCGAGTTTGTGGAGCCTGACCAGACCGCGAGACGAGGCCTCCGCGAGGAACTTGGAGAACTTGCTGAAGCCGTGGGCACCCTCATCGAACGTGGGGTCGATCTCCTGCATCACCTGCTTCAGGCGGTCCGATCGCATCACGTCGTCGTGATCCGCCATCCGCTTCAGGGCGTCCTTCACCAGGACGAAGGGATCCTGGGACCTTCCCGGCGCTTCGGTGGTCTTCCGGAGACCGGTGAGCGACGTGTAGGAGTAGTACTCGTCGCAATTCTGGACGAGGATGTCCGACGTCGACTCCTGGATCCCCACGCCGACGACGTACTTGCCGTACTCTTTCAGCTTCAGCACCAGGCTCGAGAAGTCCGAGTCTCCCGTGAGGAGGATGAACGTCCCGATCTCGGGCCGCACGAACACGAGCTCGAGCGCGTCGATGGCCATGCGAATGTCCGTGGCGTTCTTCTTGTTGCTGCCGTAGGCAGGCGCGAAGATCAGGTCCACGGACGCCTCGGAGAGCGGCACGATGTACTGTGGGTAACGGCGCCAATCGGCGTAGGCACGCTGAACGCTCACCTTGCCTTTGATGACGTCGGAGGTGAGGAGCGTCTTCAGCTCCTTCGAGAGGTCGCTGCGCATCCCCATCGTGACGTTGTCGAAGTCGATGAGGAGCGCCGCGTGCGTGGATTCGGATGTTCCGAATCCGGCGCCCCCCTGATGAGGGGCGCGATAGAACGGGTTGAGCATCGCTTTTTCTCGCTGACCGAATTGTCCTTGGCCGCGAGACCTCCCCACCTACGCCACGTCCTTCGGATCGCGGCTGGGTCGGGGAAGCCTGTCGACGTCCCTGCTGGACGCCGCGGCCGGCCGAAGCCTTCCGCCCGGGAGCCCTAGGATCGACACATCCTGGCGAGCTCGACGCGGCGGACCTTGCCTGTCCCGGTCTTCGGTAAGGCGTCGAAGAACCGAACCTGGTCGGGGGCCTTCTGCGCCGAGAGCGTCTCACGGCACCAGTCCACGATCTCCTGGTCGGTCACGATCGCCCCTTCCTCCGGGACGATACAGGCGCAACTGGCTTCACCGAGAAGCGGATCGGTGAGTCCCACCACCGCCACTTCCCTCACCGCCGGGTGCGCCTCCAGTCGAGATTCGACCTCCCGGGGGTAGATCTTGAAGCCAGCTCTAATGATAACCTCTTTGCGCCTGCCCACCAAATGCACGTACCCGCCTTCGTCCACCATCCCCAGGTCCCCCGTGAGCAGGAAGCTCTCCGGATCGAACGCCGCCGCCGTTTCCCGCGGCTGGCGGTGGTAGCCCAGCATGACGCCCGGGCCCTTCACGGCGATCTCCCCCACGCTCTCGGCGGGAAGCTCCTCGCCATCGCGTTCGATGACCTTCACCGTCGTTCCCGGAAGGGGTCGCCCCACGGTGCCGGCTTGTTGCTCGCTGCCGTCGGCGGGAGTCGTCATACAAACCGTGGACGACATCTCGGTCAGCGAATACCCCACCAGCACGGTCGGGCAAAGTCGCTCCCGGATGCGATACACCAACTCACGGCTGACCGGCGCGCCCGCCGGCATCGCGACGCGGAGGCTGGAGACGTCCCGTGGGCTGCGCTCCTGCTCGATGAGCTCCGCGACGAAGAGCGTCGGCACCCCGTAGTGAACGGTTGCCCGGTGTTCGGCGATCAGATCGAGCGTTCGCCCCGCGTCCGGCTCGTCCTCGAGAACCAGTGCCGCGCCCGAGACCGTGGCCGAGAGCAGGCCCGGCGCGAGCCCGAATATGTGGTGCAGCCCACTCACGCCTACGATGCGGTCGTTCGTGTCCAGCCCCAGCGCGTCAGCCGTCCCGGCCGCCACCGACACCAAGTTGTTGTGGCTGAGCCCGACTCCCTTGGGCTTCCCCGTGGTGCCCGACGTGTACAGGATCGCGAAGCAATCTTCGACCGGCTTGATGCCCGCCTCGGGGTAGTCCCTGCCGGCACCCGCCGAGAGCAGATCCTCGTACTGGAAGATCCGGTCGTCGTACCAGAGGTTCTCTTCACCGACCGTCACGAGATACTGGAGCTCGGGAAGACGAATCTGGAGGTCCTCGAACAACTGCAGGAAATCGATTCCGTACGCGTGTTCCGCCGTGACCGCGCACGCGGCCTCGGAGTGGCGCAGTCTGTACTGGATTTCGGCGGCGGGCTCCCGCGGATCCACCGGCACCACGACGCAGCCGAGCTTCGCGGCCGCGAACACGGACACCACGAATTCCTGGCAAGCGGGCAGAACGAGGGCGATCCGATCACCACGTCCGAGTCCCAGTCCGCTCAACGCGGCCGCGAGGGCGTCGGAGTGACTGTCGACCTGCGCGAACGTGATCGGGCCACTCGGCGCGAGCAGGAGCGGGCGCCCGGGATCCGTCGTCGCTCGAAGAGCGAGCGCGGACGCGACGTTCAGGCCGGTGCAGCGCTCCGAGAGCGCCATGTCACCTCCCTCCGGGATTCGGGGTGTCGGTAAGTATAGGGAGGCACTCGGGACCCGTCCAAGAGCGCTCGAGTCTCCCTCATTCCCGGCCGGGCACCTCGTTCAGCACCGCGGCCACGAGGTCCTCGGAGAGCGAACGACTCCATTCGGGGCCGGCCACGGCGCCGATCCGCTCGAGCAACACGAACCTCACCGCTCCAGCGCGTCGCTTCTTGTCCCAGGTAAGACGCTCCAACACCGACCCCGGCCCTTCGGGAAGAGGCGGGACCTTCCCCAGACCGTAGGTGCGCAGCACCTCCTCGAGGCGGCGGGCCGTGCCCGCCTCGGTGACCCCTGCCCGCTCTCCAAGCCGGGCTTCCAGCACCATCCCTGCGGCAACGGCCGTTCCATGGCCGATCCGATATGAGCAAGCCGCCTCCAGGGCGTGGCCGTAGGTATGTCCGAAGTTGAGAATCTGGCGCAATCCCGCCTCATGCTCGTCCTCCGAGACCACGCCCGCCTTGATCTGCACCGATCGGGCCACCGCCCGCGCCGTGGCCCCCGGATCTCCCGCGAGCAGGGCGCCGCTCTCGCGCGCCAGTTCCTCGAAATACGCCGCGTCCGCGATGGCGCCGTGCTTGACCGCCTCCGCGAGCCCCTCCGAGCGCTCGCGCTCGGGGAGCGTCGCCACGGTCTCGGGATCCATGACGACCACCCTGGGCGGGTGGAACACTCCCACCAGGTTCTTCCCCGCAGGGAGGTCCACGCCGGTCTTGCCGCCTACGGACGCGTCGACCATCCCCACGAGACTGGTCGGCACCTGAACCACGGGAATACCCCGCATGAACGTGGCGGCGACGAAGCCGGCGAGATCTCCGGTCACACCCCCACCCACGGCCACGATCGCCGCGTCCCTCCCCAGGCCCGCGTCGAGGAGGCGATCCGTCAGGACCGACCACTGTTCGCGCGTCTTGTATGCCTCGCCGGCCGGAAACGAGAACATATCGGCCACCAACCCGGCATCACGGCACGCTTCCAACGTCTCACGTCCGTAGAGCGCCTCCACGTTCGCATCGCAGATCACCGCGTAGCGGTGCGCCGGCGCGTGGGCGACGAGAAGCTCGGGCAGGCGGTGACGGAGCCCTGGCTGGATCAACACGGGATACGTGCCCCTTCCCGAGCGGACGGGCACCTCCCAAGAGGCATCATGCGCGTCGGCGCGCACGGGTCACCGCTCCACGGCGGCGCGCACGCGCACGCCGGCGGAGAGCCCCACGCGCAGCACCGTAGCCGCGCGCCCGTTCACTTCCACTGGCACGAGAGTCGCCGGTGCCGGCAGACGTCCGAGCGCGCCCGCGAGGGCCGCGACGAACCGGTCCCTCGCCGACGGATCGTCCCACGCCACGACCAGGGCCAACCCTTCCGCTCCGTCCGCTGCCTCGATCAGGGCATAGCGGTCACCACCCCATCCGGCGGCGAGCCCGGCATTCCCCTCGCCGAGAAGCGTGTCGAGGAACACTCCGAGCTCGAGACGGCCGAGGTCGTCCTCGTGCCGGACCCGCCCCCCTTCCACGGTCAGCGCCAGCCGTACCGGTGCATCGCTGCGGTCACGCGTCAGGACCTGCTCGGTGGACAACGGCAGATGGGAGCCGAACGGGGCGACCCGCCCCTCCCTGGCCCACAGGTCCTGGACGAATCTCATGCCTTCGAGATAAGGGAAGAGCAGCGTCTCCCGGATCACCGCGGGAGCGTCGGCCAGCTCGGGGAACTGGGCCCCGATTCCTTCGAGCTCGGCGCTCAGGCCCGTCGCAAACTCCGGCATCTTCCCCAGGTCCACGGGCGCGCCCCTCATCCGCTCCGTGAGGTATTCGAGCATGACGAGGGTCGCGTGTCCCTCGATCGCCGCCTGTGCCGCCCTCCCCTGGTCGTTGCCCAGGTCACGGTCGGTGAGCGCTTCGAGGTCGGCGGACTGGTCCTGGACGGCATGCACGAGCTCGTGTACGAGCAAGGGTTGCACGACGGACGCCGGCTGATCGTCCAGGATGAACAGCGCGGCCGAGTCCGGCTCGTAGAAGCCTGCCACCTGTTCGGTGTACAGCCCGAGCAGGAAGGCCCGCAGATCCAGCGTGTCGGGAACTAGATTGAGGAGCGCGTACGCCGCGACGATACGTCGTGCCTCCTCCTCGGAGAGCTCCTCGTCGAGCTTGTGGCCGAGATAACCCATCAGTTGTGCCCGGGACCGCTTCTCCAGCCGCACAGGCTCCGAGAGGGTCAGGCCGGAGCGGCGGGCCAGGTCCGGGAGCAACGACGCGGCGAGGTCCCCGAGTTCCCGATCCGACGAGACCACCATTTGCGGCCCCTGCTGCGCCCCGCCGCCACAGGCCGCGAGCGCCAGCGTGACGATGGCCGCGAGAGCGCGCACCAGGATCTTCATGGCTCCGCACTCGCGAGCAGGGCGCCAGGACCGACGACGGTGGGGAACCGGCGCGCGTCCCATCCCGACGCGCGCGCGATCTCCCTCACGGCTACTCCACTTTCGGGGTCGGTCAGGTCGGGAGCCACGTCGAGCAGGGGCACGACGACGAAGTCGCGCGCGCGCCACCGAGGGTGGGGCAGACGCAGGTCGGGGGTGTCCACGATCCGGTCGCCGACGAACAGCACGTCCACGTCGAGCGACCGAGGTGCCCCCCGGTATGGACGCGCCCTGCCCGCCTCTTCCTCGAGGATCCTCGCGACCGCGAGGGCATCCTCGGGGCTCATGCTCCCCTCTCCGGCGACCACCGCGTTGAGGTACGGCGGTTGATCCGCTCCCCCCTCGGGTGGCGTAGCATACACGGCGGAGACACGCATTCCTCGAAGCTCGAGCGCGAGCCGGCCCACCGCCCGACGCAGCGCTGCCAGCGGGTCGCCCAGGTTGGCACCGAGGGCGAACACCACGATGGAGGTGGTCGGTGTTCGACTCACGGGCGCTCGGGCGCCCGACCGTAGCGATCCTGGAATCGGACCACGTCCTGGAGGTGAGGCGTGGAGGCCTCCAGCACGTCGGCGTCCTCGAGCGCCACGATGCGGTGCACGGTCCGCGGCCGGACGCGGAAGGACTCCCCCGGACCCAAACGGACGTCCACCATCTCATCGGGAGACGGACCGGCCCAGAGCTCGATCCTCCCCGACAGGAGGTGCAGCGTCTCGTCCTTCACCTCGTGCATCTGCACGGACAGAGCCTCCCCGGCCTTCACGTGGAGGATCTTGCCGACGTAGAGGTCCGTCTCCGCCCAGATGAGCTCGTGCCCCCAAGGCTTCTCGACTCTGCGGGGCGTGGATTTCACGCTGGCGCTCCGGCACGGGTACGCAGCCCCCCGACGATCGCGGGGCTAATCCAAGAGAGTCGCGGAGCCCCGAGAGCGGGTCAAGGCGCCGGCTCGGCTTGAGCCGGACGAGGCGGCGTCGCTAGGTTGCGCGTGGACGCTCCGACCCGATCGCCTGGCATCGGACTTGCGTCGTGAAAGGTGGGAGACTCCCACCCCCGGAGACCATGGCCACGTCGAAGAAGAGGACCCTCCGAATCCGGCACGCGCTGTCGGCGCTCTGGCATCCGCGGCTCTATCTGTACGGGGGGGCCTTCGTCGGCTCCCTCGGAGCGGGCGGGGCCTGGGGCGTCTGGAGAAATCTCTGTGCGGGCGACGCCTGCCCGTCCGTTGCCCAGATCAAGACCTACGAGCCCGAGCAGACCAGCAAGCTCCTCGGCTGGGACGGTAGGCTCATCACCGAGATCGGCTTCGAGCGACGGACGCCGATCTCGATCCGGGCTCTCCCCGAGTACGTACCCCAGGCGGTGGTCGCCATCGAGGATCACCGCTTCTATGGACACCACGGCTTCGACCCTCGCGGGATCGCCCGCGCGGTGGTGGGCAAGCTGACCGGACAGAACCTGGGCGGCGGCAGCACGATCACCCAGCAGCTGGCCCGCAACATGTTCGACCAGATCGGGTTCGAGCGCCGAGGGCTTCGCGCCTACGTACGCAAGCTCAAGGAAATCCAGGTCGCGCTCGAACTGGAGCAGTCGTACACGAAGGACCAGATCCTGGAAGCGTATCTCAATGAGCTCTACATGGGGCGAGGGTACGGATTCCAGAACGCGGCGCGCAACTACCTGGGCAAGAGCGTCACGGAGATCAATACCGCGGAGGCGGCGCTCCTGGCCGCGATCCTCAACAACCCGGGTCTCTACGACCCGTTCCGGCACCCCGAGAACGCGCGGGCGCGGCGCGACCGGGTGCTGTCGAGGATGGCCGCCGAAGGCTATCTGACGAACGAGGAGGCGGAGCGCTGGAGACAGTGGCCGCTCCCGGAGAGCGAGCCCGAGTCGACGTCGTCCTCCCTGGCGCCGTATTTCGAGGAGTGGGTGCGGCAGATCCTCGACTCCCGGTTCGGTGACGAGATCTACCGCAATGGTCTGCGGGTCTACACCACTCTGGACGTGGACATGCAGAAGGCGGCCGAGGCCGCGCTCGACGCGGGCTTCGCCGCCATCGAGAGCGATCCGGCGTTCCCGCACCGCCCCTATTCCGACTTCGACACGGTCGAGACGTTCCCCGGAGAGACTCCCTACCTCCAGGGCGCGTTCGTCGCCCTCGACCCCGCCACCGGACACGTCCGAGCCATGATCGGCGGTCGGGACTTCAGGCAGTCGAAATTCGACCGGGCCAGACAGGCGAGGAGGCAGGCCGGATCGGCGTTCAAGCCGTTCGTGTACACGGCTGCCATCGCCTCCGGGATCCCCGCGTCCCACATCGTCGTGGACGCCCCGGTGGTCTATCAGCAGGTCAGCGGCGAGGATTGGCGTCCATCCAATTTCGAGCCCGAGTTCAAGGGGCCGATGACCCTGCGCGAGGGACTCTACACCTCGACGAACATGATCGCGATCAAGCTCGGCTGGGAGGAAGTGGGGATCGAGACGGTCGCCCAGACCGCACGGCGCATGGGCATCCGGACGGAGATCGAGCGATATCCCTCCACCACGATCGGCGCCGTCGAAGTCATCCCCATCCAGATGGCCGAGGCCTACTCCGCGTTCCCCACGATGGGCACCAAGGTGCGCCCGTTCCCGATCCTCCGCGTGGAGGACTCGGGTGGCCGCGTCCTCTGGGAACCTCAGCCGGAGCGGACGCAGGTGCTCGATTCGCTCGCGGCGCGCATCATGGTCTCCATGCTCGAGGATGTCGTGGTCCGGGGGACGGGATACACTGGAGTGCGGCTCATCGCGGGCTTGTCCAGGGACGTCCCGGCCGCCGGCAAGACCGGGACGACCAACGACGGCACCGACGTCTGGTTCGTCGGCTTCACCCCCGACCTGCTCGCGGCCGTGTGGTTCGGGATGGATCGCCCGATCCCCCTGTTCAAGACAGGCTGGGGTCGCGAAGCCACGGGGGGCGGTCTGGCCTCTCCCGTCTGGGGTCGGTTCATGCGGCAGGTGTACTCCGGGCTGGAGGCCACGGAGGATGGCTCTCCAGCCGTGGAGCCCGTGCGCCCCCTGCCCCTACCCTGGCCCACGCCGTCGGGGCTCACGACGCTGCTGGTGGACCGGAAGACCGGCAAGCTGGCGTCGCGGTGGTGCGCCGTGGAGGACCAGTACCTGGAGTACTACATCCCGGGCACCGAACCGACGGAGTACTGCGACACGGCGGGCGGGCGGCGTTTCCGGATTCCGCGGTAGGGGCGCAGGCGCAGCGATGGGCGCGTCGGACTACGGCACCTTCGTCTTCGACACCACCTCGGCGGCCCTGTGGGCCGAGGAGGTGGCCGAGGAGGCCGGCATCCCCGTCGAGGTCGTGCCGGCACCGGCGGATTCCGAAGCCACCTGCGACCTGGCCCTGGTCACGCGCGAGGCCGACGTAGCCGTTCTCGAGGCCGTGCTGAGCGCAGCGGGCGTACACTTCCGGCGGTGGCCGCCGGCCGCAGCCCTGCGTCCGTAGGGAACGGCTCCGCCGTGGGCACGCCCCGGGCAGCGGTCGATCGCGGGATCCTCTCCTGCCGGGTCCCGAGTCGCCCTCTCTCCCCGACTCCTCAGCCGCTCAGGCGCTTGCGTGCCTCTTTGAGGGCGGAATCCACCCGGTCCTTCACGTCCTCCGCGAGCTCGTCCCAGCGATCGCTCGCGCTGTCCTTCACGCTCGTGGCGACCCTCCGGAGTCGGCGTCGTGTCGCGGTCCCTTCGTCGGGCGCGCCCAGCAGGGCGACCCCGGCGCCGATGATCGCACCCAGAAGGAGTCCGGACACGAAGCTCAGAACCTGGCTTCCACGATCCACTTGCATGATCCCATCCTCCTCGCGTCTCACACGCCCGTTCGGCGGGCTCCTCCTTGTTCTATATTAGCGGTCCCGGTTCTGCCCGACGAGACAGGAGAGACATCATGGACGCCCTTCGAGGGGCTTACCGAGAGATCGCCGTCCCCGCCAGCGTCTTCGGCCACCTGCGAGATGCCGTGGCGAAGGAAGCGGGCCCGTTGCTGGCGATCCGCGCCCTCCACGCCGCCGGGTACGCGGCCGGCTCGGCCGCGGCGGACGAGTTCCGGTCCTCGCTGGACGGAGACGTCACGGCGATCCCAGCCGACGCATTCTGGGCCGGAGTGACCGCGTTCTTCTCCCGAAGGGGCTGGGGAACCCTCACGCACGAGGTGGTCCACGAAGCCGTCGGCACCTTGACCAGTCCCGACTGGGTGGAAGGAGGCGGACCGAAGAGTGACGACGCGTCGTGCTCGTTCAGCACAGGGTTCCTCTCGGGCATGTTGACCTCTCTGGCCGGAGGTCCGATCGCCGTCCTCGAGGTGAGCTGTCGCGCGCGTGGTGACGGGCATTGCTCGTTCGCGTTCGGAAACGCTTCGGCGATCCACGACTTGTACGGCAAGCTCGTCGAAGGCGCCGAACTCTCCGGAGCGCTCGCCTCCCTCTGAGGCACCGCCGTGCGCGTGCTCGGGATCGACTTCGGAGAACGGAGAATCGGCCTGGCGCTGAGCGATCCGACCGGAACGATCGCAACCCCGCTCGAGACGGTCCGGAGGCGGTCGGGCAAGCGGCCCCCACTCGTGCGTCTCGAGGCGATCGCGCGCGATCGGGAAGTGTCCCGCTTGGTCGTGGGCCTCCCGCTCGACCTCCGAGGTCGGGAAACACCGTGGTGCCGCCGGGTCCGCGCCATGGGCGATGACCTCGCCCGTCGCCTGGACGTTCCGGTCTCCTACGTGGACGAGCGGCTCACTTCGGTACGGGCGGAGCGGGCCGTCCGCAGCGTCGGACTGAAGAAGGGCCAACGGGAGGAGAAATCCCGTGTGGACGCAGCCGCCGCGGCACTCATCCTCCAGTCGTGGCTCGAGGGGCCCCGGGCATGAAGGCAGGGCGCTGGACGTGGATCGGGTGCTTGCTCCTCCACGGGTGCTCCGGGTCCCCGGGTCTCCCCGTCGAGGTCACCGTCCCCGCGGGTGCCACTCTGGAGACCGTCTCCGACAGCCTGGAAGCGCGCGGCGTGCTCGAACACGTGGCGGCCTTCCGGTTGTACGCGCGCATCCGTGGTGACGACCGGCGAATTCAGGCCGGACGGTACCTGCTCACTCCCGGCATGCCGTGGAGCGAGCTCCTCGCGGCGCTCACCGAGGGTCGCGTCGTCACCCTCCGGATGACGGTCCCCGAGGGCTCCAGGCTCCCCCAGATCGCGTCGCGGATCGCCGCCGTGAGCGAAGTGCCCGACAGCGCGGTGCTGCGCGAGCTCTCCGACGTGGACGTCACGACGCGTTACGGAGTGCCCGGACCGGGACTCGAAGGGTATCTCTTCCCGGACACCTACCGGTTCGCGGCCGGTGTCTCCATCGCCACCGTGGTGGAGGCGATGGTCCTGCGGTACCGGAGGGTGTGGACGCCGGAACGCCGCGCTCGGCTCGATTCCCTCGGGATGACCGAGGGAGAGCTCATCACGCTCGCATCGATCGTCCAGGCCGAGGCTCGCCTGGCCGAGGAGATGCCTCGCATCGCGAGCGTCTACCACAACCGCCTACGACGCGGATGGCTCCTCCAGGCGGACCCTACGGTTCTCTACGCGCTGGGCGGCCATCGGGAGCGGCTTCTGTTCGCAGCCATAGACTCCGTGGCGGACCATCCGTACAACACCTACCACAAGCCCGGCCTGCCCCCGGGGCCGATCGGGGCTCCCGGAGAGCAAGCCATCCAGGCAGCTCTCCACCCGGCCTCCGAGCCGTACATGTACTTCGTCGCCCGTCCTGACGGTTCCCACGTGTTCAGCCGCACGCTCGCCGAGCACGATCGTGCCGTCGCGGCCGTGAGACGTGAGGAGGCCGGGCTCCTGGCCGGCGCGCGTGAACCGGGAGGGACACGATGAGCGGCGCGCTCGAGCGCGCGCTCCGGGTCCTCGTCGTGACGGACCGCCGCTTGGCGGGAGCCCGGGACGTACGGGAGATCGTGAATCAGGCGTTGGACGCGGGCGCCCAGGCGGTGCAGCTACGCAACAAGGGCGATTCCCCGCGGGAGCTTCTCGATGTAGGACGGGACGTGAGGGCCATGACCCGCGCGCGCGGGGCGCTCCTGTTCGTGAACGACCGCGTGGACATCGCCCTGGCCCTGGAGGCGGACGGTGTCCACGTGGGCCCTCACGATCTGCCCGTAGCGGACGTGCGGCGCATCGTCCCCCCAGGCTTCCTCATCGGTCGCTCGGCCGACGAGCCGGACGTGGCGAAGCGCGCCGCCGACGACGGCGCCGACTACATCGGTTGCGGAACCGTGTGGGCCACCGCGACCAAGGCGGACGCGGGCGCCGTGATCGGCATCCACGGCCTCATCGCCGTGGTCAGGGCCGTCTCGGTGCCGGTCGTCGCCATCGGGGGCATCACGGTCGAGCGGGCCGCCGAGGTGGCGCGGACGGGAGCGGTGGGCGTTGCCGTCGTCGGAGCGGTGATGGCGGCGAACGACCCCGGAACGGCGGTGCGCGGACTCCTGGGGGCGTTCGAGGCACAAGAAGGCCCCCGCCACGTGTGAGCGACGGGGGCCTTCGAGAAGGAGTCGGCGGCGACGTACTCTCCCACCGGGGAAGCCCGGCAGTACCATCCGCGCTGTGGGGCTTAACGGCCGTGTTCGGGATGGGAACG
>CAYPMO010000006.1:97186-118054 GCA_964412015.1 uncultured Gemmatimonadaceae bacterium | reverse complement strand
AAGCTCCCTCGCACTCCACTACCGCAATGAGGCGCAGTATGGACCAACCACCTTGGAGAACGACAGCTCGCCCCGCGCCATCGCCGCGCTCGTCTCCGGCAGGTCCACGAGCGCGCGGGCCGCGCGCACCTTCTCCCGGGCCGCCCCCAGGTCAATGCCCGTGCGGAACGCCAGCCAGTGGGCGCACGAGGCGTACCCCTCCACCTCCCATCCCCCCAGGTGGTCGAAGCGGGCCAAAAGCACGAGGAGCTGGTGCGTGGCCGCGTGGATGTGGGCGGCCAGCGTGGCGATCTCGTCCCCGAGCGTCTCGAGCGCATCGAGGTCGAGTGGAACGGCGGTCGTGTCGGCCGCGCCGGCGTCGGAGCCGCGAGCTTCGCCCTCCGCGGACGCCAGGCCCGCCGACGGCATCGTGGCCCCATACGTCGCGGCCGTTTCGCGCACGTACGCGACTGGCCAACTGCGGCGATACGTCGCAACCCGCTCGCGGACATCCCCGGCGGGTGACCCGAGCTCGACCGTAGCCACCCGTTCCCGCACCAATGCCGCCGTGGCGGCCCGTCCTGTGAAGCCTGTCATCCGGGGGACCTCCTGGTCGAAGCTGCGGAGCATACCGAACACACCCCGAAAGGTACGAGCGGGTCCACCGAGGCTCTGGCTCGGCTTCAGAGGCGCGAAGTCGGCCTCGGAGGGCGCGGATCGCCCTCGATCCGGACGACGAAGCGTCAAGAGCCCGCGAGGGACTCAGGCGGGGCGGCGCGCAGCCCATCCGAGCCTGCCTGCGTCCTGCGCCCGAAAAACTGTCCATAGCTGGATGGGACGTCCTTGCGCTCGATCGGCTGGCGTGCTCTGCCCCGTACGGCCGCACGGGTCACGACCCGCCGGGCATCGCCTGCCATCGGATGGGACGAAGAGCGCCCCACCGGATGCCTCGCGCCTAGCCGCCGCAATCGAGTCAACCGCGTCCGGCGAACTCCGCTGGCCACGAAACGGGATCGTCACGCGCGGGCGCGATCCCCCGCATTCGGCCCCTCTGACCGCCCGCCTCCACGACGGGACCGGCGGGGCGGCGAAGCAACGACCGGTCCCTGTCGCGCCGGGCACGTGGTGGCCACGTCACTCCCTTCGCACCCTGCGACCTCCGTGAAGCCAGAACCAAGCGCGGTAGCGCCCTGTTCCCCTCCCCCCTACCTCGGTCCCGCCGCCTTCACCGCCGCAGGCACCTGATCGGCGAACCGCTCGAAGTTCTCCTTGAACATCTTCGCGAGCGCGGCGGCCTGCGCGTCGTACGCGTCCTTGTCCGTCCACGTGCTCCGGGGGCTCAGGATCTCCGACGGCACACCGTGCACCGACGTGGGCACGTGCAGCCCGAACACCGGGTCGGCCTCCGTGGGGACGTGGTCGAGCTCGCCCGTGATCGCCGCCTTGATCATCGAGCGCGTGTGGCCCAGCGACATCCGCGTACCCTCCCCGAAGGGCCCTCCCGTCCATCCCGTGTTCACCAGCCAGACGCGCACGTGATAGGTGCGTAGTTTCTCTCCGAGCATCTCGGCGTACACGCCGGGGTGTCGGGGCAGGAATGGCGCGCCGAAGCACGCGCTGAACGTAGCCTTCGGCTCGGTGACGCCGCGCTCGGTCCCCGCCAGCTTCGCCGTGTACCCGGACAGGAAGTGGTACATCGCCTGTTCAGGCGTCAGGCGGGAGATCGGCGGGAGCACGCCGAACGCATCGGCCGTGAGGAACACGACATTGCGCGGCAGCCCTCCCTGTCCCGTAGGCACCGCGTTAGGGATGTAGTGGATCGGGTACGACGCGCGCGTGTTCTCGGTGATGGACCCGTCGCCGAAGTCGATCGTACGCGTGCCGCCGTGCAGGACCACGTTCTCAAGGATCGTGCCGAACATCTGCGTCGCCCGGAAGATCTCGGGCTCGCCCGCCGGCGACAGATGGATCGTCTTCGCGTAACAGCCGCCCTCGAAGTTGAACACGCCGTGACGGCTCCAGCCGTGCTCGTCGTCCCCGATGAGCCCGCGCTCGGGATCGGCCGACAGCGTCGTCTTGCCCGTGCCCGACAGCCCGAAGAAGAGAGCCACGTCCCCGTCCTTGCCCACGTTCGCGGAGCAGTGCATCGGGAAGACGTCCTGCTCGGGCAGGATGTAGTTCAGGACCGAGAAGATGGACTTCTTGATCTCCCCCGCGTAGCGGCTCCCCCCGATGAGCACCTCCCTCGCGGCGAAGTTCGCGACGATGAAGACCTCGGACCGCGTGTCGTGCCTCGCCGGGACACCCTTGAAGTGCGGCGCGTGCAGCACGACCCAATCCGGGACGATCGTCTCCAGCTCTTCCGGCGTCGGTCGAAGGAACATGTTGTACGCGAAGAGCGCGTGCCACGGACTCTCCGTCACGACGCGCACGTTGATCCCGTACGCCGCATCGGCGCCGGCGCGCGCGTCGCGCACGAACACCTCCTGCCCGTTCAGGTACGACACCATGTCAGCCCGGAGTGCCGCGTAGTGCTCGGGCGTCATCGGGACGTTCACGTCGCCCCAGTCCACCGTCTCTTCCGTCGTGGCATCCCGCACGACGAGCTTGTCGTTGGGCGAGCGCCCCGTGTGGGGCGCCGTGGACGTGGACAAGGCTCCCATGTGAGCGAGCACACCGTCGTTGCGGTTGAACGACTCCTCGTAGAGCCGGGCGGGGGACAGATTCCAGTGAACGGTCGCGGGGCGCAGGCCGTGGTTCTCGAGCCCGTGGCTTCCGGCGCGGGATGCGGCGGCGACATGCATGGTCATGCTGGGTGGGTCTCCGGCGAGAGGGTCCGTCCCGGGTCGGCGTCCGGGAGGTGAAAGGGCTCAAATCTGTCGCGTTCTGGCTTGCCAGTCCACCGATGCGATCGTCGTCAGGTTCAGGATGTCCTGAACCGAGCACCCCCGCTGCAACACGTGGACCGGCTTGTCCATCCCGAGGAGGATCGGGCCGATCGCCGCCGCGCCACCCACCTCGCTCAGGAGCTTGTAGGCCGCGTTGGCCGCGGACAGGCGCGAGAACACCAGCACGTTGGCGGGCCCCTTGAGATCGCTGAACGGATAGGTGCGGAGCTTGACGGCGTCCACCGCCGTGTCCGCCTGCATCTCCCCGTCCACCTCGAGCTCGGGGTCCTCGGCCTTGATCAATCGCACGGCCTCGGCCGCCCTCCGCGGTTCCTCGTGCTGCGCCGAACCGAAGTTGGAGAAGCTCACCATCGCGATCCGCGGCCGTATCCCCAACTCCCGGGCGAAAGCCGCGGTCTGGTGGGCGATGTCGGCCAGCGTGCGCGCGTCCGGATCGATGTTGACCGTGGTGTCCGCGAGGAAGAGCAGCTCCCGGTTCGGAAACGCCAGCATGTACAGCCCCGCCACCCTCCTGACGTTGGGTGCTACGCCGACGACCTCCAGCATGGGCCTCAGGACCTCGGCGTAGTTCGCCTCGATTCCGCTCACCACGGCATCCACGTCGCCCGCGCGCAGCATGGACGCCGCGAAGTAGATCGGCTTGTAGAGATTCCACCGCGCCTGGTTGAGCGTCATCCCCTTCCGCGCACGCTGTTCGAACAGCGCCTGTGCGTATTCGTGACGCTTGACCTCGAGCTCGGCGGCATACACGATCTCCACGCCCGAGAGCTTCACCCCCATCGCGCGCGCCTTCTCCAGGATCCGGGGCTCCCGGCCCATCAGCACGGGACGCGCGATCCCCTCCTCCACGACCTGCCCGGCCGCGCGGATCACGTTGTCGTTGTGCCCCTCGGGGAACGCCACGCGCGCGGGATGCCGCCGGGCGCGGTTCGTCATCCACCGCATCACTTCCTGGCCCGGCCCGAGGCTCGCCCGGAGCCGGTCGCGGTATTCCTCCATGTCCAGACGAACGCGCGCGACGCCCGTTTCCATGGCGGCCTTGGCTACGGCCGGCGCCACGTGGAAGAGCACCCGGTGATCGAACGGCTTCGGAATCAGGTACTGGCGCCCGAAGCGGATGTCCGACCCGTCGTACGCGCCACGCACCGTGTCGGGCACCTCCTCACGCGCGAGTTCCGCCAAGGCCCGCGTGGCGGCCAGCATCATCTCCTCGTTGATACCCCGCGCGCGCGCGTCGAGCGCGCCGCGGAAGATGAACGGGAACCCGAGGACGTTGTTCACCTGGTTCGGGTAGTCCGAGCGTCCCGTGGCCATGATCGCGTCGCCACGAACGTCCGCGACCTCCTCCGGAAGGATCTCGGGATCGGGGTTCGCCAGCGCGAAGATGATCGGGTTCTCCGCCATGCCGGCCACCATCTTCCCCGTGACCAGCCCCCTCGCGGAAAGGCCGACGAAGACATCGGCGCCCATCATCGCATCGGCCAGCGTGCGCGCCGCCGTGGGAACCGCGTACGGCGCCTTGTACTCGTTCATCCCCTCGGTCCGGCCCTCGTGGATCACGCCCTTGGTGTCCACGACCAGGATGTTCGCCCTCGGCACACCCAGGCGCTGGAAGTGCGCCGCGGTCGACAGAGCGGAGGCGCCGGCGCCGCTGAACACCACCTTCACCTCGGCGATCCTCTTGTCGACGATGTCGAGCGCGTTCAGGAGCGCCGCGCCGGCGATGATGGCGGTGCCGTGCTGGTCGTCATGGAAGACCGGAATCGCCATCGTCTCCCGGAGTGCCCGCTCGATGACGAAGCAGGCCGGCGCGCTGATGTCCTCCAGGTTGATGCCCCCCACCGTCGGCTCCAGGAGCTGGCAGAACCGGATGATGTCCTGGGAATCCTCCGAGCCCACCTCGATGTCGAAGACGTCGATGCCCGCGAACCGCTTGAAGAGGACGCCCTTGCCCTCCATGACCGGCTTGGACGCCAAAGCGCCGAGGTTGCCCAAACCCAGCACCGCGGTGCCGTTGGAGACGACGGCCACCAGGTTGCCCCTGGCCGTGTACTTGTAGACGTCGTCCGGATTGGCGTGGATCTCGCGACAGGGCTCGGCCACACCCGGCGAGTACGCCAGCGAAAGATCGCGCGCGGTCGCGACCGACTTCGTGGGGACGACTTCGATCTTGCCGGGACGGCCCAGGGCGTGGTACTCCAGGGCTTCCTTGCGGAGGGTCGCCATGCGAGGTGCTCTCTCCAGACGGGGGCAGAAACCAGGGAGCTTGTACGATCGGGCAGGGCGTGTCAAACGCCGCTGCCCGACCGTCCATGGCCCCCTGCGAGAGGCGCCGCGAAGTGTAGTCGCCCTCCGAGCTAGAACAGTCGGACCTGGAGGCGTAGCAGCCTGCCCGGGCGGGGGAGGCCGAATTGATCGTAGAGCGTCTCGTCG
Source organism: uncultured Gemmatimonadaceae bacterium (assembly GCA_964412015.1). Taxonomy (GTDB): domain Bacteria; phylum Gemmatimonadota; class Gemmatimonadetes; order Longimicrobiales; family Gaopeijiaceae; genus SZUA-318. Next base: position 112,733 of record CAYPMO010000006.1, on the reverse strand, counting down.
GCGAGGTTCTCCACGGAAACCCGGGTCTCGAGGCGTGACAGCACGCCGTCCGGGCGGCGCCTCACGGACCAGGTGCGGGCCACGTGGGCATTGAGCCAGGCGCCGCCGTCCAGCTCGACATCGGCTCCCGTATTCGGATCCTGGCAGTATTGCGAGCCGGTGAAGCGTGCCTCGAAGGTGGTCGAGAGACCGCCCGGCAGGGGAAGGCGCACATACGCACTGCCGCTCTTCTCGGGGAGGTTCTCCGGCTCCCGGGACAGCGCGCTCGCCGGATCCACGAGCTCCACGCTCTGGAGCGTCAGGTCCCCGCCATACTCCAGCGGACCGGTCGTCTGGGAGAAGAGCAGCTCGATTCCCGTCCCGTTCAGCTCGTCCGAGTTCACCCGCTTGCGCTTCTTGTTGGGGAGCGTGATGCGCCGGATGGCGCCATCGAGGTGATGGCGGAAGCCGACCAGCTGGAGTTGGCCGTTCCCGAGCTTCGTCGTCACGCCGCCCTCGAAGGCCACCAGCTTCTCGGGATGGAGGTCCGGGTTGGGCTCGAAGCGATTCAAGGCCTCCGAATACGCTTCGCGAAGCGCCGGGAAGCGTCCTCTCCGGCTCAAGCCCGCGTGCAGGAGCGTCTCGTCACCTCCCACGAGCGCCGTGATACCCACACGGGCGCCCCAGTCCTCGACGGCGCCGAGCGAAGGGAGCCCACCACTCTTGGGAGTATCCCCCCGATCGAGCGCGCCCCCGAAGCTGAGCCGCAGAGCGCGTACCAGGCTCTCGTCGCTCTCGTAGAGCCGCCAGATCGTCTCCGCGCCGACGCTCGTCAGGCGCTGCTCGTAGGCTGCGGGGACGTCGTCCACGTCCATATCCTGCCGGATGTCGGACCAGGTGAAGGCGGCACGCAGGTCCCCGTGGGAACCCAGCGTGTGATCCGCGAGCAGTCGTACCGTCGTAGTGAGGGCCTCCCCGTCCTCCGTTCCGACGATCTGGTCGTAGGCGCGAGTGGCGTAGGAGCGGATCTCCGTGCGGCCGACGTCGACGCCGACGCTGGCCTCCACGTCGCCCCGCCCGAACGGCGTGGCTCGGTCTCCGGTGCCGAGCGAGGCCACGGCGATGCTCCGGCGGATGTTCGGATACCTCCACAAACGGGGCTCCTCCGCCCCCAACTCCGCCGCGATCCCACGCTCCGCCGTGAACGTGGAGGCCGAAAGCGTGAACCAGCCCCCGGCGTCGCGGGCGTACCGCAGGGCCAGGAACCCGTCCACGCTCCGGGTGTCGGTGTTGAGACGGAGCCCATCGTCCGTGGGAACCGGCTCGTCGACGCCGGAGGCGAGCGGCACGCCCGGCGAGTCGCGGAGCCCCGCTCCGACACGCACCAGCCAGCGCCCGCTGCCCGTCTCGAACGGCATGGCGCCCGAGGCGGTGGTGCCGTAGCCGCCGGTCCCGTCGTAGCCCGCGGTGACCTGGGCCGAGGACGACGAGGGGAAGGCCGCCCCTCGCGCGACGCTCATCTCGACGACCCCTCCGAGCACGTTGGGGCCGTGGAGGATGGAGGAGAGACCTCGGACCAGGTTGATCTCGTGCGGAGCGGCGGCCGGAAGGACCGACACGTCGGTGCGGGCGTCCCACCCGAGCGTGATCGGGACGCCGTCGACCAGCACCGCCACCTGGCGCGACTCGGAGCCGCGCACCGAGATCTCCGCCTCGCCCCGGGAGTTCGTGCGCACGTGCATCGAGGGGATCTCGCGGAGAACCTCTTCCACGGTCGGAGCGGGAGGGAGCCCCAGCGAATCGACGGTCACCTCGACCGCGCTCGCGCCGCCGACCGTCGTCACCGGACGACGGGCCTGCACCCGGATCTCCGGGATGCGGAACACCATGGTGTCCGTCCGGACCGTGTCCCTCTGCTGGGCGAGGAGCGGCGACCGCGCGCCCCCGGCCAGCCCGGCCGCAATCAGCGCCACGGAAACCCATTCTCTCGGACCTCGGAGCGTCATCGTCCATCCCTCCGTCGCGATTCGCGGGCAAGGCGCTCGCCCCTCGCCCGGCCGAGCCGGTCACCCTATCCTAACTTGGGCGCTTCGCGGCACGCCACTCGGCGGAGCGCGCCCGGAGCTCGAACGTTGCATCGCGCGAGCGCCCTACCTCTTCCTGGACAACCTCGAATCGCGGCATGTTGAGAGGCCGCAACGCGGTTCGCGAATCGTCCCGGCCCGAGCGCATCCATGTTTCTCTTCGACCTCGCCCCCGAGCTGCTTGCCCTGACCCCGCTGGGACTCGCCGCCGGCGTGGACCTCTACCTCACGCTTCTCTTCCTCGGAGCCGCCCCCGCGCTCGGGTGGTGGGATATCCTCCCGGGGGCCCTGGGGGACCTCAACTCCACCGGCGTGCTCGCGATGGTCGGCACGTTCTACGTCCTCGAGCTGCTGACCGAGTTCCTCCCTTCGGCGGCGCTGTTCTGGAATGCCTTCCACGCCATCATCCGCCCGGTCGCCGGAGCTCTCCTGGCTCTCCTGCTCCTGGACGGCTACCCCCTCGGCGTCATGGTGCCCGGCGCCATCGTGGCGGGCATCCTGGCCTCGGTCGCCCACGCCACCCGCACGGGCGGTGGCGTCCTCTTCTGGCTGGACTCGAGGCGGGTCCCCAACCGCATTCTCGTCGCGCTCCTGGAGGACGCGGCCGTGTTGGGCATGGTGGTCCTCGCCCTCGATCACCCTGGGGTGGCTCTGGCCGTGGCCGGCGCCGTATCCATGGCGGCGTTCCGCGTCGTCGGCCCGCAGGTCCGGGCTTTCGCCTTCGCGGTCGGGCTCGTCTGGGCGCGTGTCTGGCTGACCCTGGGACAGCCGCGCTGGACCGATCCCGAGGACTTCCCCTGGTGGGTGCGCGACGCCCTCAAGGACGACGTCATGGCCCCTGGCGGGGGCCTCCGCGGAAGCCCCGCGGCCGGGCATGGTCTGCCGGGCGCCCCCCGCTTCGCGATCGGATGGGTCGTGGTGAGGGGGGACACCCCACTGTTCGTGTTCCGGCGAAGGGCCCGGACTCACCGGGTCGCCGTCGGCTACCTCCGCGCCGTCGGCGTCGTGGAGAGCGCCTTCTTCCGCCGCGTGGAGCTGGGGGGTTCCGGATCCTGCAGCCTCTACTTCCGCCTCGACGGTCCCGGCCGTGAGAGCCTCCGCGCCGAGTTCCTGACCGCTTGAGGCGCCTCGGCCCGGCCTCGGTGGGGTTTCCCCGAGCTGGGCCTTTGACCCCGGAAACATGCCTTTATAATTTTGCCTAACACGCTGAGAGCCATCCGGTTCGACTCGTCTTCGACCCAGGGTCCCTCTCCCGAGGGCCCCTTGTTTTTGGCCGGCGACGCCGGCGCGAGTCGTCACTCATACGTCGAGGATCAAGGCAAACGGATGTTTTCCTCTTCTCGTGGGCTGGATTCCTTCGACCAGTACCTGCAGGACGTCGAGAAATACCCTCTGATCCAGGACCCCAGGGAAGAACGTGAGTTAGCTCGCCGGGCCCGTCAGGGGGACAAGGAGGCGGCCGAGCGGCTGGTGACCGCCAACCTGCGCTTCGTCATCTCCTACGTGAAGAAGTACCAGGGGAGGGGGCTCGGGCTCGCCGAGTTGGTGTGCATCGGGAACGAGGGCCTCCTCAAGGCGGTCAAGAAGTTCGATCCGGACAAGGGCGTGAAGTTCATCTCTTACGCCGTGTGGTGGATCCGCCAGACCGTCCTCCAGGCCCTCGCCGAGCAGACCCGCTCCGTCCGCATCCCGCTCAATCAGAACTCCAACCTGGCTCGTCTGGCCCGGACCGACACCCAGCTGACGCAGCAGCTCGGCCGATCACCCACGGACCAGGAGATCGCGGACGAGATGGGCGAGCCTCTGGAGACCATCCGCGCGCTGCGACGCGTGGCGGCCTCCGAGCTGAGCCTCGACGCCCCCATCGACAGGAGCGACCGCGACAGCTCGAGCTTCGGCGAGCGGTTCGCCGGTGCCGACAGCGGCGACATCGAGGAGGACGTGGAGGCGATGGCGCGCCGCGACTTCCTCGAGCAGATGTTCGAGACCTATCTCACGGAGCGCGAGCGGAAGATCCTGTATCTGTACTACGGGCTCGACGACGGCGAGGAGCGCACGCTCGAGGAGATCGGGTCCCTTCTCGGGGTGACCCGGGAGCGGATCCGGCAGATCCGCAACCGCGCCTTCGAGAAGCTCAGGGAGAGCCCGCAAGGCGAATCGCTCTCCGGCTTCTGGACCGCCGACTGAAACCGCATCCTCCACGACAGGCATTGAAGGGCCCCGTCCTGATCGACGGGGCCTTTCGCTGTTCTGAACGAAGTCGAGCACCCGGCTCTCCCGAGGCGAGGGGAACTGTCACCCCGAGGGGAGCGTACCAACCAGCGCCTTCCCGCCTGCGTCACGACGCCTCCGTATTTCGCGTTCCCGTGCGTTCACGCTTTTCGGTTCTTCGAGTCGTACCCCTGGCTCTCACGGCGGTCTTCGGCGGAGCGGCCGCAGGACCCCTCCAGGCACAGCAACAGGAATCATGGAACGACGCGCGTGTCCTCGAGCTCGTGCGACGCGCGCGTCTGGAGCGTAGCTCCACGCTGGTGGACACCGCCTTTCGCTCCTACACCGCCCAGGCGCGCGGCTACGTCTACTTCTTCATCGACCGCCAGGACTCGAACGAGCGCACGCTGGTCAAGGCCGACCAGATCGCGCTCGAGGTGTTCTGGGAAGCCCCCTCGGAAACGCAGCAACGCATCGTCGGGTGGCGGGACGAAAAGGTGCTCCCGACCAACATCCGGTACCATATCGACCACCTGATGGTCGTCCAGGACGACTTCGGCGACGCCATCCGCATAGGAGACGGCGACGAGGTGGACGCCGTCATGCACCCGATGGCGCCAGGGGCTTCGGCCGTCTACGACTTCCTGCTCGCCGATTCCCTCACCTTGAGCTACGGCGGGGGTTCCGAGGAGGTACGGGTCTACGAGATCAGGGTCCGCCCCAAGGACCCCGAACGGGACGCCTTCGTGGGGTCGGTGTTCGTGGACCGGGCGACGGCCGCGATCGTGCGCATGAGGTTCACGTTCACGCCGGCCTCCTACGTCGATCCGTACCTCGACTACATCCGACTCTCGCTCGACAATGCGCGGTGGCTCGGGAAGCACTGGCTTCCGCACCGCCAGGAACTCGAGCTTCGCCGTGAGATGCCTGAGCTGGACTTTCTGGCGGGAACCGTCATCCGCGCCAGGTTCGAAGTCGGCGGATACGAGTTCAACCGGCGCCTCCCGCCCACGACGTTCACGCCCAGAGGCATCTCCACCGTTCCCGAGCAGCAGCGCGAAGCGTTCCCCTTCGAGCGAGGTCTCTTCGACGACCTGGAGGACGTCGGGCTGGCTCCCACGCCCTCCCTCGAGGAGGTCCGCATCCGGGCCCAGCAGGTCCTGATCGGCCGCAGGCTGTCCGGATTGTCGTCCCGGCGTTTCCATTTCCGCTCGTTCTCCGACGCGCTCCGCTACAACCGTGCCGAGGGCGTCTTCGTCGGTGGCGGTGTCCAGCTCCGGCCGGATCCCGACGCGCTGGTGCGTCTCTCCGCAGGGTACGCCCTCGGAGGGGAGCGCCTGTCGTTGTCCGGCTCCGTGACCACTCCACCTGCCGCGGTGGTCCCCGTAGTGGAGGCGTACTGGGACGAGCTCCGCGACATGGGGACCTTCCCGGGGACGGTGCCGGTCCTGGGTAGTCTCAGCTCGGCGTTGGGCGGTGAGGACTACCTCGACCCGTATTTCGTTCGCGGCGCACGGCTGACGCTCAGAGGTGCCAACCCCGACCAGGGGCCCGAGCTGCGCCTCAGGTGGGAGCGCCACTCCTCCGCTGCGAACCTGTCGTCCGACGACCTCCGACCGGTCAGACCCGTCCTGGATGGGATCCTCGGGGCCGCCGAGGGCCGGCTCCCCCTCCACCTGCCCGGGCTTGGGAGCGGGACGCTGGCGGGAACCGTCGGCCGTCTCGGTGCACGGAACTTCGCGGCCCTCACGGTCCACGGCGCCTGGAGGGTCGAGAGCTCCGATCGCGCCTGGCGCCTCGATGCGGACCTGGCAGGCGGCGCGGCCACGCGGCGCGCACCCCCCCAGACGCTCTTCCTCCTCGGCGGCCCCGGAACCCTTCCCGGTCACGACTACCGGTCGTTCGCGGGCCGACGCTTCTGGCTGGCCCGGGTGGAGGGTACCCACCCCCTCCGTCCTCCGTGGGTGGGAATCCGTGCATTCGCAGCCCTCGGCCAGACGCAGCTCGCCGGAGCACAGCTCCCGGACCGCTGGGAAGCACGCGATTCGGACGGCCTGCGCGGCTCCGTCGGCGCGGGTCTCTCCCTGGGATGGGACGTGCTGCGGCTCGACTTCGCGCGCGGCCTCCGGGACGGCCGGTGGGTCGTCGTGTTCTCGGTGGATCCCCGGTTCCATCCCTGGCTGTAGGGGCCCCCCATTCGGGACGGTTCGGGGGGGAGCGGCCCCGCGGAGCCGCCCCCACCGTACCGCCTACGCCGCCTCCTCCACGTCGGCGTCCTCCGTGCCCTGCCGACTGCTGAGCAGCACGACCTCCTTCACGTTCACGTCGGCCGTGGGGATGACCACGCCGTCCCTCTCGTAGGAGTCGTACTCGAGGCGGCCCTCCACGTAGATGCGGTCGCCGGTCCGGATGTAGTCCTCGGCGAACTGCGCCAACCGGTTCCAGAGCGTCAGGCGATGCCAGTCCGTGCGCTCCTGGGCCTCCCCACCGGCAGGCGCGCGTCGGTTGGTCGCCAACGACAGGTGCGCCACCTTGGTCCCGTTCTTGGTCTGCTGGATGTCCGGGTCCCGACCCACGTTTCCCACGAGGGTCACTTTGTTCACGCTGCGGCTCATCGGTCCTCCCTCCGTTCGGGTCACGGCGGACGGGGAACTGCCCCTTCCGCGGGCTCTCGGACGGGAAGCATGTGCGCCGGGGCGGGGCGAGCGGATGGCTGAAGCGGCCTTCTACGCCTTGCACTCGTACCAGTTGGTCCCCACGCCCGAGTCGGCCACCAGGGGAACCGCGAGCCGCACGGCTCCCTCCATCCGGAGCACGACGAGGTCGCGGACGGCGTCCACCTCGTCGGCCGGTACCTCCAGGAGGAGCTCGTCGTGGACCTGCAGGAGGATCCGCGTACCACTCTCGGCCTCATCGAGGGCGCTCCGCACGTCGATCATCGCCTTCTTCATCAGGTCGGCCGCCGTCCCCTGGATGGGCGTGTTCTGCGCCACGCGCTCCCCGAACTGGCGGATGTTCCAGTTCCCGGACCGCATCTCGGGGACGAACCGCCTCCGCCCGAGGAGTGTCTCGACGTAGCCGGTCCGGCGGGCCTTCTCGATCTGTTCGTCGAGGTACCTGCGTACCCCGGCGAACCGCTCGAAGTAGGTGTCGATGAACCGCCGCGCCTCGTCACGCGAGATTCCCAGCTGCCGAGCGAGCGAGAATGGGCCCTGACCGTAGAGCGTGGCGAAGTTGACGGTCTTGGCCTGGGCCCGCATCTCCGCCGTCACCCGGCCCAGGGGAACGTCGAAGATCACGGCCGCGGTCTGCTTGTGCACGTCCACGCCGTGCTCGAACGCGGACACGAACGCCTCGTCGCCGGAGAAGTGCGCCAGGATGCGCAGCTCGATCTGTGAGTAGTCCACCCCGAGGAAGACCATGCCCGGAGCCGCCACGAAGCCCTTGCGGATCTCGCGTCCGAGCGGCGTGCGGATCGGGATGTTCTGGAGGTTGGGGTTGCTGGACGACAGCCTCCCGGTCGCCGCCACCGTCTGATTGAAGGAGGTATGGATCCTCCCGGTGTGCGGGTTCGCCAGCTGCGGAAGCGCATCCACGTACGTACTGCGTAGCTTCTCCAGCTCGCGGTACTCCAGCAGGAGACGAGGGAGTTCGTGTCCCTCGGCGGCCAGCTCCTCCAGGACCGATGCGTCGGTGGATGCACCCGTCTTGGTCTTCTTGAGGACGGGAAGGCCGAGTCTCTCGAAGAGGATCTCACGGAGCTGGGGCGTCGAGTTCAGGTTGAACTCGGTGCCGGCGACCTTGACGATGTCGCCCTGGATCAGATCCAGCTCCCGCTTCAGGCGAGCGCGCAGCGTCTCGAAGAACTCGACGTCGATCGCGATTCCCGCGAGCTCCATCCGGGTGAGCACGCGCAGGAGGGGGATCTCGAGGGTGGCGTTCAGATCGGCCAATCCCTCGCGGCTCATCTCTGGCCCGAGGCGAGCCTCGAGGAGCAGAGCCAACTCCGCACGCTCGCACAGGAAGTCGCGCGCCCGCTCCACGCTCACCTCGGCGAATCCCACCCTGGAGCGGCCAGTCCCGACCACCTCCTCGAGGGACGTCGCCTTCCGATCGAGGAACTCGACCGACAGCACGTCCAGGCCGTGGCCTCTCCGCCCCGGATCGAGGACGTAGCTCCCGATCATCGCGTCGAACGCCTCTCCGCGGAGCGTCACTCCGCCCCGCGACAGAGCCAGGGCGGTGTGCTTCAGGTCGTGCCCGACCTTCGCGATGTCGGGGTTCTCGAGGACCGCCCGCAGAGGGGCCATCTCGGGGCTGCCGAGCGCAGGGAGATTCGCGGGTGCCCGTTGGCCCTCCCCCTCGAACGTGAGCGCGAACGTCGTCTCGTGTCCCAACGGGAGGTATCCGATCTCCCGAGGGTCCACGGCCAGCGCGACGCCCACGAGATTCCCTCGGAGCGGGTCCGGGTCGGAGGCCTCGGCGGCCAGCGCGACGCGGCCTCGGTCGGCGATCCTCGCGGCGAGTGCCGTCGCGGCGCCGGCGTTGCGTATCACGCGGTACGAAACACCGTCGGCCGCGCGCGCTGCATCCTCACGTTCTCCGGGGGGTGCCGGCTCGTCCGCCGCCGGTCGTCGCGCCGCGTCCGCCGCGTACCGCTCCGCCAACCTCCTGAACTCGAGATCCACGAAGACGTCCCGCAGCCGGACGGCGTCCGGCTGCCGGACGCGCAGCTTCTCGAGGTCCAGCCCGATCGGGAGGTCCGTCATGATCGTGACGAGCCGCCGGGACAGGCGCACGAGGTCGGCGTTCTCCCGCAGTGAGGTCCGCGCCCGGGGCGGGGTCACCTCGTCGGCCCGCTCCAGCATCGCCTCCAACGACCCGAACTCCTGAAGTAGCTTGACCGCGGTCTTCGGTCCGATGCCCTGCGCTCCCGGCACGTTGTCCGACGAATCGCCGATGAGCGCGAGGTAGTCCGCCACCTGCGAGGGAGGGATCCCGAATTTCCGCGACGCGTTCTCCTGGGTCACCCACTCGGCGGCGACGCCCGTGGGGCCGCCCCGGCCGGGGTTCATGAGATGGACGCCCGGACCCACGAGCTGATAGAAGTCCTTGTCGCCCGAGACGATGACGGCCTCGAGGCCCGCGTCGGTCGCCTTGGTGGCCAGCGTGCCGATGACGTCGTCGGCTTCATATCCTTCGAGCTCGACCACGGCCGCCCGGAATCCCTCCACGATCTCCCGCACACGGTCCAGGCTCGAGCGCAGGTCGTCGGGCATCTTCTCACGCGTCGCCTTGTAGTCGGGATAGACCTCCTCGCGGAACGAGTCCCCCGCGTCGAACACGATCGCGAGATACTCCGGACGGAACTTCTCGAGGATCTCCACGAGGAAGTTGGCGAACCCGAAGGGTGCGGAGGTGTTCTCGCCCCGCGAGTTGGTCAGCGGACGCTGGATGAACGCGAAGTACGACCGGTAGATGAGCGCGTACGCGTCCACCAGGAAGATGCGGGGGGCGGACTTGTCGGGGATCTCCAAGGGACTCGTGGAAGAGGGCTGGGAGCGATGCGGCTACCACGATGGAGGTGCAAGATAGCGGAAGCGCCGGGATCGCAAGCGTGCCGACCTCACGGCACGCCGTAGAGCAACCTGTAGACCTCCAGATTCCGCCGGACGTTCTTCACGTATCCCCGCGTCTCCTCGATGGGGATCCGCTCCGTGAAGCGCTCGGGATCGGACGCCTCCGGCCAGCGGCGCCACCGGCTCGCCCGCCCGGGGCCAGCGTTGAACGCCGACAGGACGACGGGGAGGTTCCCGTCGTACCGCCGGATCATGTCCCGCAGGAACGCCACCCCGAGGTGCACGTTCACGTCCGGGACCTCGAGGCTCGCGTCCTGGAAACCGTCGAGGCCGATCCGGCGCGCGAGGTCCCGTCCGGTCGGCGGCAGGACCTGCATGAGCCCCACCGCCCCCGCCGGGCTACGGATGGCCGCCTCGAACGCCGACTCCTGGCGGACGAGCGCCGCGATGAGCACGGGGTCCAGACGCTGTTCCGCCGCCTCGCGGTGCACGATCTCGCGGTAGGGGAACGGATAGACGACGCGGAGCAGCCGGAGGCTCCACGGCACGCCGGCGCGGCGCAGCTCCCAGCCCACGTTGATTCCCGAGACCGGACGACCGATCCCGATGAGCGCTTCCGCGACCGCCAGAAGCGCATCCGGGTCGCCCCCGGCGCGCTCGATCAGCCTGGCTTCCTCGGCTTCGACCCCCTCGACGAGGCCGGCATCGGCGAGAACCTCCAGACGCGCGATTCCGTCGGCGAGCCAGGGAGGAGCCCCCGTCCCGTCACCGGTCGGAAACGGCAGGTCGTAGGCGTCCCCGACCAGCGCCGCTCCCACGACGCTGTAGTACGACAAGGGCTCCCTGTCCCGCAGGGCGGCGACGCGAGCCCGAGCGGCGGCCGTGTCCCCGTCCAGGACGAGAGCGCGCGCGGCCCAGTACGAGGCCTCTTCCCACCTGCGTCCTGTCGGATACCGCTCCAGGTACGCCTGGTAGACGCCCGCAGCCTCGGCAGCCCGTCCCCGAGCGAGATGGATGCGGCCCGTGCGCATGCGTGCGGCTCCTGCCCGATCATGGTCCGGGGCGTTCGTCACGAGCCGCTCGTAGGCCCGCAAGGCCGCCGCCAGGTCCCCGCGATCGTCGGCGCTCCGCGCCTGCGTCCACAGAACCTCCGCCGCCTCGGAGCTGGACGGGTATTCCTCGAGGAGCCACCTGCGGAGCGTCGCGACCTCCGCGGCTCGCCCTTGCCGCTGCCGGAGCCTCGCCCAGAGCTCCAGGTTTCGGGCACCCACGGCCGGGTCCGGCCCCGACGCGCGGATCGCCCGGAACTCCTCCAGGGCCTCCTGATGCCGCGACCGCACCGTCGCGATCAGCCGTGCGCGGGAGAGCCGCACTCCGTCCGGGAGTGGGACGCCCGCCGCGGCCGCGAGCCGCGCGGCGCGGTCGTAGGCGAGGAGCGCAGGACCGTCGTCGCCGGCCCGATCCAGCACATCCGCCAGGCGGAGCGTCAGCGCGAGGTCCGCGTCCCCGAACGCGAGCAGGCCCGCCGCCGCGTCGGCCCGGCTGGCGAGCGGCCCCACTCCCAGGCCCGCGAGCAGCAGAGGTCGCGCCGCCGAGCTGTCGCCGAGCGACAGGGCGAGCTCCCCGGCCTCCACCGAGGCCTCCGACCGGCGGGAGTCCGGGCCCCGCTCCCGGATGGCGAGATACTCCTGCACCGCGCCCGCCGTGTCGCCCGCCGCGGTCCGGGCGCGCGCAAGGAGTCGCCACGAGGCGTCGCGCGCGACTTCGTCCCGCACCAGGGAAAGGAGAGCCACCACCGACGTCGTGTCGCCGCGGTCGGCGAGCGTCCGCGCCCCCTCCACGGCCGCCCAGCCTACGAGCCACGGGGAGCCGCGAAGGGCCTCGAGCGTCTCACGCACCTCATGGGACCGCCCTGCCGCCGCGGCCACCCGTGCGAGCCTGGCCGTGGCGACCAGGGTTTCCGGCGCGGACGGATCGGGGACTGCCCGCTGCCAGGTCCGGTAGGCCGTCAGGGATCCCTCCCAGTCCTCCGCCTCCTCGCGAGCCCGGGCGAGCAGGAGCCAGGCTTCCGCTCCGACGCTCCGCGCGCGGTCACCTCCGAGGAGCCGTTCCACCTCCCCCCAGTTTCCCCACCCCGCTTCGGCCTTCGCGAGAAGCAGCGGCACGCGCGGATCGTCCGATCCGCCCAGCTCGATGTCGCGGAGGATCACGGCCGCATGCCAGTAACGCCCCGACCGCATCTCCGACAGCGCGGAATCCAGGGGTACGACGGCTGGCTGGCCGACCGTCGTACCCGGCCGTCCCAGAAGTCCGCCGAAGAGCAGCAGAGCGATCGCGCGTCTCATCAAACCAACGAAAATGGAGCGGGGGTGGCCCCGCCGAACGCCGTCCCGGAGGGGCTCAGCCCGCCTTGCCCGCTTCGATCGCGTGGAGCGTGTCCACCATCTTCTGGGCGGACTCCTCCATGTCGATCACCAGCGCATCCACGCGCGACACGAAGTAGTTGTGCCCGATGGACACGGGGATGGCGATGATCAGACCGAACGCGGTCGTCAGCAGAGCCACCTTGATGCCGCCGGCCACCAGGGTGGCTTCCACCTCCCCCGCGGCCTCGATGGCCTGGAAGGCGATGATCATGCCGATCACGGTCCCCAGGAAGCCGAGGAGCGGCGCGATGTTGGTGAGCGTGGCGAGGACCACGAGACCCTTCTCGAGCTTGCCCATCTCGATCAGCCCCTGGTTCTCGATGGCCTTGAGGACGCGCTCGGTACCCTCATCGGCCCGCTCGAGACCTGCATAGAGGATCTTGGCGACGGGCGCGTTCGTATCGCGGGTAAGCTCCAACGCCTCCTTGATCCGCCTCTGCGTAAGAAGCTCGTCGATCTCCTTGAGGATGATCCGGGTCCTCGCGGCCTTGGCGCTGAGGTCCACGAACTTCCAGACGATCACGACGAACCCGAGCACGGCGCAGAACGCGAGGGGCCACCGCATCCACGAGAGGTCACGCCAGTACTGACTCAACGCCTCCTGCCAGGTGAGATCCGGCGCGTCGATGCCCGGGAGTTGGAGCAGCGCGCCGTACAGTCGCATCGCCAGCAAGGAGACCTCCAGCCGGTGATTTCTCTATTCTGGTTTCGACGAGACGCCTGACCCGCCAGACCGGGAGAGGAGCCGGGATGCGCAAACAAAGAGGGTCGGATTATGTGCCCCCCCCGAGGGAGGTGTCAAGGGCATTCGCCACCTCGTCTCCAGGCCCGCCCGAACTCCGTTCACCGCACCGGTTTGCACGCCTCTCACATGTCCGTACGGCAGCTCAACGACCGGCGCTCCGGATCCACCAGTCCTTCACGTTCACCCACTCGCCCCGGGCATCGAGCTTCAGGTTCTGCACGGCGTCGCGCACGCCCATGAGACGCTCCAGGAAATAGAAGAACGTGTAAGGCTGCTCCTCCGCCAGGACCTGCTCGTATCTCGACCACAGCGGGCGCGCGGCGTGCCGGTCCATGACCAGGCCGAGCGTGTCCATGAGCTGGTCGAGCTCCGGATTCCTGGTGCCCGAGTATGCGTTCGGCCCGTCCACGTGCCGGGAGTGGAAGATCCCCGAGTCCTCCACGCGGAACTCGCCGACCCAGGCCAGGATGACGCCGTCGAAGTCCCGCTCGCCGCCGCTGATGCGGTCGATGAGCGCGTCCCACTCGAGGACGCGCGGCGTCACGGCGATCCCGACGTCCCGGAGCTGGACCTGCAGAATCTCCGCGATCCGCTTCCGCGCCTCGTTCCCCTGGTTGTAGAGGACCTCGATCTCCAGACGGGCCCCGTCGGCGTTCTCACGGACTCCGTCCCCGTCCCGGTCCCTCCACCCCGCCTCCTCCAGCAGTCGCCGCGCCTCGGCGGTGTCGAACGGCAGGGCGAAGGGCTGGGCGGGATCATACGCCCAATGGGACGGGAGAAGCGTCGAGTTCGCGATCCGCCCGTATTCACCGAAGAGCGCATCGACGATCCGCTGGCGGTCCGTGGCCATCGTGATGGCCCTCCGGATCCGAGCGTCGGCGAGCTGAGGCCGGCGCGAGTTCCATCCGGCGAAGACGAAGTCCCGGAACGGCGCGTGTACCAGCCTCAGGTCGGAGGCGTCGAGGATCTGGCGGGCCTGGTCGGGACGCGGAGCGACGTAGACGTCCACGCTTCCGGCCAGCAGCTCGTTCAGGAGCGTGGTCTGGTCCGGCACGATCCGATACACGTATGTGTCCAGGAACGGTCGCCCTCCGAGATCCTGCGGGAATGCGGGATTCGCCGTGAAGACCCATCGGTCCTGGTCCCGGTGCTCCCGGAACACGAACGGACCGTTGCCCACCGGACACCGGGACCCGTAGGGGTGCTCGCGTAACGCCTCCGGAGCGACGTCCTTCAGGAGGTGCTCCGGGAGGATGGCCAACGTGCGCCACGGATCCAGGAACTCGGCGTGCGGCCGCAGGCGGACTTTGACCGTGTAGTCGTCCACGACCTCCACCCCCTGCTCCCCGGGGACGTAGTACCTCCAGTAAGCGGCGTTGGGGAACAGCGTGGCGGGATCCGTCGCGCGCACGTACGTGAACGCGACGTCCCTCGCGGTCGTGGGCTCACCGTCGTGCCAAAACACATCGCGCCGCAGGTGGAATGTGATCTCGGTGACGTCCTCGTCGAGCTCCCACGACTCGGCGAGGTAGGGGCGCGGTTGGAAATGCTCGTCGTAGTCCAGTAGCGGCATCAGGTTGACGAACTGCTGGTGCTGGGTCGAGCCGTGGTCCGTCGTGGTGAGGACCATCATGCCGTCTCTCAGCTCGCCGATGGTGCCTACGACCAATCGGCCGCCGTACCGATCGTCGTCCGGCGTCGGGCGCTCCTCCCGCGCCTTGGCGAGGAACGCCTCCACGCGGGGCATGACCTGTCGGCAGAATGGATCGTTGACGATCGCGTACGTCTCCTCGCGCGTCTCCCCCCCGCACGAGGCGACCACGGTCGTGAGAACCAGGATCGCCCGTTTGCTCATCGGTCCTCCTTGACCATCCGACCTGTCAACGACGCCAGGTCCAGGCTTCGTCGGAGTAGCGTTCCGCCTCCAGGCGCCGCGCCCGCGCGTCTTCCTCCGAGGTCACGTCACCCTCGTTCCAGTCCCCGCCCAACGCAAGGGCCATACCTTCGACGAGGGCCTCGGCCGCCGCCTTCCACGTCACGGGACCGAGAGCGCTCTCGACGGTGGCGGGAGGGGCGGCGTCCCCGGCCTCCCCCCTCAGTCGTGCGAGCGCGGTCTGGTCACCTCCCAGGATGATGGACCCGTGCTGAAGGATGCTCTCGCCGACGCGGACCTGGGCGCTTCCCACCAGCTTCCGCCCCGCGAGCATGACCTCGCCCGGGGCGGGGGCCTGGAAGCACGGACCCGCATCCGGGGGCAGCACCCTGCCTTCGCGCACGATCTCGGCGGCGCACCCCAGCAGGCGCAGGCCCCGGACCAGCCCTTCATTGATCCTGACGTACGCTTCCCTCGGCCCCCCGAGCGCGCGGCCCGGAAGCACGACGCAGTAGGTCACCTCGTTCCGATGGAGGACCGCGCGCCCCCCGGTCGGCCGGCGCACGAATCCCAGGCCTTCCCGGCCGGCCGCCTCGAGGTCGTAACGCCCCCTCGTCGGTTCGTTGCGCCCGAACGAGATCGTCGGGGGG
>CAYPMO010000006.1:0-97086 GCA_964412015.1 uncultured Gemmatimonadaceae bacterium | reverse complement strand
GCCCGCTCCCCCACCTTCGCCTTGAACGCCAGGGGGTCCTGGGCGATCACCGGCCACGTGTCGTAGTGGATGGGGATGACGACCTTCGGCTCGATCATCTCGATCGCGCGCACGGCGTCGTCAGGCCCCATGGTGTAGTTGTCCCCGATGGGCAGCAGCGCCACGTCCACCTGCCCCTTGAGGAGGTGGAAGTCCATGATGAGCGCCGTGTCGCCGGCATGGTAGAGCCGCTTCCCCCCGGACTCGACGAGGAAGCCCGCGCAGGTCGTGGTGTGCGTGCCTTCGGTGTCCCCGTCCACGGACCCCGTGTGGAGCGCCGCCGTCATCTTGACGCGACCAAACGGGAAGACATGAGCGCCGCCGATGTTCATGCCGTGACCGTTCTCCACGCCATGGTCGAGGCAGAAGGTCACGATCTCGACCGTGCCGACAACGGTCGCGCCCGTGCGTCTGGCGAGCGGGATGCAGTCCGAGAAGTGGTCGCCGTGGCCGTGGGTGACCAGGATGTAGTCTGCCTCGACCCGACTCACGCGCAGGCTGCACGCCGGGTTCTCGTCGAAGTAGGGATCGAACACCAGCACCGTACCATCGTCCGTCACCAACGAGCACGTGGCGTGCCCGTGATAGGTGAGCTTCGCCATGATCCCCCCTGCCTTCGTCGGCGGGTTCAGTCACCCGCCGGTGCGTGCTCCTCGACGGGTGGGCAGGCACATACCAGGTTCCTGTCCCCGTAGGCGTTGTCGATCCGCCGCACCACCGGCCAGAACTTGAATTCCCGGGTCCACGCGGCGGGATACGCCGCTTGCGTGCGCGAATAGGCGTGACGCCACTCGTCCGCGGTGACCATCGCCGCCGTGTGGGGCGCGTTCTTCAGGGCGTTGTCCTCCCGGTCCGCGATGCCCATCTCGATCTGCTGGATCTCGGCCCGGATGGAGATGAGCGCGTCGCACAGCCGGTCCAGCTCGTCCTTGGCCTCGGACTCCGTCGGCTCGATCATGAGCGTCCCGTGCACCGGAAACGACACCGTGGGAGCGTGGAAGCCGTAGTCCATGAGCCGCTTCGCAACGTCCTCTTCGGAGATCCCCGTGGCCTTCTTGAACGGTCGGAGATCGATGATGAACTCGTGCGCCACCAGGCCGTGGTCCCCGCGGAAGAGGACCTCGAAGTGCTGTTCCAGCCTCTTCGCCATGTAGTTGGCGTTCAGCACCGCGATCTCCGACGCACGGCGGATCCCCCGGGGTCCCAGCATCGCGAGGTACGCCCACGAGATGACCATGATGCTCGCGCTACCCCACGGTGCCGACGCCACCGCGCCGATCGCCTTGCTGCCGCCCGTAGGGTGGATGACGTGCCCCGGCAGGAACGGGGCGAGCCTCTCGCCGGCGCAGATGGGGCCCACGCCCGGTCCCCCGCCCCCGTGCGGGATCGCGAACGTCTTGTGCAAGTTGAGGTGACAGACGTCCGCGCCGTAGTCGCCGGGACGGGCCAGCCCGACCTGCGCGTTCATGTTCGCGCCGTCGAGGTACACCAGGCCTCCGTTCTCATGGACGATCTCGCACACGCGGCGGATGGCCGTCTCGAAGACTCCGTGCGTCGAGGGATACGTGACCATCAAGGCGGCCAGGCGATCCTTGTGCCGCACGGCCTTGGCCTCGAGATCGGCGAGGTCGATCTTCCCCTGCTCGTCGCTATCCACCACCACGACGTCCATTCCGGCCATCACCGCGCTGGCCGGATTCGTGCCGTGCGCGGAGGAGGGAACCAGGCACACGTTCCGGTGCTTCTCTCCGCGATCCTCGTGGTACGCCCGGATGACGAGGAGCCCTGTGTACTCCCCCGCGGCCCCCGAGTTCGGCTGCAGCGAGCAGGCCGTCAAGCCCGTGATCTCGCTCAGCCACGTCTCCAGGTCTCGGAAGATCTCGCGGTACCCCTCGGCCTGCGAAAGCGGCACGAACGGATGCAGGGAGGCGAACTCCGGCCACGTGACGCCTTCCATCTCCGTCGTGGCGTTGAGCTTCATCGTGCACGATCCGAGAGAGATCATGCTCGTGTTCAGCGAGAGATCCCGACTCTCCAGCTTGTGGAGGTATCGGAGCATCTCGGTCTCCGAGTGATACCGATTGAAGACCGGATGGCCGAGGAACGGCGACGTCCGCCGGAACACCGGCGGGATCTCCGATTCACCCAGGGCGGCTGTCAGGTCCCGCGCCTCGAAGGGTACCGGCTTGCCGTCGTTGAACGCCTCGAGGAGATCGTCCAGATCCTCGGGGACGACGGTCTCGTCGAGAGCCACACCCACCGTGCCGTCGCCGAAGTCCCTCAGGTTCATCCCGAGGTCGAGCGCAGTGCGGATCACGCCCGCGGCCGACCCCCGGGGACGGA
The DNA here is from genome assembly GCA_964412015.1 of uncultured Gemmatimonadaceae bacterium. GTDB lineage: Bacteria > Gemmatimonadota > Gemmatimonadetes > Longimicrobiales > Gaopeijiaceae > SZUA-318. Next base: position 94,704 of record CAYPMO010000006.1, on the reverse strand, counting down.
TACGGAGCGTGTCGAAGAACGCGTCGGTGAGCACCTCATGACCCAGCTTCACCACCCCGGCCTTCAGCACCGCCGCCAGGTCGTGAACCCGCTGTGCGATGGCCCGAATCCCCTCGGGCCCGTGATAGACGGCGTAGGCCCCGGCCATGATCGCCAGCAGCACCTGCGCTGTGCAGATGTTCGACGTCGCCTTCTCCCGCCGGATGTGTTGCTCGCGCGTCTGGAGGGCCATGCGGAGCGCAGGCTTGCCGTCCGCATCCACGGATACGCCGATGATCCTTCCGGGCAATTTCCGCCTGTACGCGTCCCTGCAGGACATGAATGCGGCGTGGGGTCCGCCGAAGCCCATCGGCACGCCGAACCGCTGGCTGTTGCCCAGGGCGATGTCGGCCCCCCACTCCCCGGGGGGCTTCAGGAGGGCGAGGGCCAGGAGATCGGTCGCCACCGACACGACCGCGCCGGCCTCGTGCGCCCTCCGGACGAACTCGCGGTAGTCGAGCACCCTGCCGTCCGTCGTGGGATACTGCACCATGACCCCGAACACGCCCGCGAGGGCCGCGGTCTCGTGGTCGCCCACCACCACCTCGATCCCGAGGTTGTGGGCACGGGTCTTCACCACCTCGATCGTCTGCGGGTGACACAGCTCCGAGACGAAGTAGCGGGACGCTCCCTCCTTGGCTTCCTGGTGCGCGAGGTGCATGGCCTCGGCCGCGGCGGTCCCCTCGTCCAGCAGCGAGGCGTTCGCGACCGGCAGGCCGGTCAGGTCGATCACCATCGTCTGGTAGTTGAGGAGCGCCTCGAGACGGCCCTGGGAGATCTCGGCCTGGTACGGCGTGTACTGCGTGTACCAGCCCGGGTTCTCCATGATGTTGCGCAGAATCACACCGGGGGTGTGCGTGCCGCTGTAGCCCAGCCCCAGGTACGAACGGAAGAGGACGTTCTTCAGGGCCCGTTCGCGGAGCCACGCCAACAACTCGGACTCCGGAAGCGGCGCGGGGAGGTCGAGGTCTCCGCGATACCGGATCGACTCCGGCACGGCGTCGTCCACGAGGGCGTCGAGCGAGGAATACCCCAGCACCTCGAGCATGGCCTTCACGTCGGCGCTGTCGGGACCCAGATGCCGGTCTTGGAATCCTGCGGGGAGATCGATGCGGGTGGCCATATGTGGTCTCGGAATGAAGAGGGCCGCGCCGCCGTGGGGCGAGGACGCGGCCCTGTGCCTGCCAGAAATCCGGAATGTCCGACGTTACTCGCCCACGTGCTCCGCGTAGGCGGACGAATCCAAGAGGCGGTCCAGATCGGCCCGATCGGTGATCCGAAGCTTGATCATCCAACCGTCGGTATACGGTTGCGAGTTGACCAGGGAAGGGTCGTCCTCGAGGGCGCTGTTCACCTCCACGACCTCGCCGGCGACCGGGCAGTACAGGTCACTCACGGCCTTCACCGCCTCGATCGTCCCGAACGTCTCCATCTTCCCGAACGTCGCGCCCACGTCGGGGAGCTCGACGAACACCACGTCTCCCAGCTCTCCCTGGGCGTAGTCGGTGATGCCGACGACGAAGACGTTCTCGTCCTCGGTCGCTCTGAGGTACTCGTGCTCCTCGGTATAGAGGAGATCGGTCGGGATATCGGACATGGGAAGTGTCTCCGCGGGAATCGGTGCCTCGGGCCCTGACGATGAAGGGCTTTTGAGCGTGCGTCAACCCTGGTAACTTGGGCACTCAGGCCACCCCGGCAGTACCCCGAGCCCCGTGTCGCGATGGACCCCGCACTCCGACTGGAAGGCCTGGTCACGCCCCTTCGGCGCGAAGTCGTTTCGGGAGCCTCCGTGGTCGCGCGGATGGCCTGCGACGTTCTCCTCCAGGCGGCTCTGGGTGTCCAGGCCGAGAGCGTGAGCGAGTTCCGCACGGCCATGTCGCGTCTGGGCACGCTCATCCTCGACGCCCAACCCGCGATGGCACCCCTGGTCGTCCTGATCGGCGACGCGCTCGGCGCGCTGGAGACCGCGACGGACGTCGAGAGCGGTCGGGCCGCGGCCCGGGAGGCCGCGAGCACCTTCCGCAGACGCATCGAGGCCTGCACCGAGGAGGCGGCGGAACGAACGGCCGCCGTCCTCCCCGCCGAGGGAGCCGTGCTCACGCTCTCGTCGTCCGCCACCGTGCTCGCCGCGCTCATGCGCGGGAAGGACTTGACGTCGCGGCGGGTCATCGTGTTGGAGAGCCGACCCATGCTGGAGGGGCAGCGCACGGCGATCGCGCTGGCCGAGGCGGGCGTGCGAGCCACCGTCGCCGTGGACGCCGCGGTGGCCACGCTCGTACCGCAATGCGCGGCCGTCCTGCTCGGCGCCGATTCGGTGGGGGACCTGGGCGTCGTCAACAAGGTCGGCAGCCTCGCGGCCGCGGAGGCGGCCCGCAGGGCAGGCGTTCCGGTGGTGGTCGCAGCCGACCGGACCAAGATCCTCCCTCGGGGCTTCCCCCAGCCCACCGCCGACGACCGCTCCCCCGAGGAGGTCATGCGTCCGCGCTCGGGCGTGACCGTCTGGAACCGGTACTTCGAGGCGGTGCCCCTGGAAGCCGTAACCTGGCTGGTGACCGACGAGGCCGTCCTCACGCCCGAGGATGTCGCTCGCTACCGAGAGACCCTTCGGGTCCCCGAAGACGTGCTGGCGTGGGCGGCCGAACGCGCCGCGCGCCGAGTCTAACGAGTTGGTGCTGTTCGACCGGTCGTCCGAGGGAATAGATTACGCGGCCCGGCGGCGTCCCGCGCCAGGGGCGCCGAGTCCCATCCACAGCCCTCATCGCCCAATGTCCTCGATCCTCACCGATGCCCGCCCCGCGCTCACCATGCTCACGGAACAGGAACAAATGTTCCGTGAGGCCGTTCGGGATTTCGCGGTTTCGGAGATCGCGCCCAAGAGCCTCCAGATGGACGAGGCCCAGCAGATAGACCCCGGCTTGATCCCCCAGCTCTTCGAGCTCGGCGTCATGGGGATCGAGATCCCGGAGTCGTTTGGAGGGACCGGGGCCGATTTCTTCACCTCGACGATCATCGTGGAGGAGTTCTCCAGAGTGGACCCCGCCGTCGGCGTGTTCGTGGACGTCCAGAACACGCTCGTGATCAACGCCATCCTGCGTTGGGGCACCGAGGAGCAGAAGGCCCGCATCTTTCCTCGCCTCGCGACCGACACCGTGGGCGCCTACGCTCTCTCCGAGGCGGGAAGCGGCTCCGATGCGTTCGCGCTCGCGGCACGGGCGACGCGGGACGGCGACGACTGGGTTCTCAACGGCCAGAAGCTCTGGATCACCAACGGTAACGAGGCGGGCCTCTTCATCATCTTCGCCAACGCAAACCCCGCGGACGGATACAAGGGCATCACGGCGTTCTTCGTGGAGAAGGGCATGCCCGGCTTCACCGTCGGGAAAAAGGAGAACAAGCTCGGCATCCGCGCCTCGTCCACCTGCGAGCTTGTCCTCGAGGATGTCCGCGTGGGCCCGGAGAACGTACTCGGCGAGGTGGGCAAGGGCTACAAGGTCGCGATCGAGACACTCGACGAGGGCAGGATCGGCATCGGCGCCCAGATGGTCGGCCTCGCCCAGGGAGCCCTCGACCATACGATCAAGTACGTGAAGGAGCGTCAGCAGTTCGGCCGCGCCGTGAGCTCCTTCCAAGCCGTCCAGTTCGAGCTCGCCGACATGGCCACCGACATCGAGGCGGCGCGGCTGATGGTCTACAACGCGGCCCGCCTCAAGGACGCCGGCAAGCCCTTCTTGACCGCGGCGGCCATGGCCAAGCTCTTCTCCTCGGAAGTCGCGCAGCGCGTGGCTTCCCAGTGCATCGATCTGTTCGGCGGCTATGGCTTCACCAAGGATTATCCGGTGGAAAAGCTCTACCGCGACGCCAAGATCGGCACCATTTATGAGGGGACGTCCAACATGCAGAGACAAACCATCGCGAAGGTCCTGATGAAGTGACAGGAGCCACGCCGTGCACGCTCTGATCCTCTCTCTCGGACTCGTGAGCTTCGGGCTCTGGGAGATCCTGCTGGTGTTGGCCGTCCTCGTGCTCCTCTTCGGCGCCAAGAAGCTGCCGAGGCTGGCCCGGGGACTCGGCGAGGGAATCCGGAACTTCAGGGGCGAGCTGAAGGGGCCTCCGAAGGACGACGACACCGACGGGGAGTAGGGACATTTCGCTCGCCAATATGGTCCTCGTTCTGGACCGCCCCAAGGACATCGTCAACATCGCCGGTGTCATCCGTGTGATGATGAACTTCGGGGTCTCCCGGCTCAGGCTGGTGGGCCCCGTCGAGTTGGACGCCTGGCGCATCGAGGGAATCGCCCACCGCAGCCTGCCCCTCGTTGAAGCCACGACGCTGCACGGGTCGCTACAGGATGCGACCGCGGACTGCGTGTACGTGGTCGGAACGACTGCCCGAGCCCGCACCGCGGGACGCAACTACGTGCGGCCCCGGGAGGCGGGCGGAGAGATCGTGGCGCGAGGCCGCGAGGGACCGGTGGCCGTCCTCTTCGGCCGGGAAGACAAGGGTCTCTCGAATGACGCCCTCGACCTCTGCCACGCCGTCGCCATCATCCCGACGGATGCGGCGTACCCCTCCCTGAACCTGGCGCAGGCGTGCCTCGTGATGGTCTACGAGGCGTTCCTGGCCGCCCAGCTCACGCCGAACGAGCTTCCCAGGGGGCGACGCGCCACACGGGCCCCCACCCAAAAGGAGCTGGAGACCGCCTACCGGGGGATCGAGACCGGCCTGAACGCGATCGATTTCTTCAAGGGCCGCGACCCCGCCGTGATCATGCGGACGCTTCGAACCCTCCTCGCCCGTGCCCGTCCCGACCAGCGCGAGGCGAAGCTCCTGGGGGCCATGGGCTTCGAGGTGGGACATTACGTGGAGCGCCTGAAGAGGGACGATCCAGGGCGGCCGGCAACCCACCCCGGCGGCCGAGGAACGGCGGAATCGGCCGACTCTCCGTAGCAATTATTTGTTGTTCCGGCCCGAGCCGCTCCGTATCTTGGGGCCAAACGGAGAACCGCCTACTGCTCCGCCCCCCCAGGGCGCGGGCTCTACGAGAGTACGTTTCATGCCGGCACAGGACGCCCGGACGGCCCGTTCGAGTGTCGGGGACCGCTATCGCGTGCTCCTCGACATCGGTCGTACGCTGGCCGGCACGCTCAGCTCGGACGAGCTGTACGCCGCCATTCACCGTGAGACGGCGCGCGTCCTGGAGGCATCCGGCTTCTACGTGTCCCGCTACGATCCCGCCTGGGACGAGGCGACGATCGTCTACTTCGCCGACCGAGGGGAGAAGCGTCTCGTCGAGATCGCGTACCGCGGCTCGGAGTCCGCGGTGCTGCGCACGGGCCGACCCGTGCTCGTGAAGGACCGCCTGAACGACCTCTCCCTGATGTACCTCGGCGACGACGACTCGGACGTGACCCGGTCCGCCGTCTCGGCGCCGTTGGTCCACAAGGGTCGCCTGCTGGGGGCGATCAGCGCACAGAGCTACGAACCGAACGCCTACAACCAGGACGACCTCGACCTCCTCCAGGGCATCGCCGACGTGGCCGCCGTGGCCATGGACAACGCCGCCCACATCGCGGAGATCGAGCGCCGCAGGCGCGAGGCCGAGAGGATCGAGGAGATCGGGCGCGCCCTCTCGAGCTCGTTGGACCCCAAGGAAGTGCTCGGCAAGGTGATCGACGCCGTCACCGACGCCCTGAACGTGGACGGCGCCTCCGTGTGGCTGTGCGAAGGACCCACGGGATACTCGGCGGTCGTCGCGGAGTCCCGGGGCGAGAGCATGTTGCCCGTGGGACTCACCTTGGACCTGACCGGCGAGCTGGCCGACAGGCTCGCCCGGGACAAGGTACCGGTGGCCGTCGACGACCTCGCCGCGAGCCCCCTCGTCCCGGAGCATGTCCGACCTCATCTGCAGTCAGGATCCGGATTCGCGGCGCCACTGCTGGTGGGTGGACGGCTCGCCGGCATCCTCAGCGCCGGAAGCCGTCGGCGCCGGCATTTCACGGACGATGACATCGGCGTGCTCCAACGCCTGGCAAGCCAGGCCTCGGTCGCGTTGGAGAATGCGCGCCTGCACTCGAGCCTCCAGGCGCTGTCCCTGACCGATCCCTTGACGGGTCTTCCGAACCGCCGGCGCCTCCAGATCCATCTGGACAAGGAGGTCGCCGCGGCCCGGCGTGGCCGGTCGCTCGTGGTGGTCGTGTTCGACGTGGACGACTTCAAGCGCATCAACGACACCCGCGGGCACGTGGTCGGCGACGACATCCTGCGCGCCTTCGCCCAGATCCTCGACGAGGAGAACCGGGCGATGAACCTCGTCGCCCGTTTCGGAGGCGACGAGTTCGTGTCCGTCCTGTCCGACGCGGATCTCGACGGAGCCCGTCTGTACATCAAGCGCGTCGTGGATCGTGTCCGCAAGGATCCGATTCTGGGACCCACGGGCGTCTCGGTCAGCATCGGGCTGGCCGAGTTCGACCGGGCCTCGATGAAGACCACGGACGATATCGTCTCCGCCGCCGACTCGGACATGTACCGGGTGAAGGCACGCAGACAGAAGAACCGCCGCGCGGCGGCGTCCTGACGGACGCACATGCCGCCGAGCCCTTCCGCTGCCGAGATCGAAGAGTTGCTGGCCTTCGCGGTCGGCATCGCGACCGCCGCTGGAGACCACACGCTCCGCTTCTTCGGGCACACCGTGGACTACGCCTCCAAGAGCGACGGCAGCCCGGTGACGATCGCGGACAGGGAGACGGAGGCGCTCCTCCGAGAGCTCATCGCCGAACGGTACCCCGGCCACGCTGTCCTCGGCGAGGAGTCCGGCGAGACCAACCCGGGGGCCCGGGTCCGTTGGATCCTCGACCCCATCGACGGCACGCGCTCGTTCATGCGGGGGGTGCCGCTGTTCGGCGTGCTGATCGGCGTCGAGGTGGACGGTGCGCCCGCCGTCGGCGTGGCGCGTTTTCCGGCCCTCGAGGAGACGGTCGCGGCGGGCGTCGGCCGCGGTTGTACCTGGAACGGGACGCCGTGCCGGGTCTCGCCCGTGGCGCGGCTGGACGAGGCGCTCGTGCTCACGACCTCGTCCCGAGCCGTGGCGCAGGACCCGGGCTGGGCGGCGCTCCAGGCACGCGCGGGCACCGTGCGCGGGTGGGGCGACTGCTACGGGCACGCGCTCGTGGCCACGGGCCGGGCCGAGGTGATGGTGGACCCCGTCATGCACTCCTGGGACTCGGCGCCCTTCCTTCCGATCATCACCGAGGCCGGGGGCAGCTTCACGACCAGGGACGGCGTCCAGACGATCCACGGCACGTCGGCGGTAAGCACGAACGGAGCTCTGCACACCGAGGTGCTGGAGCTGCTTCGATCCTGAGGGGTACCCATGGCCGAGCCGTCATTGCTCTATCTCTCGCGCCGGGACGTGGAGTCGTTGGCCCTCCCCATGACCGACGTGATCGCAGCGGTCGAAGGAGCGTTCCGCGAGAAGGGCACGGGCACGGCGGAGATGCCTCCGAAGCCCGGCGTGCACCCCGCGCCCGATTCGTTCATCCACGCGATGCCCGCCTACCTGAAGGGCATGGGTGCGGCCGGGCTCAAGTGGGTGTCCGGCTTTCCACAGAACCAGGCGCGCGGCCTGCCGTACATCGCCGGGCTGTTCGTGCTGAACGACGTCCAGACCGGGTTTCCGCTGGCGGTCATGGACTGCACGTGGATCACCGGGGCTCGTACCGGCGCCGCGACCGCCGTGGCCGCCAAGCGTCTGGCCCGTCCGGACTCGACCACGGCCGGTATCCTCGCCTGCGGCGTCCAGGGCCGTACGAACCTCGAGGCGCTCTCCTGCGTGTTCCGACTCACGCGCGTGCACGCCTACGATATCGTGCCGGAGCGCGCCACACTCTACGCCGAGGAGATGCGCGCCAAGCTTGGTCTGGACGTCGTGGCGGTGGGCAGCCCGGAGGACGCCGTGCGCGAGATGGACCTCGTCGTGACGAGCGGCCCGATCCTGAAGCATCCCACACCGACGATCCCCGCCGGTTGGCTCGCGCAGGGCGCGTTCGCGAGCGCGGTGGACTTCGACTCGTACTGGACGCCCGAGGCGCTCGCGGAGGTGGACCTGTTCGCCACCGACGACACGGCCCAGATGACGTACTATCGCGACGTCGGCTACTTCGCGCGCACACCCGAGCCCTATGCCGAGCTGGGTGAGATCGTCGCGGGCGAAAAGCCGGGCCGCACGTCGTCCGAGCAGCGTACGATGAGCATGAACCTGGGGCTGGCGATCGAAGACGTGGCGACCGCGCGGATCCTCTACGAGCGGGCGGTAGAGCGGGGGGTGGGGGTGCGGCTGGAGCCGTAGGGCGCGCGGGGATTGCTGCCGGCTATAGCGGAGGCACGGGGGGTTCCCCCCTCCGCGACTCCGCCGAATCGCGTTCGTCGGGTCGTCTGCGTCTTGCCCTTCCTGCCGGTTCGCGGGCATCTCACCGCGCGTCCTCGCTCGGCTCCGCCTCGCTGCGTCCGCGCTCGTTCGCGGGCCACGGCTGCGCTGCTCCGAGGGGAATCCCCCGCGCCTCCGCCTGCCTGCGGCAGCGAGGTCGCGCGGTGCTCTCAGCCCCCCGACTTAGCGAGCCCGAGGACGCCGTACGCGGCGCAGTCCACGCGGACCACCTGCCCCGGCGACATGCCGTACGGTTCCAGTGTGGCCGGCACGTAGTCACCGATCGCGGTGTGACGCACGAACGCCGTGTCGGCGCGCGTCTCGGTGGATTCCCACGTCTGCGAGGCCTCGATCCGCCAGGAGACGTGGTTGACCGGGTCGAGCACCAGGACCGCGCACTCGCCGATCCGCGGCCTCGATCCCGGCTCGAGGCCGTGCTGGATCACGCGGAGTTGCGACGGGCTGTTCGGAAGCGGCGGCAGCTCCATCGTGACCGGCACGGCCAGGTGGACGGTCACCGAGGAGCCCACCGCGCCGCGGCGGTCGGAGCAGGAGCACGAGGCGGCAGCGAGCAGGACGGCGAGCAAGGCGGTCGAGCGAGACCAGGTCACGGAGTCTCGAGTAGGTCGGGCGTGGAAGGGATATCTCCTTCGCCCCCGCCATATCCTCGTGGCCGCCGAAACGGGCACCGCGACTACGGGCGCGCGGTCAGCGCGCCGTCACCTCATGGTGCTCCGCCCGCTCCGACTCGAGCGCCTCCGGATCCACCATCGGCTGCCACACCTGGAGCGCCGGGAACGTCGAGAGGAACCACCGCACCGACGCGATCCACGGCCCCAGGAACATGAGCCCGATGAGCGGATACCAGATCGTGAACACGGGCTCGCCCTGGTGGTGGAGCGAGGGCGCGACCATGCCGTACCGCTCGAGCCAGAGCCCCACGAGGATGACGACGGAGAAGAGCGCGAGCAACGCCGGCTTCAGCTTTGCCTTCCGCCCGAGGAGCCCGGCGAACGGGACCACGAAGCAGAGCACGATCACGAGCGCCGAGTACGTGCCCCAGGCCCCCTCGGAGCGCCGGATGATCCAGGCCTGCTCCCAGGGGAGCTTGCCGTACCAGATCACCAGGTACTGCGAGAAGAACAGATAGGTCCAGAAGACCGTGAACGCGAAGGCCAGCTTCCCGAGGTCGTGGCGCTGCTGGAGAGCGATCGCGTGCTCGAGGTCCTTGTCCTTCGTCCGGAGATACATGCTCCAGACCGCGGTGGCCGCGATACCGCCCCAGAACGCCCCCATGAAGAACCAGGGGCCGAACATCGTGCTGCCCCAGTGCGGCTCGAGGCTCATCGCCCAGTCGTAGGCGATGATCGTCATCACCACCGCGTACATCAGCGCGAACGCCGGAGCCAGGGTGGTCATGCGCTTGTAACTGCTGACTTCCTCCTGCTCCTGGCCCATCCATCCCTGCATGAGCATGTCCCGCCAGCTCCGGCGTCCCTCGTCGTGCTCGCCCGACCCGGCCACCAGGCCCATGTCGGGGCGGACGGCCAGATATACGAACCAGAGCGCCATGCCGAACAGCAGCGCCACGCCGACCACGTTCCGCGAGACCAGGAACGGGACGTTCAGATATGCCGCCTTCTTCTGGACGATCGGGTCGTCGGCCATCATCCCGATCCACGGGAAATACTCCTCCCTGAGCGTGAGCATCGGCAACAGGAGCACGAACGACACGGGCAGGAAGGCCGCCATGGCCTGACTGACCCTCCGCACCGACCAGTTCCACCTGGCCTTCGTGATCCAAGCCGCCACCGCCAGCAGGACGGCCCCGATCGAGATGCTCGTGAAGAACAGCCAGTTGGCGACGTACGAGACCCAGGCGGAGGTCGGGTCCTGGACAAGGCGGACGACGAAACCGATCAGGCCCACCACGAACAACGCGCTGGTCAACGTCACGACCCGTCTCGACCGTGGCAGATATCGGATCGGGATCTCGCCGGGGTAATGGACGTGGGCCATGTCAGATCCCCCCGTCCTGTTGCGTCCGCGACAGGCTCCCGGCCTCGATCTGGAGCTGCCGGACGTAGTTCACGATCCTCCACCGGTCGTAGTGCGGCATGCGGGATCCGTAGCTCGGCATCAGGCCGCGCCCCACCCGGATCATTCCGTAGATGTACTGGTCGGTGTAGCCGGCCACGATCGGCCCGTTCACGTTGTAGGCCGCCACCGTCGGATGCTTGCTCGCGATGGGCGCCGCCACCCCCAGGCCCTGGGCTCCGTGGCAGACCGCGCAATGGCGGTCGAACAGCACCTTCCCCCGCGCCGACACGGCCGTGTCCCCCATCGCGAACGGGTTCACCAGGCCCTGCACGACCGCGTTGCCCGTCCCGATGGGCACCATGTCGGCCTGCGTGAACGGGACCACGTCTCCGCCCTCGGGCTCTCCCAGGTTCACCGAGCCCGGTCCAAGGGGGAAGTTCGACGACGAGAAGGAGATCGAGCCCTCCGGAGCGGGCCGCACGTTCTCGTAGGGGTCGAACGAGCGCGACGACCGCATGGTCCGGCCGAAGACCAGAGCCATCGCGTCGTCCAGCGGCTTGCAGGCCGCGACCGTCGTCATCGCGAGCGCGCCCACGAGCATCCGCGACCACCGGACCGCGTTACGCATGGACGGCCTCCGTGCCTTCATGGACTTTAACCGGCTCCTGGGCCTCGAGGATCCTCCGGGCTTCCGGAAGACGCTCCGGAGGAGCCTCCACGCAGACGCCGTAACGCCCGCTCGTGAACTCCGGATCGTAGATCACCGGCGGCTTGATGGCCGGAAGGCGGCTCAGGATGAACAACCCCACGACCGTGGACAGCGCTCCGAACAGCACGGTCAACTCGAACGCGATCGGAACGAACGCCGGAATGGACACGATCGGCTTGCCGCCGACCACGAGCGGCCAGTCCATGTTCGTCCATGTCGCGAACGCGAACCCCGCGGCCGCTCCCGTGAGACCTCCCACCAACGTGAACACGCGCACGGGGCTCTGGCCGTAGCCGAGCGCCGCCTCGATATGATGCTCCGGATAGGGCGCGTACGCCGTGATCGTCTCGAATCCGGCCTTGCGCAGTCCCTCGATCGCGTCCACCGCGCTGTCGAGGTAGTCGTACGACGCCAACAGGGTGTCGTGACCCGGGGCCCTCATCCGTGACTCTCCTTGGGCCGCCTGCGGAGCGGCGGTGGGAGCACTTCCTTCAGCTCCGCGATCGCCACCGGCGGCAGCACCCGCGTGAAGAGCAGGAACCAGAACCCGAACCAGCCGAAGCTCCCGGCCAGGATGCCCATCTCCACGATGGAAGGCCGGTAGATCCCCCACGCCCACGGCTCGTACTCGTGGGAGAGCGACGTCACCACGATGACGAAGCGCTCGAACCACATCCCGATGTTGATGAAGATCGAGATCACGAAGAGCGCGGCGATGGAATGCCGCACGCGCTTGAACCATAGCATGATCGGCACCATCCCGTTGCAGATCAGCATGGTCCACGTCGCCCACCAGTGAGAGCCCGTGAGACGGTACCAGAAGGCCGTCCGCTCGATCTCCTCACCGCTGTACCAGGCGAGGAAGAACTCCGACAGGTAGGCGTACAGCACGATCAACGACGTCAGCAGACAGAGCTTCGCGAGCGCGTCGAAGTGCTTGACCGTCAGGTAGGCCTCGAGCCCGAACAGCTTGCGCATCGGCACGGCGAGCGTGATCACCATGCCTACACCGGAGAAGATCGCTCCCGCTACGAAGTAGGGCGCGAAGATCGTCGCGTGCCACCCGGGCACGATCGCCATCGCGAAGTCCCAGGACACCACCGAGTGCACGGACAGCACCAGAGGGGTCGCCAGGGCAGCCAGATAGATATAGGCCTTGCCGAAGTGGTGCCACTGGGAATCGGTCCCCCGCCAGCCCAGCGAGATGACCGTATAGAGCTTCTTGCGCCAGCCGGAAGCCTGGTCACGGGCGGCGGCGATGTCGGGAATGCATCCCAGGAAGAAGAACACCGCCGACACCGTGAAGTACGTGGTCACCGCGAACACGTCCCACACGAGCGGCGACTTGAAGTTCGGCCAGAGGAACCGCGAGTTGGGATACGGGATGAGCCAATACGCGAACCACACGCGGCCCACGTGGATGAGCGGGAAGAGGCCGGCCGTCATCACGGCGAACACCGTCATCGCCTCGGCCAGCCGGTACACCGACTGCCGCCACGGGGCCCTGAAGAGGAACAGGATCGCGGAAATCAGCGTTCCCGAGTGCGCGATACCGACCCAGAAGACGAACGTCGTGATGTAGGTCCCCCACCCGACGGGGGAGCTCAAGCCCGAGACGCCGATACCCCGGTAGACCTGGTAGCCCCACATCCCGAAGAACAACCCCACTCCCATCACGGCCAGGGCGAACAACGCCCACCAGCCCCTTCCGGGCCGGCCGAGGATCTTCAGGATGTCCCGGTTAACGTCGCTCAGGCGATGGATGTCCGGATGGGTGAGCGCGCCACGCTCCTTCACCGCCGTGGCCATCACTCGTGCCCTCCGGAAGGCACCTCGTGGAACGTGACCTTCTTCAGATAGTTCACGGCGGGCTGGGTGTTGAGGAGCTCGTCCAGCACCCGATAGGTGCGCTCGTTCCTGACCACCTGGGCCACGCGTGAGCTGGGGTCACGGATGTTACCGAAGACGATCGCCTCGGCGGGGCAGCTCTGCTGGCAGGCCGGTACGACCTCCCCATCGCCCGGGACCCTCCCGCGGCCCTCAAGGACGGACTTGTTCTCCGCCTCGCGGATCCGCTGCATGCAGAACGAGCACTTCTCCATGACGCCGTTCGCCCGGACCGTCACGTCCGGGTTGAACTGCCAGTTCATGGGCTCCGGGATGTTCTCGTCCGCATACCCATACCAATTGTAGACGCGGACCTTGTACGGGCAGTTGTTCGCGCAGTACCGCGTCCCTACGCAGCGGTTGTAGATCTGGGCGTTGACGCCCTCGGGCGTATGGTACGTCGCGAACACCGGGCAGACCGGCTCGCACGGCGCGTTGCCGCAGTGCTGGCAGAGCATCGGCAGGAACCGCACGTCCAGGTGCGCCGCCCGGTTCGCGTCCACATGCTCGTAGTAGCGCTCGAGCCGGATCCAGTGCATCTCCCGGCCCATGAGGACCTGGTCCTCGCCGACCCAGGGGATGTTGTTCTCCGACTGGCAGGCCGCGATGCACGCGCCGCAGCCGGTGCACTTGTCGAGGTCGATCGCCATCGCCCAGCGGGCCCTGTCCTCGGCGTCCTCATACTCGCCGTAGCGCGAACCCTCCAGGGGGAACGCCTCGGGCCTTCCACCCTCGGCGTCCACGGGGACGAACCCACCCACGCCCTGGAGCTCCTTCAGAGGGCCATGTCCCTCCTGCCCCGGCTCCGCCCCACCGTGTCCGGAAGTCCCGTGACCCAGGTCCGCCAAGGCGACGGCCGGGGCGAGCGTCCGGTCGCGCTGATCGTCCGAGCCCTCGTTGGTGACCAGGCGTTGCCGCCGCCCGGTCGGTCTGAGCGTGACCCGGGTGGCCAACGTGACGAGCGCCCCGGAGGGCTGCTCGGCCACCGCCGGCAGGAGAGCCATGACGTTGGCGCCCTTTCCGGTGCCCCATCGGCCGAAGTCGGTGTGTCCGCCGCCCATGGCCACGGCCACCACGTCCTCCCGGATGCCGGGGTACAGCCAGACCGGGACCTCGATGGCACCGTGCGGCGACGCCACGGTCACGATGTCGCCCTCGCGGATCCCGCGGGCCTCCGCGGCGCGCGGATTCAACTCCACCCACGAGTGCCAGGCGATCTTCGAGACCGGGTCGGGGAGCTCCTGCATCCAGGGAGAGTTGGAGAACTCCCCGGCGCCGAACCGCCCCGAAGGGTGGACGACCAGCGCGAAGTCGCCGTCGCCGTCCAGACCGGGAACGTCGAACAGGGGCCCCGCGTCGGGCGCCAGGAGCCCGCGCGCCCTCGGCTCCTCGACCGGATGCTCTACGACGCCCTTCCTGAGCGCCTCGCGCCACGCAGTCTCGAACGTCGCCACGTCTCCGGAATGCATCGCGAGGTGTGTGCCTCGCAGGTATTCGTAGAACGTGGCTCCCCCGAGCGAGTGTCCCAACCGCGCCGCGACCGAGAGGAGCACGTCGCCAGTCTGCTTGGCGTCGAAGTGCGGCACGGGCTGCATCACGGGCTGACGCAGCGCGACGATTCCGGGCCGGGGCGACGAGTCGCCCCACGACTCGAGGAAGTGACGGTCCGGGAGGACGAGGTCCGCCATGGCCGACGTCTCGTCGGGCGCCGAGGCGAACGACACCTTGAAGTCCACGCGGCCGGAGGCTTCCGCGAACCCCGCCGCGGGCGGGAGGGAGTAGGCCGGGTTGGTCCCGTGGATCATCACCACGCCGATCCGTCCGGCGGCCATGGCGGCGATCCCGTCCGCCATCTCGGCGTACGGATGCGTCGCCGTGGCCGGGCCTCCGTCGAGGTGGATCGTACGCCCGACGCTGCCGGCGACGTGGTTGAGCACGAGGACGGCCACGTTGGCGCCCGTGGCACCCCGGTGGTGACCCCCGACCCCCGGGCCCATCGCGAGGCCCGGTCCTTCGGAGACGAACCGTTCGGCGAGCTCGCGGATGGCGTCCTCCGCGATGCCCGTCACCTCCGCCGCGCGGGCCAGGTCGAAGGTCGACAGAAGCTGGGCGTAGGGCCCCACGTCTGCCCCGCTACCCGCGATCACCGAGGCCATGGCGAGCGCGAGCGCCGCCTCGGAGCCGGGCTTGATCGGCAGCCACTCGTCGGCGTTGAGCCCGGTGAGGGAGAGGCGAGGACCTGCGTACACGAACCGCCCCTTCGAGCCGTGCTCGTCCGCGGCGCTCATGCGCGCGAACGCCCGCTGGTGCTCCACCGGCGACGCGCCGCTCTCGATGAAGTCGGCGCCGAACGAGACCAGGAAGCGCGCCGCCGCGATGTCGTAGCGCGGGAGCGTGTCCACACCGAATGCGATCCGGGCCGCCGCACGAAGTGGAGCGTCCGAGAGCGCGTCGTACTCGATCCGCCTCCCGCCGACCGCGCCCAGGAAGCCGTCCACCAGTGCGGCCATGGAGGGCCCGAGCGCCCCGGTGACGAACAGGACGTTGCCCGCTGCCCCCTGGATGCGCCGCGCCAGAAGCGCTTCCGCCTCTTCCCAGGTGGCGGATCGCAGGGCCCCACCTTCGCGGATCATCGGCCCGGCGTAGCGGTCGGGGTTGTAGAGGTGCTGGAGCGTGGCATGCCCCTTGGCGCAGAGCGCCCCGCCCGACACGGGATGGTGTGGGTTCCCCTCGACCTTCACCGCCCGGCCTTCGCGGGTCCGCACCCACATGCCGCACTGAGCGGCGCAACCGTCACAGACCGTCGTGTACCAGGTCGCCACCCCGGGTGTGATGTCCTCGGGCGCGACCACGTAGGGGATGAGGCGCTCCACGGACTCCGTGGAGCACCCGCTGAGCGTGGCCCCGGCGCCGGTGACGCCGAGGACTTTCAGGAAGTCCCGCCGCTTGATGCCGTCGGACATGTCGCCGGCTCTCCTAATAGTGGCAGACGGCGCAGTCGTCCGATGCGCCTTCCTGACGGTGACAGTCCACGCACCATCCCATGTTCCTGCCGTCCCACACCGGGTCCGGCGCGTTGATGACGTCCACGGTCTGGACCTCACCGTGGCAGTCCTGGCACTCCATACCCGCGGCGATGTGGCGCATGTGCGGGTAGTGGGCGTGATCGGGCGTCTTGTAGATCCGGACCCAGGGAATCGGCTTCCGCTCGGTCCAGTACTGCATCAGCTTGGCGACCTCTTCCGGCTGGTTCGCACCCGGAATGACCTGGTGACAGCCGACGCAGAGATCCACCGAGGGGATGCCCGCGTCCACGGACCGCTCCGCCGAGAAATGGCAGTACTGGCAGTCCATGCCGATCTGTCCCGCTTCGGTGCCCGCGTGCGTGTCGTGGGGGAACGCGATCGGCTGACCAGACGGGTAGCTCTCCGGCGTGTCGGCGGCCGCCGCCGGTCCTG
This sequence comes from uncultured Gemmatimonadaceae bacterium, assembly GCA_964412015.1. Classification (GTDB taxonomy): domain Bacteria; phylum Gemmatimonadota; class Gemmatimonadetes; order Longimicrobiales; family Gaopeijiaceae; genus SZUA-318. Next base: position 78,148 of record CAYPMO010000006.1, on the reverse strand, counting down.
CGTCCTGGACCCGCACGGAGGCGAGGCCGGCCACCGCCAGAGCGCCCGCCACGCCGCCGATGAGCCACTGCCTTTTCATTCGAAGCCGAGCTCCTGGAACGAACCGCACCCGAGGTCCCGGGGGCGTCACGCATAGACACGTTCCCGACCCGGCGCGTGGACGCACGACGGGCTTCGAGACCGCCCTGCAGGGAGAATGGGCATGAACCTATCCGAGCCCTCCTATGGGGTCAAGACGATCGGAACTCCAACCCTGCCCGAGGGTTACAGAGCGGACCGCACCGGGCCGAAGGTCCGGAATCGGGTGGCCGGGCGAGCGCCTCCGCTTCCGGGGCGACCCCAACCTCTGCGACCTGCCAGATGCCCGAGACCACGGCCATACCCAGGGAAGCCCTCCCCTCGCTCGAGCTTCTCGACCACCTGATCCAGGAGGTCGAGACCGTCTTTCACGGCAAGCGCGAGGTCGTCCGTTTCGCCCTCGCCGCCCTCCTCGCGCGCGGGCACGTGCTCTTCGAGGACGTGCCCGGGGTCGGCAAGACCACCCTGGCCCACGCCCTGGCCCGAACGCTGGGCGTGGAATTCCGGCGGATCCAGTTCACGTCCGACCTTTTGCCGTCCGACGTGCTCGGCGTGTCGGTGTACCGTCCTCAGTCGGGGGACTTCGCCACGCGACCCGGGCCGATCTTCGCGAACGTGGTCCTCGCCGACGAGATCAACCGGGCTCCGCCCCGGACCCAGAGCGGCCTGCTCGAGGCCATGCAGGAGGGGCGGGTCACGATTGACAACGCCACCTACGACCTACCCCGCCCGTTCCTGGTCATGGCGACCCAGAACCCCCTGGAGCACCACGGGACGTACCCGCTCCCCGAGAGCCAGCTCGACAGGTTCCTGATGCGGCTCACGATCGGATACCCTGGGCGGGACGCCGAGCGGCGCATCCTCGTCGAGTCCGCGGCCACCGAGCCGGTGATGGAGCGCGTGCGCCCGGTCCTGACGCCGCAGCACGTGCTCCAGTTCCAGGAGCGGGTCGAGAAGGTCGATGCCGACCCGAACATCGTGGACTATCTGATGGCCGTCGTAGACCGCACGCGAACCACGTCGCTCCTCCGCATGGGCGTGTCGCCGCGGGGCGCCATCGGGCTGTACCGGGCGGCCCGCGCCTATGCGCTCGTCCAGGGCCGGACCTACCTCGTGCCCGACGACGTCCGGGAGTTGGCGGTTCCCTGCCTCGCGCACCGGATCCTGCCTGCCGGGACCTCGGGTGCCACGCTCGACGCGCACGAGCAGTCCGGGCTGATCCTCGAGAGGATCCTCGAGGAGGTCGAGGCGCCGTTGTGAGAGGCGCTCTGGGCCTGGCGGCCCGCGCCCTCGGCCGCATCCGGGACGTCTGGCGGGAGATCCGGGCCTGGCGACGGATCAGCTTCACCGCCGGAGGAGGGGCGTTCACCGCCGGCACCTTCGCCGTCGGGTTCGCGGCGATGAACACCGGCAACAACCTGCTCTACCTCCTCCTCGGCGCCATGCTGGGCCTCATCACGGTGAGCGGGTGGTTGAGCGAGCAGGTCATCCATGGGCTCCGGATTTCCCGCCGCATACCCAGGGCCGTGAGCGCCGGACACGATCTCCGCATCGCCTACGAGGTCTCCAACCTCAAGACCCGGCTTCCCACCACGGCGCTCGAGATCGGAGAGGGAGGGCTCCCGGGCCGCGCGTTCGTCCCGCACGTCGAGCCCGGCGGCACGACCCACGTCCGCTCGTCGAACACCTTCGCGCGCAGGGGGGTCTACCGCCTCGGGACGGTGACTCTCTCCACGGCCTTCCCCTTCGGGATGTTCCTCAAGGAGCGTGACATGGAGATCTCCGGAGAGGTCGTCGTCTGGCCCCGCACGGACCGGCAGGTTCCTCCGGCCCTGCTCGCGGGCGGCCGGCTCGCGCTGCGGGGCGCGACGGCCTCGCGGAGCGCGGCCGGCCATCGGGGCGAATACCGGAGCCTGAGAGCGTACCGCCCGGGCGACGATCCGCGGGACATCCATTGGCGCTCCTCCGCGCGCTTCCGCGAGCCCGTACTCCGCGAGTACGAACGTGAGGGCGCCGAGGCCCTCTGGATCTGCCTCGACCTGAGATCCCAGCCGGGAGACGCCGCCGAGGAGGCTGTCGAGGTGTCGGCCTCCCTGGCCGCGCAGGCGATGGCCGAGGGTCGGAGCTTCGCCCTGGTCGCCGGCGACGTCGTGGTCGACCCGGGAGACGGACCGGGCCAGCTCGAGCGCATTCTCGACGCGCTCGCCCGCGTGGACTTTCGTCCGGACGCCCCCGCATCCGACGCGGCGGCGGCTCCGGAGTCGTGCGTGGTGGTCTCCGCCAGCGGCGTCGCATGAACCTCCGCCTCCTCCACCGCAGGCTGGCCGTGCTCATGGCCATGGCCGGCCTCGCCGCGTTCGCGGGAGGGGCGGGAGTCGAGCCCCTCCCGGCGTTCCTGGGCGCGGTCGCGCTCATCACGGCTCTGATCTGGCGTCCGCAGCCCGACCTCTCCACCCGGATGGAACGGATATGGGTCCCCTTCGCGGCGCTCCTCGTGGCCCGAGCGCTGTTCCACGTGTTCGTGGTCCGCGACGACGTCGTGGTCCCGGTGGTGGATCTCCTGCTCCTGCTCATGGCGGCCGAAGCCCTCCGCTCCCTCGAGGCCCGCAACGACGTGCGGCTGTACGCGCTCTCGTTCGCGCTGCTCCTCGCCGCCACGGCGTACCGGCCGGGCATCGTCTTCCTGCTGGCGTTCGTGGTCTACGTGGGAGCGGCCTCGGTGGGCCTCATGGTGGGGCACCTGCGCCGGGCCGCCGATCAGCACGGGGTCCGCCAGATGCCCCTGAGCAGGAATCTCGTCTGGACGACGACCGGGCTCACCGGAGTGATCCTCCTGGTGGCCACGATCGTGTTCGTGACATTCCCGAGGATCTCCCACGGGTGGGCCGGGCGGGGCGAGACGCTCGCCACGTCCATCGCCGGGTTCGCCGACCAGGTCTCGATCGGCGACTACGGATCGCGGATCTACGGCAACCCCCAGATCGTGCTCCGCGTGGAGTTTCCCGGAGGCGCGGCGCCCGAGAACGTGGCTGGCCTCCACTGGCGGGGACGTTCCTACGACCACTTCGACGGCGTGCGCTGGGCGCGATCGCGAACGCTCCCGCCTTCGGCCGGCTCCACCCAGTGGTACAGGGAGCGATGGACCGCACCGCGGCTCGAGCCGCGCATCTACGCGGCCCCGTTGGACGTCCGCGTGCTCTTCACGCTCCACCCGGCCCTGGACGTCGAGGCCGAAGACGGCATCCAGCCGCTCTTCGACAACGCGGGCGACTTCCTCTACTGGGGAGCGGGGGCTCCCGTCTATACGGTCCGATCGCCCTCGGCGCCGCCACGCCCCGAGGACCTGCGGGTCGTCGAGCACGGGTATGCCCCATCCGGCCGCTACTTCCTCCAGCTCCCGGAGCTGGATCCCCGCGTCCATGCCCTGGCCGACTCCCTCACGGCCGGGCTCCCGACCCGGTACGACAAGGTCGCCGCGATCCAGCGCCACCTGCGCTCGTTCCGTTACACGCTGGATCTCCCGGCGACCGCGCGCGAGGCGACCCTCGAGCACTTCCTCTTCGAGCGTCGCGCCGGCCACTGCGAGTACTTCTCGACCGCCATGGTCGTCCTGCTCCGCGCCGCCGGCATCGAGGCGCGGAACGTGAACGGCCTCCTGGGTGGCGAGTGGAACGACTTCGGCGGCTACCTGGTCGTGACGCAGAACCAGGCCCACTCGTGGGTCGAGGCCTGGTTCCCCGAATACGGGTGGGTGACGTTCGACCCCACGCCGGCGGGCGCCGCCGCGGGAGAACGATCGAGCTCCTGGTTCTGGCCCGGAAGGATCTTCTTCGACGGAGTCCAGCACCGCTGGAACAAATGGGTGCTGGACTACAATCTCCAGTCCCAGAGCGGTCTCTTTCAGCGCTGGTCGCGCCTTCTCGGGACCCCACGCCTGGAAGGGGCGGTCCGCGAAGCCACCGACCGGGTGGGCCGATCCCCGTGGGGTCCCGTGGCGCTCCTGCTCGCGCTGGTCGCCGCCTTCCGGTGGGTGCGCCACGGGTGGCGGGCGGTCCCGAGGGAGACCAGGATCTACCGGCGGCTCCGCGAGAGCTGCGGACGCGCGGGCGTGCGCGTTTCTCCCGGTCTCACGCCGCTGGCGCTCGTGAGGCGCGTCCGTGAGACGCGGGCGGCGGCGGCGGATGCCGCGCAGCGGGTCGTGGACCTGTATCTTCGGGCGAGGTTCGGAGGTCAGCCTCTCAGCGACGCCGAATTCCGTGAGATGGGCGCGGCCCTGGGGGCCGCTCGGAAAGGACTCCGCTCCCGGATCATCGCGTAAGGAGAACGGGACATGACCGAGAAGTCACGCGGCGTGCACCTGGCCACGCTGCCCCATGAAGGACGCCTCTGGGACGCCTGGCTCGAGTTCGAGGACGACACGCCCAAGCAGCAGGACACGTACCGCGCCCGACTGCGCTTCTCGTCCCCCGAGGCCGACCAGCTCTACCGCACGGCGGTCATCATCATCGAGCCCACCTACGAGGATGTCATCGGTCGTGCGCGAGCCCTGAACCCGCACCAGCTCGAGAGCCTGTTGCGGTCGGTCCTGCCGGCTGCGGAGGAGTAGGCGCGGGCGGGATCTCGCTGAGCGGCGCCGGGTCGTCCAGTCCCCGGCGCCGATTCCCCCTCAGGGGAACCCCGGACCCCGCCCCAACCCCCTCACTCGTAGCGCAACGCGTGCATCGGGTCCGTCCGCGACGCGCGCACGGCCGGCACGTATCCCGCCCCGAGCGCCACCGCTCCGAGCAGCACCGACACCGAGACCACGACCCACGGGTCGTTCCCCTCGAGCCCGAACAGCAGCGATTGGGCGGCGTTGCCCAACCATATCGCGCCGACCACTCCGACGACCCCACCGACGACGAACATCCGCGTCACCTGCTTCAGCACCATGCCGCGGACACGCTGCGAGCCCGCACCGAGCGCCATGCGCACGCCGAACTCACGTGTCCGTTGGGCCACCGTGAACGCCAGCACACCGTAGAGGCCCACGGCCGCGAGCAGCGTGGCGAGGGCCGCGAACGCGGAAGCCAGCGTGCTGATCGTCCGATCCAGGAACACGTTCTCGCGTACCTGCTGGTCCAGGGTCTTCAGATCCTCCACCGGGAGGTTCGGATCCAGCCGTTTGACGACCTCCGGGATCTCGCGCATGACCTGCTGGGGCGCCAGCGACGTCCGCACGTAGAAGTTGATCCACCCGAGGCTCTCGTCCTGGCGATAGGGAGTGAAGAAGAGCGGCGGGACCTCCTGCTTCACGTCGCTGTATTTCGCGTCCTGGACCACCCCGATGATCTCCATGTCCAGTTGCTCGTCCGACGCGTCCGGGTCGGTGGACATGAACTTCCCGACCGCCTCCCGGGGATCGAGGTTGAACTTCCGCGCGAAGGCCTCGTTGATCACGGCCACCTTCGGCGCCCCCGCGGCGTCCGACGTCGTGAACTCCCGCCCGCCGAGCAGGGGCATCCCCAAAGTGCTGAAGTAGGCCGGACCCACCTCGTTGAAGCGGGCGTTGTCGTCGATATCGGGACCCCGCTCGAAGCCCTGCACGGCGACGTCCGTGCCCCAGTTGCTCCCCGCGAGGAGCGGAACCAGCGCGGCGGTGACGCCGGTCACGCCCGGGAGAGCGGCGAGCTCGCTCTCGGCCTGCTCGAACAGGAGGCGCGTCCGTTCGGGCTCGTAGCCGTTCAGCACGGGTGAGATCCCGAACGCCACGACGTTGTTCGTCTCCAACCCGAGGTCCACACGGCTCACGTTCACCAGGCTCTTGATGAACAGTCCCGCGGCCACGAGGAGCGCCATGGACAGCGCGATCTGCGCCGTCACCAGGGAGCTGCGGAACCGGGCCGCCGCCCGGGCTCCGGAAGGCTGCCCGGCGCTGCCCTTGATCACCGCGATCAGGTCGGCGCGCGAGGCGTGCAGCGCCGGGTAGAACCCGAAGAGGAACCCCGTCCCGAGCGCGACCACGCCGGCGAACGCGACCACTGACGGACTCAGCTCCAACCGCAGGGTGCCGATGCCGTCCGGAGGCAGGAGCGATCCAATCAGTCCGAGTGTCCAGCGCGCCACGAGCAGGCTCGCGATGCCGCCCAGCAACGCCAGCAGTACCGACTCGGTGAGGAGCTGCCGGACGAGGTGCCCCCGGCTGGCTCCGAGCGAGCCCCGGATCGCCATCTCGTGACTGCGGCCGGCGCCGCGGGCGAGCAGCAGGTTCGCGATGTTGGCGCACGCGATCAGGAGCACGACGCCGGTGATTCCGAAGAGGATGTGGAGCGGCGTCTCGGCCTCACGGTGAAGTGAGCTCTGGCCGCGGAACCCAGGCTCCAGCAGGATCCGCTTCGCGCGGAACTGGGTGAGGGTGGCCTCGCTCATGCCCTCCTGGAGCGGAGCCTCCACCTCGTTGATGATGCCCGAGTAGAGGGTGTTGATCTCCTCGGCGGCCCGCTCGAGCGTCACGCTCGGCTCGAGACGAGCCAATACGTACGCCCAGTAGCTCCGTCGGTTGTCGAGTCCGTCGAAGCCGCGCTCCATCTGTCCGCGCATTGTGAGCGGAACGAACACGTCGGGGCGGGTTCCGAAGGTAGTCCCGTCGAAGCCCCGGGCGGCCACGCCCACCACGGTCATGGGATGCCCGTTGATGATGAGCGTCCGGTTCAGGACGGTGGGATCCTTTCCCAGCCTGCTCTCCCAGTAGTTGTAGGAGAGGACCGCGACCGAGTGCTCCCCGGGGTTCCGGTCGTCGGCCATCCCGAACAGGCGCCCCATCGCCGGCAGCACGCCGAGCAGCGGGAAGTACGAGCCGGAGACCAGCATACCTCTCGCGCTGAGCGTCTGCCCCTCGAACGCGAGGTTGGCGCCGAACAGGCGGTGCGCGGCGACCCCACTGAACGGCCCCTCGGCTTTCTCGAGGTCCCGGAACATCGCGTAGCTGAAGACGGCATCGACATCCCCGGCCTGGTTGGACGACTGGGAGCCGGGCTTCGGCCCCGGCGCCGACAGATTGACGAGCCGCTCGGGCTCCCGCACGGGGAGAGACCGGAGCAGCATCTGGTCGAACAGGGAGAAGATCGCGGCATTCGCGCCGATCCCGAGCGCGAGCGAGAGCACCGCCACCGTGGTGATGAACGGCGATTTCCCGAGCGCACGCAGCGCCGACCTGAGATCACGCATCCCGCTACCCCACGACAAGGGCACCCCCCCCCGACGAGTCTCCACCCGCCAGCCGGGCACCGCGATCCACTGGGCGCTGGCTCGCGCCTTGTTTCTATAGACGGAAGACCGGCTCCTGAGGTTGCAGGACCGCACGGCCCCGCCGAAGCCTGGCGGCCGCGGGCGCCCTCACGCCTCCTTCACCCACCTCCACAGCTCGGGCAGCGTCGGCCGTTTCCCGGCCATGAGGATCCCCACCTTGTAGATCCTCCCCGCCACCCACGCGACCCCCAGGATCGTCAGCGCCATGAGCCCGAACGACAGCGCGACCTGCCACATGGGGGCCGCGCCCACGGACACACGGGCGAACATCAGGATGGGGCTGAAGAACGGGAAGAGGGACAGCCCCACCGACAGCGCGGAGTTCGGCGTCTGGATCGTCTGCATCACGAAGAGGATCGGGACGATGACGAGCAGCATCACGGGCACCTGTGCCTGCTGGGCTTCCTCGTCGGTATTGCACATGGCCCCGACCGCCGCGTAGAGGCCCGCGAAGATGAAGTACCCGAACAGGAAGAAGAAGAGGAACATCAGCAGGAGCGCGGCACCCGGGAGGAACTCCTGGATGCGGGCGAGGGATGCGAGCTCCGGTCTGGCCGCGAGGAGCGCGGGTAGCCCCGCGCCCGCGAGCAGCATGCCCGACGCGACCCACACCCCCATCTGGGTCAATCCGACCGCCCCCACACCCAGGATCTTCCCGAGCATGAGATGCCACGTCTTCATCGAGGAGATCACGATCTCCACGACCCGGCTCGTCTTCTCCTCGAGCGTGGCGCGCATGACCGAGACCGAGTACAGAAGGAACATCATGTAGAGGAAGAACGCCCCGATGTACGCCACCAAGAACTTCGGGTCGTCCATGCCGGCACCCGAACTCGAGAGCATCTCCACCTTCAGCTCACCGCCGCTCATCATGGACTCGGCGTCGACACCCCGATCGTCCAGGATCTTCTCCAGCGCGGATCTGGACACGGCCGACCGGATCGTGAGCCGCTGGAGGGTGGACGGGCTCTTGGCCGTGTGCAGGACGGCGGCGCCGGAGGACAGCGTCGCGTCGTCGAGGACCAGCACGCCGCCGAGCCGTTCCTCCGTGACCTCCTGTGCGAGCCGTGGCACCACGTCTTGGGACCAGGGTTCCTGCTCGATCGTGAACCCGGCCTCCTCGAGCCGGGGCCGCACCCGCTCGTACAGCACGCCCGTGCGATCCACGACCGCGAGGTTCCTGCTTGCCCGTTCCGACCTGGATGCGGTGAACGCCGGGATCACCAACAGGCCGATCATGAAGAGCGGTCCGCCGATCGTGGATATGAGGAACCACTTCGAGCGCACCCGCTGCAGGTACTCCCGCCGGATCACCGCCCACACGTTGCTCACGACCGGCCCCCTCCCATGCTCGCACGGGGAACGCCCGCCTCGTCGGTCGCGGCAGCACCCACGTGTCGGACGAAGATCTCGTGCAGCCGGGGCTCCACGAGGTCGAAGCGGTAGATGGTGGCCCCCGCCGCCACGCCGCGACGTAGAATCGCTTGGTGGTCGGCACCGTCCTTCAGGACCAGGTGGGTGGCGCCGTTCACCTCCTCGATGGATCGCACCTCGGGACCCCGCAGCCATCCGTCCGGGCCCTCGAATTCGACGGCGACGAGCCCCTTCCGCTCCGCCGCCTTCAACTCCTTCAGATCGGCGTCGAGCACCTTCCTCGAGCGCGAGATCAGGCAGACCCTCTGGCACAGCCGCTCGGCCTGGTCCATGAGATGCGTGGAGAAGAGGATCGTCGTCCCCCGAGCGTGGAAATCGAGCACGATCTCCTCGAGCACGTCCTGGTTGATCGGGTCGAGACCGCTGAACGGCTCGTCCAGGATCAGCAGCTCGGGTTCGTGGATGACGGTCCCGATGAACTGGATCTTCTGCTGCATGCCCTTGGAGAGGTCCTCCACCTTCTTGTCCGCCCACTCCGGCAGGCCCAGCCGCTCGAGCCACCGGAGTCCGCGCCGGCGCCCCTCCGCCCGGGGCACCCCACGGATCTCGGCCAGGAAGACCACCAGATCGAGACACTTCATCTTCCGGTAGACACCCCTTTCCTCGGGCAGATAGCCCACCCTCCTGCGCCTGACCACGTCGGCGTCTGCGCCGAAGAGACCGACGCGGCCCTCGTCGGGGTGGAGGATGCCCATGATCATCCGGATCGTTGTCGTCTTGCCCGACCCGTTGGGGCCGAGGAGCCCGTAAATGACGCCTCTCGGAACCTCGAGGTCGAGGTCCGATACGGCCGCCTGCTTGCCGAACCGCTTGGTCACACGCTCCAAGCGCACCGCGTGGTCGCTCTGGCCCATGGTCTCCGGGAGCTGGAGGAAGCGGAGGCCCGTTCCTGCCATTGTGGCAGCACTCCCCGCGCGTCCTTACACGGTAGAGTACGGGAGGACGCCGAAAGCCCTTCATATACGGGAAATCCGTCGCGCGTCCCCTGCGTTGGATGTACATTACGCCGCTGCAGCTTCCGAAGACAGGAGGGCCCATGGCCATCTACCGTACGCTCTACTACGGGGACGTCTCCGTCGGGGTCGGCGGTCGCATCACCATCCCCCAGGACATGCGGGACACCCTGGGCATCGACGAGGGGGACACCCTGACCGTACGGGTGGAGGAGAATCCCGATGGCGGACGCCAGATCGTCATGTGGCGGGCGGAGCAGCAATCCGACGAGGAGTGACGCCCGGGCCGGCCCTCAGATCTCCAGATCCATCCAGCGGAGCAGCACGCCGAGCGGCCCCTGCCCATCGTGGTGCCACCAGGGTGCGGGAAATGGGATGGCGTCGAAGCCGGCGACGCGGCTGACTCCGACCCCGGCGAGGTCGGACGCGAGGGCCTCCAATCTCGATCCGCACCCGGCGACGCCGACGCTCTGGAGGTGCCGGCCGAACGGCGCCACCAGCCTGGGGACGTCCAGGACGTCCCCCACCGGCTTCACGCGCACGACGCGCCCCGGACAGGAAGGGGCGAACGCGGGCAGCGGATCGTAGATCACGGTCCACGACGCGGATCCTCCGTGGTGGACCTCGACGCCCGACCCCGCCGCCGCCACCACCTCGGCCGCACCCCGTACCTGGTGGACCTGCGACGCCTCGCGCGGGTCCAGCGTGCCTCCGGGGAGATGACGCTCCAGGGCCTCCATCGCGGCGGCTAGCTCCCGGGCGACGTCCGCCGGGCTCACATCTCCGCCTCCCTCCACGTAGACGACCTGGGGTGAGACACATCCACGCTGGTCGAAGAACGCCACCGCCCCCGCCACCTCCGACACGACGCGGTGGCGACGCGCGGGCTCCAGCGCCTCCCGGCCCACGACGCCGAAGCCGATGCGGTTCGGGTAGCCCACCAGCCGCGTCCCGATGGGGGCCCGCGCGCGCAGGGCCGCGACGGTCTCGTCCGCGCCGTAGACAGTCACGACGTCCGCCGAGGACATCGCCGCGTCCTCCGCCGCCTCCGTCCCACCCGGCCAGTACGCAACGGCCACCGCGTCCCCGAGGTCCGCATCCGCAGAACGGATCGCCTCGGCCATCAGCACGGGAAGGACCACATCGCCCCGGCCGGGCTTGAGCAGCGTGGGACCCTTGACCAGGAGGCTCCGGATGAGAGCGGTGGCGCCCACGCCGGGCACGCTCCCGGACACGATCTGGGTGCAGAGGTCCGGCCCCACGGCGGTGATCCGCCCGGCCGTCCCCGGTACGAAGCCGTCCAGCGCCGCCGGGTCGCCCAGCTCCGCCTCGAGCAGGCGAGCCAGGCGCTCGGCCGTCCAGTCGGACGCCATCCCGTCGAGCACGGCGGCCGCCATCTCGGCAGAGAGCCCCGACGTCCCCGGAAGGGCCCCGAGCGCCCGTTCGCGGAGGGGGTCTCCCAGGTCCAGAAAGCGGCCGCCGGCGGTTCCCAGGACCGCGGCGATGTCGCGGGCGGAACGGGCCCGGAGCGCCGCGCGGGCGGATCGCAGCCCGTCGGCCACCGAGCGGACCCACGCGGCGTCCACCTCGAGGAACCGCACCCGGACATCGCCGGATCGGAAGGTCGCCCCCGGACCCGGCGGCAGCGGGATCCCCCGAGGCAACGACCATGCGTCGAAGGTACGCCCGCCGGCGTTCATATCCTTCCTCCCTCCCCCGACAGAAGCTCCTCCAGGGCCAGCGAGCACCCCCGCGGCTCCGCCCCATGCGCGCGCCCGTGGAGCCGCACACCGCCCGGCGATACGGACCCGACGTCTTCCGTCAGGACATGGCTCACCGACCCGACGTTCGCAAGGTCGAAGAAGGCCAGGAGCCCCGGCTCGCCCGGTGCGAGCGGCGCCAGGGTCACCGGGTCGAGAGCGCGGACCCCGAGCCACGGCGGTGACACATGCGTTCCACGCGCTCGCGGGCCCTCGCGCAGCACGGGTTCCCACAGCTGTGACAGCAGCTCGGTCATCCCGTACTCACTCACGATCCGGTCCCGACTGACCCCGAGACACGCCTCGAGACGCGCATGGAGCACGTCGCGCTCCACCGCCCTCGAGCGCCCCTTGAATCCCCCCGTCTCCATCAACCGCGAGCCCCGCGGTAAAGGCGCGGGCGGCCGGCCGCGCTCGAGGGAGTCCAGGAGCTGAACGAGCCCGAACGCGGTGCCGGCCACGAGCGCGGGTCGGCCGTCCGCGGCCACCGCAGCCGCCGCCGCGCGGTAGGCGTGCGGATCCGGACCACGCTCCGGATGAGCGAGCCACCAGGTCGGGTCTCCCCACGTGTCGGCCACGAATCCCATCATCGCGGACAGGGAGGAGGCAGGAGCGTCGGACGGAGACGGGATCAGCGAGAGCACCTGCAGCGGCACGCCCTCGGGCACGAGCCAGGCGCGCACACCCGCGAGCGCGGAGGCGCGGTACAACGAAACGGACGCGACGAGGTGCCGACCCCGAATCCCCTGGCCGGCCCTGGTACCGCTCGTGACGTACACCGCCTCCGCGGAGCCGGGTTCGCCGCAGACCAGGTCCGCGAACCTGAACGCGGTCGCCGGCACGGCAGGCACGTCCTGCCATCGCGCGATGGACTCCGGTCCGACTCCCCGCCCGGCGCAGAACGCACGGTAGATGGGGTTCGTGGCAAACTGAAACGCGAACACGCGGAGCGCGAGCGCACCGAACTCCGCCTCGTCCGAGCGTGCCTCCACGCCGCGCCGGAAGAGGGCCTCGAGCTCCCCGGCGAGATCCGCGAACGCCTCGTGACGATCCATCCCGCTGCCTCCGCGCGCGGCCGTCACGCGAAGCGACGAGGGTTCAACAGCTCGGAGCCCCGGACGCGGTCATGGATCATGTCGGGGGTCATAACGGGTCGCTTGAAGAGGGGAGCGCCTCGCTGAATCTAACCTCGGGGCACGGGAGGACCCCACCCAACGCTTCCACACCCTCGGAGTCGAACCGCGACGCCAACTGCACGAAGGGGGTGGACCCCGCGGGCCCACCCCCCTCGCTCAGGACCTCGGTCCGGAACGCTCAGACCACGCCCTGATCCATCATCGCGTCGGCCACCTTGAGGAAGCCGGCGATGTTCGCGCCGTTGACGTAGTTGCCGGGCGTCCCGAACTGCTCCGCCACAGCCACGCAGCGCGCGTGGATGTTCTTCATGATCGTCTGCAGCTTCTGGTCCACCTCCTCACGGCTCCACGAGAAGCGCATGCTGTTCTGCGCCATCTCGAGCCCGGACGTGGCGACACCGCCCGCGTTCGCGGCCTTGCCCGGCCCGTACAGGATCCCGGCATCCAGGAACTGCGTCGCGCCTTCGGGCACCGTGGGCATGTTGGCGCCCTCCGACACCACATAGACACCGTTCTTCAGCAGGTTCGCGGCGTCCTTCGCGTTGATCTCGTTCTGCGTAGCGCTCGGGAACGCGCAGTGCGCCTTGTGGTCCCAGAGCGGATTGTGATCCCGCTTCGGGTCCACGGGAACGTGGACCACGCCCTTGTACTTGTCGGCGTACTCCTTGATCCGGCCACGGCGGACGTTCTTCAACTCCATGATGAACGCCAGCTTCTCGCGGTCGATCCCCGCCTCGTCGTAGACGTAGCCGGAGGAGTCCGACATGGTCACCGGCTTGGCGCCCATGTCGAGCAGCTTCTCCACCGTGAACTGAGCTACGTTGCCGCTGCCGGACACGAGGCAGATCTTGCCCTCGAGCGTCTCACCGCGGGTGCCCAGCATCTCTGCGGCGAAGTACACGTTTCCGTACCCCGTCGCCTGTGGGCGAATCAGGGAGCCGCCCCAGTTCAATCCCTTGCCGGTGAGCACGCCGGTGAACTCGTTCCTGAGGCGCTTGTATTGCCCGAACAGGAAGCCGATCTCGCGGGCGCCCACCCCGATGTCACCGGCGGGGACGTCGGTATCGTTGCCGACATGGCGGAAGAGCTCGTTCATGAAGCTCTGACAGAAACGCATGACTTCCATGTCGCTCTTGCCCTTGGGATCGAAGTCCGAGCCACCCTTGCCGCCGCCCATCGGCAACGTGGTGAGCGCGTTCTTGAAGACCTGCTCGAACGCGAGGAACTTCAGCATGCCCAGGGTCACGGAGGGATGGAAGCGCAGGCCACCCTTGTAGGGGCCGATGGCGCTGTTCATCTGCACGCGGAATCCGCGGTTCACCTGGATCTCGCCCCGGTCGTTGGCCCAGGGCACCCGGAACATGATGACCCGCTCCGGCTCGATGATCCGCTCGAGAATCTTGGCGGACCGGTACTCGGGCCGCTTCTCGAAAACCACCTCCAGAGACTCAGCCACCTCGTGTACCGCCTGGTGGAACTCGGGCTCGGCCGGGTTCTTGGCCTTCACTTGCTCCATCAGGCTCGTTACATAGCCAGCCATGGATGCGCTCGTTTGATCTCGGGTGGAAGATGGGCAGCCCGGCCGTATTGCTCGCGCCGACCTGCTGGGGCAGGGTTTCTCATTGGGTCCCGAAAGATCGCGGATTCGGGCCCGGATCGCACCCGTCCTCACAAACGCGCTACCCCCGGTCTTGAAGGGGTTTTCAGGCACGGTCCGACGGGGATCTACCGCTGCCGGCTGTAGGAGTTTTCCCGGCCCGATGTGGTCGGCCGCGCCCTCCGATGGGATTTCCACCAACGACCACGACGAATCCCGACGCCCGGTCTACATCCCCTCCGGCTTCAGGATCACCCCTCTGCGCCGTCGCCCGTTCAGAAGCGCCACGGCCGGACGCGGCAACCGAACGAGGCGTACCGCCCCGTGCGCCGCCACCTCCGGTGCCGATCCGAGCCATTCCCAATCCACGAAGCCCTCCCCGGCATCGGCGTTCACCGTGAAATACCCTACGCCCAGCGACACGAGGCTCTGATAGAAGTGCGTCCCCTGCGACGGCGTGACGCGCATGTCCTTGAAGCCGGCCTCCACGATGACGCGGGCGCCCGAGATATCCTCCCACTTCACGGGGATCCCCAGCCACGGCTGGCTGGATCCCCAGCGCCCCACACCGATCAGGCCGTACCTGCGATTCTGGGCCACGAGGAGCGCGTTGAAGTGCGCCACGGCCGCGGCGACCTCCCCGCTCCGCGTGCGCTCGAAGCGCTCGCGGTCCACGACCACCCAGTCGGTGAGGTCCTCCCAGCGACCGTGCCCGAGCACCGACGGGCTCTCGCAGAAGACCCGCTCGCGGGGAAACCAGGACAGGTCCAGGTCGTCCCCGTGCTGACCCGCGGCGGCTGGACGGAGTTGCAGGAAGGCCATCTCCGCCGGCTCCTCAGGCGTTCCCAGGGTGGCGGCGAACTCGATCTCCACGGGAAGTCTGGTTCCGGACGCTCCGAGCGCGAGGAGCTCCCGCACGATCGCGGCGAGCGGGAACACGCCATGCTTCAGCACAGGGGCGAACGTGACGAGCGGCACCCCGCTGCGCCCGGTGCCGTCGTACACGGCGTGGTTCTCCGGGGAGTACGTGGACGCGACCGGAGCCAACGTGCCGTCCTCCTCGGAAACGCGCAGGGGCAGCGATGCGATGGGGCCGTCGTGCTCCCAGAACGGGGCGTCCTTGCCCAGCTCCAGGGCCCAAAAGGAGCGCTGAGCGCTCTCGAGCATGCTCTCCACCGACGCGTGGTCCAGGATGTGTGCCGGGTGAGCCGGAGAGAACCGGAGGCAGGGTTCGCCTTCCGCCACCGTTCTTCCCAGCCCCAGCGCCACCGCGGCGATCCCGTCCTCGGGACCGGCGGGCTCCTGCGGATAATAGTTGTACGACCGCGCCACTCCCGAGATGTGGGGATAGAACCGACCGTTGTGCACCGCACCCACCAGGCGCTGCACGATGACGGCCATCGCCTCCTCTTCCACGCGATACTGCGCGGCCTCCAGGAACGCCCGGGCGCGGCGGGTGAACGTGGTGGCGTATACGCGCTGCACGGCGTCCACGAGCTGCGCGACGCGCCGTCGGGGATCGGGATGGTCGTTCGGCAGCAGCCAGGTCCCGTAGATCCCGGCCAGCGGCTGCTGCCGCGCGTCCTCCAGCAACGACGACGAGCGTACCGCGAGCGGACCCCGGAACACCGTGACCACCCGCTCGAGCGCGGTAAGCGCTTCGTCGGGGAGCCGTGCGCAGAGGATCCGCGTCAGCGTTTCGCGCTCGTCCTCGGATTGGAGCGCGAACGCCCGGAGGTTGTTGCGGTCCAGGAACTCGTCGAAGACCCCGGTGCCGAGCACCACGGCGGAAGGCACCGTGATGCGCACGCCGGGGAAACGCTCTGAGAGACGCGCCTCGTCGAGCAGCCGTGACGCGAACGCCAGGCCCCGTCCCTTCCCCCCGAGGGATCCGCCTCCGACCTGGACGATCCCCTCCTTCCCATCGAAGACCTCGCCGCGGAACGGGCTGACGGAACCGCGAGTCCGCTCCCGCCGGTATTGATCTATGTCCCGCACGAGCGAATCCCGGAGCGCGTCCACCGTGGGAAAGTCCTCGACTCGCCACGGTCTGAGCCGGGCGGCGACCCCGAACTCGGCACGCGCGCGCAGCCACCGCGAGAAGTCGTGGCGCCGCGCGTGATAGGCCACGCTCTCGCTGGGAACCGTCTTCAGCTCGGCCACGAGCGATTTCACGTCCGTCGCGCGCGCGAGCTCTCGGCCGTGCGCGTCCCGGAAGACGAAATCGCCGAAGAAGAGGTGCTCGGAGAGGTAGTGGCGAAGCTGGAGCAGGAAGTCGGGCGAGCCCTTGAGGAGGAATCCCACACCCAGCTCCGAGGCCACGGCCCGGTTCTCCTCGTGGGAGGACTGGAGCGAGATCGGGATCTCGGGCTCCAACTCGCGCACGGCCTGCACCAGCGAGCGCCCGGCGTCGGGGTCCGGCGTCCCGTCGCGCGGGAACTGCATGTCGCTGAACACGCCCATGATCGACGAGCGGTAGCGGTGGAAGTCGCGCAGCGCGTGCTCGTACGTCTTGTCGAGCAGGATCTTGGGGCGGGCGCGCATCCGCATGATGCGCTGCAACCGGTTCCCGGGCTCGGACTGGACCGACTCCGAGAGATGCTGGACCTCCGCGTAGATCACGGGCAGGAACGAGGAATAGAAGCGGACGTTGTCCTCGACCACGAGGAACACCGGCACACCGGCGCGCGTGTCCCTGTCCACATTGAGGCGATCCTCCACGACCTGCACGATGGCCATCAGGACCCTCGCGTCCCCCTGGTACAGGAACGACTGCATGATCCCGGTGCCGTCCATTCGCTTCTCGACGTCACGCAGGTCCTCCCGGTCGTACCCCAGCAGCGTGATGGGAACGTTGATCCCTTCGGCCGCCATCGCGTGCGCGAGGCCGATGGCGTCCATATCGCCAAGGTCGGGGCTGGCGACCACCAGATCCACGCGGCGCCCTCCGCTCCGCAAGACCCTCAGGGCCTCGTGCCCGGAGGAGACGCGCGTCAGGTCCGGCGGCTCTCTCGGGGAAGCTTCCAGGAACTTGCCGAGGACCCGTTCGTGAAGGTGGCCATCCTCCGCCAGGATGAACGACTCGTAGAGCGACGAGACGAGCAGGACGTGGCGAACCTGACGGCTCATCAGGTCGCCGTACGCGGGGTGCCTTCCGCCGGGTCGAACGGCGGAGCCGGAGTCGGACGTCATGGACAGGTGACCGACGGGGCTGGGTGAATACGTCGCGCCCGGCTACAGCCGCGCCGCGCCCCGGACCGCCCTCCCGCCCCTCTGGCCGGTCTGATCCGATTCGCGGATGGTGATCACGCCGTTCACGATGACCAGCGGGATGCCCTCGGGATACTGGTGGGGCGCCTCGAACGTAGCGCGGTCGATGATCGTGCCGGGGTCGAACGCCACCAGGTCCGCGAAGGTCCCCACGGCAATCCGCCCCCGCCCCTCGAGGCGCATCCGATCGGCCGGTGCGGACGTGATCTTGCGGATGGCCTCCTCCAGAGGCATCACCTTCCGCGCCCGCACGTAGTGACCGAGGAGCCGTGGGAACGTCCCGTAGTTCCGCGGGTGGGGAGAACTCTGGGCCTGAGGGCCGTACGGCGCGTAGTTGCTCCCGTCCGAGCACACCATTCCCAGCGGATGCGCGAGCAACTCCTCGACGTTCTCCTCGCTCATGCCGTACCCGATCGTGCCCACGCTGCCGCGGTTCGCCTCGAGCAGCATCAGCACGAGGGCGTACGGCTCCATCCCGCGCTCGGTGGCCAGGTCGCCGAGCCTCCGGCCGACCGCCCACGAGGTGCTCTCGCCCGCCGACGTGATCTGGATGCTGTTCCAGTCTCCGAGCCCCTCGATCTTGCTCCGGCAGTGTGTCTCGAGCGTCGCGGCGGTGGCCGGATCGCGCAGGCGCTGCAGGAACGCCTGCGTACCGCCCGACCGCAACTCGGTGGGGAAGAGGTTGGTGAGGCCGGTCGAATACGCCACGTACGGATAGACGTCGAAGCGCGCGTCCAGGCCGGTGCGCACGGCTTCCTCGATGAGCCCGAGAATCACCGGGTGCTTCCAGTGGTTCCGCCTGCCCTGCGCCTTCAGATGGGAGATCTCGACCGGCACGCCGGCCATCCGCCCGACGTGGAACAGCTCCTCGATCGCGCCGAGGACCCGGTCGTCCTCGTTCCGCATGTGGGACGCGTAGGGATAGCCGGTGCCCTTCAGCACGGAGGCGAGCTCGATGAGCTCGTCGGTGCTGGCGAAGCCGGACGGCGCGTATTCGAGCCCGGACGAGAGCCCCACGCACCCTCCGGCGATCGCCTTGCGGAGCTCCTCCTTCATGACGGCGAGCTCCGCCTCCGTGGCCGGGCGGTCCACGTTGCCGACCGCGAAGGTGCGGAGCGATCCGTTGCCGACCAGCGTTGCCGCGTTCACCGTCGGACGGAGGCGGTCGATCCCGCTCAGGAACCCTGCGGGATCGCGGAAGTCGATCTCGACCCCGTAGCGGTCCCGGTACCGCTCCCGGGTCCGCTGGAACTCCTCTTCCGTCCAGGGCCCCGGCGACCCCCCGCAGTTTCCCCCGATCTCCAGCGTCACCCCCTGCCGGATGCGGTTCTCCACGTTGGGGTTCTCGAAGATCGGGAGATCCACGTGCGTGTGGACGTCGATGAAGCCCGGCGCCAGGGCCAGGCCCCGGATGTCGATCTCCTCCGCGCCCGCCGGCAGGTTGGAGCCTACGGCCGAGATCCGGTCTCCGGTGACGGCCACGTCCATCTCGCGACCCGGGGTCCCCGTTCCATCGAAGACCATGCCTCCCCTGAGGACCAGGTCCGCCCGGGTCCGGCCGCCGACGACGCTCCTCGGCGCGAACGCGAGGCCGGCCGCGGCGGCGGCCGTGGTGTGTACGAATGTGCGGCGTTCCATGGATCTAGCCTCTGCGAACCCGGCCCGGTTCCAGGCCACCCGCGTGAAGGAGCTTGTCCTGGAGGCGCTGTGCTTCCTCGTCGGTGAACTCCAGGATGCGGCGGAGCGCGCCGCGTACCGCAGCGTACTCCTCGACGGGGAAGTCGGCGCCTTCCGCTGTCTTCAGGGCGCCCTCCAGGGCGTTCAGATCCCGCTCGGCTTTCTCGGCCGCGCGCCCGAGGCGGGCCAGAGCCTTGCGGGCCTCGGACTCGGCTGAACTCATGGCGTTGCCTCCGCGGGACGGAACATCGAGACGTCGGGTCCCCGGTCGAAGGGGACGTGTACCGCCAACATGCCCAGGGACGTCACGGCCAGCAATGGTGCATCTACCGGCGACGAACAGGAACGATTCGCCGAGCGCCGGGTTAGGCACGCCCATGCGCGAACGGTTCGACATCCTCGTGGTCGGCGCCGGTCCGTGCGGCATCGCCGTCGGAGCGGCCGCCAAGCGGGCAGGCCTGTCGTGCGCCCTGTTCGACAAGGGGTGCATCACGTCCTCGATCGTGGCCTACCCCTACTACATGACCTTCTTCAGCACGGCCCGACTGCTGGAGGTCGGCGACGTTCCGTTCACGATCCCGGGCGACAGGCCCACCCGCCGGGAGGCGCTCGCCTACTACCGTTTCGTGGTGCGCCACTGGGACCTGGACGTGCGCCAGTACGAGGCGGTCGTCGGCGTCACCGGGGAGGAAGGTGACTTCACGGTCGTCACCCGGCACGGCGACGGCACGAACCGCGTCTACGCTGCGGACGCGATCGTCGTAGCCACCGGAGGGTTCCAGAAGCCGAACCTCCTGGGCGTGCCGGGCGAGGATCTGCCCAAGGTCGTCCACGCCTACCGGGAGCCGTACTCGTTCTACGACCAGGATGTCGTGGTGGTAGGCGCGGGCAACTCCGCCGTGGAGGCGGCCCTGGAGCTCCATCGGAACGGGGCCCGCGTCACGCTCGTGCATTTCCAGGACGCTCTCGACAAGGGCGTGAAGCCCTGGGTCGTCCCCGACATCACGAACCGCCTCGAGAACGGGGAGATCGCCGTCCGCTGGAAGACGCGCGTGGCCGAGGTGAAGCCGAAATCGGTGATGCTGTGCGACGTGGACACCGACGAGACCGTCGAGCTCGCCAACGACTGGCTGCTCGCGATGACGGGGTGGCGGGCCGACCCGACCCTCCTGCGCTCCCTGGGCGTCATGATCGATCCCGACACCGGCGTGCCCGAGCACGATCCGGCGACGATGGCGACGGAGGTCCCCGGCATCTACATCGCCGGAGTCGTGGCCGCGGGATACGATGCGAACAAGATCTTCATCGAGAACGGCCGCGAGCACGGCGGCCGCATCGTTCGCCACCGTCTCGCCTCGAGGGCGTGACCCCGCCCACGACAAGCCGTCAGAAGAACCGAGCGCGGAACAGGTCGACGCCCATCGCCGCTTTCCGGATCGGGCCCCGGGGGCCGTCCAGGTCCAGGAGCCGCAGCGCGGGAAGGGGCGCGGAGACGCTCCAGCGCCCGTCGGCGAGATTCACGAGCGCTCCGCCCAACCCCGGGCCGACGGTCGGAGGGCGCGAGACCGCGTGGTCCCCGGTGGGCTCGGTGGCGCCACGGCCGCCGGTGGTGCCCACCCCGAGCGCGAGCCCCGCGATGCTCCCGGCGAGCGGGATGCCGATCGCCACCTTCTCATCTTCGGGCTGCAGGAGGAGATCCACCCCCAGACCCGAGACCGCGCCGATCACACCGTAGATGCTCACGAGGCGCGCCCGGCTCCGGGTCGGGTTCCAGTCCGGCGCCTTCACGGCCATCGCCACCAGCCCGGCGTTGCCGCCCACGAGGGTCGCGGACAGCAAGGCGTCGTTCTCCAGGTCCGCCAGCGTGCCGAAGCCGAAGCCCATCCACGTGCCCCAGAGAGCGCCGAAGTTGACCGCCGTGGCCACGCCCGGCGAGATCGTCTGCTTCGACAGCGCCGCGCCGGCCGCGATGCCGGCGACGCCGCCCACGAGCATCGCCGTGAACGTCTCCTCGATCGAGCTGCCCTCCTCGAAGCAGTACTCTCCGCCGAATCCGTCCGCGTGGCACACCTCCTCGCGCCCCAGGTCGAGCACCTCGGCCCACCCCAGGCCCTGCCACGAGCCCCACGTTCCTCCCAGCGTGATGGCCCGCGCCTGTCCTTCGGTCAACGGCCGGGACCCGGCGATCGTCTTGCCCGCGATGAAACCGGCCGGGCCGCCGAGGAGCAGCCCGACCCCGTAAGGCTCCGAGTCCTCGGCCCCGAAGGCGCCGGGCACCGCCACCCCCAGCCACAACCCGTACAGCGTGGTCCAGACCTGGAGCTCCACACGGCCGCTGCCCGGGGTTCCCGCCGCTCGGGTCTCGCCCAGGCGCAAACGGGCCACGTCGGCCGCGGGCGTGGTGGGAAAGCGCTCGAGGATCGAGCGGTAGAGGGCCTCCGCCACGTCCGGTCGTCCCTCGGCCGCGAATCGGCTCGCCGCGTCGAGCAGCACCTCCGCCGAGTCGGCGGGGGCGACCTGCGCGGACGCCCGCGCGGAGGGAAGCGCGCCCGCGAGCAGGGCGAGAACGGGCAGGAGCACGGCGGCGCGGCGGAACATGGTCTGAAGATACGACTTCCCGGGTGATTTCGTGACGCCGGCCCGGCTCGGCAGCTCGAGCCGGGGTCCAGGATGCCGAAGCCCCCTGGACCCCGGGAACGGCGGCGACCCTGCTACCGCTCTCCCAGCCAGCGATCGGCCAGCACGTCCACCGTCGTGGAGTAGCTCTGTCCGTTCACATTCAGCGTCACCCTGTAGGTGCCCGGCGAAGCCACGGGAGCTTGGGCCCTGCGGCCACCTCCCCCGCCCTCCGGCTCCTCGGGCTCGTCGCCCCTCAGGTCCCACTGCGCCCG
The DNA here is from genome assembly GCA_964412015.1 of uncultured Gemmatimonadaceae bacterium. GTDB lineage: Bacteria > Gemmatimonadota > Gemmatimonadetes > Longimicrobiales > Gaopeijiaceae > SZUA-318. The sequence continues at coordinate 56,065 of CAYPMO010000006.1, read as the reverse complement.
GTTCAGTCCCGCCAAACCGGTGCCCTCCAGCGTCCTGAAGGCGGCCCCGCTGACCGCGTCCGCGATCCTGATCCGCACGGGCCCCTGCGCGGCGTTCGCCAGGTGGTAGTGGATCGCGGTACCGACGGGAGCGTTCTCTCCCTGCCAGTTCTTGTCACCCGTCACCGACCGGCCCTTCTGGATGTCACCGGCCCACACCACCGCCTCTCGCGGCTCGAACAGGTGGACCGCCTCCGCGAGCGTCTCGTCGCGCATCGCCTGCAGCGGCGTGACGTCGTCCATGATCCAGATGGACCGTCCGTGCGTCGCGAGCACGAGGTCACCGTCCCTCGGGTGCACGAGCACGTCGTCGATCCGTACGACCGGGAGGTTCGGCATGAACCGCACCCAGCTCGCCCCTTCGTCTCTCGAGAGGAAGAAGCCGAACTCGGTGCCGACATAGAGAAGGCTCGGATTCTTCGGGTCCTGCCTGATGGTGTTCACGTTCCCGAACGCCGGCAGGTTCGAGACGATGCTCGTCCACGTCGCACCGTAGTCACGCGTGACGAACACGTGCGGCGAGAGATCGTCGGAGCGATGGCCGTCCAGCGATGCATACGCCGTGCCCGCGTCGAACCACGAGGCCTCCACACGCGACACGTAGTAGTCCTTCGTGCCGCCTGGGACGTTCTTGCCCACCTCGGTCCACGTGGCCCCGCCGTTCCGGCTCACCTGGATATTGCCGTCGTCCGTACCGACCCAGAGCACGCCGGGCACGATCGGGGATTCCGCGACGCTCACGATCGTCCCGTAGTTCGACACACCGTCGTTCCGTGACAAGATGCAGGGCTCGCCACGCACGTGCCGATCGCATCGCGGCAGGTCGTTCCGCACGCCCATGACGCTGACGCGGTCGCGGTCCACGTTCTTCGTCAGGTCATCCGTCATGGTCCAGGTATCACCCCGGTCACGCGAGGTGAAGAGGCGGTTGCCGCCGGCATGGAGCGTCCTCGGGTTGTGCGGGGAAAGGAGGAGCGGCGTGTTCCAGTTGAAGCGAATGCTCGTCCCCACGGCGGGGATCGGGCGGATGTTGGAGGTGGAACGCTCTTCCGTCGGCGCGACGGGCCGGATGCTCGTCTGCTCACCCGTGCTGAGGTTGAAACGCCGAATGTTCCCGTTCTGCGACTCGGCGAAGACGATGTGGTAGTCCGTGGGATCGATCTGCGTGTAGAAGCCGTCCCCGCCGCCCACTCGGTGCCAGTCCTGTGGGAGGATCTGCCCCGTGCGCACGGAGCTGGGCCCGCACCACGAGCCGTTGTCCTGGAGCCCCGTGCACACCCAGTACGGCCTGCGCATGTCCACGGACACGTGGTAGGGCTGACCCACGGCGAACAGCCGGAGAGACTCCCACGTCTCGCCTTCGTCGTAGGTCACGTCCAGCGCGCCGTCGTTGCCGATGATCATGTGGTCGTCGTCGCGCGGGTCGATCCAGAACGCGTGCTGGTCCACGTGGCCGTAGCCGTCGATCTCCTCCCATGTCGCGCCGCCGTCGCGGGATTTCCAGACGTCCAGCTCGACCGTGTACACCAGGTTCGCATCCTCGGGGGACACGCGGATCTGGCTGAAGTACATCGGACGACCGTTCTCGTTGGAGCGGAACTCCCACGTGCGTCCCTTGTCACGGGAGCGCCAGACGCCCGAGTACTCGGGGTCCGGTGGGAGCGAGTCGGCGCGCGCGAGACGCTGCCAGCGCTCTCGCTCCTCTTCCGCGAGCGGTTCCTCGTCGTCCGCGGCCAGCTCCATCTGGGCGTAGAGGACATTCGGGTCGGCCGGCGTCATGGCCAGCGCGATGCGTCCCTTCGTCCCCTCGGGGAAGCCCCCGCCGGTGATCTTCGACCAGGTCTCCCCCCCATCGTCGGAGCGCCAGATCGCCGACCCGGGCCCGCCACCCACGAAGCAGCAGGCCGTCCGACGCCGCTGGTAGGTCGCAGCGAACAGCGTATTCGGATCGGAGGGGTCGAGGACGAGGTCCGTGGCGCCGGTGTTTTCGTCCACCTTCAGGACCTGACGCCACGTGGCGCCCCCGTCGGTGGTCTTGAACACGCCCCGCTCGGGGTTCGGCCCGAACAGGTGTCCGACGGCCGCGACCCACACGACGTCGGGGTTCGTGGGGTGCACGTGGATACGCCCCATGCTCTGCGTCTCCCGGAGGCCGACGTACGTGAACGTCTCTCCACGGTCCGTGCTCTTGTACACGCCCGCGCCGAACGACGAGCTCTGCCGGTTGTTCGGCTCGCCGGTGCCCACGTAGAGCACGCTCGGACGGGAAGGCGCGATCGCGATGTCCCCGATCGAATGGGTCTCGTAGGTATCGAAGACGGGCTGGAAGGTCGTTCCGTTGTTCGTGGTCTTCCAGATGCCACCGGTCGCGAACCCGACGTAGTAGATCCGCGCGTCGGTGGGGTCCACCTCGATGTCGTCCACCCGCCCTCCTTGACCCACGGGGCCGATGCTCCGCCACTCGAACGGACGGAGGAGCGGGTCGTCGGTCGCGTTGACGAGGGGGGTCTCGGGCTCCTGGGCGCGGGTGAGCGCCGGAGCCAGCAGGGTCAGGGCGAGAACGGAGAACGCCACCGACCGGAATGCGCGTGGCATGGTGCGCTCCTTGGATGGGGGAAGAGTTGGTACGATGAGATTCCGGGAGGTGGAGCCGGATGTCAACGCGCGGCGTTGACGTCCTCCCGACTTGCCGCCGACCCCCCTCGCGTCTAGCCTCAACACACCGTCAGAGACTGCCGCCTCGTTCCCCTGCGAATCGTGCCGGCCGCGCCCCCGGTTCCCCCGGCGATCCTCGTCGGCCCGGGCGAGCGACCCTGGAGGAATCCCGTGAGAATACACTCCCGTTCGTGGCCCCTCCTCGTCGTGCTCGGCCTCTCGGCATGTGGGAGGGAGGCCCCGCCAGCGTCCATCTCCGAGATCTCGGGACACGAGAACCCGCTCCTCGCCCAGTGGCACACGGATTTCGGCGTTCCGCCCTTCGACCTCCTCCGGAACGAGCACTACCTCCCGGGGCTGAGGGAGGCCATGGCGCTCGAGAAGGCGGACGTCGAGGCCATCGTCTCGAACCCAGAGCCACCCACCTTCGCCAACACGATCGAGGCCCTCGAGCGGGCGGGGGCTCTCTACACCCGGGCCTCGCGGGTCTTCGGCGCCGTCACCGGCGCCCACACGAACGACACCCTCCAGGAGGTGGAGCGGACGCTGGCGCCCGAGGAGGCGGCCCACGCCGATGACATCGTGCTCAATCCGGCTCTCTACGAGCGCGTGAAGGCCGTGTACGACCAGAGGGAGCAGCTCGGCCTCACGCCCGAGCAGCTCAAGCTGCTGGAGGAGACGCACAAGGGGTTCGTGCGCCGCGGCGCGGCCCTGGACGAAGCGTCCAAGACACGCATGCGAGAGATCAACAAGGAGCTGGCGGAGCTCTCGCAGAAGTTCAGCCAGAACGTGCTGGACGAGACCAACGCCTACGAGCTCCACGTCACCGACAGTGCGGACCTGGGCGATCTCCCGCCCAATCTGGTGGAGCTCGCCGCAGCCGAGGCCCGACGCCGCGGTCACGACGCCGGATGGTCGTTCACGCTGCAGCGGCCGAGCATCGACCCGTTCCTCGAGTCGTCCCCGAACCGGGAGTTGCGCCGGGACATCTTCATGGGATACGCGATGCGCGGCGACAACGACGACGAGCGCGACAACAAGGCGGTGCTCGCCCGCATGGCGGCGCTGCGCGCCGAGCGGGCGAAGCTACTCGGATATCCCACGCACGCCCATTTCGTCCTCTCGGACAACATGGCCGAGACGCCGGCGCGCGTCATGGAGCTCCTGGACCAGGTGTGGCGGCCGGCGCTCCAGGTCGCCAAGCAAGAGCGCGCCGACATGCAAGCGCTCATGAACGCCGAGGGGGTGGGGGGAGATCTGGAGGCGTGGGATTGGCGCCACTACACCGAGAAGGTGCGACGTGAGCGCTACGCGCTGGATCAGCAGGCGCTCCTTCCCTACTTCGAGGTCAACGCGGTGCGGGACGGCGTCTTCACGGTCGCCAACAGGCTGTACGGTCTGACCTTCCACGAACGGCCCGACCTGCCTCGCTGGCACCCCGACCAGCAGGTCTTCGAGGTGCGTGAGGCCGACAGCAGCCACCAGGGCGTGCTGTACATGGACTTCTTCGCGCGGGAGAGCAAGCAGGGCGGTGCGTGGATGAACAGCCTCCAGAAGCAGGGGCGGCTGGACGGGGAAGTGTACCCCATCGTCACCACGAACTTCAACTTCCCGGCGCCCACCGCCGAGGGGGTCTCGCTCATTACGTTCGACGACGCTCTCACCCTCGCGCACGAGTGCGGCCACGCGCTGCACGGGCTCCTCTCCGACGTGACGTACGAGTCGCTGGGCGGGACCTCGGTCCCTCGCGACTTCGTGGAGCTGCCATCCCAGATCATGGAGAACTGGATGGCGGAGCCCGAAGTGCTGCGCATGTACGCCAAGCACTATCGGACCGGCGAGGTCATCCCCGACGAGCTCGTCGCGAAACTCGAGGCGTCGGCCACGTTCAACCAGGGCTTCATCACCGTGGAGTTCATCGCCGCGGCGTACCTCGACATGGCGTGGCACAGCCTGACGGAGCCGGTCGAGAAGGACGCGCGCGCGTTCGAGACCGCGGAGATGAGCCGCATCGGTCTCATCGACGAGATCATCCCGCGGTACCGGAGCGAATATTACAGCCACATCTTCGCGGGCGGCTACTCGGCCGGCTACTACGCGTACCTCTGGGCCGAGGTGCTGGACAAGGACGCGTTCCAGGCCTTCGTGGAGACCGGCGACCTCTTCCATCCCGAAACCGCGCGAAAGCTGCGTGAGGAGATCCTCTCCAAGGGTGGGACCCGGAAGGGCATGGACATGTACCGCGCCTTCCGCGGGCGCGATCCGTCCATCGAGCCGTTGCTCACGGCGCGCGGTCTGCGGTAGGACGGCCGCACATTGCCAACGACGACGGTCGCGACGCCGCGCATCCCGCTGTCGCTCGAATCGGCCCGGCTCGTCCTCCGGCTGCCCGCGGAGGACGACCTGCGCGCCCTCCACGCCTACTTCGGTGACGCCGAGAGCGTGAGGTACACGTACCGCACACCGCTGACCGAGGGCCAGGCCTGGCGCACGCTCGCGAGCTTCGTGGGCCACTGGGCCTGGCGCGGGTACGGTCCGTACACGCTCGTCGCCAGGGACGCCGACGCCGTCGTCGGCATCTGCGGCCTCTGGTACTCGGGCGACTGGCCCGAGATGGAGATCATGTGGGCGCTCGTGCCCGCGGCGCGCGGTCGCGGCCTCGCCGCGGAGGCGGTTCGCGCCGTTCGGGCCATGGCACGCAATCACCTGCCCGGCGTGCGGCCGATCAGCCTCATCACGGTCGGCAACGAGCCCTCGGTGCGCGTGGCCGTCGCCGCGGGCGCGACGCTCGAGCGTGAGATCGAGTTCGCCGGGGCGCGAGCGCTGATCTACAGGCATGCGGAGTGAGGGCCGCCGGCCCTCACTCCACCCTGACCTTCCCCTCCACCCCCCTCCTCACGTAGCCGAGCGCCACCGTCTGGCCGAAGCGCGGCGACTCGGCCGCGGACGTCACGTAGCCGACGGGCTTGTCGCTCCCCTCCGCGAACAGATCCGCACCCTCGTGCGGCGTGGGCACGTCGCCGAGCATGAGCTGGCGGAGGTGACGGTTCACGTGCCCGCGGTCCCGGATGCGGACGATCACCTCCTGGCCCGTATAGCACCCCTTCGCGTCGTCGATGGCGCGCTCGTGGATGCCCGCCTCGACCGGGATCGTGTCCTCGTCCATGTCGGCCCCGAACGCCGGGCGTCCCGCCTCGACGCGCAGCGTGGACCACACCCCGAGCCCCGCGGGCCTCGCGCCCCTCTGCACGAGCGCCTTCCAGAGCGCGATCACCTGCGGCGCCGGACCCACGATCGTGAAGGTCTCCGGCCACACTTCGGCGCTGCGGATCACCACCAGGCTACCACCCTCGAACGTGCCCGCCATGCGCCACCCTCCCTCCGGGAGAGCGGAGAGCTCCCGGTCCTCCACTCTCAGCCCGAGGGCCGACAGCGACACCTGCCGCGCGGCGGCCGGCCCCACGACGGAGATCGCGGCCGTGGCGCGGGTCTGGTCTTCCACCCTCGCCATCCGTGGCGGCAGCACCTTGAGGAAGTGGGAGAGGAGCGCCTCCCGCCCCGCCACCGGAACGTCCAGGAGGAACTCGCCCCCCGCCTGGGTCTCGGCTCGGCACAGACACCAGAGATCGCTGAGCATCTTCCCCTTGGGGGTCAGCACCGCGTGGTACGTGGCCGTGCCGCCGAGCACGTCCGGAGACGTCGATGAGGGCGGGGCGGGAATCGTCCCGGTGAGGATGCCGTTGAGCATCGTCCGGGGAGCGCGGCCCGCGACGAGCAGACGCGTCCTGTGGCTCCGATCGAACACCGCCAGGTGCTCCGTCGCCGCGACGTACTCGTCACGGGGATTCCCGAAGTGCCGCACGAGCGTGAACCCGTGATGGTCACCCGTGACGCCTCCCTGCTCCCTCATGAGGTCGAAGAGGGGCGACGCGTGGGCGTGGCTCAAAGCTGCATTCCCTCCTCGTCGGCGGCCGCGCCGCCGGATCGCAGATCCCGCACCAGCGCGCGGATCCGCTCCGCGTCCCCCGCGCCGGGAGCCATCTCGACGTACGCCGTGAGCTGGTCCGCGGCCTCGCTCCACCGCCCCAGCCGCGCCAGCAGGAGACCCCGCGCCCGCCGCTCGCCGAGCGACTCCGGCTGGAGGATGAGCAGGCGCTCCACGGCGGCGAGCGCCCGGGCATTGTCCGACACGTTCACGTAGACGCCCTTCAGGTTGGCCAGAAGACGCACGAGCATCTCCCGCCTGGTCGCGCGGCGGAGGAACGAGTCCTGCATCCGGACCATTCCTCCGTAGATCTGGTCGAGGAACTCCTGGGCCTGATCCTGGAAGCGCATCTTCCCGCCGTCGAAGGGGTCGAGCAGGAGGTCCATCGCCTCGCCCTTGTAGCGGACGAGGAAGTGGCCGGGGAAGTTCACCCCCTCCAGGGGGAGGCGCAGGCGCCACCCCACTTCGAGGACGATCATCCCCAGCGTGAGGGGGATCCCGGTGCCGCGGTCCAGCACGTCGTTCAGGAACGAGTTCCGCGGGTCGTGGTACGCCTCGCGGTTCCCCTTGAAGCGACGTCGGGCGAAGAGCATCTCGACGAGCCCCTCCAGCACGACCATCGGAGCGCTCTCGTCGGCGAGGCGGTCCTTCACCTCCTCCGCCATCTGGTCCAGCCGGGCCAGGTACAGATCCACGGGGATCTGCGGATACTCCTCCTGGGCGACGAAGAGGGCGGCCCGGGCCAGGTTCATCTCGACCTCGGGGCGCATCACCTCGGCGGCGAAGAGGCGTCGTGGATGGAGACCTGAACCGGCCATCGTGGCGGGGGCTTCTCGGGGGTGGAGCTCGAGGTCTACGTTTCGGTCATCGCCCATCGGTCGGACGGAGCGCCCATGCGTACCCTCGCCGCGTCCCTGGTTTCCCTCCTCGTCGTCGGGTTGCCCAGCCCGGTGGCCTCCCAGAGCCTCCTCGGAGGTGGTGTTCTCGGCGTGGTGGAATCGCGGCAGCTCCGCGAGCGCGCCGCCGACTCGGAGACCCGCACGGGCTTCTTGGCCGGTCTATGGGCCGACGTGCTGACGCCCGCCCGGCCCCTGCACGTGCTGGCGGAGATCGCCTACGTGCGCAGGGGCGGGACGTTCCCGCTCAGCGGCCCGTCCAGCCTGCGCGGGGACGTCGAGGCGGACTACCTGAGCACCACGGTCGCGCCCCTTCTCTGGCTCGGCGTCGGCTCCATCGGAGCATTCGTCTACGCCGGACCGACGTTCGAGACGCCCATCCGGACGCGCTCGGCCGAGGAGCTCCGCGCGGCCTACGCCAATCCATCGGACCAGGGCATCTCGGCCACGGCTGGCGCCGGCCTCGAGTGGCTGGGGCCCCGATGGGTCATCCGCGGCGAGGCACGCATCGTGGAGGGGCTGTCGTCGGCCTTCTCGGGGGCGGCGGGCGAATATCGCCACCGGTCCATCGAAGTGCTGCTGAGGGTCGGCAGAGCCGGGCTGCGGTAGCGGGTCGGCACACAGGCGGGACCGGACGGCGCCCGGGTCGCGATCATCGCCGCGTTTCCTCGCACGAGAGCCCTACGCGAGTTCCTCCAGCAGCTCCTTCGGAGTGCCCGCCGGGATCGGCGACTTTCGGAAATCCTTCACGTTCCGGGTCGCGATGTACTGGGCTCCGCAAGCGCGCGCGGCCGCGACCTGCATGGCGTCCTCGAGGTCGGGGAGGGCGAGCGACGCGGCCCAGCGAAGGTCGTCGGTATCGGTCGGCGCGACGCTCACGAACGCGGTGAGGTCCACGACGAACTCCCGGGCCTGCCGCGCCCCTCGGGTCGGCCGCACGAGGTAGAAGAAGTTCGCGACCGTGTGCCAGGCCACGAACGCCATCCGGGGACGTCGCTCCAGGAGATCCAGCAGGGCAGCCGACGCCTCCGCGTGGGGCGTCCGGTCCAGCGCGACATCCAGGAGGACGTCCGCGTCGAGCAGGATCACAGATACTTCTCCGCGAGCGCCCGGTAGCGCTCGTCGTCGCGTTCGGATGGAGCGAAGCGTCCCCGCCACCGATCGGCGAACGATGGCCGGTCGGGCTCGGTCAGCCCTCGGAGCGCATCCTCGATCAACGACGAGAGCGATACTCCGCGCGCCCGCGCGTATCGCTTCGCTCTCGGGAGGATCTCCCGGTCTACGGTGATCGTGAGCTTCGTCTTCATGGTATACGTGTCTTCGTGAACGTATACGTACATTATCGCGTCCCCGTTCCGTCCGCAACGACCGTCTGTCTCGCACGCCCCCGCAGCCCCGCTCTCGTCCCCGCGCGGCCTTCGAACACGCGCCTCTTGGCCGGCGGGCCGCTCCCACCCCACCTTGGACCGTCCCGGCGCCCCCCGGAGGGGCGCGTCCCGCCCACACTCATCCCGAGAGGAGCCCATGGCCGAGGAGCCCAGGGACACGCGGCCGGAGATCCGCCTGTCGCAGCTCAGCCACGGAGCCGGTTGAGCCTGTAAGCTCGGGATTTCCGAGCTGACGCAGGTCCTGCGTCACCTGATTCCGGTGGACGACCCCGACGTCCTCGTGGACGCCTCCACGGGGGATGACGCTGCGGTGTACCGTCTTTCCGCGGACCGCGCGCTGGTGGTCACGACGGACTTCTTCACGCCCATCGTGGACGACCCGTTCGATTTCGGGCGCATCGCCGCGGCCAACGCCCTTTCCGATGTCTACGCGATGGGCGCACGGCCGCTCTTCGCCCTGAACCTGGTGGCGTTCCCGCGCGCCCTTCTGGACCAGGGGTTCCTCGAAGAGATCCTGAGGGGCGGTGGCGAGGTGTGTCGGCAGGCGGGCATTCCGGTCCTCGGCGGCCACTCGATCGACGACCGGGAGCCGAAGTTCGGCCTGGTGGCGGTGGGCGAGGCGCACCCGGACCGGCTCGTGACGAACGCCGGGGCCCGACCGGGCGACCGCATCGTGCTCACGAAGCCCCTGGGCACCGGCGTGGTCGCGACGGCCATCAAAGCCCACCGCGCGCCGGCGGGAGTGGCCCGCGAAGCGATCGATACCATGGCCACCCTGAGCGCCGCGGCGGCCGACGCGGCGCGCGAGGCCGGCGTGCGGGGAGGAACGGACGTCACCGGCTTCGGCCTGCTCGGACACCTGCATCGCTTGCTCGCCGCCTCCGGGGCCGCGGCGCGGCTCCGCTGGGTGGACGTCCCCCTGCTGACCGGTGCCGGAGAGCTCGCCGCCGACGGTCACGTGCCGGCCGGCTCGAAGCGGAATCTCACGGACCTCCGGGAGCAGGTAACCTGGGCGCCGACCGTGCCGCAGCCGGTCCGAATCCTCATGGCCGACGCCCAGACGTCCGGTGGGCTCCTGCTCTGCGTGGCGCCCGAGCGCACGGCCGATCTCGTCGCGACATTGAGAGGACGCGCGCCTGCCGCAGCCGTCATCGGCGAGGTGGTGGAGGGGCGGGCCGGCGCGATCGAGGTGGGGTGAGGGCAGCGCCGCCAACGGCGGAAGGAGGAGGGGATGCTCCGGTTCGGATCCGTTTCGATCGAGTGTGTCCAGGGCGACATCGCCGCGCAGCCCGACATGGACGCGGTGGTGTGCGCCGCCAACCCCCATCTCGCGCCCGGCGCCGGCGTGGCCGGCGCGATCCACCGGGCCGCGGGCCCGGGGCTCTACCGGGAGGCGGCTCCGCTGGCGCCCGTCGAGACCGGTGACGCGGTGATGACGGGAGGCCACGGGTTGCCCAACCGCCACGTCATCCACACGGTGGGACCGATCTACGGCCGCGACGAGCGCTCGGCCGATCTCCTGGCCTCCTGCTACCGTCGCTGCCTGGAGCTGGCGGACGTGGCGGGACTCGAGTCGGTCGCGTTCCCGGCCATCTCGACCGGCGTATACGGCTATCCGCTCGCCGAGGCAGCCGAGGTCTCGCTGCTCACGGTGAGAGACTGGGCGAGCCGACTCCGCTCGGTGCGGCGGATCCGCTTCGTGCTGTGGTCAGCCGCCGATCTCCGGGTGTTCAGCCGGAAGCTGGCGGAGCTCGAGCGCGCGTAGTCGCGACCCGCGAGACCGGGCCGCGCTCGCGGCGCGCGTTACGCGTTGCCGATCGGGCGGATCGCCTCGAGTGCCACGTCCTTCTTCGCGCGCTGTTTCCCGGGTGCCTTCTTGCCCTTGGTCGGCTCGCCGCCGAGCGCCACGCTCACGACCTCGTCGAGGGTCTCCACAAGGTGGAACGTGAGCTTCTCCTGCACGTCCGCGGGGATGTCCTCGATGTCCGCCTCGTTGTCCATCGGCAGGATGATCTCCCGGATCCCTGCGCGCACGGCGCCCAGGACCTTCTCCTTTACGCCGCCGATCGGCAGGACCCGGCCGGTCAGGGTCAGCTCGCCGGTCATCGCCACGTCCTTGCGGACCTTCCGACCCGAGAGGGCGGACACGAGCGCCGTGGCCATCGTGATCCCCGCCGACGGGCCGTCCTTCGGGATGGCGCCCGCGGGCACATGAATGTGCACCTCACGGCCCTTCAGCCCCTCCTCGGGGATCCCGAGAGACTTCCAGTGCGCCTTCGCGTACGAGAGCGCGGCCCGCCCCGACTCCTTCATGACGTCCCCCAGTTGCCCCGTGAGGACGAGGCCTCCTTCGCCCGGCATGACACTGGCCTCGACGAACATGATGTCGCCGCCCATGGGCGTATAGAACATCCCCGTGGCCACGCCTACAATGTCCTCCTCGGCCATGCGCTCCGGATGCACCCGCGGCCGTCCGAGGAGCTCGCGAACGTCGTCGGGCGTGGCGTTCAGCCTCTCCACCTTCCCGCCGGCGATGCTGCGGGCCACCTTGCGTGCGAACTTGCCCACCTCGCGCTCGAGTTGCCGAACGCCTGCCTCCCGCGTGTAGTTCTGCACGACGGTGAGAATGGCCTCGTCGGTCATCGTCAGCTCGTCGTCCTGCAGGCTGTTCTCCCTCCGCTGCCGCGGTAGGAGATAGCGCTTGGCGATCTCCAGCTTCTCCTGCTCGGTGTAGCCCGCGAAGTCCACGCGCTCCATGCGGTCGAGCAGAGGCCCGGGGATGCGGTCCAGGTAGTTCGCCGTCGCGATGAACAGCACCTCGGAGAGATCGAACGGGATCCCGAGGTAGTGGTCCACGAACGTCGAGTTCTGTGCCGGATCCAGCACCTCGAGGAGCGCCGAGCTGGGATCCCCCTGGAACGACACGCCGAGCTTGTCCACTTCGTCCAGCAGGAAGACCGGGTTCTTGCTCTTGGCCTGTCGCATGCCTTGGATGATGCGTCCCGGCATCGCGCCGACGTACGTGCGCCGGTGGCCGCGGATGTCCGCCTCGTCCCGCGCGCCTCCAAGGGAGATGCGCACGTACTTTCGCCCGAGCGACCGCGCGATGGACTGCGCGATCGACGTCTTCCCGACCCCCGGGGGCCCGACGAAGAGGAGGATCGGGCCCTTGCCGGCACGGTGGATGTCCTCGGCGGTGATCTCCTCCGACGTCGCGCCGCCCTCGCCCTCCGCCTCGCTCGCCTCCTCGGGCTCCTCCTCGGGCTCCTCCTCCCGCTCAGCCTCCGGCGCGGCCCCCGCCCCCGCGCCCTCCTCCTCGGACTCGCGCTCGAGCTGGAGCTTGCGCACGGCCAGGAACTCGACGATGCGGTCCTTCACGTCCTCGAGCCCGTAGTGATCCTCCTCCAGGATCTCCTCGGAGCGCCTCAGATCGATCTTGTCTTCGGTGCGCTGATTCCAGGGCAGCTCGGTGATCCACTCCAGGAACGTGCGGATCACCTGGTACTCCGCCGACTGGGGGCTCGTGCGCTCGAGGCGCCGGAGCTCCCGGTCCACCTCGGTGCGCTGGTCATCGGCCAACTCGAGCTGCTCGATGCGCTTGCGCATCTCCTCGACGTCGTCCCGCTCCTCCTCCTCTCCCAACTCCTTCTGGATCGCCTTGAGCTGCTCGCGCAGAAGCATCTCGCGCTGCCGCTCGCCCAGCTCCGACTGGACCTTCGCCTGGATGTCCTCCTGCGCGTCGATACGGGCCAGCTCGCGCTCCACCGCCACGAGGGCCGAGCGCATCCGGGCTTCGTCGTCCAGCGTCTCCAGAAGTCGCTGCTTGTCCTCGGTGGACAGCTCGAGATAGAACGCCACGAGGTCCGAGAACGCTCCGGGTTCGTCCACTCCCTGGATGAGCTGGTTCAGGGCTTCGGCGGGAACGCCCCGCCTGGTCCCGAGCTCGGCCGCCCGCTGGCGGAGCTCCCGGTCGAGCGCCTGGAATGCGGGATCGGACACGTTCTGGGGCGGGACGCGCTCCATGGGCAGCAGCACCGCCCGGAGCATGGACCGCCCGTCCTGCTCGTAGGAGAGCGCCTGGGCGCGCCTCTCTCCTTGCACGAGGAGTTGCACGCCTCCTCGCACACGGTGGGTCTGGATGACCCGGACCACCGTCCCGATCGTGTACAGCACGCTCGGCACGGGGTCGTCCACGTTCTCGCGCTGCGCCACGGCGAAGAGCCGACGGTCTCCGTCCAGAGCCTCCTGCACGGCCTCGACCGTGCCAGGGCGGCCGGCCGAGATGGGTACGGCGACCCCCGGGTAGACCACGGTGTCCCGGAGGGGAAGGACCGGGAGGGTGAAGCGCTCGCCCATGGAATCCTCTTCTTCTCTTCCGTCCCCCGCCCGAAGGCGGCGGTCCAGTCGGCGATTCTCGTGACCGGCAGCCCAGACGGCGCAGACCGGCTCAGGGGCCGGTCCTGCACGATCCCTGCCACCCACCTACCCCCGAATGGTGCCTGAAGCGCAGGACCTCCTGCCATCGTGGCGTGCCGCGCCGTGTCGGAGCGCCACTTTTACCGTTCGCCGGGCGCAGTTACGTTGGCTCCCGGTCGTGGGGGCGGTGTTTAGCTTGGCACCTCGTCCGGCTGCGCGCCACTGCTCGTGGGGATCACATGCACGACATGCTCGACGGTGTCACGTGGTTCCGGGGCTCCTCAGTGAGGATCCGCCGCGCGGGCCTGACGATCCACGTGGACCCCATCGGCCTCCCCGAGGCGTCTCGCGCCGACTACATCCTCCTCACCCACCCGCACTACGACAACTTCAGCGAGGTGGACATCGACCGCGTCCGGACCTCGAGCACGGTGGTCGTCGCGCCGGCTTCCATGAAGAAGCTCCTCGCGGATGCCGACCACTTCATGCGCCCCGGCGATATGCTCCAGCTCGAGGGCCTCGACGTCCTGGCCGTCCCGGCCCACAACGTCGACAAGCGGTTCCACCGTCCGGAGCAGGGTTGGCTCGGCTACGTCTTCACGGTAGGCGGAGTCACGTACTACCACGCCGGCGACACGGACTTCCTCCCGGCGATGTTCGGGATCCGTTGCGACGTGGCCTTCCTGCCGTGCGGCGGCCACTACACGATGGGTCCGGCCGAAGCCGCCCGGGCCGCCGCGGCGTGCGGCGCCTCGGTGGCCGTCCCGATCCATTGGGGCGAGCCTCACGCCGGGCGCGAGGAGGTCGAAGCCATGCGCGGGCTCTTCCCCGGCGAGCTCCGCATCCTGGAACGCGGGGCGTAGGCTCCACGCGCGTCGAAACCATGAACTACGAGGTAGCCCCATGCGAGTCCTTCCCGCCCTGGTTCTCCTCGCGTGCGCGGCCGAGCCCGCACTCCCTCAGGTGACGAGCCCCGCGACGCGCTCGGGCCGCTCCACCGTCTACGCCCCGAGGGGCGCGGTGGCGACGAGCCAGCCGCTCGCCACCGGAGCGGCGCTGCGGATCCTCGACGCGGGCGGGAACGCATTCGACGCCGCGGTCGCGGCCGTGGCCGTGCTGAACGTCACCGAGCCCCACATGACCGGGATCGGCGGCGACATGTTCGCGATCGCCTGGTCCGAGCGCGAGGGGCGCCTCGTGGGCCTGGACGCCAGCGGCCGATCCGGCTCGAAGGCCTCGGCCGAGGCGATCCTCGCCGCCGGGGAGACCGGCGTCCCCTATCAGGGTCCCCGCTCGATCACCGTGCCCGGAGCGCTGTCGGGCTGGCAGGCGCTCCTCGAGAGCTACGGCACCATGACGCTCGCCCAGGTCCTCGAGCCCGCGATCCGCATCGCCGACGAGGGGTTCCCGGTCACTCCGATCATCGCCCGGGACTGGCGGAACACGGCCGGCCTTCTGCGCCGGAACGACGCCGCTGCCGCCACGTTCCTCCCGGGCGGCCAGCCTCCCAGCGCGGGGACCTGGTTCCGCAACCCGGACCTCGCCCGCACGTTCCGGCGCATCTCCCGGAACGGCATCAAGGAGCTCTACGGCGGGGCGCTCGGTGAGGAGATCGTCGCGGAGCTCGACCGCCTGGGCGGATTCCTGACGCTCGACGACCTTCGCACCCACCGCGTGCGCTGGGTCACCCCCCTGTCCGTGGACTACAAGGGCTACACGCTCTGGGAGCTCCCTCCCGCGGGCCAGGGCGTGGCGGCGCTTCAGATCCTGAAGATGATGGAGGGCTTCGACCTGAAGGCGATGGGGCACAACTCCCCGCGCTATCTGCACACCCTCATCGAGGCCAAGAAGCTCGCCTACGCCGACCTGGCCGAGTACGTGGCCGACCCGGACGCCATGGAGGTCGCGCCCGAGCGCATGCTGCGTCCCGACTACGTGCGCCGACGGGCCGGGCTCATCGACCCCGCCCGCGCGGCGGACCGGCCCTCTCCCGGCGCGCACTCCACCGAGAGCGAGACGATCTACCTGTCCGTCGCCGACGAACGGGGGAACATGGTCTCGTTCATCTGCTCGATCTACGAGTACTTCGGCTCGGGGATCGTCGTCCCGGGCACGGGGTTCGCGCTCCAGAACCGCGGCGCGGGTTTCACGCTCGAGGCGGGACACGCGAACCGCCTGGCGCCGAACAAGCGCCCGTTCCATACGATCATTCCCGCGTTCGTCACGAAGGACGGACGCCCGTGGCTTTCGTTCGGCGTGATGGGAGGAGCCATGCAGCCGCAGGGCCACGTCCAGGTGCTGCTCAACCTGCTCGAGTTCGGCATGGATCTCCAGGAGGCCGTGGAGGCGCCGCGGTTCCGCCACTTCAGCGGGACCACGGTCGCCATCGAGGCCCTTCCGGATTCCGTCGCGGCCGAGTTGCACGCGATGGGCCACACGCTGCGCGACCCCCAGGGAGTCTCCTTCGGGGGCGCACAAGCGGTCATGAAGCTCGAGCACGGATGGGCCGCCGCCTCCGACCCGCGCAAGGACGGGATGGCGGCGGGGCGCTGAGGCCCGGCCGTCCGCCGACGCGCGCCATGAGCGATCGCGACTGCGTCATCCCGTTCGACAGTTTCCCCGAGCGGTTCGCCGAGCACGTCGAGCATCCACCCGAGACGCCCACGCCCGCGCGGCCGGCCGCGACGATCGTGCTGCTCCGCGACGGAGCCCGCGGTCCCGAGGTGCTCCTGCTTCGCCGCACCCGGAACTCGGGGTTTGTCCCGGGCGCGTACGTGTTTCCCGGAGGCTGTGTGGACCGCTCGGACGCCGACGAGGCGCTCATCGCCCGTCTCGACGGGCTCGACGCGGAAGCAGCGGCCCGGCGCCTCGGTCTCCGGGACGACGTGCCGGAGACCGACCGCGCGCGCGCGGCGGCCGCCGAGCCCTCCGCGATCGCCTACTACCTCGCGGCGCTCCGCGAGGCCTTCGAGGAAACGGGCATCCTGATCGCCCGCGGCGCTGACGGAACGCCTCCCCCGACCGCGAGGGAGGACACGCGAGTGGATGCGCTCCGCGGCGCGCTCATGCAGAGAACGGTCGCGTTTCCGGCGGTCCTCCGGGAGCTGGGGTGCCGGCTCGACGGCGCGGCGCTCGAGTACCTGGCCCACTGGATCACGCCGGTGGTGGAGCCTCGGCGCTACGACACGCGCTTCTTCGCCGCCAAGGTCCGGCCCGGCGCCCAGGCCGTTCTGGACGCCCGCGAGATGACCGACGCGATCTGGATCGAGCCACACCTGGCCGTGCGGAGGTCCCGGACGGGGACGCTCCCGATGGTCTTTCCCACGATCCGTACGCTCGAGGACCTGACCGGCTTCGACTCGGTGGACGCGATCCTGGAGGACTTCGGAGGACGCGACATTCCCGTCATCCTCCCCAGGCCGGTCGTCACCCCCACAGGAATCGGTATGGAGGTGGATCCATGAAGGCGAAGAGAACGGTCCTCCTCGTGGCGCTGCTGGTGTTCCCCGCAGGTTGCGCGTCGCGTGACTCGCGGCCCTCGCGACTCGAGGCCGAGAACGAGATCGCGATGCGCACGCTGATCGCCCGCCTCGCCGCCGCCGACCCCGAGGACGTGGCGGGCCTCTTCTACCCGGATGCCGTGTACGACGACTTCGCGAATCAGCAGCAGTACCGCGGGCTCGAGGAGATCGCCGGGTACGTCGAGGGCGGCAACCGGTGGGCGACGGGCGTGAGCATCGACGTCCTCGGCCTCCACGTGTCCGAGGGGGGAGCGGTCGCCGAGTGGGTGTTCACCGGGACCCAGGATCGGCCCATCGGCTCGACGCTCCCGATCGTCACCGGCCGCGAAGTCGTCCTCAACGGCGTCACGATCATCGAGACCGAGGGTGGCCGTATCCGGCGGGCGGCGGACTACGTGGACGGGCTGACGATGGTCCTTCAGCTCGGTGGCGAGGTGCGCATGCCCGGGGGCGGCGTCCTCAGGCTCGAGCTTCCGACACAGGAGCCATGATGAGAGCCCGACCCTGGGTCCTCTCCGAATGCACGTGGAGCACGGTCCGAGAGGACTCCTACGAGATCGCGATCCTCCCCTGGGGTGCGACCGAGGCGCACAACCTCCATCTGCCCTACGGCACGGACTGCTACGAGACGACGGCCGTGGCGGAGGAGGCCGCCCGGAAGGCGTGGGACCGGGGCGCGCGGGTGGTCGTGCTCCCCACGGTGCCCTTCGGTGTGAACACGCAGCAGCTCGACATCCCGTTCACGATGAACATGAAGCCGAGCACCCAGGCGACCCTGCTCGCGGACGTCGTGGAGAGCCTCGAGGCACACAGGGTGGCGAAGCTCCTCGTGCTCAACGGGCACGGGGGGAACGACTTCCGGCAGATGATCCGTGAGCTGCAGGCGCGCACGCCGCTCTTCCTCTGCGCGGTGAATTGGTATGCCGTGCCCGGGCTCGCCCACGTCTTCGACGAGCCGGGTGACCACGCGGGGGAGATGGAGACCAGCCTCATGCTGCACCTCCATCCGGAGCTCCTGCTTCCTCTCGACGAGGCCGGGCCGGGCACGGCGCGCGACTGGAGGGTCGCGGCGTTCCGTGAGAAGTGGGCATGGGCGCCGCGCCAGTGGACGCGGGTCACCGACGACACCGGCATCGGGGATCCCTCGAAGGCCACGAGCGCCAAGGGCGCCGCGTACTTCGACGCGCTCACGGACAAGCTCGCCGACTTCCTCGTGGACCTGAACGCGATGGACCCCGCGGACCTGTACGAGGAAGGGATCTAGCAGGTCGCTGAAGAAGGGGAGTACCCCGCGCGCATGGGGCTTTCGCTGGTCAGGGGAGGAACGACGACGAGTCGTAGCAGCGCTACGGCGAGGACGAGAGACGCTGCATCACCGGCGAAACCTCCATGCGCCCACCACCATGGTAGGCGTGATCTTGCGCGGGAGCGGGTTGGGGCGGCACGGCCCCGGACCGCGTCGGGCGCGCGGCGCGGTCCGCGTCCCTCACGCCCCCAGCGCGTCCAGCGTCTCCCAGCTCTGGGGACGCCGCCCCTCCTCCACGTCGTGAACGAGCTCCACGAGGCGCCGCACCAGCGGCGCGTCCACGCCCGCCTCGGCGCCCAGCGTCACGATCGGCGCGATCTGCGCGTCCACCTCGGTCTTCCGCTTCCGCACGGCCAGGTCACGCCAGATCCCGCTGTGGCTCTTCGCCGAGGCGCGGTTGAACGCCACCAGGCGGTCCAGGCTGTCTCGTGCGTCCGCGTCGAGGGCGGTCGAGCCGAACGCGCGCGGGTTGAATCCGTCGAACGCCTCCGGCCGCACGTCCCTGGCGGCCGCGACCCGCATGACCTCGCGCGCCAGCTCGCTGAGCACCGGCCGATGCTTCTCCGAGGCGAGCACATCGGCGATCGAGGCGTCGGCGAGCGCCGTCGCGAAGAGGAGGCTCCCGTAGGCGAGCTTCCCCCACAGATAACCCCAGATGTTGTCGGTGGTGATCGCGTCCGGCTCGAACAGCCGGAAGAGCCGGTGCAACTCGCGCACGCGCGGCGTCATCTTGCCGCTCAGCTCGCCGACGACGACCGCGCCGCGGTTGCCGCGCTGGATCACGCCGGGCTCCATGACGTCGGCACCGAAGTTCACGAAACAGCCCACCGTGCGCTCCTCGCCGACGTGCCGCGCGATGACGAGCTCGTTCAGCCCGTTCTGCACCGAGACGATGAACCCGTCGTCGGCGAGCAGCGGCGTGAGCGTGTCCAGCGCCGCCTCCGTGTGGTGCGCCTTCACGGCGAGCAGAACGGTCTTCAGCCCCGGCTCGACCTGATCGGGGAGGAGGCACGCCGCATCCACGGTGAACTCCGCCACCGGGCCCGTAATGCGGAGCCCGTGCTCCGCGATCGCCGCGGCGTGCGCCCGATCGGCGTCCACCAGAAGGACGCGCTGGTGCGCGCGGACGAGCCACGCGCCGATGGAGCCGCCCATGGCGCCGGCACCCCAAATCACGACGAGATCATCCATGACGACGTCTCCTTCCCGCGCCCTTCCTCAAGATGAGGAAGGCGCCTCCTCCCGGTCCAGCGCTTCCGCGACGATCTCGACGACGTGCCGCACCTTCACCGGATGCCGCTCGTAGCCCTCCTGGGCTTTCAGGCCGTCCTCGAGCATCGCCATGCAGAAGGGACACGACACGGCCAGGGTGGGCGCTCCGGACGCCATGATCTCGGCGGCACGGTTCCACGACACGCGCGGCTCCTTCTCCTCGCGCCAGAAGTTGCCGCCGCCGGCGCCGCAGCAGAACCCATGCTCGCGGTTCCGCGGCAGCTCCACGAGCTTGCCGCCGCTCCACTGCACGAGCGCGCGCTGCTCCTCGTAGATGCCGTTGTAGCGCCCGTAGAAGCACGAGTCGTGGTACGCGACCTCGCCAAGGTCGCCGCCGCCCGGGATCCCCTGCCGGCGCACGAGACCCGCGACCTCCTGCTCCACGCTCACGACCTCGAAGGGGAGTCCGTCCCAACCCTCGGGCACGAAGTCCTTGTAGTCCTTCTTGAACACTTGATAGCAGTGCGGATTCGTGACCATGAGCCGCTTGAACTTCAGCTCCCCGAAGTGCTCCAGGTTCGTCTGGACGTTCATCTGGAAGAGCAGCTCGTTGCCCATGCGGCGGGCATTCTCGCCGCAGCACGTCTCCTTGTCGCCCAGGATGCGGTAGTCCACGCCGTAGTGCTCGAGCACCTTCAGCGTGGCGCGCGTGGTCTCCACGCTTCTGTCGTCGTAGAGCCCCCAGCACCCCACCCAGAAGAGCACCTCGAACTCCTCGCCCGGCTGGGCGATCCGCGCGTTCGGGAGCTTCGAGACGGTCTCGGTCTTCCTGTGCTCGCCGTACCCCCAGGGATCTCCGGCCCGCTCCATGTTCGTGAACACGCGTTGGTAGGCCGGCTCGATGTCGCCGACGTCGAGCACCTGGTAGCGCCGCATGTTGAGCAGCATGGACAAGTGGTCGATGTCCACCGGGCAAGCGGCGACACACGCCATGCACGCCGTGCATTCCCAGAGCGTCTGCTGGGCGATGACATGATCGATGAGCGGTTGCGCCTCGAGCGGCACTCGCTCCACGCTCCCGCCCGCCGCCGCGAAGGCCTCGCGTGCGACCGCGGCTTGTTTGCCGTGGGGCACCTTGCCCCGGGCGTGGTACTTCAGGTCCACGATGAAATCGCGGGGCGAGAGCAGCTTTCCGGTCGCGTACGCCGGGCAGGCCTCCTGGCAGCGGCCGCATTCGATGCACGTGAGGATATCGAGACGATCGGTCCACGCGAAGTGGTCCAAGGTGTTGAAACCGTAAGCCTCCCCTTTCGACTCGTCGAGGTCCGCCTCGAGGTCGAGGAGGTCCATCTTCCCGTGATCCTCGAGCTGCTGGAGAACGGCGTTCACCGGCGCGCCCAGGATGTGGAAGTGCTTCGATGTGGGTACGTACGCCAGGAACGAGAACGCGATCACCAGGTGCGCGTACCCGAAGTACTCGGCGGTGGAAGGCTCGAGGTAGCGCTCGCCGAGGTGGGTCAGCGCGATCACGCCGATGGCGGCCAGCACGATTCCGGACTCGGGGCTGTAGTACGTGAGGTACGTCGGCCGGAGGACATAGCGTCGGACGGCGAGCGTCACGACGCCGACGAGGATCAGGAACGCGAACACGTCGACGACCCCGGGGATCGCTCCCAGGGCCCCCAGAAGAAATCCCTCGCCCCCCACCGCCACACGCCACAGCAGGTTCAGCGTCGAGACCGAGAACGCGATGAAGCCCCAGAAGACGAGCGCGTGGGCCCATCCGGCGGTCAGGCGCTCGCGGACCCGTTTCTGCCCGAGGACCTCGGTGAAGAAGAGGCCGATGCGACGGCCGATGTGGTCGCTGCGGTCCTCGGGTCTGCCCCTGCGCACGAACGCGATCTTCCGGGCCAGCAGGTAGCCGAACAGGGCCAGCGCGCCCACGACGTACAGGACGACGAGGATCCGGATCAGTGCGTTGCTGTTCATCTCCACAGACTAGCCATTCGTCGGCGCGCACGCACGGCTTGCCGGAACCGCGTGGGGGCGGGGGAGTAGCAACCGTCCCGCCGACCCTCCCAACCGCGGGGAAGACGTCGGCACTCACCGCCCAAGGAGGCCGCATGATCCCGTCGCGTCCCCGAACCGTCGGCGATCTGAGGGCGACGGGGTATCGCCCGCGCAGCGTCAAGGACGAGATGCGCGCGAACCTCACGCGCAGACTCCGGTGCGGCGAC
Organism: uncultured Gemmatimonadaceae bacterium; assembly: GCA_964412015.1. Taxonomy (GTDB): domain Bacteria; phylum Gemmatimonadota; class Gemmatimonadetes; order Longimicrobiales; family Gaopeijiaceae; genus SZUA-318. The sequence continues at coordinate 34,410 of CAYPMO010000006.1, read as the reverse complement.
CGTCTGTTCCCGGGCATCGAGGGCTACGAGGACACGGTCGTGCCGCGGATCGTCAACGCCGTCCTCGCCCGGCACGACTTCATCCTCCTGGGTCTCCGTGGCCAGGCGAAGAGCCGCATCATGCGGCAGCTCGCGGATCTCCTGGACGACGCCGTGCCCATACTGGCCGGGAGCGAGGTCAACGACGACCCGCTCCGGCCGCTGTCCAAGTACGGACGGACGGTCCTGGCCGAGCAGGGCGACGACGCCCCCGTCGAGTGGGTGCGCCGCGAGCACCGCTACGTCGAGAAGCTGGCCACCCCGGACGTGACGATCGCCGACATCATCGGTGACGTGGACCCCATCAAGGCGGCCCGGGGCGGCCACATCCTCGCCGACGAGCTGACGATCCACTACGGGCTGCTCCCGCGCGCCAACCGCGGGATCTTCGCGATCAACGAGCTGCCCGACCTCGCCGGCAAGATCCAGGTGGGACTCTTCAACATCCTCCAGGAAGGAGACGTGCAGATCAAAGGCTACCCCATCCGGCTGGCCCTGGACCTGATGATGGTGTTCACCGCCAACCCCGAGGACTACACCGCGCGCGGCAAGATCATCACGCCGCTCAAGGATCGCATCGGCGCGGAGATCCGCACGCACTATCCGGAGGCCCTGGAAGTCGGCATGGGCATCACGCGGCAGGAGGCGTGGCTCGACCGGGACGCCGTTCCCCTGACCGTCCCGGACTTCGTTGCCGAGACCGTCGAGCGGGTCGCGTTCCTCGCGCGCGAGGACAAGCGCATCGACCACCGCTCCGGCGTGAGCCAGCGGATGCCGATCGCGGTCATGGAGACGATCGCCTCGAACTCGGAGCGGAGGGCGCTCAGGCACGGGGAGGAGGAAGCGGTGCCGCGCATCGCGGACCTCTACGCGGCGCTACCGGCCATCACCGGCAAGATCGAGCTCGAATACGAGGGCGAGTTGCACGGGCACGACAAGATCGCGCGCGAGCTCATCCAGGGTGCTGCCCTCCAGGCGTTCCACGACCGGGCCGGCGGAGCCGACATCGACCTGATCGTGGCGTACTTCGAGACCGGTGGCGCGCTCCAGGTGGGCGAGGATGCGTCGGCCTCGGCGTGCATGCAGGGCTACGCGAGCATTCCCGGACTGCTCGAGGTCGTGGATTTCACGGGTCTGGCCCCGAAACGCGCCGGCGACGGCGTACGCGCCGCCGCGTGCGAGCTCACGCTCGAGGCGCTGGTCGCGATGAAGCGGATCAGCAGGACCTCCTCGGGCGGATACAGCCGCGCCCGGCACGGGGGGCCGGGCCCCGGCACGGGCCACAAGGGTTTCGACCCGATGGGTGGACCGGGGACGTAGGCCACGAGGCGTAGATCACGAGCGCAAGGTCGTTCACCGAAGCCATCGAGACGGCCCTGCGCGACGCGGTCACCCGAACCGAGGGGCGTGCGGCATGGCAGGCGCTGGCCGGCTCCGAGACTTCGTGGGGGAGCGTCGAGGAGCTGCTCGACTACCGGCGCAGCCACGGTGGCCGCGCTCCTTGACTCCACCGTCGCGGTCCTCCTTCTGCGAGGGGCTTCGCGGGACGAGGCGGCGACGGTCGTCCAGGCGGCGAACGCCGAGATCGAGGGCGGCGGCGCGTTTCTTCCCGCCGTGGCCGTGTCCGAGCTTTTGATCGGAGAACGGACCGCAGCGGGCGCCCGCCGTCTGGCCGAGGCTCTCGCCCACATCCCTGCCGCGATCCTCCCGGTGGAGGCCGCAGGCGACGCCGGCTCCATGGGCGCCTTCCTCGCCTCACGGGGCGCGTCGGTGCCGTTCCCCGATCTCTTGGTGGCGGCAACGGCCGTGTGGCTGGACGTATCCCTTCTCACGTGGGATGGAGACTTCGCCAGGGCGCGGAGCGTCGCGATGCAATCCGGAGCCGAGCATCCCGGGGCTGCGCTCTGGCGGCGCCTTCGGCTGCACCCAGCGTCGCGAGACGCCTGACGACGGAGCCCCCGGGACCGGCGGGCCGCGGCGTCCGCCGCGCGATCGAGCGCCTCGATGCCGAATGCGGGCGAAAAGGGCCGACGCGGCGTAGCTTCGGCACCATGGAGACCGAGCTTCGCCTCACGCCCGAGCAGGTGCAGACCCTCCAGGAAGCCCGCACGCGGGCCAAAGGAATCCTCAAGGCCGCGAAAGTCGCCGGGTTCAACGGCTGGACGATCGGGATCCTCGCGGCGCTCACGGCGCTGTTCGGCCTCGGGAGTCCCGTCCTGCTCGTGCTCGCCGTCGGAATGGGCGTGGTGGCACGGAACGAGTTCCGCGGGCGCACGCTGCTGCGGGCGCTCGATCGGGCGGGGCCGAGGCTGCTCGCGCGCAACCAGCTCGGCTTCATGGCCTTCATCGTAGCGTACTGCGTCTGGAGCCTCGTCGGCGCGTACACCCATCCCGACGCCGATTGGGCGCTCCTCCAGGACCTGATGGGGCTCGAAGCGGGCTTCGTCCGTGACCTGGTCGTCACGGGTTACACGGCCGCGATCCTGCTCACGGTTCTCCTCGTCGGGCTCAACGCGCGCTTCTATCACCGGCGGAGCGCCATGCTGGCGGAGTACCTCGCCTCCACCCCGGGCTGGGTCGTGGACCTCCAACGCGCGGCCGCGGTGGAGTGATGGCCACACGCGTCGACGCGGCGCTCGGCTGTCGCAGTACCCTGGCTCTCCTCTGGGCGTGCGCGACCGTCGTCGTCGCGCTCCTGGTGAATCGATACTGGATCCCGCTCGACGATGGCACGCTCGCCCAATCGGCGGAGCGCGTGTTCCTGGGCGAGCTCCCCCACCGTGATTTCGGGGATCCGTACACCGGCCTCAACGCCATGCTCGGCGCCGCGGCATTCCGATTCTTCGGCGTCGGCCTGGCGTCGCTACGCATCCCGCTCGTGGCGGGCTTCGCGCTCTGGCTTCCCGCCGTCTGGCTTCTCGCCCGCCGCCACCTGCCCCCGGGCGCCGCGCTCCTGGCCGCCAGCGCCGCCGCGGCGACCTCGGTGCTCGCGTATCCCGCGGCCATGCCCACGTGGTTCACGCTGTTCGTGATCACCTGGGGCGCGTGGATGCTCTGCCGCGTGCTCGACGGCGGGCATCGGGTCTGGCTGGCCGGCGCAGGCGCGTTGGCGGGGCTGGCCGTCCTGTTCAAGGTCGTGGGGCTCTACTTCGTCGCTGCGGCGCTCCTCGCCCTGGCCCGGCGTCGCGCCGACGGGACTCGGATCTACGCAGGCGTGACGGCCGTCGGCACCCTCGCGTTCCTGGCGCTGCTGGGAGCGCTCGTGCTTCGCGGCCGTGGGCTCGCCAACGCGTATCAGTTCTTCCTGCCCGCCGTCGGGATCGTGGCGCTCCTCGTGGCCGACACGCGCGCCGCGGGCGGCGGGCGGGGCGCACCGAGCGAGACCGCGGCCGCCATGGACGACGGCCGGCTCGCGGGCGGTCTCGGCCCGCTCGCCACGGACGGCGTGCTCCTGACGCTCGGCTTCCTCGCCCCGCTCGGCCTCTTCCTCGTTCCGTACGCGGCGAGCGGAAGCGTGGGCGCCTGGATGGAGGGCGTGTTCCTCATGCCCGCTCGCAGGTGGGCCTACGCGTCGAGCCCGCCGGGCCCGGCGTGGACGGTTGTTCCCGGCATCGCCGCCGTCGTGCTCGCCGCGGTGGCCGCCCGACTCTCGCACCGAGCGGAGCGTCGCCTCACGCTCGCGCTCGCCGTGCTGCTCGCCGTGGCGCTCGCCGCGGATGACGCGCTCGACGGGGCCGTGATCGAGGCGCTCTGGTATGCGGTCCGCGGGTGGATGCCGGCGCTGGTCGCGGCGGTGGCGGTCGCCGCCTGGCTCCCGGGGCGCGTCCCGGGCGTCACCGGGGACACCGGCCCGTCGGCCGCGGGGCCGGTGCCTCGCTCCGTAGCGACGTTCGCGCTCCTCGCGACCGCGGGACTGTGGGGACTCGTCCAGTTCCCCTGGGCGTCCCCCGCGTACTTCTTCTACACGGCTCCCCTCGTCGTGCTCGCCACCGCCGCCGCGACGACGACCGCCGTCGTGAGGCGGGGGCCCGTCATGGCATTCCTGACCGCCATCTATCTCTTCCTCGGTGTCGGGTACGTCGCGGGGGTGGCCTCGAGCGGAACGACTGAGCTGGGTGGACCCCGCGGGGGCATCCGCGTCCCGGAGTCCGACGCCTCCCGCTATGGTGAGCTGGCGCTGCTCGTCCGCTCACGCGCGGCCGGCGGCGGCGTCTGGGCGGGCCCGGACGCGCCGGAGGTCTACTTCCTGTCGGGCGTGCGAAATCCGACCCCGACGTTGTATGAATTCCTCGACCGGGTGCCCATGACGCCGGACGGCCTGGCGACTCTCCTGGACTCCCGGGACGTGCGCGTCGCGGTCCTGAACACCCGGCCTCTCTTCTCGCAGCCTCTCGACCCCCGGATCCTGGAGCATCTGGTGAGGGAGTTCCCGCGGAGCCGAACGCTCGGCCCCTACGTCGTACGATGGAGGGAGCCGTGATCAAGCCCTGGGCTCGCGTGATGGAGATCCCATGGGTGTACCGGGCGTGGCAAGCCCCCTTCCAGGAGCGGAAGCTCGCGCCCGTGCTCGGTCACAACGACCTCGGAACCGTGCGGCGCGTCCTGGACGTGGGGTGCGGCCCCGGGACCAACGCGCCCCATTTCCGGGGCACGGACTACCTGGGCCTCGACATCAACGCCGAGTACGTCGAGCGAGCCCGCGAGCGTTACGGAATGCGATTCGAGGTCGCCGACGCGACGCGCTGGCAGGTGCGGGGCGAGGCGTACGACTTCATTCTGGTGAACAGCTTCTTCCACCATGTTGGCGACGAGGAGGCACTCCGCATCCTCGAGCACCTCGCCACGCTTCTCACCCCCGACGGACGGATCCACGTGCTCGACCTGGTCCTCCCGGACGTCCCCGGCCCCGCGCGTCTGCTCGCGCGCCTGGACCGAGGCGACCATCCACGTCCCCTGCCGGCTTGGCGGGATCTGCTGGGGCGATGGTTCGAGCCGGACCTGTTCGAGCCGTACGACCTGGGCGTCGGCGGATTGGCGCTCTGGAAGATGGTCTACTTCCGCGGTCGCAGGAGATGACGATGGGCCATCCCCACGTTTCGGTCGCCGTACCTCTCTTCAATGAGGAGGCGAACCTCCCCGAGCTGCTCCGCCGCGTCGGGGCGGTTCTCGACGCCCTTCCCGGTGGGCCGCACGAGCTCGTGCTCGTGGACGACGGCAGCACCGATGGGACCCGCTCCCTGCTCCTGGAGGCCGCCGGCCGCGATCCTCGCGTCGTGGCCGTGCTGCTCTCCCGGAACTTCGGGCATCAGGCGGCGTTCTCGGCGGCGCTCGACCACGTGAGCGGGGACGTCGTGGTCCTCGCGGACGGAGACCTCCAGGATCCGCCGGAAGAGATTCCCCGGTTCCTCGAGGCCCATGCCCAGGGTTATGACGTCGTCTACGCGAAGCGGGAGCGCCGCAAGGAGGCCGCCTGGCTCAGGCTCTCCTACTGGGCGTACTACCGACTCCTCGCGTGGATGGCGAGCCCCGCCCTGCCGATCGACGCGGGCGACTTCTCGCTCATATCGCGGCGCGTGGTGGAAGAGGTCCGACGGATGCCGGAACGCCACAGGTACCTGCGCGGCCTCCGGGCATGGGCCGGCTTCCGCCAGCTCGCGCTTCCGGTGGAGCGCGCCGAACGCCACGCGGGCGCGTCCAAGTACTCCCTCGCGAGGCTGGTCGAGCTCGGTCTGAACGGGATCTTCTCGTTCTCGATCATCCCGATCCGCGCGGCCGCGTTCCTGGGCGCCGGAGCCATCCTCCTCACGGTCCTCTTCGCCCTGTACGCGGTGTACGCCAGGCTCTTCCTCGACCGATCCCCCCAGGGCTTCACGGCTACGATCGTGGTCGTGACGTTCGTGTCCGGAATGCTCCTGCTCTTCCTCGGGATCATCGGCGAGTACGTCGGCAGGATTTACGAAGAGGTGAAAGCGAGGCCCCTGTACGTCGTGGAGCGCGTGGTCCGCACCGCCCCGGTGACGGCCGCACGCCCACAGCGGCCCGAGGCCCACTGACCGGGAGCCCTGGGACCGCCCCATGGATCCGACCTACGGAGAGCGGTACCGGGAGCTCTACCGCCGCCACTGGTGGTGGCGGGCGCGGGAGCGAATCGTGCTCGGAGAGCTCGCGCGCCTCAGGCCGCCCGGTGGGTGGCGCCGCGCGCTGGACGTCGGGTGTGGAGACGGTCTCCTCTTCCCGGCCCTACGCGCATACGCCGTGACCGTGGAAGGCATCGAGCCGGATCCCGCCCTCGTCAGCGACGCCGCCCGCCCCGACGGCACCATCCACGTACGGCCTTTCGATGCGTCGTTCGCTCCGGGACGGACGTACGACCTCGTGCTCTTCCTCGACGTCCTCGAGCACCTCGCGGATCCCGAGGCCGCGGTGGCGCACGCCGCTTCACTGACGAAGCCGGGCGGCGTCGCCCTCGTCACCGTGCCGGCGTACCGTCACCTGTGGACCACGCACGATGACCTGAACCACCACGTGACCCGCTACGCGCGACGCGAGCTCGTCGCCCTCCTGTCCCCGCATTTCAAAGTGGAGCGTGTCCGGTACTTCTTCCGGTGGGTGCACGGGGCCAAGCTGGCGCAGCGAGCCGCGGAGGCGATCCATCGGCCCGAGCCCGCGCCCCCACGAATCCCGCCGGCACCGCTCAACGCCACGATGTACCTCGCGTCGCGCGCGGAAGACCTGCTGCTGAGATGGAGCGATCTCCCGATCGGCTCCTCGCTCCTGGCCGTGGGGAAGAAGCGTCGGGCGGGCGCCTCGCCCGTTCCGGACGCCGGCGGACGACCGGCGAGCCCTTGATTCCCCCTCGGCCGCGGGTGACAATCCCGGACATGACGCTCTCCGGTGTCATCCGAGGACGCATCCCATGCTGCCCCGTCCCGCTCCTCCTTCTGCTCGCCGGGTTCGTTCTTCCCGGCGCGACGGCTCGGGCGCAGTCGGCGGACGTGCGGCCCCCGGCCGTGGCCGGATTCTTCTATCCGTCGGATCCGGATAGCTTGCGGGAGCGCATCGAGGATCTCCTGACGGCCGCCTCCGCCGACGGTATCGATCCGGCGCTGCCGATCCGGGCGGGCATCGTCCCACACGCCTCGCTCGACTATTCCGGTCTGGTCGCCGCGCGCTTCTATCGGGCGGTGCAAGGCCGACACTACGATGCCGTGGTGCTGATCGCCCCCAGTCACCAGGAAGCCTACGAAGGGGTGAGCATCTGGCCCGGCACGCGCCTGGGTACCCCGCTGGGCGAGGTCCCCATCGACCGGGCCCTGGCCGAACGTCTGGTCGCCGACGACGACGACATCCACTTCGCGGCCGCGGGTTACGGCACCGAGCACAGCCTGGAGGTTCAGCTCCCCTTCCTGCAGACGGTGCTGCCCGGTGTGCCGGTGGTCCCCCTCATGCTGGGCCAGCAGTCGCTCGACCGGAGCTACCGCCTGGCACGAACCCTGGCCACGGTTCTGGCGGGACGGGACGTGCTGCTCCTGGCCACGTCCGATCTCTCCCACTATCACGACTACGGCACCGCCGCCTGGCTGGACCAGGAGTTGCTGGAGCTGGTCCGGTCGAACGACCCGTTCCTGCTGGGCTATCGCGCTTTCACCGGCGAGCTGGAGGCCTGCGGGACAGGCGGGATCGTGACCGTGCTGGAGGCCGCCCGCCGCCTCGGTGCCGGCCGGACGCAGGTGGTCTCCTTCGCGCACTCGGGATGGCGCACGGGCGACACGTCCAGCGTGGTCGGTTACGCGGCGGTGACGGTATCCGACGGTCCGCCCGGATCCGGCGCGCTCGCCCCCGGGGAGGCGGAGTCGCTGGTGGAGATCGCGCGCCGGAGCGTAGGGGCCTCCGTCCGCGGGGACACCCTGCCCCCCATGCCGACGCTCACCCCGGCCCTGATGCGGAAGCAGGGGGCCTTCGTCACCCTGCGCGCCGACGGCGTCCTACGCGGCTGCGTCGGCGCGGTCTTCGCCGTGCGGCCGCTGGCCCAGCAGGTGCGTGAGTCGGCGGTAGCGGCGTCGCGGGACGAGCGCTTCCCGCCCGTGTCGGCCGCCGAGCTCCCGCTTCTCGACTATGAGATCACCGTGCTCTCACCGCTCACCCTGCTCGACGACCCCGGGAGCGTGGTCATCGGGCGGGACGGGCTGATGCTCATCCAGGGAGAGAGTCACGGCGTGCTGCTCCCGTGGGTACCGGTCGAGCAAGGCTGGGACCGCGAGACCTTCCTGGAACAGGTGGGGGTCAAAGCAGGGTTGAGCCGAGAGGCCTGGCGGCAGCCCGGCACCCTGCTGTTCTCGTTCTCGGCCGAGTCCGTGCGCTGAGCCTGGGGCCGGTCGCCTGCGCCGGAGCCTCCGCGCGGCGAAACTCCCGCGCACCGGCAACGAGGAACGATTCGCGGACCAACGACGAAGGCGAGTCGGCGAAGTCGCGGAGAGAGGAACCCCCGCGACTCCGTCCTGTCCGGCAGGGACCCTCAGCGCGTCTTGCCCCCGTCCACGGCCAGCACCTGCCCGGTGATCCACCCGGCGTAGTCGGACGCGAAAAAGAGCACCGCGTGCACGATATCGGCGGGCGTCCCCAACCGCTTCAGCGCGATCCGCTCGACCAGCGCCTTCTGGCCGTCGGGCCCGTAGGACTCCCACTGACGCTCGGTGGTGGGGTTCGACCGCACGAATCCCGGAGCGACGTTGTTCACGGTGATCCCCCACGGACCCAACTCGTGGGCGAGCTGCCGGGTCAGCCCGATCTGTCCGGCCTTGGCGGACGCGTACGCCTGGATCCCCGTGAGGCTCACGCCGAGCCCGGCCCCGCTGGAGATGTTTACGATGCGGCCATAGCGGGCACTCTTCATGGCGGGGGCCACCGCCTGGGAGCACCAGAACGCTCCGCTGAGGTTGACCGCGACGATGCCGTGCCAGTCCTTGGGCGTCACCTCCTCGAGGGGCCGGCCGATCTGTCCGAGCACGCCGCCCGCGTTGTTCACCAGGATGTCCACGCGCCCGCTGGCTTCGAGCGCACCGCGCACCCACGCCTGCACCCTGTCGCGGTTCGTGACGTCCACCACCGAGACCTCGCAGGCCTCGCCCACGATGCCGGCGGTCTCCGCCAGGCCGTCGGCGTTCACGTCGCACGCGAAGACCCGCGCACCCCGCGTCGCGAGCGCGCCCGCTATGGCCCGCCCGAACCCGTGCCCCGCGCCCGTGACGAGCGCCGTGCGCCCCTCGAACGAGATATTCACGGGCCCCACCCTCCTTCCAGGAGCTCCCGGGTCTCCGTCACGGCGATCTCCCAGATGCCCAGGAGCTCCTCGTCGGGACGCTCGTAGTACCCCCCGAACGATCCATCGCCCAGCCGCTCCCGGAACTGCTCCGGGGTCATCGCCTCGCGGCCGGTCAGATCCACGGAGGCCTTGTGCCCACCCGGGACGGTGACCGAGCCCACCCTCGTCCACGGGAAGCCCTCCATCCACGAGGCGTGCGACGCGGCCGGGTCGATCGCCCGCACGGCCGCGATCGTGCGTGGGGCCTTCCACCAGTCGTGCCAGAGGAGCGCGGCGCCGTCGTGGGCGGCCGCCCACGCCTCCAGCGCCGGCCGCGCGACGGCGTTGCCTCCGTGCCCGTTCACCACCAGGAAGCGCCGGAATCCATGGGCCCAGAGCGAGCCGAAGACCTCCACCAGCACGCGCTCGTACGTGCCGAGCGAAAGCGTCACCGTGCCCGGAAAGGCCATGAAGTACGGCGTGATCCCGTACGACAGCGCCGGGAACACCGGCACGCCCAGCGGCTCGGCCGCGTCGGCGGCCATCTTCTCGGACAGGATCGCGTCCACGCAGAGGCTCAAATAGGCATGTTGCTCGGTGCTCCCGAGCGGGACGACGCAGCGGTCGTCGTGGCGGAGGTACTCTTCGACCTGCATCCAGGTCGTATCCTTGATGCGCATGGTGCGCCTCACTCGCTCGTGTCTTCGATGAGGCCCAAGGCGGCCGCGGCCGCCCGGGCGATCTTCCGCTGGGCCACAGGCAGGGCGACGGGCCGGAGACCATTCAGCGGGGTCCACCGACGATTCTGGTTCTCACGCGCCCGACCCGCCAGCAGCACGGGCCGATACGTGGCAACCCGATGCGTGAAGCGCTGGACCACCGGGGCCAGGTGCCGCGGCGCCGATCCGGCGAGCCGCGCGCCCACCTCCCGCGCCGCGCCGCGCGCTGTCTCCACGAGCGTGGCCTCGTCCACCAGGCGCGCCCCTCCGCCGTCGCCATTTGCGAGCACCGCGTCCGGGAACGCCCAGAGGCCGCCGAGCAGTCCTCCCTCGGGACGCCTGACCACGAGCGCGCGTCCCCCGCCGTCCACGACCACCGCGACCACGAACGTCTCGCTCCGGGCGGCTTTCCTGGCCGCCCGCGCGGGGCGAGCCTCCTGCGTCCCGGCGGACTTCGACCGGCACCATGGGGCCAACGGGCATGCTTCGCAACGCGGGCTCCTCGGCGTGCACGCGGAACCACCCAGATCCATGAGAGCCTGGTTCCAGTCGCCCGGACGCGCCGGGTCCACCAGGTCGTTGGCGACAGCAGCCAGCCTTCGCTCGCTCGGGCTCGCCTCGTCGAGGATTCGGGCGAGGACGCGCCTCACGTTCCCGTCCACCGCCCCCACGGGCGCTCCGAACGCGATGCTCGCGACGGCCCCGGCCGTGTACGCGCCCACCCCGGGGAGCGCACGCAGGTCCTCGTAGCCGGAGGGCACGACACCGCCGTGCCGCTCCCGGACGACGACGGCGCCCGCGTGGAGGCTACGCGCTCGCCGATAGTAGCCCAGGCCCTGCCACGCCATCAGCACGTCGTCGAGGCTCGCGTCGGCGAGGGTACCCACGTCCGGGAACCGCAGGACCCACCGCTTGTAGTAGGGGGTCACCGTCTCGACCCGGGTCTGCTGGAGCATTACCTCCGACACCCAGACGCGGTAGGGATCCGTCTCTCCGCGCCAAGGCAGATCACGGCGCGTCCGGTCGTAGTGCGCCAGGAGGGCTCTCCGGAGCCCGTCGACTTCCCGTCGAGTGAAGGGAAGCCGGAAGCTCCGGGTGGTCGAGGCACGGCTCATACGCGGCAAGGTACAGCACCGGAAGCCTGCGGTGGAGACGAGCGGCGCACGCGTCCGCCGCCGAGGCAACCACGGAGGAAGCCCATGCGCTTCACCACGTACTCGAAGTACACGGGCCGCTGGGCCGACGCCCTGAACCTCGAGGCGCTCATGGAGCTGCTCTCGGACTTCCTCATGGACGGAGGGTTGGCCGGCGGCGCCCATTTCCACCCCTACTGGGGGTGGTCCGGGCTGGAGGATACGGACTCCGCCGATGCGCTGAAGGACGCGCTGCTCCGCGCGCTCCTCGAAGGCGGTCAGCTCACGCCGGAGATGATCCATGAGTTGAGGGGCGAAGGCGAGGGCGACGACGAGGTCCGTGAACAACTCGCCGGGCTCCTCGACGACCTCGTCCGGAGGATGGTGGAGGAGGGCTACATCACGCTCGAGGGTGGGAAACCGCAGGTCCCCGGCGCGACGCACGACGTGGACGAAGCCAGGGAAGCCGCGCGGCAAGTCCAGTTCAACCTCACCCAAAAGGGGATGGACTTCCTGGGATATCGCGCGTTACGGGGCCTCCTCGGAGCCCTCGGGAAGGCCGACTTCGGGAGCCACGACACGCCCTATCTGGCCACCGGGGTGGAGGCCGAAGCGGCCTCCAGGCCCTACGTGTTCGGGGACACGCTGAACCTCGACATTCCCGCTACGCTGAAGCACGCGATCGAGAGGGAGGGCCTGAAGGTCCCCCTCGATCTGGACTACGGCGACCTCATGGTGCACCAGGCCGAGTACCGGTCCTCGTGCGCGACCGTCCTCATGCTGGACGTGAGCCACTCCATGATCCTGTACGGTGAGGACCGGTTCACGCCTGCGAAGCGCGTGGCGCTCGCCCTGTCGCACCTGATCCGCACGCAGTTCCCCGGCGACTCCCTCCAGGTCGTCACGTTCGGAGACCGGGCTCGGGAGATCCCCCTTTCTCAGCTCGCGAAAGCCCAGGTGGGACCCTTCCACACGAACACGGCCGAAGGGATCGAGATCGCGCGCAGGCTCCTCACGGCGCAGAAGAAGGACATGCGCCAGATCGTGATGATCACCGACGGGAAGCCCAGCGCGATGACGCTCCCCAACGGCCAGGTCTACACGAACTCCGGCGGCCTGGATGAGCACATCCTCCAGCGCACGTTCCAGGAGGTCGCCGTCTGTCGCAGGGCGGGCATCCTCATCAACACGTTCATGCTGGCCCGCGATCCCCACCTGGTGGAGTTCGTGCGGAAGGTCACCGAGATCGCGCGGGGGAAGGCCTATTTCACCAGCACGCTCACGCTCGGCCAGTACATCATGATGGACTTCCTGAGGCGGAAGCGGCGCAGGATGGCCTAGTGTCCTGAGTCGGTAACGGCGAGATCGGGTCTACCTGGGTAACACATCCGACGCCCGAGCGTAATCAGGCAGTGCGAGCCGGCCACCTTTGCCGGTCCGCCGCCCTCACACCGTCTCACGACATCGATGCTCGCTGCGTCCGAGGCGCCCGACATCCCGGACCGCGGTCCTCCCGACGCGGTCCGCAGAGCTCGGCCGATCGGCACCGCGCTCCTCCTTCCGCTCGCCGCGCTCCTCACGCCGTGCGGCTGTGGGCAGGCCCCGGTGGATCCCGACGCCGCGTACGTCTACGCGGTCCCGGAGCACACCGACGACGGGTGGGAAACCGCCTCGCTCGGCGACGTGGGTATGAGCGAGGAGCCCCTGGTCGAGCTGATGGCGGACCTGGGCTCCCTCGCGGACCACAACGTGCACAGCGTGCTGATCGTGCGGGGGGGCAAGCTGGTCTTCGAGGAGTACTTCCCCGGACGCCAGTTCCTGTTCGCGCAATACACCGACGGCATGGGGTTCGACCGCGACGACACGCACAACCTCGCGTCGGTCACCAAGAGCATCACCACGACGCTGTTCGGAATCGCGCTCGATCAGGGCGCCATCGCCTCCGTGGACATCCCGGCCTTCGACTACTTCCCCGAGCACACCGACCTGGTCTCGGAGGACCCCAGGCGGAGCGCGATCACGCTCGAGCACCTGATGCTGATGACCTCGGGGCTCAGGTGGAACGACCGCGTAGTGCCCTACACGGACGTCAGCAACGACATGATCCGGATGTTCCCGGTCGGAGGCGTTGTCCACCGCGTGTACATGGCATCCGGCTGGGGAGAGCAGTGGATCGTCGTGTCGCCTCAGGACGACCTCGTGTTCGTGTCCACGGGGGGCTCCTACTTCGAGGGGGCCCCCATGCCGGCGGAGCGCATGCTGTCGCAGTACGTGCTCAGGGCACTCCGGTAGGAGCGCCGGGGCGCTACGGAAGTCTCACGAGGCCGATTCCCCGGTCGGCGTCCCACGCGATCGTGGTGCCGTAAGGCTCGGAGCGTTCGATCAGGTCCTGGATGATCTTCCGGCCGAGCTCACGGTCCGCGAGCATGGGACGACCCCGCACCGCCGCCGGCTCGCCGAAGCCGAGCGTGATGGGATGGAGCTCCAGCGACACGAGCCGGCCGTCGTCCCAGGTCGGCATCGCGACGACGGACTCCCAGATCTCCCGGTTCACGGGAAAGCCCCTCGTCTCGTTCCGGTAACGCGCCGCGTTGAAGTCGGCCACCCACTTGCCCATGTCGTCCCCGATGCCATAGGGCTCGTAGTTGTCGTAGGGTAGCCGGAGCAACGTCTCGTTCTGGAAGAGGAAGTCCCCGAGGGAGTAGAAGATCGGCTTGCCCTCGTAGATCTCGATGCCGGTCAGATAGTGGGGCCCGTGGCCGACGACCACGTCCGCGCCCGCGTCGACCATCCCATGCGCGAACGTCCTGAGGTAATCCCCCTGGGTGTGCGCGTGGAGGGTCACGATCACGAAGTCGACCAGGGCGTTCGCATTCCGTACCACCTCTGCGATCGCCTTCATGTCACCCTCGTGGGGCTCGGTCCGGACGCCCGCCTCCTCGCCGGGCTCGATGCGCGTGCCGAACACGTTCAGCGCGGTTCCGGGTTCCGAGACGCGCTGGCCCATCCTGGAGAGGACTTCCCGCAACTCCTCCAGCTGTGCGGAGGGCACCGTTCTCCTCGTGCTGAAGCGGAGCGGGCTCAAGCCCGGTCGGCCGCGCACCCCACCTCTGGGGGCTCCGGCCCGGGAGGCGTCGCTGAACGTCGCGGACGCGGACACGAGCGCCACGCGGCCCTCGTGGGTTTCCAGGAAGCGTGCCTCCCGCGCCTCGTACAGATCCTCTCCCGCCCCCGCCGTGACGAGGCCGGCCGCCTCCGTATACCGTCGGGTGAGGCGCATACCGTCGTGTCCGTAGTCTCCCGTGTGGTTGTTCGCCATGGACACGAGGTCGAAGCCGGCCCAGACCAACTCCTTCGCCAGCTTCGGGTCCGCGCGCATGTAGGTACCGCCGCTCTGCGCGGCCGGAGACGGCTCGTAGTCGTGGAAGAGCATCTCCAGGTTCGTGAACGAGACGTCCGCGCTCCGGATCAGCTCGATCAGCGCGAGGAACTCGGGCTCCTTGTACGGCGAGAGCGCCCGGGTGATGATCGCGTCTCCGGTGAGCGCCATCGTGAACTTCCCGTCTCCGGAGAGACTGCCAGAAGGATCCGTCTGGGAGAAGGCCGGTGCCGGGGAACAGAGCGCGAAAAGCGTCGCGAACAGGATCGAGCGGTGGAAAAACGAAGCATGCGTGGACATCGTGCGGTTCCAGGCTGGATGAAGTGCCCGCCCACCGGGCGCGGCCGGCGGCACACGAGAAGCACGATGGAAATTGGCGCATGCGTGGCTCGGCCGCGACCCCGCGCGGTGGGGTTGCGCGCCACGCGACATTCCGGCGGTGACAATCCGTGGTTTGATTTGGAGGGAACGTTCGCCCGCCACCCCATCCCACCATGACGGACTTCACGATGCGGAAACGGTTCCTCGCCACCCTTCTTTCGGCGGCGATGGCGAGCGCGTGCACGGGGACGGGGCAGGACGCGGGACAGTCCGAGGTCCCTCTCCTGCCCCGGGGATATCGCGTGCTCCTCGACGAGGAGCGACCGGCACCCGGGCAATTCGTTACGGCCGCAACCGACGACGGGGTCCGTATCACGACGGGACCCGCAGGGATCGCGTGGCGTCCGGCGGACACGATCCCGAGCGGAGATTTCCGCGTGGAGGGAACGTTCACGGTCATCGGGGCACCGGTCGCCTACCGGGAGGGGTACGGCATCTTCGTCGGCGGGCGCGACCTCGACGGGCCGTCACCCCGCTACCTGTATCTCCTGGTACGCCCCACCGGCGCCTACACGGTGAGACGCCGGGTCGGATCGGTCACCGAGACGCTCGTGGACTGGATCCCCCACGAGGCGATCCGCGGCGTCACCGCCGACGGGGACACGCCGGCCAACTCGATCGCGATCGAGGTCCGGGGCGGCGAGGTGCGATTCCTGGTGAATGGCATTGTCGTCTTCGTCCTGCCTGAGGAGGATGCGCAGCCGTGCGGTGTGACGGGGCTCCGCGCGGACCACCGGCTGGACCTGGTCCTCTCGAGTTGGTCCCTGGGCTCACCGCCGCCGGAGGTCCCCGTCGCCCCCTAGCGTCGTTATGTTACGTTCGTTCGGCGGCGCGCGTCGCCATCCAGCGAGCCTACCAGCAGGATAGGCGCCCCAGCCACGCCCCCGGTCGAGTGCATCGCCGAGGGGAAGGTCGAGCCCGGTGAAAGTCTGCAGCGTCCAGGAGATCCGGAGGTTGGATCTGCGGGCGGGCGAGGAGTACGGTCTCCAGGGGGAGATCCTCATGGAGAACGCGGGGCATGCCGTCTACTCCGTGATCTCCCGGGACGTGGTCGTTCGGGGTGGCCGGTTCGCCGTGTTCGGCGGTCCTGGCAACAACGGTGGGGATGGGTTCGTCGTGGCCCGGAAGCTCCGGTCCAGCGGCGGGGGTGTCCGAGCACTGGTCCTGGGGAAGGCCGGGTCCTACGTCGGCCCCGCCCGCAGGAACCTGCAACGGCTCCGCAAGGCGGGAGTCGAGATACGGTTCCGACCCGCGATGGACGAAATCCTGGAATCGCTGGGCTGGTGCGACGCGGTCGTGGACGGCCTCCTGGGTACGGGGATCACTCGGGACGTCACATCCCCCTTCCGGGAGGTCGTGGAGGCCGTCAATCGGTCCGGAAAGCCGGTCTTCAGCATCGACATACCCTCAGGTGTGGACGGGGACACCGGCGAGGTGCATGGGGTGGCGATCCGAGCCGGGGCGACGGTTACGTTCGGCCTCCCGAAGCGGGGGAACGTCCTCGGTCCCGGGGCGGCGTTGGGAGGCCGCCTCTTCGTGTCCCACATCTCCTTCCCACCGGCCCTCGTGGCCGAGGCGGTTTCCGACCTCGCCCTGAACAACCCCAGCGAGATCCTCGAAGCGTTCGAGGACGGCGCGCCGGGAGAGGGCGCACTCCTCCGCCTGCGACGGGCGGTGGCGGGCCTCGACACGAACGATCGTCGGCCGCCCGGACATGATCTGCCGTTTCCCGTGCGGATCGTCGGCGTGACGGAGTTGGCCAGAGAAGCCGGGCAGGCACCGGAGGAAATGCGGCGTCGGAGCCTCGATTTCGTCCGCAGTTGGACCCAGGAGCGATCCGAGGGGATCATCCTCCTGGGGGCGCCGACGCTTCTCGCCGCGCCCGCCGGGCCGCTCTTCCTCGAGCCAGGCCTCACCTCCCGACAGCCCCCTCCCGAGGGGCGGAGAGCATTGGGCGCCGTCCTCTCGATCCTGACCGAAGTCGGCCTTCCCCTGGAGATGGCCATGCGTACGGCGACCTTCCTCCTGTCCGCGACGATCTCCGCCCAGGGAAGACCACGGACCCCGCCGGGCGGGCGCCGGGTCCTGCTGCGACAGCTCCTTGCGACCACGAGGTCGTTCGCACAGGATCCTCGAGCCATACGCGTCAGCCACCTCGGGTTCCCGGAGGTCGTATGACGGGCGGGAGGAAGCCGGATTGAAGGCTTACCTCGATTGCTTCCCCTGCTTCCTCCGGCAAACGCTGGACGCGGCCCGGATGGCGACAGAGGACGAAGTCACCCAGCGCAGGATCATCCAGACCGTGGCTTCCCTCATTGCCGAGCTCCCGTCGGAGACGACACCCATCGAGGTGGGGCTCGAGATCCACCGGGTCATCCGGGCGATGTCGGGTTGCGCCGACCCGTATCGTTCGGTGAAGCGCGAATCCAATGACCATGCCCTTTCCCTCTTTCCCGAGCTCCGGCAGAGGGTGATGGAATCACCCGACCCGCTCCTGGCCGCCGCCAAGCTGGCGGCCGTCGGGAACGTCATCGACTTCGGCGCGAACCCCGGGTTCGACCTGGACCGTTCCATCGAAGAGGGTTGGGCAGCCGATCTGACGGGATCCGATTACCCCGCCTTTCGGCGTCGCGTGGAGCAGGCGCGGGATGTTCTCTATCTCGGCGACAATGCCGGGGAGATCGTCTTCGACAAGCTCCTGGTGGAACAGATGGCGAAGAACGGAGCCAGGATCGCTTTCGCGGTCCGGGGCGGTTCGATCCTCAACGACGCGACCATGGAGGACGCCTCGTACGTAGGGATGGACCGTCTGGCCGAGATCGTCAGCAGCGGGGTTCTGAGTCCCGGAACCATCCTGGGCCACGCCCATCCCGCCTTTCTCGACCGGTTCGACCGCGCCGAGCTCATCCTGGCCAAGGGACAGGGGAATTACGAGGGACTCTCGGACGTACCCGCACCGCTCTTCTTCCTTCTGAAGGTGAAGTGCCCGGTCATAGCCCGTCACATGGGCACGGAGTTGGGAGATCTCGTGCTCCGTGCCCAGGAAAGGACCCGGAGGGAATCCACATGAAGCGGGATGATGTACGACGGTTCCTGGAGACGCTTCCTCCGCACGTCCTCCTGGTCGCCGCGGCCAAGGAGCGCACGCCCGAGGAGCTCCTGGAGGCCATTGAGGCCGGCGTGTCCGTCCTGGGCGAGAACTACGTCGACGAGGCCGAGCGTGCCCACGCCGCGGTGGGAAGCCGGGCCCGCTGGCACTTCATCGGCCACCTGCAGCGGAACAAGGTGAAGAGGGCCATCCGGATCTTCGACATGATCGAGACGGTCGATTCGCGGCGGCTGGCGGAGGAGATCGACCGCCGGTGCGCCGCCATCGGCAAGACCATGCCCGTGCTCGTCGAAGTCAACAGCGGCCGCGAGCCCCAGAAGGCCGGGGTCCTCCCGGAGGAGGCCCCGGCTCTCGTCGAGGAGATCGAGAAGCTCGAATGGCTGCGGCCCTGCGGGCTCATGACCATGGGCCCGAGGTTTGGAGACCCGGAGAAGGCCCGCCCGTACTTCCAGGAAACCAAGCGGATCTTCGACCAGATCCAGGCGGCCAGGGCGGGCGACGAGGAATGGCGCTACCTGTCCATGGGGATGAGCAATACTTACACCCTCGCGATCGAGGAGGGCGCCAACATCGTCAGGATTGGGACACTCCTGTTCGGTGAGCGAACGGGCAGTCAGGGTCCGACATGACCCGGACGCTTCCGCCGAACGTCTCAGCACCTTCGGCCGCGTTTCCGTCGCGCGTCCACGTCAACGTCCGGTAGGGGAGGCATCCGGAGCGCTCCGGCTCAGCCGCCGCCGCCCTCGTACAGCCGGGCCTTGATGTCCCGGAGCTTGGCCGCGGCCCACTCCCCCTCGGGCGAGCCCGCCAGCTCCTCCGCCATTCGCGCCAACTCCGGCAGCGCGCGCTCCGGCGTTCCCATCCGGTGGGTGAAGAGCTCGATCAGCTCCTTGCGCGCCAAGACGGCCATACCCCAAGGGGCTCCGGACTCGCGCAGCGCCCGGCGGAACCACCGTACGGCGTCCTCGAGACGGCCCAGGTGATCCCGGTATATGCGGGCAACCCTGAGGTACGGCGTCGGATCGGACGGGTCTTCCGCTACCGCCAGCTCGAACGCGGCGACCGCCTCCTCGTACCGTCCGGCGGCCACCAGCGACTCCGCCCGAGAGTGCTCCTTCCTTCGCGGCGTCGAGCCGGATGAAGGGGCATAGAGCGTAGAGGCGGCTCTCCCCGCCGACCCGACGAGGGCCAGAGCCCCGAAGCTCACGACCAGCCAGCCAGCGATGAAGCAGATCGCCACGGCCAGCAGGGGGGCCCCATGCTCGGCGAGGAAAAAGTAGCCGAGCGCGGCTCCCGCCACGCCTCCGAACGCCCCGTAGGCAGCTGCCCTGAGCCGAACCACGCGTTCGGCCGCGTCGACATCCCTGAGCCCGCCGCGCTTGGGCGGCTCCGAGAACATACGGCGAGGGCGGGGCCCTTCGGGTGCGGTGGGCAGGTTCACGTGCCCATTCCTCACTCCGTCGCCGCGCCGCCACAAGGGCGACGCCGGCCGCTCACGCTCTCTCGGCGTTCCCCCCATCGTCCTCGGGCGGCGATCCCTTCAGCTCACGCGCCCGCTTCCGGAGCCACATCCCGAGCCCCCCGACCATGCCGAGGGGCACGAGGCTCAAGAAGACCGTCGTGGCCAGGAATGCGACGCGGTTCTCCTCGCGCGGGTCGAAGCAGACCGGGCATGCGTAGGCGACCTCCGGCATGAGCGCCAGGAGCGCTACCGCCACGATCGGAGCCCAGGTCCAGCGCCTCATAGGTACACCCTCAGATAGATGAGCGGCCACACGAGCACGACGAAGTACCAGAAGATCTCGACGGCCCCGAGCTGCGCCGGCGTCAGCCGGCCGCTCCTGAGCCGCGTCCACGCCCACGCGAGGCACGCGATGGCGACGACGGCGTGGAGTGCGTGCGTCCCGACGATGAGATAGAAGAAGCCCCCGTACGCACTCGAGGTCAGCGTCAGTCCCTGTCGGATCAGTGCCGCCCATTCGCGGCCCTGGAAGACTACGAAGTAGAGGCCCAGCACGACCGACACGGCGAGCGGAACCAGAGCGCGGCGCGCTTCCTTCCGGAACGCGAAGTGCGCGAACAGGAGGGCGAGTCCACTCGCCAGGAGCGCCACCGTGTTCAGGGCGGTCTCCTCCGCCGGCAGTCGGGGCTGACCGAACGGGGGCCACATCTGACCCGCGGAGCGGGACTTCACGATCGTGTGCGCCGAGATCAGTCCCGAGAAGAGCATCACCTCGGTGACGACGAACAGCACCGTCCCCAGCACCGCATCCGACACCAGCTTGCGGCGCGGCCGGGGCTGCGGACGGGAGCTCACGGGCAGGGTCGCGCTCGTCACGGACACGGGTGGATTCCTCCTATTTCCTGAACGTCTTGATGTACGCCACCAGCGCCTGGGCCTGTGCCTCGCTGTAGAGGCCGCCCCAGGCCGGCATGAGCGGCGACTTGCCGACCGCCGCCCCACCCTCGCGGATGACTTTCACGAGCTCGTCGTCGGTCTTGCCGTTCCAGAACGCCGCGCCACCGAAGTTCGCGGGCTTGGGGTTCAGGGCGGCCGCGCCGGGACCGTCTCCCGCGCCGGTCGGCCCATGGCAGGTAGCGCAAACGGTGGCGTACGCAGTCTTCGCGTCGAACGCCTGCCCGGCCGGGGCGGCGGCCTCCTCCGAAGCGCCTCCCTCAACGACCCCCTCCTCCTCCGCGGTGGCTTCGCCCTCGTGGTGCGGCGCCTCGATCCCACGGGTGACCGCCGCAACCGCGGCGTCGTTCACCCACCCACGTCCCTCGTGCTTCATCACGTCCGGAGCCACGCCCGCGAACAGCATGATCATGAGCACCAGCGACGTGGCCAGCATCCACTTCATGATCCGCTTCTCCCAACGCAGGTGCATGAAGTTCTGCACCACCAGGCTCGCCTTGACCAGCGCGACGCCGAAAGCGGTGATCAGCGTGACCCAGACGATGCCGAAGAAGGGCCCGGCCACGCTGATGACCAGGAGCACGAGCAGCGTGACGTAGATCTTCTTGTAGTCGGGATGGTGAGCGTCGTGTTCGTCCTTGCGCTCCGAATGACTCGACATGTCGGCTCCCTACTTCGCGATGTAGAGCAAAGGGAACAAGAAGATCCAGACCACGTCCACGAAGTGCCAATAGATCCCGATGAGCTCCACCCGGTGGAGCTCCTTGCCCCTCGCGGCGTCGGCGGCGATGAACCCCATGATCACGGCCCCTGCCAGCACGTGCGCGGCGTGGAGCCCGGCCGCCGTGTAGTAGAACGACCAGAAGCCGTTGGTCGTGATCGTGTAGCCGTGGACGATCTCGGACGCCCACTCGTACGACTTCACGAGGAGGAACGTGGCGGCTCCGGCGATCGTCATCAGCAGGTATCGGGCGGCCAGCTTCCCGTCGCCGTTTTCGGCGGCCTGGTGCGCGAGCACGGCCGTGAAGCTCGAGGAAAGCAGAACGAGCGTGTTGAACGCCCCGATCCACGTGTTGGTCACCGCGGCGGCGTCCGCCCACTCCGGGTGTCCGAGGCGGAACATCAGATACGACGCCAGCAGGCCACCGAAAATGACGACCTCGGACGCGAGGACCCACCACACGGCCAGACGGCCCGTGGGGATCCCCGTGGCGCTGCGGGTGGTCGCGATAGGCTTCTGCACGGTCGTGGACCTCAGTGAGGAAGGTTCTGCGGCCAGTAGTCTTCGGAGCGGTCCGGATGGCCGTACTCGTACGGGCCGCGATACACCTTCGGCATCTGGTCGGGAGGCCAGTTCCCGTGAGGCGGCGGCGACGCGGTCGTCCACTCGAGCGTGTTGGCCTTCCAGGGATTCCCGTCCGCCTTGGGGCCCTTCCGGATGCTCCGGAAGAGGTTGTAGAAGAACGGGATCTGGAACAGCAACATCACGACGAGCGACACCGTCGCCACGATGCGGAAGGGCTGCAGGTGCTGCAGCTCCGGGAAGTTCTGGAAGTTGTAGACGCGTCGGTGCTGCCCGGCCGCCCCGAGGACGAACAGCGGAATGAAAATGAAGTTGAACGGGATGACCGTGCCCCAGAAGTGGATCTTGCCGAGGGTCTCGTTCATCATCCGGCCGAACATCTTCGGGAACCAGTACGTGAACGCCGCGAACGTCCCGATGATCGCGATCGGGAAGAACGTGTAATGGAAGTGCGCCAGCACGAAGTACGTGTCGTGCAGATACGCGTCCGCCCCGCTCGCGCCGAGGAAGATCCCGGTCACGCCGCCGATGAGAAACTCGGCGATGAACGCCAGGGCCCAGAGCATCGGCGTCGTGAGCGTGATCGAGCCCCCGTACAGCGTCGCGATGACCACGAAGATCAGCTCGGCGATCGGCACCGAGATGAGCAGCGTCGTCACCGTGAAGACGTTGGCCATCCGCGGATCGATGCCCGCGATGAACTGGTGATGCGCCCACACGAAGAAGCTCAGCACGGCGGTCGCGACCGCCGTGTAGAGCATGATCTTGTATCCGAAGAGCTTCTTGCGGGCGAACGTCGCCACGATTTCGATGACGATCCCGATGGCGGGCAGCAACACCACGTAGACCTCGGGGTGCCCGAAGAACCAGAAGAGGTGCTGCCAGAGGATCGGATCACCGCCCCGCGCCGGATCGTAGAAGCCGGTCCCGAGCACCTGGTCGAAGAGGAGCATGACCGCGCCCGCCATGAGCGGGCCGACCGACAACATGAAGAGGATGCTGGCGATGACGATCATCCACACGACCATCGGGATGTCGTACGCCTTCATGCCCGGCGCCCGCGCGTTCATCAGCGTCACGATGAAGTTGATGCCGCCCAGCAGGAACGCCACGAATTCGAGGGCCACGGCGAGCAGCCAGATCGTCGAGCCCAGGGGCGTGAGGTTGAACTGCTCGTTCGCCGAGAGCGGGGGGTAGGCGGTCCACGCCCCACCGAACGCGCCGCCGTTCACGAACTGCGACGCGAGGATCAGGATCGCGCTCAGCAGGAAGACCTGGTACGACAGCCGGTTGATCCGGGGGAACACCATGTCGTCCGCGCCGATCATGAGCGGGATCAGGAAGTTCCCGAAGGCGGCGATGAGCACCGGCATCGCGACCCAGAAGATCATGATCGAGCCGTGGCTGGTAACCAGGGCGTTGTACTCGCCCGGCGACACCACGCCGTAGCCCGGAACCGAGACGCCCGGAAAGGCGAGCTGCATCCGGAACACGTAGGCCATCAGCCCACCGATCAGCCCCATGAACATCCCGGTGAAGAGATACTGCATGGCGATGATCTTGTGGTCCGTGGACCAGATGTACTTCAGGATCCCCTGCGGCCCGTGAGCGTGGTGGGCCCCCTGCTCGCGGATCTCGACGGAAGCGGTCTGGGCCATCGTAGGCATCGTGGTCGTCCTCTCCTCCTACTGGACGCCCACGGAACTGTTCTCAGCGACCCAGGCGGCGTGCTCGGCCTGGTCCTGCACGTGGATCCGGCCGGCCATCACGCCGTGCCCGATGCCGCAGATCTCCGCGCACTGGACATCGAACGTCCCTTCCCTGGTGGGGCGGAACCACCCGGTGATGGTCCGGCCGGGAACCGCGTCCTGCTTCAGGCGAAACACGGGAACCGAGAAATCGTGGAGGACGTCCCTGGACGTGAGCTGGAAGTGGTACGTCCGGTCGTTGGCCACGTAGAGGTCGTCCGTGGTCCAGATGTCGTCGGCGGTATCCAGCTCGTTGTCGGGCCCGGGATGCTGGAAGATCCACGCCCACTGCTGGCCGATGACGCGCACGGTGGCATCGGCTTCGGGCAGGCGCTGCTTGACGTTGTACCACACCTGCACCGCGCCGACGATGATGAAGACGTCGCACACGAGCACGAGCGCGTGCGGGATCGTGATCCAGCGCTTGAGGTGCCTCTCCTTGCCGGTGATGTACCGCGACTTGACGCCCGGCCTGGCCCGGAACTTCAGGATGAGCCAGAAGAGGACGCCTTCGGCGAACAGCAACCAGAACCCGGTCAGCGCGGCGATGAGCAGGATGAGCCCGTCGATGGACTGGGCGTACGTGGATGCCTGCAGGATCAGTCTCTCGACCATGGCTCGGGGTCCAGGGGGCTCAGAGGACGAACACGAAGACCGCGCCGATGAACAGGGCGGCTCCGATCATGGTGATCGCGAACGCGTGCTCGGCATCGATGATGGCCGGATTCCGGTCGTCCGGCGGGGGGGCCAGGGCCGGGTCGTCGTGGGTCGCGGCGGCATGCCTCGGATCGGTCATGGGAGTGACTCGGCGTTACTGGAGGGTCTGGATGTAGGCGACGACGTCCACCATGCCCGCGTCGTCGAGCATCAGCGCGTTGGGCCGCATGGTGGCGCCCCAGGTGTCGGCGGGGCTCGCGCCGCGCCAGCCGGCCTTGAACTTCCGGAGCTGCACCAGGAGGTACCAATCGCTCTGACCGACGAGGGGGGGTGCGTGGACGGCCTCGTTACCGCCCGCATCCGGGCCGTGGCACGCCGCGCACATCTGGTACGCGGCCTGCCCGGCCTGGAGGTCCCCGCCCCGGAGGGTCGGCTCCGGGTTGGTGGGGGCCAGGGTGGAGACGTACTCGGCGACGGACTCGAGGTCGCCGGGCAAGTCGAGGGACCAGGACATCGACTTCATCCTGATCCCGGTCGTATCGAAGGGTGCCCCCCCTCGGTGGGCGGCCTGGAAGCTCCGGAGTTGATTCTGGACGTACCATCGCGGGAGCCCGGCGAGCGCCGGAGCGCCGAGCGTCTGGTTGCCGCCGCCGTCGGCGCCATGGCAAGGAACGCAGGTGTCGAAGAGGGCCTCGCCCCGCGCCGAGCCCGGCGTGGGCGTCCGGTCGCACGCCGCCACGCCGATGGCCGCCAGCGCCACGGGCATGAGTCTGCGAAGTCGCGCCATGTTGCGCACCTGGATGCTTCCGTGTCCTGGATGGGCTCGCTCCGCCGATGGTCACCCGGCGGCCGCGGCCCGGAGGGGCTCAGCGCAGCCCGTTACCCTTCGAGAGGGATCGCCTCGTCGATGAGCATGATGGGGATGTCGTCCCGCACCGGGTAAAGCAGAAGCCCGTCCTCCCGCACCAGTCCTTCCTGGACCGGCTCGGTGACGGGCTGGCCAGCGCGGTTCCTCACCGCGCCCCCGGCGATCGCGACGTTCAGGCGCGACAAGGTCGCCTCGTCCGCGAGGCGGACGGGCTGCCTGGTCTCGGGACAAACCAGAATGTCCAGAAGCTCGCTGTCGACCATCCGGGTCCTGCGGCTCCTCGCCGCCGTTGCGGACGTCCCCATCGTGCTCGGCTCCGCGCCGCTGTGGGACGACGGGGGAGGCATAGACCCCCCTGGGCCCCCGCGCGGAGCTATGTAACTTATCAGACTTGCCGGATCCTCGGCAGTCCGGCACCCGCGCGGTACACCCCGGAGCGTGGAGGGATCCGTGAACCCGGTCCAGAAGGCACGACGCGCCGTGCTCCCAACCCTTTTCGCGGCGATGACCTGCTCGCCCGCGCAGGGAGGCGACGGCACCGTCGAACGTCGCCCGGGCGGCACCGAAGGAGGACAGGTCGCCACGCCCACGGCCACGCCCGCCGCGCGCCGACCGCCCTCGAGCCGTGCCTGGGTGATTTTCGGCGCCGACACCGTCGTGGCGGAAGTGGCCCGCACGGCGGAGGAGCGGGCCGAAGGGCTCATGTACCGCGAGAGCGTCCCGGACGGCACGGGCATGCTCTTCGTCTTCGAGGACAACACGCCCCGCTCGTTCTGGATGCAGAACACCTACGTCGCGCTCGACATCGCCTTCCTGGATCCGAGCTTCACGGTCGTGGACATCCTGCAGATGGAGCCGCTCACCACCGACACCCACGAGAGCGCGGCACCGGCCATGTTCGCTCTCGAGGTGCGAAAAGGCTGGTTCGCGGAAAAGGGGATCGCGGAGGGCGCGCGCGCGGAGGTCGTGTTCGGGCCGTAGTGGCGTCGTCGGCCCGACGCTCCACTCGAGAGGCTCTTCAGGCCACCGCTTCCCTCAGGCCTTCCAGGAGCGCGTCCAGGTCCGCGGTGTCGTTGTACACGTTCGGCGACAGCCGAAGCGCGCTCCCTCGCAGCGATGCCACCACCTTGCGCCGCTCGAGCGCCGCCTCGAGCCCGGCCAGGTCGATGCCCGCCGGCATCCTGAGCCCGAAGATGTGTCCGACTCTCCAGCGCGGATCCTCGACCGTGAACCCGAGCGAGGACGCCTCGTCCAGGACGGCCGCGGTCAGGGCCACGCAGTACGCCTGGATGCGCGCGGGCTGCCATTCCCGGATCAGCTTCATGGAGGCGACGGCCATCGGAAGAAGCGCGAAGTTCGAGCGCTCCGCCATATCGTAGCGGATGGCTCCGGGCTGATACCCGTCCCGGTATCGCACGAGGTTCTGGAAGTCCTCGCTCTTCTCCCGCCCGATCCAGGTCTCCTCGAGGGGCGTACCTTCGTCGAACCGGGACCCGTAGTACGCGACTCCCACCGTGTAGGGGCCGAGAAGCCACTTGTAGGTCGCGACGATGAGCGCGTCCGGCTGTATCTCGGCGACGTCGAAGGGGAGCGCGCCGACCGACTGCGTCCCGTCCACCACGAGCGCCGCGCCCACCTCCCGACACCGTCGGCCCACCTCCACGAGGTCGAAGCGCGTCCCATCGGTCCAGTGGACGTGCGGAACCGCGACCACCGCCGTGGCGGAGTCTATGGACGAGAGAAGCGCGTCGTTCCACGCCTGCCCGCGGCCGTGCCCCTCGGGCGGCGTGACGAACCGTACCTCCGCGCCGCGCTCCCGCGCGAGCCGGCGCCACGCATGGACGTTCCCGGGAAACTGCTCGTGGGTCATCACCACGTTCTGGCCTCGACCCACCTCGACGTTCCGGGCCGCGACGGCCACGCCGTAGGACACGCCCGGGATGATGGCGACACGGTGAGGATCGCGTGCGCCCACCAGGTCCGAGAACAGGCTCCGCAACTCGTCGCTCGTCCTGTAGAAGTCCTCGGGATGGACGTCCACGGGCACGCGCTTCCGGCGGATGCCCTCGATGCCCGCTTCCTCCGCGACCTTCGGAAGCGGGCCCATGTACGCGCAGTTCAGATAGTGGAGGCCTTCGGGAAGCCCGAAGGCGTCGCGCTGGCAGGCCAGAGGTTCCGTCACCGTCGTGTCACTCTTCTTCCCGTCGCCGGGCGTGTCGTGCCTCGTGCACGATCGAGCCCACGAAGCCTACGCCCACCGCCACCGGTCCGGCAATCTCGACCCCGGTCATGTCGAGCCCCGACTCACCGCCCTTCGCGCGCGAGGAACGCCTCGGTCGCTGGATGGAGCGGAATCGGCGCTTCGGCCAGCCTCGCGAGATCGATCTGCTTCGTCATGTCGTGCACGCTCTCCAGGGCGGCACGCTCCGGGCCGAGGATGGTCAGGAGCTTCTCGGCCACGTCGGCCTCCAGGGCGACCATCGCCACCACCCAGTTCATCATGGCCACGGTGGGGACGGGCTCGTCCACGCCGGGATACACGCCCCCGGGGATCGCTCCGGCCGAGTAGTACGGGTAGCGCCGGCGCAGCTCCTCGACCTTCTCCGGCTCCATTCCCAGGAGCCGTACCGCACCCGTCGTGCTCGCCTCGAGGACGGCGGACGCCGGGACCCCCACGGAGATGATCGCGGCGTCGATCGCGCCGTCCCGCAACGCCGCGGACGACTCCGTGAACGACAGGTACCGGGCGGAGATGTCGTCGTACGTGAGCCCATAGACCTCGAGCATCTGGCGAGAGACCTGCTCCGTGCCGCTCCCCGCCGCGCCCACCGACACCCGAAGGCCCCGCAGGTCCGCGAGCGTCCGGGCACCCGAGGACCCGAGCACGAGCACGTGTGTCAGGTTGGCATACAGCGGCGCCACCACCCTCAGGTCGGGCGACGGCGTGGGGAAATCCTCGCTGCCGTTGAAGGCCTCGTAGGCGGTGACCGAGAGCACGAAGCCCAGGTCGATCTGGCCCGAGAGGACCCGGTTCACGTTCTCGACCGCGCCTCCCGTGACCTCCGCCGTATACTGCCGCGTCGAGTCGGACAGGGAGAGGCGACTGGCGAGCGCTCCTCCGAGCGGATAGTAGACGCCTCCCGTCCCGCCCGTGCCGAGGGACAGGAAGCGGCGCCCGACGCCATCTCCCCCTCCGCAGGCCGCCGTGAGCGCGAGGACGAGCGCCACCACCGCGCCGCGGATCGTGATACTCGACACTTCGGCTCCTCCTCGTGTCAGCGGCGCCGGAGGAGGACCACCCCCAGAGCCAGGAGTCCCGTCAGGTCCGTCACCAGGCCCGGCGTGACCAGGCCGAGCGCGCCCCCACCGAGAACCACCCTCTCCCAGGGGGCCAGGGGTCGTCGGAGGTAGCCCATCGTCGCCGCCGCGAGCAGCGTCACGCCGAGGGCCGCCGTCAGGCTCACGCCCGCGATCTGGCCCACGGACCCGTCCAGGAGGAGCGGCGGTCCGTATATGAACATGAACGGCACGAGGAATCCAGCGCTCGCGAGCACTGCGGCCGTCGCTCCGGTGCGCATCGGCGGAGACCCCGCGACGCCGGCGGCCGCGAACGCCGCGAGGGCAACCGGCGGGGTCACGTTCGAGATGCACCCGAAGTAGAAGATGAAGAGATGGGCACCGAGCAACGGGACACCCATCTCGACGAGCGCGGGAGCCCCGAGCGCCGCGAGGACCACGTACGCGGCCGTAGTGGGAAGCCCCATGCCGAGCACCAGCGAGCCGAGGGCGGTGAGGATCAACGCCGCCAGGAGGCTCCCGTGGGACAGCGTGACGATCAGCTCCGACATCCGGAGCCCGATCCCCGTGAGCGACGCGACGCCCACCACGATCCCGGCCGCCGCGCACGCCGCGGCCACCTGGACCGCACCTCTCCCCGCCCCGTCCACCATCCGCCGCAGGTCGGAGAAGCTCGGGCGCGTGTGGGGACGGAGGTAGACCAGGGCCAGCGCGGAGACCACGCCCCAGAACGCGGCCCGCATGGGGGAACGGCCCTCGGCCAGGAACACCACGATGATCGCGATCGGCAGCAGCAGGTGGATCCGGTCGACGACCGGCTCGCGTCCCTCCGTGCCGGCGGGCTCTATGCCCATCCTGCCGGCCCGGAAGTGGATGGCCGCGAGGACCGCCAGATAGTAGAGCATCGCCGGGATCGCGGCCGCCGCGGCCACCCGCACGTAGGGGATGCTGGTCCACGTGGCGAGGATGAACGCGCCCGCGCCCATGATCGGAGGCATGATCTGGCCACCGGTGCTGGCGGCGGCCTCCACCGCCGCCGCGAAGTGGGGCCTGAACCCGGCCCTCTTCATGATGGGAATCGTGAACGCCCCCGTGGTCACGACGTTCGCCACCGCGCTCCCGGAGAGCGTGCCCATGAGGGCGCTCGCCACGGCGGACGTCTTCGCCGGACCTCCCCTCGTCTTCCCGGCCACGCGGTTCGCCAGCGCTACGAGCAGCACTCCACCGCCCGCCGCCTCGAGCACGGCGCCGAAGAAGACGAAGAGGTACACGAAGTCGGCGGAGACCCCGAGCGGCACGCCCCAGATCCCCTCCGTGGACAGATAGAGGTGCTCGATCAGGCGCACGGGTCCGTACCCCCGGTGGGCCAGGAAGCCCGGCAGATACGGCCCGGCCACGCCATACGCGAGCGCGACCAGGCACACGGCGACGATTCCCCACCCCGTCGCACGCCGCGCCAGCTCCAGGACCAGCAGGATCGCGGCGCCGCCCGCGGCCAGGTCCAACGTCGTGGGAGCGCCCGACCTCCGCACGAGCTCCTGGTTCTGCCAAACCACGTACGCGCACGCGAGAATCAGCGCCGCCGCGAGTGCCCATGCGTCCCACCGCGCTCCCCTCGCGCCGGCGCCCGCGGATCCGTCGTCTACCGGCGCTTCGGCACCCGGAGACGTGCGCCTCGGTCTTCCCAGCAGGAGGAAGCCGATCACACCCATCAGCGCCAGGTGGACCGGTCTCTGCACGAGAGCGGTGAAGGGCGAGACGCCCGCCGCGAACATGTGGAAGAGCGCGGCGCCGCCCGCTGCGACCGACACGGTCACCCGGACGGCGCCGCTCACGCGAGCTTCCTCACCCGACACCCGGAATCAGCGCGACGAGCATGGCCATCGCCACGAACACCACCATCACCACGGCCACCGCGCTCCCGAAGCTCCTTCGGGGCGCGATGGCGTGCGCCCCCTGCGCGACGACGAGCCAGGCCCACGCCTGTGACAGGTCGAGCATCTTGCCGACCGTGGCCAGGTACCCCTCGGGCAGGAAGTACAGGAACGTCCCGAGGTTCAGCGTGAGCTGGGGATCCTGCTGGACGATCTTGACGGGCACGAGCAGCAGCCCGACGAAGCCCGGGATCAGCCACGCGTGTCCGAGCACCGCGAGGTACTGCCTGTATCGGCCTTCGTCGCCCATCACGAACGCGAACAGGAGCGTCACGACGCCCGCGAACAGGAACGTCACCAGGAGGTAGCCCAGCGTTCCGAACCCGATCGTCGAGACACGCATGATCGTTCCGCCCGCGCTGAACCCCTCGGGCATCCGTTGGCCGCGCTCGATCATCGTCTCCCGGAACATCGCCTCCCAGACTTCCG
Organism: uncultured Gemmatimonadaceae bacterium; assembly: GCA_964412015.1. Taxonomy (GTDB): domain Bacteria; phylum Gemmatimonadota; class Gemmatimonadetes; order Longimicrobiales; family Gaopeijiaceae; genus SZUA-318. The sequence goes on along the minus strand of CAYPMO010000006.1, from coordinate 3,697 downwards.
CGGGAATCAGCAGCGTCTGTAGGACCACGAGGGTCGCCCCCAACACGACCGCCGCCGCCCAGACGGGGTTGCGCGAGAGGGAGTCCATGAGCGCGCCTGGAGAGAAGAACACCTGACCGACGCGCACCGGAAACGACCGCGGACCCGCGCCGACCGTCCGTCCTTCGCCGGATCCCGCCGCCCTCGTGGTGGAGGCTCCCTCGTCCGCCGTCGTCACGATCCTGCTCACATCCCGGGCTGGAGCTTCACGCGAGACTGGGCCCTCAGGTAGACCCCGAGCGGGAACGGCGCGGCCGAGACGTCCATCGTGCCCCTGCCGTCGGTCTGGGCGTAGCTCTCCACCATGAGACCACGAGCGTGATCCCAGAGCACCCATCCCGTGAACGTGCCGGTGAGGCCCTGGCTGAAGTCCATCCCGGTGATCACGCCATGCGTGGTGGACTCCGTGCTGCCTTTCTGCGCGATCTTCACGAGACTCCGGCCATCCAGCACGCTGTCGCCCTCGACGGTGTAGGTGACCACGTTCGTGGCGGACACGCTCCCGGGCCCCTGCTGTCCCTCGTACCGGATGGTGTCGGTCCAGCTCTCGCCCACCGCCGCGGCGCGGCCGGGAAGTCGCGGGAAGAGCCCGTGCGCCACCGAAAGCGGCTGGAAGTACTCGCTCGCGGTCTCCGTGAGCTGCGGCTGCGAGACCACGGTGACGGCGCCGCGGCGGTCGAGACTCATCACCAGCGGTCCCGTGATCCCGCTCTCATCCCCGGTCGCCGCGCCCATGGGGTTGTAGATGCTGGCCTTCAGATCCTTCACCGCGAGCGTCACCTGCACGCCCTCCGCCGCCCTCTCGAAGCCCGCGTCGAGGAGCATGCTCTCGGACACCGTGACCTGCATCGCCTGACCTCCGGCGTCGATGTCCATGATGGTCGTGTCGCCGGTCAGGTAGGTGACGGCGGTGAGGGTCGGAAGCGAATACGCGAATCCGGGAGGCCCGGATGGGCCGCCGCCGCAAGCAGAGAGGACGAACGACGCTGCGGCGGTGAGCACGAGACGGGAACGCATGGCGCGGCTCCTTCGTGTCGGCATGATGAGCGCTCGGCCGCGCTGGCGGGTGCGCGACCCGGTGGCAGTCTACGCTACGGACGTCCCGAGTGAAATGTTCTCGGAGTGCGCACTTGGCCCGTCCCCCACGACTTGGTATCGTGATGAACTCCGGGGAGTGCCTCCCCGGAGGCTCGACACGGTGGAGCCCAGGCGCCTGGGAGCGCAGAATGAGTTATCGCACCAACCCGGACCGCATCCTCGACAGCATCGATCGCGCCCGGAACCGCGAGGCCGAGAGCGCCCGTTTCACGCTCGATCGCCAAGCTCTCGGAAGGGACCTGGACACCGCGCTTCCCGACACGGACGCGACGACCGCCGAGCGGCTGAAGCGGATCTTCAAGGTCGTGGAGCGTGCCTACACGAAGGCGGCCCAGCGCGGCGAGCTGGGCAAGCTGGCGGCCCGGTTCCAGGCGGTGGGGGATATCCACCACCACCATGCGCGAGGCGACGTCAGCGTCTCGGTCCAGTACCTGGATCACGAGCGCTCCGACGACGTCGGCATGTCCCCCTTCGAGATCCGTCCCTACGAGGTCGCCGAGGCGAAGAAGGAGACGAGGACCAGCCGCGCCGACGTCAACGCGCTCAAGGTGCTCCGGAGGGAGCTGCGACAGGGCGTGCTGTCCGCGTACCAGAAGATGGAGCCCCGGATCCGCGACGCGCTCAGGGAGCGAGCGGACATGGGTCACGTCCAGGTCCAGGTGACGGTGGACCTGCGCCCGGCGGAATGACCGGGGTTCCGTAGCCTCCTGAGCGTCGCTCGCGCGCGACGGGACCTGCTCGGCCCTACCAATCATCCCACCGCCCGTCCCACGCCCCCATCGTAACGGGGTGAAGCCCCGACCCAAGATCCTCGGACAACTGCTCGTGGACGCCGGCGCGCTCGCGCCGGAGGCTCTCGACGACGCGTTGACGGCGCAGACGGGTACCGGCCTCCGCCTCGGAGAGCTCCTCGTGCGTCGCGGCGACGTCGCGGCCGAGGCGGTCGGGCGGGCCCTCGCGCACCAACTGGGCCTCCCGTTCGCGCCACCGCCTCTCGCGCCGGAGGAAAGCGCACTGGCGCTCCTCCGCCCCGACCTCGCGCGCGCCAAACGCGTGGTGCCGCTCCGGGCCACCGCGAGGACCCTCGCCGTCGCGATGGCCGACCCCTTGGACCTGGGCGCCGTGGACGACATCCAGTTCCAGTCGGGGCGCCGCGTGGACGCGCACGTCGCCACGGAGGCCGCGGTGCTCGAGGCGTTGCAGCGCTGTTACGGGGGAGCGCTCGCCGGCCTCGTCGCCTCGCTGCCTTCCGAGCTGCGGCAGGCGAAGGACACACCCACCGCGGAGCTCGAGCGCGCCATCCGATCCGCTCCCGTCGTGCGCCTGGTCGAGCGCATCCTGGTCGAAGCCGTCGAGAGCGGAGCCAGCGACATCCACGTGGAGGAGACCGGCGGGGACGCGCGCGTACGCTACCGGGTCGACGGCGTGCTGCGCCGGGCGCTCGAGATCCCCGCGCCGGCCCGGCACGCCGTGCTCTCGCGTCTCAAGGTCATGGCGGGCATGGACATCTCGGTCCGCCGGCGACCCCAGGACGGTCGCATCGTTCTCAGTCAGCACGGACGAGCGCTGACGCTCCGGGTCTCCACGCTCCCGGTGAACGGAGGTGAGAAGGCGGTCGTTCGGATCCTCGACCCGGACGCCGCGCCCCGCGGCATGGACGCTCTCGGGCTCGCCTCGGCAGACCTCTCCTCCCTCCGGCGACTCCTGTCGTCGCGTGAGGGTGTCATCCTCGCGGTCGGCCCGACGGGGAGCGGCAAGAGTACGACGCTCTTCGCCGCGCTCTCGGAGATGGACCGGGACCGACAGAACGTCGTCACCCTCGAGGATCCGGTCGAGTATCGCCTCCCGGGGGCGAACCAGATCCAGGTCGACCGCAGGGCGGGCCTGGGGTTCCCGGATGCCCTCCGCGCCGTTCTCCGCCAGGATCCGGACGTCGTCATGGTGGGAGAGATTCGCGACCGCGAGACCGCCGAGATCGCGACGGCCGCCGCGGTCACGGGCCACCTGGTCCTCTCCACGCTCCACGCCACCGACGCGACGGCCGCAGTCACCCGGCTGCTCAACATGGGCGTGCCCCCGTTCCTCGTGGCCGGGGGGCTCACGGGCGTGATCGCGCAGCGCCTCGTGCGGCGCATATGCCAGGACTGCGGCGGACGAGGGTGCGACGCGTGCCCGGACGGGCTCAAGGGCCGCACGGGCGTATTCCAGGTGCTCGTCGTGAGCGACGCGCTCCGGGACGAGATCTCTCAGGGAGGGACCAGCGCGAGGCTGCGCTCGCTCGCGCTGGAGACCGGCATGGGCCGCCTCGCCGACGACGCGAGGCGTGCGGTCGCCGAAGGCCTCACGACCCCTCACGAGATCGCGAGGGTCCTCCACGCCGATCCCGGCGCCGCCGTTCCGTGCCGCACCTGCGGTGCACCCGTTCCTGTCGGCGCGCGTGCGTGCCCGGCCTGCGGCCGACTCCGCCGTCGCCTCTGCCGCTGCGGAGTCGTCCTCGAGCCCGGCTGGCGGTTCTGCCCCGAGTGCGTGCGGCCCGTGCCGGCGTTGAGCTCCCTCTAGG
>CAYPMO010000005.1:0-153830 GCA_964412015.1 uncultured Gemmatimonadaceae bacterium | reverse complement strand
TCGCCCTTGCGGCCCAACGGCTCCTATAGTGGCAGGGTCGGGGAACTTCGGGCTAAGCTGCGGCGGGTCGTCCATACCTCGCCGCAGATTGCCCCTCGGAGGAAGTCCGCCCCCGGCCTCTCGACCGTAGCGCTCCCCAGCGCGGGCCGGCACTTCCCCCTCGGGGCGGCTCGGCCGCGGCGGTGAACGTGGAACGGTGCGCGGAGCGCCCCATACCACCGCTCCGGAGTGGGGGGGCGGCCCGCACGGCCGCGGCTGCTCAGGCTAGTCGTCCTTGTCCGCGAAGTGCCGCCAGAGCGCCCACGTGCCCCCGGCGGTCACGAGGAACAGGAGCGCGGGGACGAGCACGGTCCATGCTGGCCCCGAGATGGGCGATTCCGCCGGGAGGGGTGCGCGCGCGGTGTCCTGCAGCGCGCGGATCGCGAGCGCCGCGAGCACCGGAGACACGCCGATCATCGCTCCACCTCCTCGCGCCCTGCGCGCCTGCGCTTCCATCCGTACCAGGCGAGCGCGAGCCCGAGGAACGACGCCACGTAGGCGATGCTCATGCCGATGAGCGTCACGAGCCCCCTGTCCATCAGACCTCCTCGACGGTCGGCGTGGCGACATCGCGGTCCGGAGCCTCGGTCGAGGGCGCCTCGTCGCCCTCCCGCCAGCGCATCCGCCGCTCCAGCCGCACGAGGTCGCGCGCCTGCCGTTGCTCGTACTCCACCGACACCGCGCGGAGCTTGGGATCGATGATCCAGAACATCAGTCCGCCGAGCGCGGCGCCGAGGGCCAGCTGCCACACGCCCGACCAGCGACCCAGGAAGAGGTTCGCCGCGCCGATCATCCCCAGGGCCATGACGAGCGGGGAGAGCACGATCGCCATCCAGTCCTCACGGCTCCAGGCATCGGCCTCCTCCGCCGTCCACCGCCGCCGCACCAGCGGACGAACGCCTTCGGCCGCCGGGAACCCTGCCTCCGCCAGGAGCCCTCGGCGGCGCGCCTCGTCCCGCACGGGCCCCCACCACCCGATCGGGCGGGTCTGGAGGTAGAAGTGGACGAGGTGGTCCATCGGCTCGGCCTTCGTGAGGAGGGTGGCCGGCACGAACACCAACGCCCCGAGCGCCATGAGCGACCAGAACTGGAGATAGTCCGGCAACACCGGAATCACGCCGAACGCGGGGAGGACCCATACGACGAGCCAGGCGATGCCCAGGTTGGCGATCCACGAAGCCAGATACCCCCACGCGTTGAAGCGCCACCACACGACCTGGAGGATGTTGGGGAGCCAGACCCCCGCCATCATCAGCCACAGGGCGAAGATCAGCCACTGCGTGATCTCTTCCATCATGAGGCCGTAGAAGAACGACCCCACCAGGAGGATGGCGGTGGCGAGGCGTCCCATCCACACCAGCGTGCGCTCGGGAGCGTCGGGCTTCACGTAGCGCTGGTAGAGGTCCCGGGTGAAGTAGAGCGCGCCGAGGTTGAGATGGCCCGAGATCGTGGAGAGGTGGATCGCGAGGATCGCCGCGAAGAACACACCCACCAGTCCCGCGGGGAGCAGCTCGAACCCGAGGCGGAACCACCCCAGCTCGTACTCGGCGCCGTCGGCGATCCCCGGGGCGAGGACGAAGAACGCCAGGATGGAGGCCGCCCAGATCCCGTTGCGGAGCAACGTGATCGCACCACCCCACCAGATGCCGTAGGCGGCGTCCCGCACCGTCTTCGACGACTGGATGCGCTGCGCCTCGACGTACCAGTCGATGCTCGTGCCCATGCCGAAGCCTCCCACGATCGCGATGACCAGCATGGTCAGCCACCAGATCGCGGGAAAGTCGCCGGAGAGCCACCCCGTGAACGCCATGGAGTCGAGGCGCCACGCCTCGCCCATCGCGGCGACGCCCTCCACCACGCCCGAGGGACCGCCGGCGGCCACGATCCCCACGCTGGACACCAGCAGGATCGCGAAGATCGCCACGATCCCCTGGAGGAAATCCCCCATCACGACGCCCCAGTACCCGGCCGCGAGCGTGTAGCCCGCCGTGATCAGGGAGGGGACCACCAACCCCACCCAGACCGGCCATCCAAAGGCCAGGTTCCCCACTTTCCCCATGGCGATGCCCACCCATCCGAGGACGAACATGTTCATGAAGACCTGCCAGCCGGCCATCCATCCCCGGAGCAGCTCGGCCCCGAGGCCGTGGAAGCGCACGACCTGCCACTCGGCCTGCGTGAAGGCCACTGAGCGTCGGTAGATGCGGGCCGAGACGAACGCCGCGACGGAGGTCCACCCTGCGAAGAACGTGTACCAGAGCCCGCGGAGCCCGTGGGCGTACACGGTCCCGGTGACCCACATCGGTGTGTCCGTGGCCGTGTGGGTGCTGAAGACCGAGGCGGCCGGCAGCCACCACGGCAGGCGGCGCCCCGCGAGGAAGAAGTCCGACTCGGAGCGGCGGGCGAGCCGGTAGAAGAACGCGGCGCCGCCGACCATCAGGGCCAGGAACGCCAGCGTCCAGAACCAATCGAGGGGAGTGAACCGCGTCAGGGAGCGCTCCGGATCGGACCTAGGGGAACGGGCCTGTCAACGTAGGGATCGGGCACCCGGAAAACGAGAGGGCCCCGCCGGACCTCCCGGCGGGACCCTCTCGCGCCTCGTCGTGCGCGGGGAAGGGCGTCAGACGCTCTCGACGTCGTAGCAGACGCGCCAGTCGGACATGTTCTCCGGATCGCCCACGCCCTGGTCGGTCGGCTGGTACCGGCCGATCCAGCCGGGGACGGGGCCCGAGAACTCCTTTCGGTAGTCCTCGAGGTGGTCGCTCGCCGAGAACTGGTCGAGCTCCTCGCCGAAGAGCTCCACGATCATCGTGTCGCCGGCCTCGCCCTCGAACAGGACCTTGTCGATCTTGTCCACCTTGTTGCGCCGGGGATGGTCGGAGATGGACCAGAAGCCCTGCTCGGGGAACTCGAGCTCGATGGTCTGCCCACCCGTCGTGACCTTGGAGCGGAAGCGGAATTCACCCTCGTCGTCCCAGGCCGCTTCCTTGTTGTCCTTGATCTGGATCCACCGCAGGATCACGCGGATCCGATTCCCGCTCTCCGACATCATGGCTCCTCGATCGTCGCGGTCCGGTCGGGTGCGTGTGAGCACGATCAAATAGACGTTCTAGCGCTCGGGGGTCAAGGGAATCTCGGCCATCAGCGCGAGCTGATTTCCTTCGCTGTCCTTGAAGAAGGACATCCACAGCTCGTGGTCCGGCATGCGGGCGATCGGCCGGGGTTCCGTGTCGAATGAGACCCCTTGTTCCGCGAGGGCCGCATGGGCCTTTCGGATGTCGGGGACCCTGAAGTAGAGGATCGAGCCCGGATGGTCGTGCTCGGGTGCTTCGGGTGTCGCGAGCATGAGGCGGACCCCGTCCAGGTCGAAGAACGCCATCTTCGGCACCTCGAAGAGGAACGGGATGCCGAGCGCGTCCCGGTAGAACGCCGTAGCCCGGGCCAGGTCCTTCACGTTCATCGAGAGCTGGCCCAGCGTGCGGAGGCCGAAGGATCGGGTCATGAGTACCTCGCGGGGTTGTGGAGGGAGGGCCGCTGGCATAATATTTAGTTTGCGAAACTAATCACCAGGTCCGAGGTCCGCAATGGGCACGATCCGGAACAGGAAGGTGGAGGGCGGCGCGCCGGCCGTCCGCCTGGCCGACCGCCTGCACAGCACGGCGATCCACCTGCTGAGGCGACTCCGCGTGGAGGACCCCGCGGCGGGGCTCACCGCGCCCCGGCTGTCGGCGCTCTCCGTGATCGTCTTCCAGGGACCCTTGACGCTCGGGGAGCTCGCGGCGGCCGAGCAGGTCCGTCCGCCGACGGTGACGCGGCTCGTGCGGGATCTGGAGGGGGCGGGACTGGCCAGGGTGGTGCCCGACCCGCACGACGGGCGGGTCCGCCGTGTCACGGCCACCTCGGCGGGCCGCCGGGTGCTCCAGGAGGGCCGTCGGCGCCGCGTCGAGCGCCTGGCGACGGATCTCGCGGCGCTTCGCGCCTCCGACCGCGAGACGCTGGCGCGCGCCGTGACCCTCCTGGAGGGGCTGCTCAGCGGATCGGGATCCGCACCGAGATCTGGTGGGTCGTGACGGAGGCGTCCTGCAGCGTCAGGGGCGCCCGCGGCGCGACGATGAAGTCCGCGAGCGCCTCCCGCGCGGCCACGGCCTGCGGCGTGGCGGCCACGCCCGGCTGTCCGGTTCCCGTCGTCAGCCGTCCGGCGTAGCGCAGCTCCACGTCGGTGAGGCGGAACACGGCGCCGAGCGTCGGGCTCCACTCCGTCCACGTCTCGTCCTGCTCCCGGAACGTCGCCAGCACGTGGTCGCGTTGCTCGAGGTCGTAGTCGTACGAGCGCACTTCCAGGCCGGCCTGGACCGTGGTGGGCCCGAGATCGTAGGCGAAGCCGGTCCTCAGGATCACGTTGGTGAAGAAGAACTCGTTCTCGATCGTGCGCTCGCCCTGCCGGATCGTGCCGCCCTTCGCGGTCTGCACATCCTCGTCGGCCTCCTGCCAGGTGTCGCTCCAGATCGGCTGGAGGATCACGTCCAGGCCGAACCGCGTGGGACCCCGCGTGCGCGAGAGACCGAGCCCGGCCTCCCAGGCCCACGTGGTCCCGGGATCCCGTGGGATGTTCTGGATCTCGTAGTTCGGGATCTTTGGATGTGACTTCCGGTTCACGGTCGCCAGCGTGCCGAGCCGCCACCCCGGTGCGCTCAGGTCGCGGTCCCACGTCACCTGAACACCCCACGTGCGCGTCCGGTCCTCGTTCACCTCCACCCGCTCGCGCGCCTGCGGCACCCAGGTCACGCTGTCCCAGACGATGTCCACGTACGTGACGTCGTGCGTCATGGACACGCGATCGTGTACGACGAGGAGTCCCAGCCGATCGCGCGCTCCCTGGCGGTAGAGACCCAGGCGGAGGTCGCCCGCGCTGCCCGACTGCCGGATGCTCTGAGCGTTGGCGTACAGGAGGTCCACGCCGTCCATCGCGTCGAGGGCGGAGGCGGAGAAGCCCGCGCCGAGCGCCCAGGGCCCGTCACCGAGCCTCGTCCCGACGAAGCCCCGCGCGTAGAGGTTGCGGTTGGAGGCGTCGCTCAGGCGCGGCTGGCTCCCGCTCCACCAGGTGACGGGCCGGACCCAGATCCAGCCGTCGGACTCCGCCGAGTTGTCGATCTGCTGGAACGCCAGGCCCATGCCTCCGAACCAGCGGCCCCCGCGGAAGAACCCCGCTACGGGCAGCGTGCGTCCGCCTCCCCCGCCGTCGGAGATCGCGTACAGCGTCGGCGCTCCGAGGAGGGCCGGCTCGGCGACGAAGACCCCCTGGGCGGGGTTCGACCAGGGATCGGCCAGCGAGTCGTCCACGGCCAGGGTCACGCCTCCCATTCCCAGCGTCGTTGAGGGCACCACGAGGAACTGGTCGCCCGACGCCACCGGAACGGACTTCACCTGGATCACCTGCGGGGCGGCGGGCGTGGCGGTGAGGGCCGGGAGCAGGGGGACGAGAAGAGCGGATCGGACGAGGGAACGAACCATGTCGCCTCCATGGTGGGCGGTGGGGCACCGGCACGGAGGGCCGGCCGGTCCATCACCCGGGGAACGAACGGCCCGAGACCGTCGTGACGGACCGGACTCGGATGGCCGCCGGGGATGGCGCGCTCAGAACCTCCAGGAGACGCCGGCGACGGGCACCAGGGGGCGCGTCGCCAGGGGGGTCAGCGAGTCGCTCCGCCACGGTTGGAACGCGTAGAACAGCGCGTCACGGCGGTCCAGCGCGTTGAGGACGCGCACGTAGGGCTGGACCGTCCAGCTCCGTCCGCCCCACGACGGGTGGAAGGTGGCGTGCACCTCGACGTCCACGCGCAGGAAGTCCTCGTCCAGACCGCCGGGGAGGGGTGGGCTCTGGTCGATGACGCCTTCCGTCACGCCGAGTTCCCGCTCCGGGGCCTCGGCGTCGGAGGGGGCGCCGAAGGGTACGCTGGTGTAGGGCAGTCCCGCACCGTAGGCTACGCGCACCTCGGCGCCGACGTGGCTCCCCAGCGAGCCGGAGAGCCCGGCCGTGAGGAGTTGCCTGCCGGTGAAGTCGGACGACGCTCCCGAGAGGTCGGTGCCCGACCAGTACCAGGACAGCCCGTACCCGAGCCAGGCGGTCGAGCGTTCTCCGTGCCGCTGGATGCGGAGGTCCACGCCCGAGCTGAGGATGGTCTCTTCGGGATCGGCGCGGAGACCCCGGTACCCCTTCCAGAACCCGGCGAGCCCGAGCAGCACGCTCCGGCCCAGGGACTGGTCGAGCGACACCACGACGTGATCAGCCGTGGCCACGGGGAGGAGGCTCCGCACCCGGACCGGATCCGCGACCACCTCGGTGAGCGAGCGCTCGACCGTGACGTCGTTGGCGCGCGAGGTCTGGTGGTACCGGCCCGCCGCCACCGTGACGATCGCCTGCGGCCCCACCTGCCAGGCCAGCGCGGCCCGCGGAGCGAGACGGGGCGGGCCGTCTCCGGAGAAGCGGTCGGCCCGGAGGCCGGCCCGGAGCGTGACCTCGGAAGCGAGCGCGTACGAGACGTCCGCGTAGCCCCCCACCGTCGTGGTGGAGGAGGCCGCGTCCGACGGCTGGCCGCCGGGCTCGAGCGCTTCGGCCGCGTAGGTCGCGTCGAGATCCTCCATCGAGAGGCCCAACCGCACCACGCCCCGCGCGAGGGGCCGCGCCGCCTCGACGCCCGCCCGGAACCGCCGGGTCGTGGCCGAGGCGAGGAGCGCCGCCGGCCTGGGCTCGCCCGCGGGCTGGAGGGGAAGCGTGGCGTCGTACGTGCTGCCCGCGACGGTCGCCTCGAACACCATCGAGCCGGATCGTCCCGTGTACCGGGCGGACGCGGCCCGGTTGGCCCACCACGCCTCGTCGGGCGCGACGGCGGTGGCGGCGAGGCTCATCGTCGTGGGGAGTTCGAGCACGACGGACTCCCGGTTCCAGAACCCGGTGGCCCGCACGAGGTGGTCCTCGGCCGGCTCGACCTCGACTCCCAGGAGAACGTCCCGGTACCCATAGGGGGACGCTCCGAGCGGCGCCTCCCCGAAGCCGTGGAGGCTGCGCGCGGAAGCCACCACGCCGGCCCGCTCTCCGAGCGGCGCGTCCAGCGCCCCGGTGGCCGACAGGAGGTCCAGCGAGCCCGAAGCGTGCAGCCCGTCACGACGCGGACGGCGTGTGCGGAGATCCAGGATGTACGTGAGCCCTCCGTCGTAGCGGGCGGGGGCCCCGCCCACGTGCAGGTCGGCGCGCCCGAGAACGGCGGGCTCGAAGCTCTTCAGCAGCCCTGCCACGTGGAACGGCGTGTACACGGGCGCGCCGTCGAGCAGCACGAGCTTCAGGTCGGTCGTGGAGCCGCGCATGAAGAGCACGTCGCTGGCCTGTGCCGGGTCGTTTCCTCCGAAGGCGCGCAGCGCCTCGGCGAGCCCCGCGTCCACGACGCCCGCGCCGATCTCGAGCGCGGCGGCGGTCACCCTCTCCTGCTGGACCGCGGCCTCCACGTCGCGGAGATCGGGGTCGGGAACGCGCAGGGCATCCGCCGTCACGTCGACGGGGGCGAGCCGCACGGGCCTGACGCGCAGCTCCAGGTCCACGACCAGGGGCGCGGACGATGGAACCACGACGTCGAGCGTCATCGGCTCGTGGCCCGGATGGCTGGCACGCACGCGGAGGCCCCCTCGGGGAACCTGCGTGAGCACGTACCGGCCGAGGCTGTCCGCGACCACCGCGCGACGGTAGCCGGGCCCCCAGGCCTCGACCACGGCGAACGGCAGCGCGCGGACCTGCCCCTGGAGGCGTCCGAGGACCTTGCCCGAGACCACGCCCGCCTCCTGGGCTCCGGCATGGACCGCCGCGGCCGCGACCGCGATCACGGCGATCGCCGAGGTGCCCGTCGCCGAGGTGCCCGCGACGGTGACGAGAAGGACCAGGCGGGTGAGGCGTCGGCCCATCGTGGCGGCGGCTCCTATTCCGGCGGCAGGCGGAACGTGATCCCGCCTTCCGCCTGCTCCGCGATGGGCCCGGACACGTCCAGGCCCGCCGCGGTATTCCGGATGAAGATACGTCCGTTCACCTCCAGGAATACTGGGAGGATCCCGCGCGGGAGCTCGACCCGGACGGGTCCGGAGACCAGGAGCGCCTCCATCCGTCCCTCGCCCGACGTGAAACGGCTGCCGACCGGCGCGAAGACCGCGGCCTCGTTCCCCGGAATCCACGTCACGCGGATCTCGGTACCGGGCGCGGCGCCCCGGAGCGCCACGTTCAGGGGACCTCCGGGGAGCGGGAGCCGGATCCCCGCCTCTTCCGGAGGGGCGGGCTCGGCGACGGCCGCGGGCTCCGCGGCCGGTTCGGCACGCTTTTCCGCCGGGGCCGGGGACACCATCCGCTCGATCCAGGTCCTCACCGGCGAACCGGGGAGCGCCGACAGCCCGGCGGCCGTGACGAGCAGGACGCCCGCAGCGCGCGAGAGGGTCCAGAACGCACGGTGTGCACGACGCGTGGGCAGCGACGTGGGGCGCACCGCCGCGACCGCCGCGGTCGCGTCCGCGGCCGCGTGCTCCGCGACGCGCCGTCGCACGCTCGCCCGCGCGGCGTCGAGGTCCCAGCCGTCGGCGTCGAGCGCGCCGAGCGCCCTGGCGACCGAGCTCGCCTGGCGACGGATCACGTCGAGGGCGCCTCGGCACTCCGCGCACGACTCCACGTGCGCCAGGGTGCCTTCGGCCGCGAACGTCGGGTCGTCCCTCAGCGCGAGGAGCTGGCCTTCGTCCGGATGGATCATGCGGTCCTCCTGTTGCCTTCGAGGACTTCCAGGAAGCGGCGCTCCGCGCGGGCGAGGAGCGTTCCCACGGACGTCGCCGCGACGTTCACCGCCTCGGCGATCTCCTTGTAGCTGAACCCCTCGTAGCGCAGGAGGAGCATCTCGCGGTCCCGCTCCGGGAGTTGCTCGAGCGCGGCGCGCGCGCGCGCCTGGTCGGACAGACGCTCCAGGCGGCGCTCGGGATCTTCGGCAGCGCCCGGGGTGACCGGATTCATCTCCAGAAGGCGTCGGCGGTTCTCGTCTACGCGGTAACGGTCCCGGACGAGGTGGATCGCGGTCTTGAACAGCCAGACCCGCAGAGCAGGCAGCGGACCCTCCACCTTGTGTGTGTAGAGACGCACCAACGCCTCCTGCGCCGTGTCCTCGGCGGCGTCACGGTCGCCCGTGAGCCGGTGGCAATACCTCACCAACGCTGGGTAGAGCTCGTCGAAGGTCTGGTCGAAATCCACGCGGGATCAGGCCGTTGGTTCGAGAAACGGGCGAGCAAGTCTACCCGCGACGCGCTGTCGAGGTCGCCGTTCGTGAGGGGAACGAGCGGGCGGACCCGGATGTGACGCATCGCCCTCGGGTCCGCTCAGCTCTCGGGGGTGCCTTCCGGGGGCTCGGCCCAGGCGTGGTAGATCATGCTCTCGATCGGGCGCCGGGTACGCCGGTACAGGAGCCCCACGGTGATGCACGCCACGGCCGTCCCGACTCCTCTGGGCACGGGGAAGGGGGCGACGACCACGCCCTTCGCGAGGCTCTCCATCCCCGCCGCGAGGAACAGCGTCACGGTGACGGCGCCGCCCAGCACCGCCAGTTGCCGGGCGATCGGGCCGGGCTTGCGGCCTCCCTCGTAGACGACGCCGACGATCACTGCCGCCACCAGTCCGAGGACGCCGATGTCCAGGACGATCGGACGCCAGTTGAAGCCGGGCGCGTCCCACCCTGTAACGGCCGCGAGGAGGTTGCCGCCGAGCAGCGCGCCCACGGCGCCCAGCAGAAGCGTGAAGCCCACCACGAACCAGAGCGTCGTGCGGCGTCCCTCCCGGTCCGCCGCGACGAACGACGCCCGCAGGTTCAGGACCACCACGGCCAGCGCGGTCAACCGCAGGACGTCCGTAAGCAGGAGGAGCGCGGCGTCCTGGATCGGGCGACCGAGGGCCGCGTTCACGATCAGGACGAGGGCGGCCGACGCCAGGGCCGTCACCCAGGGCGCCCTCGGTCCAAGCAGCATCAGTCGCGCGCGCTGGGCCGGCCGGAGCCACCCCGGCATCGTCGCCGGGTCCTCGAGGGCCCGGGGCGTGAGCGGTGTGGGGAAGAGGGCCGTGAAGCGCAGAAGCGCCGCCGATGCGATCGCCTCCACGAACAGGAAATGCGACGCGAAAGGTCCTCGCAGGTCACGGCCGGGGTCGGGGGACAGCAAGAGGCTGAGCCCCGAGAACGCCAGCAGGTAGGCCCATCCGGCCAGGGCCAGCCCCAGGGGCCGCGCACCGCGCGACGCGTCCCGGCGTAGGGCGAGGAACATTCCCAGGCCCGCCGTGACCGCCGTCATCGTTGCCGACGCCAAGACGGCGGTGCGCAGCGCGGGGTGGAGGCCGCCCTGGGTGAGCCCGCCGACGCCGAGCGCGTTCCAGTAGAGGACGTCCAGGTAGGTGGCCTGGCCCGCGAGGGCCAGGACCGCCAGCAGCACGGTGAGCCCGCGGTACGCGAGGGTCGCCAGGGTGGGCCTCGAACACTCCAGGGGGGGCGGGGTTCCTCTGCAATACTGCGCCGTTCCGGGGACACTCACAAGAAGCCTCACGGCCATGGTCGGGCGGCCGCGGGCGCCGCACATTGACGCGGAGATCCGACCCGCATCACCGGAGCCGACCATGAAGACGAGCACAACGCGAACCCTCGCCCTGCTGGGCCTCCTCGTACCCGCATCCCTGACCGGCCAGGGCGCGAGCCTCGTGGCGCCCGACGGCAGCGTGGACTGGAACCGCTTCTACACGGCGGCGGAGACGAACCAGATCCTCCTGGAGCTGCACACGCTCTACCCGGAGTTGACGGAGCTCTCCTCGGTGGGCACGAGCTTCCGGGGCCAGCCGCTGATGACGATCACGATCACGAACGAGGCGACCGGCCCCGCCGAAGAGAAGCCGGCGCTCTACGTGGACGGAGGAATCCACTCGGGCGAGCTCACCGCATCGGCGGTGGCGACCCACTTCGTCGGCTACCTGCTGAACAGATACGGGAAGGACCCGCGCGTGTCGGCGCTCCTCGACACCCGCGCGGTCTACGTGCGGCCCAAGTTCAACCCCGACGGCTCGGACATCGCACTCCTGGACGACCAGTTCCTGCGGAGCACGACGCATCCCAAGGACGAGGACGAGGACGGCATCGCCGACGAGGATCCGCCTCAAGACCTCGACGGGGACGGGTGGATCACGCAGATGCGGTTCCCCGATGCCGAGGGCGGCTGGGTTCAGGACCCCTCCGACCCCCGGATCATGATCCGCGACCCGCGCCGCGAGCGGGCCGGGTCCCGATTCGAGGTGCTCCGCGAGGGCCTGGACGACGACGGCGACGGCGCCATCAACGAGGACGGGATCGGCGGCGTGGACATGAACCGGAATTTCCCCCGCAACTGGGAGCGGGAGCACCTCCAGTCCGGCGCGGGCGACTTCCCGCTCTCGGAGCCCGAGACGCGCGCGGCCGTGGAGTTCATCAACGGGCACCGTAACATCACGGGCATCATCCATGGGCACACGTCGGGAGGCTTCGTCTATCGCCTTCCCTCGGCCGTGACGCCGTCCGCGTTCCCGGAGATCGACCTCCGTCTGATCCTCCACCTGGGTGAGGAGTACACGCGCACCACCGGTCGGCCCGTGGAGCCGAGCTCTACGCACCCTACCGAGCACCGCTACGGGACGCTCATCTCCTGGGCCTACTGGGACCAGGGGATCATCGGATGGGTGCCGGAGTTCGTGCCGGGGCCCGAGGCCTGGGTCACCGACTACGACGGGGACGGACGGATCGGCGAGGCCGAGAGCCACCGCTTCAACGACGAGGAGCTCCAGGGTCGGTACTTCTCGCCCTGGAGGCCGTTCGAGCACCCGCAGCTCGGTCCGGTCGAGATCGGCGGGTGGCACAGCAAGTTCTGGGGACAGAACCCACCCCCGGAGTTCCTGGAGCGTGAGACGGCGCTCCAGATGCCGTGGTACCTCTACATCGCGGAGCAGTCTCCGCTGCTTGAGCTGTCCGGGCCGACGGTCACCGCGCTCGGGGACGGGACGTACCGGGTGGAGGCGACGCTCGAGAACTCGGGTTATCTGCCGACCAGCCTCACGGACCGCGGCGCGGTCGGCGACAATCGGGAGGACGGAACGGTCCGCGCTCCGGTCGTGAGGCCCCCCTGGGCGAGACTGGAGGCCGAGGGCGCCGAGATCGTGGACGGGACGGCGCGGCGCACCGTCGGGCACCTGGCCGGGTCCAACCCGTACCTGCGGGCGGTCACCGAGCGCTCGCGGACGGTCTCGTGGATCGTGCGCCCGACCGCTCCGGGAGCTGCCGTGCGCGTCGTCGCGGGCTCGGACAAGGCGGGGGTGCGACGCAGCGCCAGGGTGAGCGTCCGGTGATGGACCGGTTGCGGCCGAGGTTATGGAACCTGGCGCGGGCGATTAGATTCGTACGCCCATGCATCCGGATGGAGGCCGCGTCGCGGAGGGGAGTACGATGAACGAGGCACCCACGCAGCAGCTTTGCGCGCGCTGCCGGGAGCACCCCGCCGTGGAGGTGCTGGACGGCCTGCCCACCTGCAAGCGGTGCGGCGACCTCCTCCGCCTGAAGTCGGAGAGCGTTCGGCTCTGTCCCGTGGACGGCCATCCCATGCGGAAAGAGGTCGTGCAGAACCTGGTCATCGACCGCTGTGACGAGTGCGGCGGGATCTGGCTGGATCACGACGAGCTCGAGGCGCTCCTTCGCCTGGCCGCGGAGCGTGAGGGCGGCTTCCTGAACGAGGTCATCCTCGACCTGGCGTGGTAGCCCGTCACCATCGACGGGTGGCCGAGGCCGTTCTGGTGGAGCTCGGCGCCGCCGCCGACCCGGTTCGGCGGGAGCACGCGGTCGGCTACTTCCCGTCGGCCCTGGAGATCCTCGGCGTGTCGGCGCCGGCCATGCGACGCGTCCTGCGCCCCCTCGCGCGCTCGATGCGCGCGTCCAGCGCCGCCGACGTGCTTGCGACGGCCCGCGGGCTCCTGGACACGCGCGTGCACGAGGCCCGGCAGATCGCGTTCGAGCTCGTCGGCGGCAGGCCGGACGTGGTGGCGGAGCTGGACGGGTCGGCCGTGGAGGAGCTCGGACGTGGGAACGACAACTGGGCGTCGGTGGACGGCTTCAGTGTGTCCGTCGCGGGCCCCGCGTGGCGCGACGGCCGCGTCACGGACGCCGACGTCCTCCGGTGGTGCCGGAGCGCGGACCGCTGGTGGCGCCGGACGGCACTCGTCTCGACGGTGGCGCTCAACGTGCGTTCCCGGGGAGGTCGCGGGGACATTTCCCGGACCGTGCGCGTGTGCCGCGAGCTGGCCGGGGATTGCGACCCCATGGTGGCCAAGGGACTCTCGTGGGCGCTCCGCGCGCTCTCGACCGTGGACGCCGCGGCCGTGAAGCGTTTCCTCCTGGACCACGGCGACGAGGTGCCGGCCCTCGTGCGGCGGGAGGTGAGGAACAAGCTCGAGACCGGGCGGAAGAGCGGGCGCGCATGAACCTCGATCTCGGCCGCTTCGACGCGCTCACGTTCGACTGCTACGGGACGCTCGTGGACTGGGAGCGGGGGATCCTGGACGCCCTCACGCCGCTCTTCGCGTCGCGCGGTGTGGCCAGCCCGGGCGACGACGCGTTGCTCGAGCGCTTCGGCCGGGCCGAATCCGACGTGCAGACGGGCCCGTTCCTGTCCTACCGGGAGGTGCTTCGCCGGGTCGCGCGGCGTCTGGGCGAAGAAGCGGGCTTCCGGGTGTCCGAGGAGGAAGCCTCGGCGTTCGCCGCGTCGGTGGGCGCGTGGCCTCCCTTCCCGGACACGGTGGGCGCGCTCCGCGCGTTGGCGACCCGCTTCCGGCTCGCGGTGGTCTCCAACGTGGACGACGACCTGTTCGCCGGAACCGCCGCACGGCTCGGCGTGGCCTTCGAGACCGTGGTCACTGCCCAGCAGGTGCGGAGCTACAAGCCGGCGCCGGCCCACTTCCACGAAGTGCTGAGGCGTCTGGCCCTGCCCAGGGACCGCGTTCTGCACGTGGCGCAGAGCCTCCACCACGACCTCGCGCCCGCCAGGGCGCTCGGCTTCGCGTGCGTCTGGGTGAACCGCCGCGCCGGGCGCCCGGGCTCGGGCGCCACCGTGCCTGCCCGCGCGACGCCGGATCTCGAGGTGGGCAATCTCGCGACGCTCGCGCGGCTGGCCGAGGACTCCGGGCCGAGATAGCGGGCGTGGGTCCGCGCGCGAGGCCTACGCGCCGCGAGGGTCGCAAGGCACGGGAGGGCGCGGGCGCCCGGCCCGGTGGCGGAGAGCGGCCGCCCTCGCGAGGCGGCATGCCCGGCGCGGGCGGACGTGGCGGAGGCATGCCCCCCGGCGGCGGGGGCCGGGCGGGTGGCCGGCCCGGCGGAGCCGTGAATCCCGCCGCGACGCAGGCGATCCGCCGCATCGCGACGGTTCCGCCTCGGACGCTCGAGCTCTCGGTCAGCGACTCGCTCGTCACGCTCCACGTGCCGCGCGAGGAGCCCTGGGTCCTTCCGTTCGGGCAGGAAGTGAAGCGCGACGTCGCCGATGACGTCGAGGTGGAGGCGAAGGCCGAGTGGAAGGGCGGGGGGCTCGTCGTGACGCGGAGCGTGTCCGGCGGCGGCACCGTGACCGAGAGCTACATGCCTTCGGTGGACGGCGTGAAGCTCACGGTCGCCGTCGCGATGTCAATGAGCCTGATGGGCGCCGACGTCGAATTTCAGCGCGTGTACGACGTGCGCCGGCCGCCGTCGTCGTAGCTGCGTCGCGGACTCCGGCGGAGGTGGATGGGGGCGTCGGCGTGAGGACGGCGCCGCGGCGCGCTCGCTGGGAGATGTGGCACGGGCGCGCGCCAGCCCCTAGACTACGTCTTGTTCCAGCCTCCTACGACCGCCTGAGCACACCGAAATGCGCTTCGCCTACATCGACTCCCAGGGGAACGAGGTCTCGATCCCCAGCGTAGACGCGCTCGCTCTGCGCATCGAGCTGGGCGCCATCGGTCCGGACACAGAGCTCTACGACGCCCAGGCGGACCGCTGGGGACCAGCTCGGACGCACGAGATCTTCCATACGCTTTCGCGCGACCTCGGGGGAGCGGAAGGGTTCGTTGCCCCGCCTCCGCCGGTCGCACCGTCCAGCGAGACGCCCCCGCCGTCGGTGGAGGAGGAGACGGCGGCACCGCCCGAGCCGGAGGACTTCTCGACGCCACTCACGGTCGAGGGAGAGGAGCCAGCGGAGGAAAAGGCCGCGCCCGCGGGCGGTGGCATGGACCTCGGGTTCGACCTGACCTTCTCGGAATCGGCCGCGCCGCCCGCCGAAGCGCCGAGCGAGGAGCCCGCGATGGACTTCTCGCTTCCGGCCGGGTCGGCGACGCCCAGCAAGGCCGCGAAGGAGGAAAAGGAGGAAGAGGATCAGGAACCGGTCACCTTCGACTTCGGGGGCGGCCTGGAGCTCGCGTCCGAACCGATGGCCGAGGCCGAGGCGGAGCCACCCATCCCGAGCGCCCCATCGGAGCCGCCCATGGACTTCTCGCCGGGGAGCGGCCTCGGCGGCGGCCTGGACCTGGCCCCGCCTCCGGGCGGGCCGACCCTGGAGTCTCCGCCGGCCTGGATGGACCATGGGCCCGCGGAGGAGCCCGCGGCCGAAGAAGGCACAATGGACCTCGTCCGGAAGCCGGAAGCCGAGGCGCCCGAACCCCCCACGCGTCGCGCTGCCGGCGAGGGCGAGGACGAAGCGGAGGAACGACCCCGCGAGCGGCGCGAGCCCCGGAACCGCCCGTCCCCGCCCAGGCGCACGCGCAGCCGGTCCGTCATGCCCCTGGTCCTCGGCGTGGCTGCCGTGGCCGTGGTCGGCGTCGGAGGCTGGTTCGGGTGGAAGGCGTTCGCCGGACGGGAAGCCGGGCCGGCTCCAGAGGCCGTGACGCCGGTGCTCCCGCCTGTCACGATCCCCAGCATCCCGGCGGAGCTCCTGCCGCGAATGCGCGATTTCGGCGAGGTCGCCCTGGCCGAGATGATCACCCGACTCGGCGCCCTCCAGTCGGAGTTCGACCTTCAGGCGGAGCCGAACCGGGATTGGCTGGCCGGTGTCTACCTCGCCAACGCGAGCCAGTTCGGCGATGTGCAGCGGTACTGGGAGGGGATCGAGGCGTACGTGGATCGGGTGCGGGATTCCGACACCCGAGTCTTCCATGAGCGATACCAGGCGCAACTCGACACGGCGGGCGTCGCGGCCGACACCGCCGCCATGCTGCTGGAACGTGCCGACTCCGGGTTCCTCTCCACACGCGCGGACCGCTTCGAGGCATACGCGCAGATGGACGACCTGGTGAACGCGGCCCTGGACCTCCACGAGTTCCTGCTCGCGAACGAATCGAGCATCGAGTATGCCCCCGCGGCAGGCGGTGTCTCCCGGGACCCCGTCCTGGAGGCGGTTCCGGCGTCGAGGGAGCTCGGCAACGAGATGTGGAACCGCGTGGACCGCATCACGGGCGCGCTCGACGTCCTGGGGACGCTGGACAGGGTCACGACCGAGCGGCTCGTCGCGGTGCTCTTCGACCGGATCAGGCGCGCCGGGTTCCGGTGAGCTGGAGCAAGCTCACATAGGGGGGTGGTATGGGTCGTGGTCGTCGATGCGTGCGGGCGTGTTTCGTGGCGGTGTCCCTCCTCCCCTGGCGCGCGGCAGCCCAGCAGCTCCCGGGAGCGTCTGCCTCCGAGACACTGAATCTCTTCTTCGACTGTCAGGGGTCCGGGTGCTACGACACGGACTTCTACCGGCGGGAGATCCCGTTCGTGAACTGGGTCCGCGACCGGGAGGTGTCCGACGTTCACGTCCTGGTGACGAGCCAAACGACGGGGGGTGGGGGGCGGCAGTATGTCCTGCGATTCCTCGGGCGGGGCCCGTTCCAGGGGCAGGACCAGGAGCTGCTCGTGAACACTGCCGGCGACGCCACGACCGACGAGACGCGCAACGCGCTCGTCTCTCGTTTGCGCTTGGGCCTCGGCCGGTACCTGGCGGGGACTCCGCTCGCCGACCGCTTGCGCGTGGTGTCGGAGGGACCGCCCGCCGGCGGAACGCCGGGATCCGGCGGACCTGGGGGCACGGCCGCGCCCGAGGACGATCCGTGGGATTTCTGGGTGTTCACGATCCGCGGAAACTCGTTCCTGAACGGGGAGTCGTCCTACGAGTCCGCCAACTACAGTGGAAGCTTGAGCGCGAACCGGACCACCGACGCCTGGAAGCTCGACTTCTCGGGCCGGTTCAGTCGCAACACCCAGGTGTTCGACCTCGACGATACGACGTCGGTCGAGACGGAGCGGGAGGAGTGGAACGCGAACGCCCTGGTCGTGAAGAGCATCACCGACCGGTTCTCCGTCGGGGCGACCGTGGGAGTCGGACGCTCGACGTACGTCAACGAGAACTTCCGCTGGAATGTCTCGCCCGGTGTCGAATTCAACCTCTTCCCATACGCGGAATCGAGCCGCCGCTCGCTCACCTTCCAGGGGCTCCTGAACGTGCGGCACTGGGACTACGAGACCGAGACGATCTTCGGCCAGACCTCGGAGACTCGCCTGGCGTTTTCACTCGATTCCGAGCTCGAGTTCGTCCAGCCGTGGGGGCGAGCCTCGATCGGGGCCGGGCATTCGCGCTATCTGCACGACACGGACAAATGGCAATCCACGATCAACGGGTCCGTCGAGTGGCGTATCTTCAAGGGTTTCTCGCTCACCGTATCCGGTTACTACGAGTGGGTGCGTGACCAGCTCTACCTCGAGGCCGAGGGCTACACGCAAGAGGAGATCCTGACCCGTCAGCGCGCCCTCGCCACCTCGTTCGAGTACTTCACGATGTTCGGGATCTCGTACCGATTCGGGTCCATCTTCAACAACGTCGTGAACCCACGCTTCGGAAGCGGCGGGGGCGGTGGGTTCACGATCATGTACTGAAGTGCGCCCTCGAGCGACTTGCTAGCGCTGGAAGAAAGGGCTGATCCCGGATGCGTGGTCCGTGACGTCGTGGACGGCCGTCAGCTCGGGAACGGCCTGGCGCAGCATGCGCTCGACACCCTGGCGGAGCGTCATGCGCGAGAGCGCGCACCCCTGGCAACCTCCACTCATCTCGACGAAGACCTCGGTGTCCTGGACGTCCACCAGCGAGATCATACCACCGTGCGCGGCGATGGCCGGGTTCACCTGGGTGTCGAGCACGACGCGCACGCGGTCCGCGATCGGGCCCTGCGGGGTGGCGTCGGGGTGGGGCGCCGGAGGCGACGGCGTCCCCCCGTCGAGGCGCACCTCGAAGCCGCTCTCGTTCACGCGCTCGACGAAATCCACGACGGCATCCTCGAGACGGGCCGCGTCGCCCACCTTCACCAGCACGGGAAAGCCGGGGCCCTCGAGCTGGACTTCGCCGGTCTCCCGCTCGCCGAGTGAGACCAGCGTCAGCTCGAAGCGAGGAGCCACGGGGCTCCCCGCCTGGGGTGTGATCCGGAGGGCTTCGAGCTCTCCGCCGCTCTGGTCGAGGAAGGAGCGGAGGACGTCTC
Source organism: uncultured Gemmatimonadaceae bacterium (assembly GCA_964412015.1). Taxonomy (GTDB): domain Bacteria; phylum Gemmatimonadota; class Gemmatimonadetes; order Longimicrobiales; family Gaopeijiaceae; genus SZUA-318. The sequence goes on along the minus strand of CAYPMO010000005.1, from coordinate 135,205 downwards.
GAGCGCGGTCGGTGAACGTCAGCATCGGCTGGCTCTCTCTGGGTTGGACCGGGATTCTGCGCGCGCGTTCCCGAAGATCACCGCATACCCCTCCGGCCGGGGAGGGTTCACGCCGGGCCGTTGATCGCGTTCGGAGTGCCGGGTAGCTTTGGCGACCTATGGCCACCCCCGACCTCATGGACAAGCTCGTCTCGCTCACCAAGCGGCGTGGCTTCGTCTTTCAGTCCTCCGAGATCTACGGCGGCGCGGGCTCCGTGTGGGACTATGGTCCCCTCGGCGTCGAGCTGAAGCGCAACATCAAGGACCTCTGGTGGAGCGCGATGGTCCACCAGAGAGACGACATCGAGGGACTCGACGCCGCGATCCTCATGCACCCGCGCACGTGGGAGGCGTCTGGGCACGTGGAGGGGTTCACCGACCCCCTCGTGGAGTGCTCGAACTGCCACAGACGCTTCCGCGCCGACCTGCCCGAGGTCGAGGGTGGGCAGTGCCCTGCCTGTGGGACCCGGGACGCGTTCGGCGAGCCCCGGATGTTCAACCTCATGTTCCGGTCGTTCATAGGGCCCGTGGAGGATGCCGCCTCGACGATCTACCTGAGGCCGGAGACCGCGCAGGGCGAGTACGTCAACTTCCTGAACGTCCAGACGGCGGCGCGCCAGAAGATCCCGTTCGGCATCGCCCAGATCGGGAAGGCGTTCCGCAACGAGATCACCCCGGGGAACTTCATCTTCCGGACGCGCGAATTCGAGCAGGCGGAGATGCAGTTCTTCGTGAAGCCCGGCACGGACGAGGAATGGTTCGAGCGCTGGAAGGCCGAGCGCATGGCGTGGCACGCATCGCTGGGCATCCGCGAGGAGAACCTGCGGTTCCACGAGCACACCCAGGACGAGCTCGCCCACTACGCCAAGAAGGCGTTCGACGTCGAGTACCGGTTCCCCTTCGGCTGGAAGGAGTTCGAGGGGATCCACAACCGAACCGATTTCGACCTCCGCCGGCACCAGGAGTACTCGGGCAAGCGCCTCGAGTACATCGACCCGGCCACGAACGAGCGCTACGTGCCCTTCGTCATCGAGACGTCCATGGGCGTGGACCGGCTGCTCCTGGTCCTGTTGGTCGACGCGTACCGCGAGGAGCAAGTGGAGGGCGAGGAGCGCGTCGTCTTGGCCTTGGCGCCTCGGCTCGCGCCGATCAAGGCGGCCGTCTTCCCCCTGGTGAAGAAGGACGGCCTGCCGGAGTTCGCCGTCAAGCTGCACGAGAGCCTCCGGCGCGCCTCGATTCCGTCGTTCTACGACGAAGCCGGTTCCATCGGAAGGCGGTACCGCAGGCAGGACGAGGCGGGCACGCCCTGGTGCCTCACGGTGGACGGTCAGACCAACGAGGACGGCACGGTCACCGTCCGTGACCGCGACTCGCTGGAGCAAGTGCGGATCCCGGCCGACGGAGCGGTGGGCTGGATACGGGAGCGCCTCGGCCGCTGAGGTCGAGGCCGGCGTCCCGCACTCGTCGCTGTCCACGCCCCGCAGAGCTTGCGGCCTCGGCCCCGAGCACGCCCTATTGCACGCGCGTCCCGCCGTGGGCGCGGTGGGCCGTCATCTTCGGCAGCGAGGCACTTATGGGATTCGCGAAGGAGTTCAGGGAATTCGCGGTACGCGGCAACGTAGTGGACATGGCCGTCGGAATCATCATCGGCGGCGCGTTCGGGACGGTCGTGAGCAGCTTCGTGAACGACATCATGATGCCGCCCCTCGGGATGCTCATCGGCGACATCGATTTCCAGGACATCATCCTCGTCATGCGGGAGGGGACCTCTCCCGGTCCCTACGAGACGCTGGCCGCCGCCAAGGAAGTCGGGGCGGTCACGCTGAACCTGGGCATATTCGTCAACGCCCTGGTGAGCTTCACCATCATCGCGTTCGCCGTGTTCTTTCTGGTGAAGGGTATCAACCAGCTGAAGCGGGCCGAGGCGCCGCCTCCGGCGCCGCCCTCGACGAAGGAGTGCCCGTTCTGCGGCTCGACGATTCCCCTGAAGGCGACGCGCTGCCCGCATTGCACGTCGCAGCTCGAGACGACGTGACGTGACCTCCCGATCCGAGGTCTTCAGCTCCCGGTGGGGGATGTTGCTGGCCATGATCTCCATGGCCGTGGGCACCGGTAACATCTGGCGCTTCCCCCGCATCGTCGCGAACAACGGGGGCGGCTCGTTCCTGGTGGCGTGGGTCGTGTTCCTTCTCGCCTGGTCCGTGCCACTCGTCATGCTCGAGTTCGCGATGGGGAAGGCGACCCGCCGGGGGCCGATCGGAGCGTTCGTGAAGACCCTGGGTCCGGCCTTCGCATGGATGGGGGCGTGGGTCGCGTTCGTGGCCGTGGCCATCATGTTCTACTACTCGGTGGTTACGGGCTGGACGCTGCGCTTCTTCGTGGCCACCGTGGCAGGGCAGATCCCCACGCGAGTGCCCGATGCGTTCTGGAGCGGCTACCAGTCCTCCTGGCAGGCGCTCGTGACGCACGTGGCCGCGATGGGCCTCGGCCTCTTCGTGGTCTCACGGGGCGTGAAGGGCATCGAGAAGGCGGCCAAGGTCCTCATGCCGACGCTGGTCCTCCTGGTGGTGATGCTCGCTTTGAGGGCGCTCACCCTCCCGGGCGCGTCGCGCGGCCTGGCATTCATGTTCACCCCGAGCCTCGCCGAGCTCGCGAACCATCGGATCTGGCTGGAAGCGCTCACGCAGAACGCGTGGGACACGGGAGCGGGCTGGGGCCTCATCACCACGTACGCCGTCTACATGAGTCGCCGCGAGGACACCGCGCTCAACGCGTTCGTGATCGGGTTCGGGAACAACTCGATCTCGCTGCTGTCGGGGATCATGGTGCTCTGCACGGTCTTCTCGATCATGCCGAATGCCGCGTCGCAGATCGTTGGGGCCGGCAACGAAGGACTCACGTTCATCTGGATCCCGCAGCTCTTCGCACAGATTCCCGCCGGGCGCTTCTTCATGGCACTCTTCTTCCTGGCGCTCTTCTTCGCGGCGTGGACCAGCCTGATTTCGATGATCGAGCTCGCGACGCGGGCGCTCGTGGACCGCGGGGTGCCGCGGAGCCGCGCGCTCACGATGGTCGGCGTAGCCGGCATCCTGCTCGGAACCCCGTCCGCGCTGAAGCTCGGGGTCTTCCAGAACCAGGATTGGGTGTGGGGCGTCGGCCTCATGGCGTCCGGGTTCTTCTTCGCCTTCGCGGTCCTGAAGTACGGCGTGACGAAATGGCGGGAGACGTTCATCAACCACGAGCACTCGGACGTGCGCATCGGTGCCTGGTGGGACTGGGCGATGCGGTTGGTGGTCGTAGAAGCGGTGGTGCTGATGGCATGGTGGCTCTGGAGCGCCCGGGGCGCCGATCTGCGCTCCACGTGGACGCTCTTCAGCACCTACAACGTGGGCTCGGTGCTCATCCAGTGGGGCGTGGTGCTGATCGGCCTCATCGCCGCCAATCGCTGGCTCTCGGCGCTGGGGCCGACCGACGCGGATCCGGTGGCGCGCGAGGCGGGCGACTGAGCCGCGCGGCCCCCAGGGGGGCGCATGAAGTACAAGGACTTCGAGCGGGCGGCCCTGGAGGCCTATGAGGAGATCCCCGAGGAATACAAGGAGGGGATCGACGGCCTCGTGGTGAGCCGGGAGTCGGTGCCCCACCCGACGCGTCCCGACATCTTCACGCTGGGAGAGTGCGTCACCGAGGACTTCGCCTCGGATTGGGGCGGTCCGGAGACCACCCGCTCGAAGGTCGTGCTCTACTGGGGCTCGTTCCGGAACCTCGCGGCGCGCACCCCCGACTTCGACTGGAGCGCGGAGCTGTGGGAAACGCTGACCCACGAGCTCCGACACCACCTGGAGTCGCTGGCGCGCGAGGACGCGCTGGAGGGTGTCGACTACGCGCTGGACGAGACCTTCAAGCGTGACGACGGAGAAGACTTCGACCCGTGGTATTTCCAGAAGGGGGATGCGCTGGGTGGAGGGCTCTACCGCGTGGAGAGCGACTTCTATCTGGAGCAGGCCTGGGGGGAGAAGGAGTTCGAGGCAGTGCGCTGGATCGAGTTCGACTGGCGCGGAACGCGCTGGCGTATCCCGCGGCCCGAGGAGCTTGGCGACGTGCACTTCGTGTGGATCCTGGGGGTGGAAGAGGAGGACGCCACGCTCGAGCTCGTCCTCGTGCGCAAGCGGACCTGGTGGGAGTCGGTCAAGCGGCTCTTCGGCACGAGTGAGCCCGTCGTACTCGAGTCCGACGCCGAGGCGGAACCGTGCGGGGCGGAGGGGTAGGCACACCCGTCATGCGCTTCCACGACGCCTACGCCCGCTTGACACCCCTGGAACTCGCGTTCCCGGAGGTGGAGGGTGCGCGCGCCTGGGCCGACGAGGTGTTCCAGGAGGCCGCCGAACTGCGCGAGGACCCGAGTGATCCTGGGGTGTTCATGACTCTCGCGTCGGTGGGGGCGCGCCTCAAGCAACTCGGGTCCGACGCGTCCGGCCCGGCTCTCTTCGAGTACGTGACGCTCGCGTTCCACTTCTACCACTTCGAGCGCGCGGGGCGCCCCTTCTACCTCGTGGACACGCCGGCGGCCCGCTGGCTTGTCCGCACCGAGCGCGTGGAAGGCTCTCCCGAGCCCCCGCTTCCCGCCGCCTATGTGCAGCTCCCTCGGCGCCTCTTCTGGACGCGCGACGAGCCGCCGGAGCCGGCCGAGGCCGTGGACGGGATGTTCTGGACCGTCTCGGGCAGCGGCCTCCTCCACGTTCTGCTCGTCACCGGCATGTGGGACGAGCGCCCCGGGCTCGGCGTGGCTCCCCTGGCGGCCGCACCGCTCATGGAAGCACGAACGTGGCTTTCGGCGACGCTGCGGGACGAGGGCCCGGACTACGCGAGCACGCTGCCGGGGGGAGAGATGGAGGAGCTGTACTCGTTCACGAACGCCGGCGAGGTGCTCAAGCTCGCAGCGCGCCTCTTCGCGCACCTGAACGCGCATCCGGAGGCCGTGGTACGCGGCGAGACCCCGCCACGCCATGCCGTCCCGGCGCCCTCGGCGCTGGCGTATCGCAGGATCACCGTCCCGGAGAGCGTCGCGACCGATGCCTAGGGAGTCGAAGAGAGCGCTCCGCGAGCGGGCCACCGAGATCTACGACTTCCTGTGGCGGGAATACCCGGAGGCTCGCACCGAGCTCGACTTCACGGATGCGTTTCAGCTCGCGGTGGCCACGATCCTCTCGGCCCAGACGACCGACGAGCGGGTCAACATGGTGACGCCGGCCCTGTTCCGGCGCTATCCGGACGCGCACGCCCTGGCCGCCGCCCCACAGGAGGATGTCGAGGAGATCGTGCGCTCCACGGGGTTCTTCCGGAACAAAGCGAAGAACATCATCGGGTTCGCGCGGGCCGTGGCGACCGAGCACGGCGGGGAGGTTCCACGCACGATGGCCGAGCTCCATGGGCTCCCGGGTGTGGGGCGCAAGACGGCCAACGTGATCCTCGGCAGCGCGTTCGGCGTGGCCGAGGGCATCGTGGTGGACACGCACGTGCGACGCCTCTCCGGCCTGCTGGCGCTGAGCAGGGAGACTGCGCCGGAGAGGATCGAGCAGGACCTCATGGCCCTGTTCCCGAAGGAGCGCTGGGCCCTCCTGTCCCACCTGCTCATCTGGCATGGGCGCCGCGTCTGCGACGCGAGGAAGCCTCGCTGCGAGGCGTGCGTGGTGTCGCACCTGTGTCCGTCCTCGAGGGTGTAGGGATCACGTCGCTCGGGCACCTACGCTCGCGCGGCGGCGTCGGACGGCGTTGACCCCTGCGGCCCCGGTCGCCAACCTAACGGTGCCCTCCGCACATCCACCGAGGCCATCATGCCCGACCGCGCCGACGCCCTGGCCCTCCTCCACGAGTGGGTGGAGAACGAGGGCCTTCGCAAACATATGTACGCCGTGGAAGCTTCCGTGCGGCATTACGCCCGCCTCAAGGGAGCCGACGAGAACCTGTGGGGGCTCGCTGGATTGCTCCACGACCTGGACTGGGAGAAGTACCCCGAGCATCATCCCCTGAAGGGCGTGGAGCGTCTCCGGGAGCTGGGATATCCGGAGGAGGTGACACACGCGATCCTCGCGCACCGCCCGGAGTTCACGAACGTCCAGCCCGAGACCGAGCTGGACCGTGTCCTCTACGCGTGCGACGAGGTCTCCGGTCTCGTGCACGCCTGCTGCCTGGTTCGACCCTCGGGGATCGACGACCTGACTCCGAAGTCGGTCGTGAAGAAGCTCAAGGACAGGGCCTTCGCCGCGGGCGTCAGCCGCGAGCAGGTCGAGCATGGAATCGAGCTCATCGGTCTCGAGCGTAACGTACACTTCCAGAACGTCATCGACGGCATGCGCTCGATCGCGGCGGAGCTGGAGATCCGCGGTCAGGACCTGCAACGCGGAGCGTCCTGAGTCGAGGGGCGCTGGAGCGGCGCCTCACGGCGAGCCCGCGGCACCGCGTAACCCGGGAACCCGCCCCGCCGGGGCCGGGTAACGAAGGCGACTCCACCAGGAGGCTCCTCCGGTATGCGTCCATCTTCCGGCGTACCCTGTCTGGCGCTCGCGCTGCTCGTCGCGGTCGCCACGTCGGCCGTCGGCCAGGACGTCGAGATGCTGGGCGAGCATTACGGCACGCCGCTCCCGGAGGGGTACCGGGCGTTCATCGCCGCCAACCCGGGCGCCTTCCAGTTCCGCCACGGACGCGCGATACGGCTCCGTGAGCGCCTCCGGGAGCTCGGGCCGGTCCGCGCGGAGGCCCTTCGCGTGGGGCCCGCGATGGCCCTTGGGCCCAGGGAGGGGCCGGTCGCGGGCACCGTCCGGATCCCGGTGCTGCTGGGGCTCTACTCCAATTCGGCGGCCTCGGCTCCGTTCGCGAGGGACCTCGTGTGGGAGACGTTGTTCGGCGACGGCCCGAGGACGATCACCTCGTACTACGGGGAGGTCTCCGGCAACCTCATGACGCTCCGGGGCGACGTGCAGGACTGGATCCAGTCGAGCGTGAGCGATACGGTCGCCACGGGCGGGGAGAGCGGGCTGGTCCCGAACACGGCCGGGGTGTTCATCCTCGACCTCCTCCGGAAGGTGCCCGCCTCGTTCGACTGGGGAGCCTACGACAACGACGGGCCGGACGGCATCGCCAACTCGGGCGACGACGACGGCTACGTGGACGTGCTGGTGGTCCTCCACCCAACGTCCGGGGCGGAGTGCGGAAGGCCGGGGAAGGAGTACCGCATCTGGTCCCACAAATGGTCGCTGAGCGACGGTGCGGTGACGCCGTCGGCTGCGTATGTCACGGCCACGCCGAGCGCCAACGGCGGGCACATCCAGGTGGACGACTACGCCGTGGGGCCCGTCTACGCGTGCGGGGGCGCCCAGATCAACGAGATCGGCGTGCTCACGCACGAGCTGGGCCACGCGTTCGGGCTCCCGGACCTGTACGACACGGACGAGCGCGACGGGAAGCACCAGGGTGCGGGCAACTGGGACCTCATGGCCTCGGGCAACTGGGGATGCAACGGAGCCTCGCCCGACGTGCCCTGCCACCTGAGCGCGTGGAGCAAGCTGGTCCTCGGATGGGCCGACGTCGAGACGCTCCAGCTCGACACGGACCTCGGAACGCTGACGCTTCCCCCCGTGGAGACCACCGGGAAGATCTACCTCGTGGACGCGGCGGACGGATCGGGCGAGTTCTACCTGCTCGAGAACCGCCAGCCGATCGGGTTCGACCAGCGGATCTACAACAGCGGCCTCCTGGTGTGGCGGATCAGCCAGCCAATCCTGGATTTGCAGTGGCGCCACAACAAGGTGAATGCGGGATCGGTGCTCGGCGTCTGGCTCCGCGAGGCGGACGGGTTGAACGAGTTGGCTACCGTCGGCTGCGGCCGGGGCAACGCCGGCGATCCCTTTCCGTTCGTGGGGCCCCTCATGGGCTGCGGGGGCGTGAAGGTGGAAGGTGAGAACCGGGTCTTCCACGCCGCCTCCGAACCGTCGTCCATGACGGACCTGGGGAAGGCCTCCGGGCTCACCCTGCTCGACATCCAGAAGAGCGACGGTTCGGTCTCGTTCCGGACCAGCACGCGCTTCACGCGCGTGACCGTGCGCTCCGAGGGCGACACGGGCACGGGAGGACTGTTCCGCGTGAACGGCGCGGCCGTGTCGGAAGCCGGGTTCACGCACCGCTCGGCCCCGTTCGACACGTTCACGCTCGAGGCGGCCGTGGGCGAGAGCATCGAGCCGGGCGTGCGGCGCCCCTTCGTCGAATGGACCGACGACGCGTCGGCGCCACGGGTCCGTACGGTCCAGACGCCGCTCGAGGACCTCGAGCTCGTCGCGCGCTACGGAGGCGAGCAGGTGGAACTGGCGCTCTCCATGGCGGGAGGGCAGGACGGCGTGGCTCCCGGCACGTTCGTGACCATGCCTGCTGCCTCCGACCTCTGGTTCGCCCGGGGCACGACGGTGACCGTGGAGGCCCGTCCCCGCACGGGGTTCGCGTTCGTAGGGTGGACCGGGGCGCTCGCGGGGCAACCCAATCCGGCCACGGTGACGCTCGACGGCCCCGTCACGGCGACGGCGGAGTTCGAGCTCACGTATGGGGTGTCCTCCGCGGCCGTACGCATCACCGCGGCCGAGGACCCGAAGGTCACGCTCGTGCCGGTGAACGGGACGGCGCCGTACGCATGGACGCTCGTGGAGGGGAGGCTCCCCGTCGGGCTTGCGCTCGACCATGTGGGCCAGCTCACCGGGGCGGCGCTCGAGACGGGCTCGTTCCCGCTCACGGTGGAAGTGACCGACGCCATCGGCCTCCACGCGGAGGGGACGTTCACGCTCGAGGTCGTCGAGCCCGTGATCGCCGCGTCCGCGCTGGCATCGAAATTCCTGCTGAGCGGGCCGTCGCTGAGCACGGCTCAGTCCGCCTTCCTGGACTGGAATGGGAACAACGACGGCAGCTACGACCTCGGGGACTTCCGCGCCTGGGTGTTGGCGCACCCCGGGCTTCCGCTGACGGCCCCGGCGAGGGCGATGCTGGGCGCGAGGACGGTCGTGATCCCCGTGACGCCCCGGACGAAGGGAGAGGTGCGGCGATGAAGACCCGACGTTGGAAGGCGGGGCTCCGGGGTGCCATCGTCGTTGCGGTCCTGGCGCTGGCCGGGTGCGACTCGGGCCCGAAGGGCCCCGGCGTGCTGAACGCGACGGTGATCGCGCCGCAGGCGCTCGGGGCCGTCGTACTCGAGTTCACGGGGACGGGCGTGCGCGGGTTCGAGGCCCAGGGAATGACGCAGGTCTACTCGGTCCCCGGTGCCGGAGGCGCCGCGCGCCAGCGGGTGATCCTGGTGAGCCCCGCCGGGGACACGCGGATCCGGTTCGGCATCGACCTGGATGATCGCGAGGCGGACCTGCCCCAGGTGATCGCCGTCGCAGCCGCATCCCCGACCAACGCCACGATGTCGGTCGCGGGTCTGAAGGTGAGGATCGAGCGATAGCGGGTCGCCGAAGAATGGGAGGTGCCCCGCGTTACGGGCCGTAACCCGAGCGCGCTTGCTCCCCAACCGGGCTTCCGCCACCTTTGTCCGGCTCTTCGGCCGGGACGCCGGCGGAGGCCCGCCCATCGTCCAAGACCGACCACCCGAGGCCGCCCGTCCGGCGGGGGAGGGAGCTCCCCGATGACCACTGCCACCTGGATCACGATGATCGTCGTGATGCTCTGGGTCTGGGGAGGCTTCGCGGTGGCGCTCACCACGGCCGTGCGGAAGGAATCGGGGAAGCGTGCAGACGGCTAGGGCGTCCCTCTTCCCGTCCCGCGACCCGTGACCGCCGCCTGACGTGCCCCGACGCGACGACCTCCAGAGCATCCTGATCCTCGGCTCCGGCCCCATCGTCATCGGCCAGGCGTGCGAGTTCGACTATTCCGGCACCCAGGCGGTGCGCGCGCTCAGGGAAGAGGGGTACCGGGTCGTCCTGGTGAACTCCAATCCCGCTACGATCATGACCGATCCGGACCTGGCGGATCGGACATACATCGAGCCGCTCACGGCCGAGTGGGTGGAGAAGGTCATCGAGCGGGAGAAGCCGGACGCGCTCCTGCCCACGATGGGTGGCCAGACGGCGCTGAACCTCGCGATGGAGCTGCACCGGGGCGGCGTGCTCGAGCGGCACGGCGTCGAGCTGATCGGCGCCAATGCGCGATCGATCGAGATGGCCGAGGACCGAGAGAAGTTCACAGCGGCGATGAAGCGCATCGGCCTCTCGCTTCCCTACGGCGGGTTCGCCCGGAGCGTGGAAGAGGGGCTCGTGATCGTCGAGGAAACCGGCTACCCCGCGATCCTCCGGCCCTCGTTCACCCTCGGCGGCACGGGCGGTGGCATCGCGTACAACCGCGAGGAGCTCGAGGCGGCCCTCAAGAAGGGACTCGACGCCTCGCCCATCGGTGAGGTGCTCATCGACCGCTCGGTCATCGGGTGGAAGGAGTACGAGCTGGAAGTCGTGCGCGACGGCGCCGACAACGTCATCATCGTCTGCTCGATCGAGAACTTCGACCCGATGGGCGTCCACACGGGCGACTCGATCACCGTGGCGCCGGCGCAGACGCTCACCGACGTCGAATATCAGCGGATGCGCGACGCCGCGATCGCGATCATCCGCGAGATCGGCGTGGAGGCCGGAGGCTGTAACATCCAGTTCGCCGTGAGTCCCACCGAAGGCGAGATGCTCGTCGTGGAGATGAACCCGCGGGTGTCGCGCTCCTCGGCGCTCGCGTCCAAGGCGACCGGGTTCCCGATCGCGCGGGTCGGCGCGAAGCTCGCCGTCGGCTACCGTCTGGACGAGCTGCCGAACGACATCACGAAGAACACGCCGGCATCGTTCGAGCCCGTCCTGGACTACGTGGTGGTGAAGATCCCGCGGTTCGCGTTCGAGAAATTCCCCGAGGCGGACGACACGCTCGGCGTGCAGATGAAATCCGTGGGCGAGACCATGGCGATCGGGCGCACGTTCCGCTCGGCGTGGCAGAAGGGATTCCGAGGGCTCGAGACCGGACGCCTCGGATGGGTGAAGGGCAAGACCTTGAAGGACGATGGGCTCGACGCGGACGACGCCGGATCGCTCCTGGCGGCCATCAGGCGCCCCACGCCCGCCCGGCCGTTCCAGCTGAAGCGGGCGGTCGAGGCGGGTGTCTCCGACGAGGAGATCTTCGAGGCGACGAGGATCGACCCGTGGTTCCTCGACCAGCTGCGCCAGATCGTCGAGAACGAGCGGACCTGGGCCGAAGCGGCCGAAGTGACGCCGGAGCTGCTCCGGCGGATGAAGCGCGAAGGGTTCAGCGATCGCCAGCTCGGGGGCCTCCGGGGCGAGAACGAGGCCGACGTGCGCAGGCGCCGGTGGGAGTGGGACATCCACGCGACGTTCAACGTCGTGGACACGTGTGCCGGCGAGTTTCCGGCCGAGACCCCGTACTTCTACTCCTCCTACGAGGACGAGAACGAGTCGGTCCCGAGCGACCGCGAGAAGGTGGTCATCCTGGGCAGTGGCCCGAACCGCATCGGCCAGGGCATCGAGTTCGACTACTGCTGTGTGCAGGCGGTGCTCGCGCTGAAGCAGGCCGGGTTCGAGACCATCATGGTGAACTCGAACCCCGAGACCGTCTCCACCGACTTCGACGTCAGCGACAAGCTGTACTTCGAGCCGCTCACGCTCGAGGACGTCCTGGAGATCCTGCATCTGGAGAAGCCCCGCGGGGTGATCGTGCAGCTCGGCGGGCAGACGCCGCTGAACCTCGCCAAGGGCCTCGAGGACGAGGGCATCACCGTGCTCGGGACGTCGGTGGACGCGATCGATCGCGCCGAGGACCGGGACCGCTTCGCCGAGGTGTGCCGCAAGATCGGGGCGCACGTGCCGGAGAACGGAATCGCCACGAGCGAGGAGCAGGCGATCGCGGTCGCGCAGAGGATCGGCTTCCCCGTGCTCGTGCGGCCCTCGTACGTGCTGGGTGGGCGGGCGATGCGGATCATCTACGACGAGGACTCGCTGCGGCGATGGTTCGCCGAGGCCGCCCAGGCCTCCGAGGACCACCCCGTGCTCGTGGACCGCTTCCTCGAGGACGCGTTCGAGGCGGACGTGGACTGTCTCGCCGACGGAACGGATGTCGTGGTCGGCGGGATCATGCAGCACATCGAGGACGCGGGGGTCCACTCCGGCGACTCGGCGTGCGTGCTGCCGCCCTACCTCCTGTCCGCGCCGGCGCTGGACGAGATCCGGGAGCTGACGCGGAAGTTCGCGCTCGAGCTGGGCGTGGTCGGCCTCATGAACGTCCAGTACGCGGTCAAGGACGGCGTGGTATCCGTGCTCGAGGTGAACCCCCGCGCCTCGCGCACCGTCCCGTTCGTGAGCAAAGCCACGGGCGTCGCGCTCGCGCGGCTGGCCGCTCGGATCATGACGGGCGAGAAGATCGCGAGCATGGACATCCCCCAGGAGTTGGTGGTTCCGGGCGTCGCCGTGAAGGAAGCCGCGTTCCCGTTCAATCGCTTCGACGTGGACGTGATCCTCGGGCCCGAGATGCGCTCCACGGGCGAGGTCATGGGCTTCGATGATTCGTTCGGGATGGCGTTCGCCAAGGCGCAGGTGTCGGCCGGGAACGTGCTCCCCGAGGAGCCCGGCACCATCATCGTCACCGTGAACGACCGTGACAAGGCGACCGTCGCCCCGATCCTGCGCAGGTTCCTCGATCTGGGATACCGGATCCTCGCCACGAAGGGAACACAGCAGTACCTGAGGAGGCTCGGAGTTCCTGGAGAGCATATCTTCAAGGTGCACGAGGGCCGTCCGAACATCGTGGACCACATCGTGAGCGGGGACGTGCGGCTGCTGATCAACACGCCGCTCGGCAAGGCTTCGCAGTACGACGACTACGCGATCCGGCGGGCGGCGATCATGTACAAGACACCCTATCTCACGACGATGTCCGCCACGTCGGCGGCGTGCGACGCGCTGATCGCTCTGAAGAACCGCGCCCACTCGGTGCGCTCGTTGCAGGAGCGCATCGCGTTGCTCTCCGCCGCGAGTACATAGAGGCTAGCCATGGCCGCGCGCGCGCCTACGGGGTTCTACCTTCATCCCGCTTCTCCACTCCACGACACCGGATGGGGTCACCCGGAGCACCAGGGCCGTCTGCGCGAGCTTGCCTCCGCGATGGGCCGGGACATCCCGACGCTGCAAGGCCACGTCGAGCAGAGGGAATCCCCCGAGGCCGCGGTCGACGATCTGGTCCGCGTACATACGCCGACCTACGTGAAGTACGTGCGCGAGGTCTGCGACTCCGCCGACGTCCAGCAGAAGATCCTCTCGCTCGATGTGGACACGAAGGTCTCGTCGGCCTCGTGGGAGGCCGCGATCGGGAGCGCGGGAGGGACGATCGCGGCCGCGACGGCCGTGGCCGACGGGATGCTCTCGTCGGCGTTCGTGGCGACGCGCCCTCCGGGTCACCACGCGACGCCCAACCGCGCGATGGGGTTCTGCCTGTTCAACAACGTGGCGATCGCGGCGCGCCACCTTCAGGCAACGGACCGCGCGCAGCGCATCCTGATCGTGGACTGGGACGTCCATCATGGAAACGCGACGCAGGACACGTTCTACGACGACCCGACCGTCTTCTATCTGTCCCTCCACCAGTCACCGCACTACCCGGGCACGGGCCACGTAGGGGAAACCGGTGAGGGGCCCGGACGGGGTACGACGCTGAACGTGCCGCTCCGGGCCGGGACGCCGCGCGAGGCCTACCGCGCCGACTTCAGCGAGGCACTCGCGCGCGCGGCGGAAATGTCCCGGCCGGACTTCGTGCTGGTCTCGTCCGGCTACGACACCCTCAAAGGGGATCCGCTGGGCGGCCAGAACCTCGAGCCGTTGGACTTTTACGACATGACGCGCGAGGTCATGCAGGTCGCCGACGCGGCCTGCGGCGGGCGCGTGGTCGTCGTCCTCGAGGGGGGATACGTCCCGATGCGACTCGGCGAAGCGGTCGTGCAGACGGTGCGCGCGCTGGCAAGGCTGGAAGCGCACACGTAGCCGCGAAGGTCCGGGCTATTCAGGCTCGCTTCGTGCCGACTGGGCACGACGTGCGAGGGCCTGCTCCACGATGGCGATGAGCTGCTCTGCGTAGACGGGCTTGTTGAGCGTGAACTGCGCGCCCACAGCCTTGGCGATTGCGAGTTGGTCCGGTCCGGTGCCCGACACCGCGACCACGGTAGGCCTGGGGGACTGATCTCGAAGGACGGAGATGAGCTCGAGACCATGGATGTCGGGCAGATGAAGATCCGTGATGACGAGATCGATGTTCTTCGTCCGGAGGTTCAAGAGTGCCTCGACGCCGTCCGCCGCTGTGCACACCTCATGACCGTGTCGCTCCAGAATCCTCTGCTGGAGCAGGCGCTCCGATTCCTCGTCATCGACTATGAGTATGTGAGCCACGATCGTGGCCTCCGCGTCAGAGCCTCGGCGCCCCCTCACGGCATTGTAGCGCCGAAGCGACCAAGGTTCCATGCGCGATGCGTCTCCGCGGGTGGGGCGACGTCGACGGGAACGCCACGAGCCTGGAGCTCGTTCTGTCGGGTCGGCACCTGGGGACGTAGTGTGAGGTCGGCAGAAAACCCGGAATCGTTATGGTGCGCCGTGCAAAGGGAGGGCGAATGAGATTTCTGCGATACCCCCTGAACGCTTTCTTGGCCCTATCACTTCTCACCGTAGGCTGCGCGCGGAGTGACGGCCCGGACCGCGAAGGGGGCTGGGCGACCGTGACCGACACGCTCGGCACGGGTGCGGTTCGGCTGTCGCACACACCCCCGGCGACTCCGACTCCGCCGTCAACGCTGCAGGAAGAGCTTCGAATCGGTTCCGGAGAGTCCGCAGCATCCGGCGGCTTCGGCTCGATCAAAGGGCTCCAGGTCTTGCGCGATGGTCGGATCGCGGTTCTGGACGCGACGGCGAAGGAGCTCCGCATCTTCGACACGTCCGGCCAGTTGATGGAGGTCTTCGGCGGAGAAGGCCAGGGCCCTGCGGAATTCGGCGAGCCCTTCGGCCTGATGCAGGACGCGAGCGGCCGCCTGTGGGTGCCGGACTACGGCAACGCCCGCATGAGCGTGATCGATCCGGAGCGAGGGTTCGTGGAGACCTTCCCCCTCCAACTCCTATCGCGGGGTTCCCTCTGGAACGGGATCCTGCGCGAGGACGGTCGGATCGTGGTGCCGTCGATCACGCTGGGGTCCCCGCGTCACAACGTGCTCCGGGTCTACGATGCCTCCATGACTCAGGTAGACTCCCTTCCCCTGCCGGACACCGGGGTCCGGGATCTGAGGAATCAGCCGGGGGCGTTCTACTGGGAGGCGCCCGGCGGCAGAGGGATGGGATTCTACCGGATACCCTTCTTCCCCGGCGGTGCACGCGTGTTGGATCCGGCAGGTGGAATCTGGTCCACGGAGACGGGCGACGCCAGCTACCGGGTCAAGTACTGGCAGCCAGGGGGCGACACCCTTCTGGTGCTGGAGGTCGACCGGGCCCCGCTGACCATACCGTCGGCGGAGCGTGACTCGGCGATCAGCGTCGTGCGCGGACAGCTCGAACGCCTCGGCAGTGCCGATCAGGATTACAGCAGAGTGCCGACCGTGCGCCCGAGTGTGGTATCGATGTTCTTGACGGAGGATGGTGAACTCTGGGTCGAGACTCCTGAGCCCGAGGGTGGCACCCTCTATGACCGGTTCGACCGAGCGGGGGCCTATCTCGGCTCGGTCTCCGGCGGTCTCCGGGTCACCCTTCGGCCCGTCGTCCGTGGCCGGTACCTCTGGGCTGCCCTGACGGACGAGCTCGAAGTCCCGTACGTCGCCCGCTTCCGGATCGGTCCGCCCGCGCCATCGAAGTGATGCGGCGCCTGTCGCCAGCGGGGGTGTCCTGCAGGTAGCGGATAGGTACACAGGTGGAAATCCGGGAAGGCAGGAACCGGATGCGGCTACCGGGGTCGACAATGTCAGAAATCAGTAACCAGTCAGTTGTCGCAGTTCGGAGGAACCTCATGTCCGGCGAAGCCCTCCCGGGCCGCCTGCGCGCGGTCAGCCTCAACGCGTTCCGCATCGTGTTCGGTCTCATGTTCATGCAGCACGGTGCCCAGAAGCTCTTCGCGGCGTTCGGCCGGGACGAGGCCGTGCAGCTGTTCTCGCAGATGGGGCTCGCCGGCTTCCTCGAGTTCTTCGGCGGGCTGCTCGTCGTCGCGGGGCTCGCCACCCGCCCGGTCGCGTTCGTGCTCGCGGGCGAGATGGCCTGGGCCTACTTCCAGGCGCACTTGCCTCGGGGATGGGTGCCCATCATGAACGGAGGAGAGCTCTCGGTCCTCTACTGCTTCGCGTTTCTCTGGATGGCGTTCCATGGGGGTGGGGGCTTCAGCGTGGACGGGCTCCTCGCTCGCAGGATGAAGCCCGACGCCTGAGTACCGGGGGTTCCTTCCTCTGGGGCGTCGTTTCGCGCGCAAGGCATGGGGATCTGGGTAGCGGCCGGCGAAGTCGTTATCCTCCGGAAGCTCCGCGAGGCCCGCGGAGAAGGCCCCGATGATCCGCACCGCCCGAATTCCCATGATGACCGCCCGCCCCCCGCGCTCCACGTTCCTTGCCGCCCTGATGGCATTCTGCCTCGCCGCCGCTTCCACGTCTGCCCAGGCGCCACCTCCGACGGGCGAGACGATGACCGTGCACCCCGAGGCCAGGGCAGCCATCGACCGCCTCAAGTCGCCGTATTGCCCGGGGATGATGCTCGAGGTCTGCACGTCGCCTGGCGGCGCGATGCTCCGGGATTCCATCCAGAGGATGGCCGAAGCCGGACTGTCGGCGGACTCGATCGTGGAGCTGATGATCGCCCAGTACGGCGAGGAATGGCGTGCGGTGCCCAAGCGCGTCGGGATGGGTCTGTGGGCCTGGGTGCTCCCTCCCGCGGTGTTGGCCGGGGGGTTCCTTGCCGTAGGCGTCATCATTGCCCACCGCCGGCGCCGGGCCGGGGATGCCGGAGCGGAGACGCGGGTCGTGTCCGAGGTGGCGCCGGCGGATGAGGCGCGATTGAAGGCGGCACTCAAGGAGCTCGACGAGGAGGAAGAACCGATCTTCTGAGGAATCGGGAAGACTGCCCGTCGTTGTTGCCGGCGCGACACTCCGGGTGGCCCCACACTTCTCTCTCGCGTTGCCGGAGCGCCCGGGGCCCCTACCTTATGGGCATGCCGTTCCGAAGCTCCGGAGCCCGGGCCGCCGCAGCGGCCCTGGCATCCCCCTCCATGCTGGACATGGTCCGGCTGAGCCCACGCCCTCTGTTCCCTCCGGGAGGCGTGGACCTCTACCGCCAGATCGCGCTGCTCACCGGCCTGACGGAAGGCTCCGAGGTCCTCACCGTAGGGTCGGGTACCGGCGCCACGCTCGAGTATTTCGTGCGCGAGGATGGTGCCCACGGGTCGGGCGTAGACGCCGACGGTCGTGTGGTGGAGGCGGCGGAAGCCCGCGCCCGCGCCGAGGGGCTCGCGGCCAGGATCCAGTTCCAGAAGGCGAGCCCGGAGTCGCTCCCCTATCGCGACGAGATCTTCGACGTGGTGGTGGGAGAGCTGGGGTTCGCCGCCCATTGCGAGCCCATCGACGCCGTGCGAGAGATGGTCCGGGTCACCAAACCCGGTGGGCACGCCGTGCTGGTTCGGCTCGTCTGGAAAGCGCCCGTGGAACCGGCTCGCCAGGCGGCACTGACGCACCGCCTCGGTGCCCGCCCCCTCATGCTCGTCGAATGGAAGCGGATCCTCCGGGACGTCGGCGTCGTGGACGTCCACATCGAGGACTGGTCCGATTCGGAGACCTCGTTCCGCCCCCGCGTGGACAAGCCGTTCCCGGACTTCAGCGAGGTCTTCACCACCTGGGAGAAGCTCGTGATCCTGCGGCGCGCCTGGAGCCGATGGGGGTGGCGCGGGATTCGCTGGATCATGGAGCGGGAGTGGGAGGTGCATCGCCTCCTCTCCCACGAGCGGATCCTGGGCCTCGTCCTGCTCACCGGCCGCAAGGCGACCGCGGCCGCGGAGTTGGAGGAGATCGAGGCGGAGGAGGGAGAAGTCACCGAGCCGGTCCCGGCCGCGGCGCCGAAGTCGGCGCCTCCCGAAGCCCCGGCGGTCGCCGGTGAGGGGAAGCAGGCCGGACCGGACGAGGGGACCTCGGGCCTCCCGCTTTTCCGCGGAAACGACGACGATTGAGCGCCATCCCGAACGAACCGGGCCGTGACCCGTCGGCCCGTTCCAACGACGACGAGAGAGGTAGGATCCGTGAGCGAGTCGATCCTCTGCACCCAAGACGGCATCCGTGAGGTCCAGGCCGCCCTGCGCGACCAGGGCCTGGACGGCTGGCTCCTCTACGAGTTCCGGGGCGCCAACCCCATCGCCAAGGCCATCCTCGGCGTCGGCGAGACGACGCGCCGGGGCTTCTTCCTCATTCCCACGACGGGCGAGCCCCAGGCGCTCATCCACGCGATCGAAGGCTCGTCGTGGCGCCATTGGCCGTGGGCGCGGCGAACCTACTCGGGCTGGCGCGAGATGGAGGAGGCGCTCGGCGAGCTCCTGAGCGGGCAAGGTCGCCTGGCGATGGAGATCTCTCCCGGCGCGGCCGTACCCACGTTGGACTACGTCCCTGCGGGGCTCGTGGAAGTCCTGCTGCGCTCCGGGATCGAGGCCGCGTCGTCCGGGAATCTCGTCTCGCGCTTCTACTCCGTGTGGAGCGACGGGCAACTCGCGGACCACCTCGACGCGTCCGAGGTCCTGCCGCGCGTCGCCAGGAGCACGTTCGAGAAGGCCGCCGACGCGATCCGGTCCGGATCGCCGACGACCGAGGGCGCGCTCTCGGACGGGATCCGCAGGGCGCTTACGGCCGAAGGTCTTACGGCCAACATGGGGTGCATCGTTGCGGTGGGCCGCACGGCATCGGACCCGCACTACGCGCCGGAGGGCGCGGGCGAGACGATCCACCGCGGGGACCTCCTGCTCATTGACCTGTGGGGCGGCAAACCGGACTCCGTTCCGGCGGACCAGACCTGGATGGGTGTGATGGGCTCGGAGGTGGACGCGCGCACCCGGGAGATCTGGGAAGCGGTGCGCGACGCCCGCGACGCCGCGCTCGCGTTCCTCAACGAGTCGTTCGAGCAGCGAAGGGAGATCCGTGGCTACGAGGTGGACGACGTCGCGCGCGGGCTCATCACCGAGCGAGGCTGGGGCGACGAGTTCGTGCACCGCACGGGCCACTCGATCGATACCGTTCTGCACGGGAGCGGCCCCAACCTCGACAACCTCGAGACGCGCGACGACCGGCTCCTCATTCCAGGGGTGGGCTTCTCGGTCGAGCCCGGGATCTACGTGCTGGGAGACATCGGTGTGCGGAGCGAGGTCAATGTGTACTGGAGCGCCGAAGGGCCGGTCGTGACGCCCGGGGAGATCCAACGGGACCTCCTCTTCCTCCTCGAGGATTGAGCGGGCGCCGGGAGCAGACCCTCGGTCAGGTCCGCGTCGAGGTCGCCCTCCCACTCCCGATCCACCGGACGTTCACGTACCGGGTGGAGGGTGTGCGTCCCGCCGTGGGCGCGCGCGTCCTGGTTCCCTTCCGCCGCGAGGAGCGCATCGGGTGGGTGGTCGGCGAGGGGGAGCCTGGACCCATCCAGGGGCTCCGCTCGGTCCTGGCCGTGCTGGACGACGTGCCGACGGCGAGCGCCGACCTGCTCGGACTCTGCCGTTGGATGGCGGAGTACTACGTCACACCCCTCGGGATCGTTCTCCACTCGGTGCTCCCGGCCGTGCTCTCCGACGTCTCGCAGGATTACGTGACGCTCGTTCCGGGCGGGCGGGCGGAGCCGCTGCGCCCGCGGGAGGCGCGCCTGGTCGACGCGCTCGCGAACCGGGCGGGCCCGCAGCGTGTGAGGACGTTGGCCAAGTCGCTCGGGATGGGCTCGATCTGGCCGGAGATCCGCTCGCTCGAGGCACGCGGCATCCTGGCTCACGAGACCTTGCCGCCCGCGGCTCCGTCGGTGCGGACCCGTCGCGTGGTCCGCCTGACCCGGGAGCTCGGCACGCTCGTCGAGCGCGAGGCCCTGTTCGGTCGCGCCGGGCGTCAGAAGGAGGCGTACGAGGTGCTCGAGGCGTCGGGGGGCGCGGCAGAGCTGGGACACCTGGTGGACGAGGTCGGATTCAGCCGGGGCGTGGTGACCCAACTCGTGCGGAAGGGTTTGGTCGAACTCGTGGACGAGGAGGTCCTCCGCGACCCGTTCGCGGACATTCCGGTCGGAGCCCCGCCCTCGCTGATACCGACCGCCGCGCAGCGCGAGGCGGTCGAGGCGATCCGGACCGCGGTCGAAACGCGCGACACGCGCCCGTTCCTTCTCCAGGGCGTCACCGGCTCGGGCAAGACGCTCGTGTACGTCGAGGTCCTCCGGGAGGTGCTCGCGCGCAGGCGCACGGCGATCGTTCTGGTTCCCGAGATCTCCCTGACCCCGCAGACCGTGTCGCGCTTCCGCTCCCACTTCGGCGACCAGGTCGCCGTGCTGCACTCGGGGCTCTCCGAGGGGGAGCGTTACGACGCATGGCGCCAGCTCCGCGCGGGGCACCGCCGCATCGCCGTGGGGGCGCGTTCCGCCCTTTTCGCTCCGCTCGAGCACATCGGCGCCGTCGTCGTGGACGAGGAGCACGAGGGCACGTACAAGCACGGGGACGCCCCGCGCTACCAGGCCCGCGATCTCGCGGTGGTGCGCGCGCGCGCACACGGCGCCGTCTGCGTGCTGGGGAGCGCGACGCCCTCGCTCGAGAGCTGGCACAACGCGCGCACCGGCAAGTACCACCACCTCGTGTTGCCCGAGCGGGTGGGTGGAGCACGCCTCCCCGAGGTGCGCGTGCTGGACCTGCGCGTGGCGCGCAAGCAGCGTGCGGAGGCACGCGGGCCGGGATCGGTGCGCGGCGCGGGAGTCCTCTCGCCCGACCTCGTGAGCGCGGTGGACCTTCGCCTCGCTCGTGGCGAGCAGGTCATCCTGCTCCTCAACCGGCGCGGGTACTCCTCGTTCGTGCAGTGCCGCGAGTGCGGGAATGTGGAGCAGTGCCCGAACTGCTCGGTCTCACTGACGTACCACAAGGTCACGCAACGGCTCGTGTGCCACCACTGCCGCCACGAGGAGCCCGCGCCGTCACGCTGCAGCCGCTGCGGGTCGCGGGATCTGTCGTTCCGCGGCCTCGGCACGGAACAGGTCGAGAAGGTCACGGCCGAGACGTTCCCGGGCGCGCGGCTGGCCCGCATGGACGTGGACACGACCTCGGGGAAGTGGTCGCACCACGAGATCCTGTCCCGGGTCGAGCGCGGCGAGGTGGATATCCTGCTCGGGACCCAGATGATCGCCAAGGGGCTCGATTTCCCGCGTGTCACGCTGGTCGGCGTGGTGAACGCCGACGTCGGGATCCACCTGCCGGACTTCCGCGCGTGCGAGCGCTCGTTCCAGCTGCTGAGCCAGGTGGCGGGAAGGGCGGGGCGAGGCTCGCTCCCCGGCGAGGTCCTGATCCAGACCTCCCTTCCCGACCACTACGCGATCCGCGCGGCGGTGGCCCACGACTTCGAGAGCTTCGCGGTCCGGGAGCTCGCCGAGAGGGCGCGCCCCGGCTATCCTCCCCACGTACGGTTGATCAACGTCGTCGTGAGCAGCCCGGTGCGGACGGCGGCCGCGGAAGGCGCCGAGAGCGCGGCCTCGTGGCTGCGGCGTCGCCTCACGCGGGCTGCGGGAGGGCAAGGGAGTCCGGTCGAGCTCGTGGGCCCGGCGCCCGCGCCGATCGAGAGGCTGCACGGGCGGTGGCGCTGGCATTTCCTCATGCGGAGCCGTCAGGCACGCCCGGTCGGCGAGGCCGCCCGCTGGCTCGCGGAAGAGTTCAAGCTCCCGTCCGGGGACGTGCGCCTCGCGCTCGACCGGGATCCCGTAGCGCTCCTTTGAGGCGGCGTGTCCCTGGATGCGTCGCGGGCTTCACGGGCCGGGGTGGATTGCACGGCGCGCCGCTGTCGGTATATGTTCGGGAACGTGGTCCCACGCGACACCACCGTTGGGATCGGGAGTTGGGGAGGTATCGTGGGCTGCCTGGCGCTGAACGCCTCGTATGAGCCTCTTACCATCGTTCCGCAGAGACGTGCGGTCCGATTGGTGCTCGACGGCAAAGCGGAAGTACTGGAGGTGGACGGGAGCAGACGCTTCCGGTCCGCGAGACGGGTGTTGCCCTGTCCCTCCGTGATCCGCCTGGTGCGCTTCGTCCATGTCCCCCGCCGGTTCCGCCGCCAGGTCACCAACACCTTCCTCTTCGCGCGGGACGATTACTCCTGCCAGTACTGCGGGAAGCACTCGAGCGAGCTCCGCGGACGGCAGTTCCTCACCAGGGACCACATCCTCCCGACGTCCCGCGGCGGCAAGAACACATGGGACAACGTGGTTACGAGCTGCTCGCCGTGTAACAACCGGAAGGGGAACCGGACACCCGAAGAGGCCGGCATGCGTCTGCGCTCCGTGCCCCGCGAGCCGAACTACGTCCACCTGGTCTGGGCCGTGCGGAAGGTGACCGCGATCCAGGCCAAGTATGTGCGGATGTTCTACGGGGAGGATGCTCTGGAGGCGCTAGGCGGCATCGTCCCCGAGGCCTGATCCCGCGGGGTGCGCTTTCGTCAGTCCTCGATGTATGCGTACGGCCGCTCGTAGAACTGCCCGTACCCGCGCACGGTCCCCTTGGGCGTGTATTCCTTCCAGCAGATCACCCAGCCGCGCACCTCGTCCTGCACGACCGCGTAGGTGAACCCGGGCATCTCCGCGCGTTCGGCCAGAAACCGCTGGAGGTGCGCCGGAAGGTTGTCCGCGCCCGCCACGTCGAGGGCCCGATGGTGCTTCATGATCTCCTGGCGGATGTCCGACTCGCTGAGCTTCAGCGCCCGGATGGACTCTTCCACCGCGGCCGTGATGGCGGTCAGGTCGGGCTCGGTTCCGGTGCGCGTGCGGATGTCCTTCAGCAACGCCGCTGTCTGCAGGGACGTGAGCTCCTCCAGGGTGCGCTGGAGCTGGACCAGCACCCGCTCGTGGAGCCGTAGGAGCTGAGCGTACTCCCGCTTGGCTTGAAGCTCGCTGTCGTCGAGATCGTTCATGCCCGCGCAGGTTCGGGGTTCGGGAGTCGCCGGGACGGTCTGTCGAAAGGCCCTATAAAAGGGGGGAAACCGCGTTTTCCTGCAACAGCCCGTTCGGCTCGAGGCGCCTCACCGCACCTCGCGCCGCTCCTCGTGCGGGGGCCAGAGCGAGAAGCGCGCGTCGACGGCGAGGCCCCCCTCGGGGAACGCGAGGAACGGGTTGATGTCCATCTCGGAGATCTCCGGGTGGTCCCCGACGAGCTGCGAGATGCGCTGGACGGTCTCCACCAGCGCGTCGCGGTCCACCGCCCCCCCGCGATACTCCTGCAAGAGCCGGGCCCCGCGGATCGAATCCAACATCTCCCGCGCGTCGTGCTCGTTGACCGGCGCCAGCCGGAACGCCACGTCCTTGAGGGCCTCCACGTAGATCCCCCCGATGCCGAACATGAGGATCGGCCCCACGGATGGGTCCGTGGTCATGCCGACGATCGTCTCGCGGCCGCCGGACACGAACTTCTCGATGAGGATCCCCTCCAGGTCCAGATGGGCCTCGCCCATGCGACGGACCATGTCGCCGAACGCGACATCCAGCTCTTCGGGCGTGCGGATGTCCACACGCACGGCGCCCACGTCGCTCTTGTGGACCACGCCGGCCGCGACCGCCTTCAGCACGACCGGATAGCCGATGTTCTCCGCGGCCCCCCGGGCCTCGGCGTGCGTCGTGGCCATACGGTGCTTCACGACCGGGATCCCGTATGCCTCGAGCAGGTCCAGCGCTTCGTACTCCTTCAGGCGGGTCCGGCCGTCCGCGAGAGCCCCCTCCAGGATCGCGCGGGCCTCCGCTTCGTCCACCTCGAACCGGGTCGGCTCGGAGACGGGGGTGTCCAGCCACTGGCGGTACCGGACGAGCGCGGCGAGGGCCCGCGCCGCCGATTCGGGGAAGATGTAGCCGGGCACCCCGGCCTCGTTCAACTCGGCGCGTCCCTCCGGGAAGCCATGGCGCCCCATCAGGACGGCCAGGATCGGCTTGTCCGCCCCCCGCCGCGCGTTGTTGACGTCGACGATGGCGCGGGCCACGTCGATCTGCTGTACGCCGAGGGGGGGCACGAACGCCGCGATCGCGGCGTCCACGTTGGGGTCGTCGAGGACGGCGGCCAGGGCCACCTTGTACCCCGCGGCGGTGGCCGAAGCGATCATGTCCACGGGATTCCGCACCGAGGCCTCGGCGGGGAACACCTCCCGGAGCCGGGTCTGGGTCTCCTTGGTGAGCTCCGCGACCTCGAGCCCGAACGCCTCGCAGGCGTCGGCGATCATGATTCCGGGGCCTCCCGCGTTCGTCACGATGGCCACTCGATTCCCTTTCGGAATGGGCTGATCCTCGAGCGCCATGGCGATGTCGAACAACTCGCCCACCGAGCCGGCGCGCAGGACGCCGCATTGGGCCAGGAGCGCGTCGATGGTCACGTCGATACCGGCCAGCGCGCCCGTATGCGACGCCGCGGCGCGGGCCCCGGACTTCGTGCGCCCCGACTTCACGACGACGATCGGCTTCGTGCGCGTGATCCGGCGCGCCAGGCGGGTGAACCGTCGCGGTTCGCCGAAGTTCTCGAGGTACATCAAGATGACCTTCGCGCCCGGGTCGTCCTCCCACTGCTCCAGCAGGTCGTTGCCGTTCACGTCGGCTTTGTTTCCTACGGATGCGAACTGGTGGATTCCGATGCCGTACTCGCGCGCGTAGTCCAGGATCGTGACGCCCATCGCGCCCGACTGGCTCAGGAAGCACGTGGGTCCCGGCGGCGGGAACGAGGGCGCGAATGTGGCATTCAGGCTGAACTCCGGCTCGGTGTTCTGGATCCCCATGCAGTTCGGGCCGATCATCCGCATGTCGTGACCTGTCACGACCTCCATCAGGCGGGCTTCGCGCTCGACACCCTCGCCGCCCACTTCCTTGAACCCCGCGGAGATGACCACGAGGCCCTTGACGCCCTTTTCCGCACACTCCTCGACCACGGCCTGGACGTGATCCTTGGGAACGACGATCACGGCCATGTCCACGGGTCCGGGGATGTCTTTCACGGACGGATACGCGGCGATCGAGTGGACCGCGGTGGCGCTGGGGTTCACCGGGTATACGACTCCGGTGTAGCCGTGACTGAGCAGGTTGTCTAGGATCTGGTGGCCGATCGTGTTGGGACGGCGACTGGCGCCCACCACGGCGACGGACCTGGCGCGGAACAGGGGGTCCAGGAACGAAGGCATGGGTCGCTCCGCGAAGGCGTGGGCGAGGATGATGGGTAGGTCCTCACACTAGCCGGGGGTGTATCCCGGAAGGAAGGGGCACAGGTGGCGGCACGACTCCATGAGGCTCGGCTCATCCGGACGCTACGGTTCCGCGCGACGCACCGTTATTGGCGTCCCGACTGGCCCGCGGAACGGAACCGCCGGGTGTTCCGCGCCCAGTCGGACCCGCACGTGCACGACTGGCGCGTCGAGGTCCACGTCGCCGGGCCGGTGGATGCCGAAACAGGGTGGTGCGCGGACGTGGGTGCGCTGGACGCGGACATCGGGGTGGTGCTCGCGGGGTGGGAAGGAGGCGACCTGAACGCGCTCGTCCCCGACGTGGCCCAGGGCCGCATGACCCCGTCGACCGAGAACCTCGCGCGCTGGATCTACAGTCGGCTCGCCGAGCGCCTGGAGCGCCCTCTCCGGGTGCTCGAGGTGCGGGTCTTCGAGAGCGACGAGTTCGGGAGCGCCTGGCCCGCGTTCATCGATCCCGAGGCGGGCCACGGTGCTCCTGCCACGGGCTCGTAGGTCCGTATGGCGAGGCCTCGACCTCGGGCGGCCCCAGCGACGCTCACGGCGAGATCAGGAGACCCGCGTCGAGGAAACCCCGGAGAGCGTCGAGCACCTTGGGATCCTCCACGGCGATGCCGAAGGCTTCGCGGACCTGCCGTTCCACGGAGGGGACATCCTGTTCACCGGTGCAGAAGGACCAGACCAGGGCCGCGGTCAGGTCCAGGACGTGGATGCGCTGGTCCACGGGGTCGAAGAGAACCCAGTCCTCGCCCACGCGACGGAAGACCACGTCGTCACGGGGGCGGGGACGCCACCCCGAAGGGAAGGGGGAGGTGGGGGAAGCCACCATGGAACGATGCCGAGCGGCGTGGGGTGGATCAAGGGCATACCGGGAGCCATCTTGGGCGAGGACGCCAGGTCTCCCGCACGGATCGGAGCGCACCATGGACGCAGCGGACATCGCGGGTTCGGCTCCCGAGGGCACCCGCCCGGAGGCTCCCGACGGCCGCGGCGCCGCGCCGACGACTCCGACTCCGGTGCGCGCGGTGGCGGCCCCGCTCCCAGCGCCACCCGAGGCGGGACGGAGCGCCACCGACGCCGAGCTGCGGACCGGTGACGAGCGATGGACGGTGCGCGTTCTCGGTCGCTCGGTCTCGGGGCCCTCGTCGGCCCGGACGCCGTTCCTGCTCCTCGGATTCTTCGATGCGGACGAACCATCCGAGCCGCGGCGCGAAGCCCTCGTCGTCGGCCGTGACCTCGCGGACCTGACCGAGTCCGAGCTTCTCACCGCGTGGCACGCGGGGCGGGTGCCCCGGCCGTCCGGAGAGCGCAAGCCGTTCTTCGGCGAGATCGCGGGGAAACGTGGGAAGGAGGGCTGACACGGCGTTCTAACGCCCGCCCCGCCAGGACCGTCTAAGATCCAGATGGGTAGACGAAGTGCTCGACCGCACGTTCCGGGATCGGAACCGGGCGTTGACGGTGGCCTTCAACACGGTGTGACGCGGCGGTGTCCTTGAGTAGGTCCCGGACGACGGACGACGGCGATCTGGTCCGCAGCGCGAGGCGCGGTGACGAGGGTGCGTTCGGACTCCTCGTCCAGAAGTACCGGCGCGCCGCTTACGCCGTTGCGTACTCGGTCACAGGGAGCCGCGAGGACGCCGAGGACGCGGCGCAGGAGTCGTTCCTGGTCGCCCTGGAGCGCCTCGAGGAGTGCAGGAGCCCGGAGCGGTTCGCGGGTTGGCTCATGACGATCGTGCGGAATCGGTCGAAGAATCTGGTCCGCAGGGAGAGCCTCCGGGAGACGGACCCCGTGCCGATGTCGGCGAGCACACGGACGCCGACACCCGACCGGGAGGCGGAACGTTCGGAGTTGCAGGCAGTGCTCCGGGAGGCCCTGAACGGCCTCTCGGAAGTCCAGAGGGAGATCGTGCTCCTTCATGACCTGGAGGGGTGGAAACATCGAGAGATCGCGGACCGTCTGGGCCTTCCATCGGGCACGGTCCGCTCGCACCTGCACTTCGCTCGCAGGGCCCTCAGGGATGTCTTGGGAGCGCGTGAGATCGTGGAGGACGGAAGAAGGAGCCTGTGATGAACAGATCCTCGAGGGATTCCGAACAACCATCGGACGAGTCCGGACGCGACATGCGGATCGCGGCGGCGCTCGCACCGGTGGATCCGGCGACGACCGATCGGGACTACTGGCGTCGGTTTCAGAACCGCGTGATGCGAGCGGCCGCCCCCGAGCTGGCTCGCAGGAGGATGCTGCTGGACCTCACGGTCGGTGACGTCTTGGCGGGTTGGGCGAGGGCGCTCGTACCGACGGCGGTCCTGGCCGCGGCGATCGCCGCGCTCGCCCTGATCGAGGGGTGGCCGGTCCATCTGCGCCCTGACGGGAGCGTCACGCTCGAGGAGGTGCTCGTGGCCGGGATGGAATCCGAGACCATTCCCGAAGCCTTGAACCGTGCAGCCGCGGAGGCCTCCGTCTTGTTGGCGGCGGCGAGGTTCTGATGGACAAGCTCATGCGTACACGTCTCATGACGGTCGTGGTGTTGGCCGCGGTCTTCGGCGCGGGCGTCCTGCTCGGGATGGCGGCCGATCGCTCGATCGTCGCCTCCCCGGCGGCCGAGTCCACACCCTCCAAGGAACGGGAGGACGGGGGCCGGCGCCGGCCGATGTACGAGCAGGTTGGGCCGAGCGACGCCCAGAGGATCGCGATCGACTCGATCGTAGCCGAGTACCAGAACGCGATGAAAGCGCTCCACGCGGAGTTCAACGCGGCCTACGATCCACGCTACAGCGCGCTGGTCGAGGAGACCCGCGAGGCCATCAAGAGCATGCTCACGCCCGAGCAGGCCCGAGCGTACGACTCCCTGGTCGCCGAGCGGGATCGGCAACACGCCGAGCGCGACCCGGGGGGAGACAGGAATTAGCCCATGAGCGCGACCGCGGCGGCGCATGATGACAACGACCTGGCCCGGGTCCAACTCGAGGCCGTTCTTGGGAGGGGACAATGATGGATGGTGTGGTGATCCGGACGGAAGGTCTCAAGAAGAACTACGAGCTGGGTGCCGAGACGGTGCGCGCGGTCCGCGGCGTGGACCTGGAGATCCGTCGGGGTGAGTTCGTCGCCATGATGGGGCCGTCGGGAAGCGGCAAGTCCACGTTCATGAACCTGATCGGGTGCCTGGACACGCCGACGGAGGGCCAGTACTGGCTCAACGGCCGGCTCGTGAGCGATCTGTCGGACGACGAGCTCGCCCGTGTGAGGAACAAGGAGATCGGGTTCGTCTTCCAGACGTTCAACCTCCTGCCTCGCGCCACGGCTCTGCACAACGTGGAGCTCCCACTCATCTACTCGGGTGTGGGCGCCAAGGAGCGTCGTCGTCGCGCCGCCGAGAAGCTCGAGCTGGTGGGCCTGGGGGACAGGCAGGAGCACCGGCCCCCCGAGATGTCCGGCGGGCAGCGCCAGCGGGTCGCGATGGCCCGGGCGCTTGTCAACGATCCCGCGCTCCTCCTCGCCGACGAGCCGACCGGTAACCTCGACTCGGTCACGGCGCACGAGATCATGGTCCAGCTCGCGGAGCTCAACAAGCACGGGCAGACGATCCTCCTGGTCACGCACGAGCACGACATCGCCGAGTTCGCCAAGCGACAGGTCCACCTGTTGGACGGTCTCGTCGAATCCGACTTCATGAATCATCACGCGGAGACTCCCGCATGAACGCCCAGATCGCGAGGTGGGGCGGCACCGCCCTGGCCTTGCTCGTCCTGACGGCCTGCCGCGACAGCAACGCCGCGAACACACCCAGGCTCTCCACGGTCCAGGTGACCCGGGGAGACCTCATCATCCGGGCCGAGGCCACCGGAACCGTCGAGCCGGTCCGCTCCGTCGAGGTGAAATCCAAAGCCTCCGGGGAGATCCTGAGGCTGTACGTGGACGTGGGTGACGTCGTGGAACCCGGCGCGCTGCTGGCCGAGGTGGATCCACGCGACGTGCGCAACAGGTTCGAGCAGGCCGAGGCCGATCTCGAGGTAGCCAAAGCGCGCACCGAGATCTCCGAGGCACAACTCGACCGGTCACAGGAGCTGTTTGCGGCCGGCGTGATCACGGAGCAGGAGCACGAGTCCAAGAGGCTGGAATACGCCAACGCACTGGCCAGCCAGGTCAAGGCGGAGACGAACTTCGAGCTGGCCGAGCTCCAGCTCGGCGACGTCACGATCCGGGCCCCGATGCGCGGGACGATCATCCAAAAGAACGTCGAGGAGGGCCAGGTCATCCAATCCGCCTCGGGCAACGTCTCGGGCGGCACGACCTTGTTCATCATGGCGAACCTCGACGAGATGCAGGTCCGCACGCTGGTGGACGAGACCGACATGGGCGACATCCGAGCCGGACTTCCCGCCAACGTCACGGTCGAGGCCTACCCGGATCAGACGTTCCGGGGGGACGTGGAGAAGATCGAGCCCCAGGCCACCGTCCAGCAGAACGTGACGATGTTCCCGGTGATCGTCACGTTGGACAACCGGTCCGGGCTGCTGAAGCCGGGAATGAACGCCGAGGTCGAGGTCCTCGTCGACCAGGCGCTGGACGTGCTGCTCGTGCCGAACAGCGCCATCGTGCGGCCTCAGGATGTCGGCCCCGCCGCCCTCGCCCTCGGGCTGGACGTCGATGCCATGGACCTCACGGAGTTCGTCAGCGTGGCACGGACCGGCGTCGCGCAGAACGGCGGTGTGGCGGCCACCGGTGGGGACTCCGCGGACACGCAAGCGGCCGCCCGTCGCGCCCGCGCCGACTCCTTGCGCGCGAGGGTCGAGCGTGGCGAGATCACGCAGGACTCCATGCGCGTGCTCATGCAGGCGGTGCGGGTGCGGGGTGGGGGAGGGATCGGTGGCGGCGTGCTCGGGGCAGGCTCCCCGGCAGCGCTTGCGGCCGCTCCGACGGGAAGCGCGACACCGGCCGGGGAGACGCGGACCTCGGTGGTCTTCGTGCTCGGTCCCGACTCGGTGGCCGAGCCGCGCGTCGTCCAGGTGGGCTTGAACGATTGGGACAACACTCAGGTAGTCGGCGGCCTTGAGGGGGAGGAGACCCTGGTGGTCGTGAGCGCCGCGCAGCTCCAGGCGAAGCAGCAGGAATGGCTCAACCAACTGCGCAGCCGGATGGGAGGCAGTCCGTTCGGCGGCGGCGGCGGCGCACGGCCTCCGGGCGGAGGACCGGGGATGGGTGGAGGACGGCCTCCGGGTCGGGGCTGATCATGCTCGTCTACGAGATCATCATGGTGGCGATGGCCGCCATCAAGGCCAACGTCCTCCGGTCCGTGCTCACGACGCTCGGCATCATCATCGGCGTCGCGGCGGTCATCACAATGGTATCGCTGGGTGAGGGCGCACAGCAGCGCGTGGAGGAGCAGATCCAGCGCATGGGGACCAACGTCCTCACGATCCGTCCGGGGCAGGAGTTCTTCGGCGGAGTGGGACGCGGCGAAA
This sequence comes from uncultured Gemmatimonadaceae bacterium, assembly GCA_964412015.1. Classification (GTDB taxonomy): domain Bacteria; phylum Gemmatimonadota; class Gemmatimonadetes; order Longimicrobiales; family Gaopeijiaceae; genus SZUA-318. Next base: position 104,229 of record CAYPMO010000005.1, on the reverse strand, counting down.
CGCGCATGTCCATCGAGGACGCGGAAGCGCTCAGGGCCGGCTCGGACGGGCTGCTCATGATCGCGCCCGAGCTCCAGAGCCGGGTGCAGATGACGTATCAGCGCTGGAACGCCAGCACGACGGTGCTCGGCACGTGGCCCGAGTACTTTCCCATGTACAACCACACCCTGGCCGTCGGCCGGTTCTTCAACTGGGGTGAGGTCCAGGGGAGACGGCGCGTCGTGGTGGTCGGAGCCAACATCCCCGCGACCCTCGGACAGGAGGCGGACCCGACGGCGCTCCTGGGCCAGACCATCCAGCTCCGGGGTGTCCCGTTCCAGGTCATCGGGATCCTGACCGAGAAGGGCGACGCGGCATTCATGCGTCCCGACGACCAGCTCTTCATCCCGCAGTCCACGGCCCAGTACCGGGTCTTCGGTGGCCGCGACCGACTCGGCACGATCTACGCGGCCACGGTGACGCCCGAGCAGCTCGACCAGGCGTACGAGGTCATCGACCGGATCATGCGCCGGCAGCACAGGATCGAGCCGGGAGCCGAGGCGGACTTCAACGTGCGCAACTCCGCCGATCTTCTGGAGACCTTCAACGAGACGGCCGAGACGTTCACGATGCTCCTGGCCGGCATTGCCGGAATCAGCCTTCTGGTCGGAGGCATCGGCATCATGAACATCATGTTGGTGAGCGTGACGGAGCGGACGCGGGAGATCGGCGTGCGGAAGGCGCTCGGCGCTACGCGTCGCGCCATCCTGTACCAGTTCCTCATCGAATCCCTGTCCCTGTGCGTGCTGGGCGGGATCCTCGGCGTGGCGACCGGCATCGGGGGCGCGACGCTCCTCACACGGATCCAGCAGTGGGAGACGGCGATCTCCGTCGGCGCGGTCCTGATGGCGCTCGCGTTCTCGGCGGGGGTCGGCCTGTTCTTCGGGATCCTGCCGGCGCAGCGGGCGGCGAGGCTCGATCCGATCGTAGCGCTGCGGTACGAGTGACGGTGGATGTGCGGCGCGGGCCGGGCTTCCCCTTCGGGGGACACTCGGCCCACGCGCACGATGGTCGCCCGACCGAGGGGATCGGGGCCTCGCTAAGCGGCGTCGGGTCGTCCATACCCCGACGCCGATTCCCCCTCAGGAGAAGCCCGGCCCGCGCCTCGCGACCGTCGTCGTACCGTATCCGGGCTGGGGGACGCTCGGCCCGCCCGCACGGTGGTGGTCGCTCGACCTAGGGGGATCGGGGCCTCGCTGAGCGGCGTCGGGTCGCGCCTAGCGCTTCAGGAGCACCTGGATCGTTCGGCCCTTGCGGACCAGCGTGACGGGCAGGTCGTCGGCGGCGCGCACGAGCCCGCGGCGTAGATCGTCGATCGAGCGGAGCGGTGCGCCGTCCATCCTGATGAGCACGTCCCCCGGCTGGATCCCCGCCGAGCTCGCGGGCGTCCGGTCGGGAACGTTCACCACCAGGATCCCCCCCTCGACCTGGAAGTACTCGGCCAGCTCGGGACGGAGGTCCACCACTTCGGCCCCGGCCACGCGGTTCTGCCCCAGCAGGTACGGAGCCAGGGGCCGGTACACGGACACGCTGTCCCACGGTGCGTCGCCGAGGGTCCAATCGAGCGCCATGACCGGAGCGCTCTCGCCGAGCTCGTGCATCTCGCGGGCCAGCGAGTCCGATCCCGGGCCCCGGAAGAGGTAGAACCCGAACGGCGGGCGCTCCCCGGGCTCGGGTGCCCCGGGGGCTCCGACCGCCGCGGGCAGGTCGAAGGGCACCGCCACGGTCCGCTCGCCGGATGTGGCCGCGCGCAGCCGCACGACGGTGCCGCGGCTCGTCACCACGGAATCACCTGCGACGTAGGGGTCGCCGATGCGGCGGCGCAGTCCCTCGTCCTCCATGATCCGGACGCGGAGAGAGTCCATGGCGAGGAACAGCCGCTCGACGATCGAGTCGGGCGTGACCGTCCATGACACCCGCGGAAGGATGACGGCTTCCTCGGGACGTGTCCCTGCCGTCATCCGGACCTCCCGCTGGTGGCGGTCCCGCTCCACGACCAAGCGTACCGGCTCGCCCGGGCGCAGCCGGGGGATGCCGACGTACGGTCCGGTCCAATCCTGGCCGTTGAACGAGACGATGATGTCGCCGGGGCGCACACCCGCTTCGGCGGCGGGGCTTCCGGGCATCACGTCCGTCACCTCCGTCACCGAGCGCACCATCGTCCCGTCTCGGGTGGTCCGGATCCCGAAGGACACGCCGAGCCAACCCCGAGGAGCCGGCTCCACGACGATCTGAGCGGCCAGGGGTGCGGCGAGCGACGCGAGGGCCGCACCGACGACGAGGGGGCGAAGAACTCGAATCATACTCAGAACCAGTCGTCCTGCCGCGTGGAGATCCGTCTCAGCGTGGCCTCGCGCTCGGCGAGCGTCGAGGCCAGCAGCCCGTTCAGGAAGGGGTCGGCCGGAGCCTGCCGGACCGCGGCCTGCCCCGCCGCCACGAGGTACTCGAGCGCGGCGAAACGGGAGCTCGGGTCGCCGATCCCGGCGTCGCCGCTACCCTGCTCGAGGAGCTGACGGTAACGGGTCAGCGCGTCGATGTAGTTCAGCTCGGCCGACCGTACCGCGGCGGCTGCCGCGTCCACGTCGTCCAGATCCGCGAACAGCGACGCGTCCTGTGCGGACGCGGCCATGTCTCGGTCCGCCGGGCGTCCGGAGGTCACCGCCGCCCCCATCAGGGAGCCGCCGAGGAAGAGAGCTGCGGCTGCGGCGATGCGCATCCAGGCCGGTGTCTGGGCCAGCGTCAGCCGCGACAGCAGGCTGGGCACCTCGATGAGTCCCTCCGAACGGAGACGGGCTTCGAGAACGTCCCAGTCCCCGAGCGGCGGGCGAATCTCGGGGAGAGCCCCCAACGCACGGGTCTGCGCGCGGAGCGCGTCCAGCTCGGACGCACACGTCGGGCACGTGGCGAGATGGTCGATCTCTTCCGGCAATGGGGTCTCGTCCACGAGGCGGGCGAGCGCCTCTCTCGTCAGATGCTCCATGCTTCCACTCCTGATTCCTGCGTTGCGCCGTCCAGCGACGAGAGCAGCTCCCGCATCTTCGCCCTCGCCTTGAACAGCTGGGACTTCGACGTTCCCGGGGCGACCCCCAGCGTGTCCCCGATTTCCTCGTGTGTGTAACCCTCCACGTCGTGGAGGATCAGCACCTGCCGCATCCCCTCGGGAAGGGCATCCAGAGCGCGCTCGAGCCGCCGCTGCAGGAGCGTATCGCCGTCCCGCGGCCCGACCGGTACCTCCGCGGGGAACGGCACTTCGCGCTTGCGGCGGCTCTCCGATCTGCGCAGCGCCTGGAGCGCCGAGTTCACGGCGATCCGGTGGAGCCAGGTCGAGAACCGGGCATCGCCTCGGAACGTCGGTAGCGCGCGCACGGCGCGGACCCAAGCCTCCTGGGCGTAGTCCTGAGCCTTGTCGTCGTCACCCGCGATGCGGCGGACCACGGCGAATACCCGCGGTGCGTAGCGCTCGTAGAGCGCCCGGATCGAGCGGGCATCGCCTTCGGCGGCCTGTCGGATGAGCTGGCTTTCGGTCATGCCCCCAGGCGGTCGCTGGAAGACCTGCACTGCCTCTTCTCCGATTCCTTGGGGTTGGATGGCCGGAGCCGGAAGGATGGTTGCCCCTGAGCCGGGCTCACCCTAACCTCGCACTGCGCCTACCCCCGGGAGACCTCCCGGGACTCCTACCCGACGCCGCCGAGCCATGATCCGTGTGCCGTCTCCTACGGCTGCCGTCTTCTTCGTGGCCGGAGTGGCCGTCCTCTTCGTATGGGGCGGTGCGGCCCTGCAGCTCTGGCTGGGTGAGGGAGGTCTCCTCGCCGCGGAGTGGTTTCTCCTGTTCGCCCCGGCGGTTCTCTTCGTCCACCTGGGCCGATACGATCCGAGCGCGACGTTCGCGGTGGCGAGACCTTCGTGGCGAGCCGTCGTAGCGGCGATTCTGCTGATCGTGGGCGCGACGCCGATCGCGTGGACGATCGGGTGGATCCAGAGCCTCGTCCTCTCCGCCCCCACGGCGGTCGTGGAGGTCCTTCGCGCGCTGGTCACGGCCGAGGATCTCGGACGGTTGGCCTGGCTTCTCATGGTCCTGGCCGTTACGCCCGCCGTCTGCGAGGAGGCGGTGTTCCGTGGCTTGCTCCTGTCCTCCACACGGACGCTCGCGCCATGGCGCGCGGTGCTCCTGAACGGGCTGGTGTTCGGTGGGTTCCATATCTCCTTCGAGGCGCCTGTGCGGTTCCTTCCCACGGCCTGGCTGGGTATCGTCATGGCGTGGGCGGTGCTCAGGGCCCGATCCGTCTGGATCGGCGTCCTCATGCACCTCCTGAACAACGGAACCATCGTGCTTCTCGCGTCCGTTCCCGCGCTGAGCCGTCTCGTGATCGATCCGGACGCTCCGCCTCCGATGGGGCTCGTCTTCGCGGCGGCCCTCTCGCTCGGTGTGGGCGTGGCGGTGATGAGAGGTGAGCCTCCGCGCGAGGGCTCGGCCGAGGGCACGTTCTCCCGAGACGAGGCATTATGACCGACGCATCGCGCCTTCCCGGCGCCACCCATCTCGAGTGCACCGCGACCGGCGAGCGCTTCGAGAGCGAGCAGCTCATCGGCCTGTCCACCGCGGGCAAGCCCCTCTTCGCACGCTACGACCTTGCTACCCTGAAGGGCCGCCTCACTCCCTCGATCTTGGAGCGGCGCCGCGCCGACCTGTGGCGCTACGAGGAGGTGCTGCCGGTACGCGACCGCGCATGCCAGGTCACGCTCGGCGAGGGCTGGACCCCCCTGCTGGATGCGCCCCGCGTGGCCGAACGACTGGGTGTGGCGCGCGTCTGGGTGAAGGAGGAGGGGCAGAACCCCACAGGGTCGTTCAAGGCCCGAGGCCTCTGTCTGGCCGTCTCGCGGGCGCTCGAGCTCGGTGCCGGCGAGCTGGCGCTCCCCTCCGCGGGAAACGCGGGCAGCGCCGCGGCGGCGTACGGAGCCGCGGCCGGGCTCCGCGTCCACGTGGTCGTGCCCAAGGACACGCCGGCGCCGATCCTCGAAGAGATCGCCGCGCTGGGGGCCGATCTCCAGCTGCTGGACGGTCTCATCACGGACTGCGGCAAGGTGGTCCGCAAGGGCGTCGAGGAGAAGGGCTGGTTCGACCTCTCGACGCTCAAGGAGCCGTACCGGGTGGAGGGGAAGAAGACGATGGGCTACGAGCTCTTCGAGCAGCTCGGCGGCCAGCTTCCGGACGCGATCGTCTACCCGACCGGTGGCGGCACCGGGCTCATCGGGATGTGGAAGGCCTTCGACGAGATGGAGACACTCGGGTGGATCGGGGCCGAGCGGCCGAGGATGTTCACCGTCCAGGCCGCGGGGTGCGCGCCGATGGTGAGAGCCTGGGAGCAGGGCGTCGAGCATGCGGAAGCGTGGCAAGGCGCCGCCACGTACGCTTCCGGCCTCCGTGTTCCCTCGGCCGTGGGGGACTTCCTGATCCTGCGGACGCTGCGCGCCTCGGGAGGCGGCGCCGTCGCCGTGCCCGATCACCTGATGCTCGAGTGGGTCAACAAGCTCGGCGCGGACACGGGAGTATTCGCGGCTCCGGAGGGCGGTGCGACCGCGGCGGCCGTGCCCATGCTCAAGGAGAAAGGACTCATCCGCGAGGACGACGAGGTCGTGCTCTTCAACACCGGCTCGGGGCTCAAGTACGTTGGGATGACGCCCCTGGACTGACCGCCCGCCGATGCTCGACTTCGTCATCGCGGTGCTCTCGGCCTTCCTCGTCGCGGTGGTGGGCGTTACCGGCCTCCGGCTGCGGGCGCGTATGCGACGCCGACCGACTCCGGGCGTGCCGCAGGTGGACGACGAGGCCGTGGGCCGCATCCTGGATGCGGGTGTCATCGAGGACGAGGCCGACGAGCCCCTGGACCAGGCCGAGATCGACGAAGAGGAGCGGCGGTTTTGGTCGGAGCCCGGGGACGAGCCGGAGGAGTCGTGACCCGACGAGGTGATCGGGGCCCGCTACCGTTTCCAGCGATAGTAGACGGCGGGCAGCGGCACGAGCCGCCGGTTGAGCGGGAGGTCGTCCTCGGGGTCGGGGCGACGCACGGCGATCGCGCGGTTCACGTTCAGACTGGCTCCGACGTAGCTCCCGTCGGCTGCTTGCCAGTCCACACCGACCGGCGCCTGGAATACCGCCGCCAGGCCGGTGCGCTCGCCGGGAGGCCGGGCGGCGACGAGCCATACGCCGGCGCCCACGAAGGGGAGCAGATCGCCGGCTCCGAAGTACTCCTTCGCCACCACGCTGAGGCTCAGGTCCCGAAACGACCACGTACCGACGGTGATGTCGAGCGCGCGATGTTCGCGCACCAGCTCGACGCTGATCCCCACCGTGCTGATGCCCCCGAACACCAGGCCCAGACGCACACCGGATTCGCTGCCCGTGCCCTGGGCCACGAGCGGCGGTGCGATCACTGCCGCTCCGAGCGCCAGCGCGGCCAGCGCGCGGCGGGCGATCGGGGGGAAGGGATACGACCGAGCCATGGGAGCCGGAGTATAGGCATCGACGGCCGGTGGGTCCACGGGCGCCGCGCCGCCGCCGTCGCACTCGCGTCGCTCCTGTGGGTCGGGGGATGCCGTCCGCCGGACACACCTCCCGCGGTGGCCGATCCGCTTCCGCCCGCGGCCCGCTCGTTCCTGCGTCCGGACATCGCGCGGAGCGCGCGCGTGGGGGCGGGGGTCTGGTATCGCTACCTATGGTCCCCGGTCGGTCCGTGGGCGGTGCACCTCGTCGAAGCGGACCTCGAGCGGTGCGACCTGGAGTTGCGCGCGCTCCGCGCCGAGCCCCGGGAGGAAGGACGGCGGGGACACGAGCGCGTGAGCTCGATGGTCGCGCGCTCCCCCTGGATGGTCATCGCCGCCGTGAACGCCGACTTCTTCACGCCCGAAGGCGGCACCGTGGGAAGCGAGGTGATCGGCGGGCGCGTCACCGCGGCGCGCGCGCGTCCCGCGCTCGCATGGCGCCGCGGGGAGTTCCCGTGGGTGGGGACCACGCGCCTTTCCGGCGACACGCTCGTGGCCGGCTGGCCGATACCGTTGGGAAGCGGGGACGGCGCGACGGAGATCGTGGGTGGATATCCCGAGCTGTTGGACGGGGGCCACGAGGTCGTGGGCCTCGCCCTCGCCGAGCGCCCGGCGTTCGCGGGGTCCCGCCACCCGCGCACCGCCGTGGGATTCGACCCCGACGCGGGCCGTCTCTGGCTCGTCGTGGTGGATGGGAGACAGGCGCCCCACTCGGCGGGCATGACCTTGCCCGAGCTGGCCGATCTCATGGTGGCGCTCGGCGCGCGGGAGGCGCTCAACCTCGACGGGGGCGGATCTTCGGTGATGGTCCTACGGGGCTCGGCGCGCAACCGGCCGTCCGATGAGGCCGGTGAGCGAGCCGTGGTCAACGCGCTCGCCCTCGTGCGGGACTTCACCGGGTGCCGGGTGCGGCGCCGCTAGGCGGATCGCGTCGAGAGCCTCCGCCGAACCGCATGCCGACGCCGGCCTGGAACGTGCGCCCGGGACCCGGCTCGAAGTATCGGCCTCCGAATGCGTTGACGACGACGGCCGCGTTGTAGACGCGATCGAGGACGTTCGCCACGGCGACGAACGGCGCGATCCGGATCTTCCCCACGTCCACGTCCTCGAGCCCGGCACGCAGATCCGCGACGAAGGCCGAAGGCGACTCCGCGGTCCCGGCGTCGTTGACGGGGATCGCGCTCTGGTGGAGGCCGCGCGCCTCGATCCAGGCGTGCCCGATCTCCAACGCTACTCGCCCGTCGAGCCGCTGCGGCGCGAGTCCGGGAATCCTGTTTCCCGAGAAATCCGTGCCTCCGACGGCGTAGCGCTCGAAGCGCGCGTCCACCCGCGTGTACGCGACGCGGAGCCAGAGGGACGGGTGCGGCCTGCCCTCCGCTGAGGCCTCCCAGCCGCGGTGGGAGGACTGCCCGGCGTTGCGGTAGAACGTCCGGCCGGGAGACGTGGACACCTCGAAGGGTACCAACTCGTCGCGCAACTCCGTGCGGAAGAGCGTAGCCTCGAGGCTCCACGACACGCCGATCCGCGCGCGCGCGCCGCCCTCGGCCGAGACCGCGCGCATGGGGTCGAGGTCCGGGTTGAAGCCGTCGGCGCCGTCGGGGCGGTTCGCGAGCTCCGTGGTCGTCGGCGTCTCGAATGCGGTGGCCAGGGAACCGAACAGCTCCACACGGGGCGCCGCTTCCCAGACGATTCCCACCGACGGACTCGTCGCGCGCATCACGCGCAGCCCGGACTCGTCGACGCCGTCGGCGAGGAGCCGATCCAGGGCGCGGAACCGGAATGCGTCGTAGCGTAGGGCCGCGACGAGGGACAGCGTGGAAGACGGCTCCGCGCGCGCTTGCGCGAACACACCGGCGCCGCGCACGCGCTCCCGCTGGTCCAGCGTCAGGGGCCCCTTGTCGCCGGCCCGGTTCGTCCAGTTTCGCCGATCGTCGCCCTGCAGCTCCACCTCGATGCCCGCGCCGAGGCGGACGACCCTGTCTCCCGCGCGGCGCGAGCCGGACAGGAACACGCGCAGGCCGCCCGCGTTCCGGTCGAAGGCCACCACGTCGGACGGGATGCGTCCCGCGAAGTCCCTCCGGATCCCCCAAGCCGAGGCCTCGGCGTCCAGCCCGCCGACGGCCCCGGTCCAGGTCGCGCCCACCTGGGCCTGGCGGATGTCCTCGCGGGTGCTCTGGAGCACGCTGTTCCGATACGCCTGCCGATCCCTGAGGTCGAGGAGGACCCGGGAGAGCGAGCCCGCGTTGGCCGCGGCCATGTCGAGACCGTTCACCACCACCCGGAGACTCCCTCCCGCGAAGTTGGTGTGGAACGCCGCGTTCAGGATCGAGCGCTCTTGGCGGCCGTACGTGCTGCCGTCGTCGGCCACGGGGTCGCGCCGGAAACCGTCGTAGGCGTAGCGCTGCGCGCTCGCACGGTACGCTGTCGTTCCCGCCCGGCCGGTCAGCGCCAGCGAGAGGGTGCGGAGCCCGTTCGAGCCCGCCGCGCTGTTCAGCTCTGCCGCAGTCTCCGGTCCCGGCGCGCGGGACAGGAAGTGGAGGACGCCTCCCGCGGCGTTGCCGTAGGCCGCCGCTCCGGGACCGCGCAGGAGCTCCACGCGCTCGAGGCCGGAGACGTCCAGGTGATCGAGCGTCGTCTGTCCGTCGGGGAGGGTGGCGGGTATGCCGTCTACGAGGATCCGCAGGCTCCGGATGCCGAACTGCGCGCGGGACCCGAACCCCCTCAGCACCAGCCGCTCCCCCGACGCGAGGTTGAAGCGGTTCTGGATCTGCACGCCGGGCAAGGCGCGAAGGGCCTCCTCCAGATAGGCGCCGGCGTGGGATCTCGTGAGCTCGGCTCCCATGGCCACGGACACGGCGTAGGGGCTGCCGGTGCCGACCGAGCCCCGCAGCACGCGCACGACGACGGGCTCGATCGGGACCACCGTGTCCGGGCGCTGCTGCGCCCGCACGCCGGAGATCGTGATCAGCTGGACCGCCACGAGCAGGGTGGTGGTTCGCCTCAAGGCTCTCTTGCTTCGGGGGTGGGCAGGGAAACGACGACCGCCCGAGCGCCGGCCGGAATGGCCAGCCGGTGGATCTCCGCGGTCACACCCTGGCCGAGCTGCACGCGGACCTGGGAACGCGTGGGGACGGCGCAGAGCATGAAGATACCGCGCTCGTCCAGGATGGTGCCGATCACCCTCGGATTCCGCGGGTCGGCCTGCCACTCGGGCGCGGAACCCCCGGGAAGAGGGGGCGCCGCCCGCGCCGACACATCGAAGCCCTCACGATCGCTACCGATCCACTCGACGCTCACGGGGAGGCCCGCGGCGGGCGCGGTTCCTCGCCTGACGCGAACCAGGAGCATTGCCGTTCGACGCTCCGTCGGGATCGTGTCCTCGCACGCGGCGGCCAGGGTTTCTTCGATGCCCCGGAGCCTCAATCGCGTCGACGTGATTCGACCGGCCTCGGCGGCGACGTCGAAGCGCGCCGGGCCGAGGCCCAGGGAGTCCAGCGACGGGTGGTGCACCTCCAGGCTGTGGTGGCCGGGGGTGAGGCCGGGAAGGAAGAAGGACCCGGCACCGCCGGTCACCGCCTCGGCCGTGCCGTCCTCGGTACGGACCACAGCACCCTCCACGGGGCCTGCCTCCGTCGAGTCCACGACCGTTCCGGACACGGTGGCCGCCTCGGCCTCCAGGACGGTCCGGCCCGAGGTGTCGGTGACCCTCCACACCAGCCCGCCTTGCACCGAGTATCCCGTGACGCTGACCTGCCTGCGATCGGGGGTGACCGTCACCTCGGGCATGCGGATGCTCCACTCGCGCACGATCCATGTTCCGTTGGGAAGCCCTCCGAACCGCACCTCGCCGCCGGGCCTCCCCTCACTCGGCCCGAGCGGCAGGTTCACGTAGGAGAATTCCAGACGCCTCAGGGCGGCCGTGGCCGCGTCGATCCAGAGCGTGCCGCGAATGTCCGGAACCCGCCGCCCCTGGACCGGCTGGAACGCGAGTCCCACCAGCCCGCCCTGGATCTGCTCCAGGTTCATGCAGTGCGTGTCGAGGAACTCGTCGGAGAGGAACGCCGCGGCGTCGGGAGCATAGTAGGTGAAGCTCTGATCCCGGTTCTGCCGGACGAACCCCTCTTCGACCAGCTCCTGGGCCGGCAGGCTCCGGTAGGGCGCCTGGCCGGTCCCGCGCTGGAAACGGCGATCCTCATCCACGATCGTGTGGGCGTTGGAAGCGAGCCGCCGCTCGAACTGGAGCAGCGTGTAGCGGTACACACCCGAGCTCAGCGTCCACTCCGCCGCCTGGAGTGCCTTGCGGGCTTCGTCCCATACGCGGGCGGTCTCTTCACCCTGCTCGTTGCGGAGCTCGCACCGGCGGGAGGTCTCCACGGCGATCCCGGCCAACTCCACCGGCCGAATGGGGACGGAAATCCGCTGGAACGTCACGCCGACGGGCGCGTCGAAGCGCTCGGTGGTGAAATTCTCGTAGCCGATCCGGTCGATCCGGATCCGGTAGGGGCCCGGCTGCGGGGCCTCGATGATGAAACCACCGGATCCGTCGGTCAGGACCCGGCGAGCCGCGCGACCGTCCATATCGAGGAGCACGATCATCGCGCCGTGGATCGGCGTGTCGGTGGACTCCTCCAGAATCTGGCCCCGCACGATCTGCCCCGCGGCCGGGGTGGCCGCCCATGCCAGAGCGAGTACGGGGAAGCAGAGGATGCGTCTCATCGTCTATACTGTATCGCGGGAGTTTCCCTCGCGCGCAACGGGCGGTACCGCCGGTCTCCGGCGACCTGTTAAGTTGCCTGCCATGATGCTGCTCGACTTGCTGGACGGTATTCCGCTGGATGTCTTCGCGGCCCGCAGGGCCGCCGTGTTCCGCGCGCTGGGAGGCGGCGTGATGGTGCTTCCCGCCGTGCCGGTCCGGCACCGGTCGCGCGACACGGAGCTGCCGTATCGCCCGGACAGCGAGCTGTTCTACACGACGGGTGCGACCGACCCCGGGACGGTGGCGGTGCTGGTCGGTGGAGACGAGCCCCGTTTCATCCTGTTCGTGCGGGACAACGACGCCGAGACCGAGCTGTGGTCCGGCCCTCGCATGGGACCGGACGACGCCGGTGAGCTCCTGGGTGCCTCCGAGACGTACTCGCTCGCGGAGCTGGACCTGCGGCTCGGTGGGCTCCTGCGGGCCGGTGATCGCATCTATGTGCGCTTAGGCTGCCATGCGCTACTGGACCGCCTGGTGATCGAGGCTCTCGCGGAGGCCCGTGCGAAAGGACCCAGGAAGGGGACGGGACCTCGAGGTATCGTGGATCCCGGCGAGATCCTCGACGAGCTCCGCCTCGTGAAGGACCTCCACGAGATCGCGCGCATCCGCGCCGCCGCCGCGCTGAGCGTGGAGGGGCAGCGCGCCGGCCTCGCCGCGCTCCGTGCCGGCGCGGGGGAATGGGAAGTGCAGGCGGCCGTGGAGCAGGCCTTCCGCCGTGGCGGAGCGTCGGGCCCGGGGTACGGGACGATCGTCGGGTCCGGGTCCAACGCCTGCATCCTGCACTACGTCGACAACCGGCGGATCATCGGGCCCGGGGACACGGTGCTCGTGGACGCCGGCGCTGAAGTCGGACTGTATCAGGGCGACGTCACCCGAACGTGGCCGGCCGACGGCACGTTCATGCCGGCGCAGCGCTCGCTCTACGAGGTGGTGGAGGCGGCGCGCACTGCCGCGGTTGCGCGTGTGGCGCCGGGGAACACGGTGGACCAGGTGCACGCGGCGGCGGTTCGCGCGCTCGTGGAAGGGCTCGTGGATCTCGAGGTTCTCACCGGAGACGTGGACGACCTGATCGCCCAGCAGGCGCATCGCGGGCTCTTCCCCCACCAGACGTCGCACTGGCTCGGGCTGGACGTGCACGACCCGGGCGACTACGCGCGCGCCGGCGAGCCGCGCGCCCTCGAGCCGGGAATGGTCCTCACGGTCGAACCGGGGCTGTACGTCCCCGGGGGGCGCGAAGGTCCGACCGCCGCGTTCGCCGGGATCGGCATCCGGATCGAGGACGACCTCCTGGTCACGCCCGGCGGGCACGAGAACCTCACGGCCGAGCTCCCCACGAAGGTGGACGAGGTCGAGGCCCTGGTCCGCTCGTGCCGATGAGCTCTCCGCCGGACGACCTCGACACCGCATCCGGAGGCGCCACGGAGCGCGGGCGTGGGTTGCTCGCCCAGGTGCTGCGCCGCCCCGGACCCTTGGTCGCCGTGGAGCTCCGGCCGCCCCGCGCGGACCTGGAAGCGTCGTCGGGGATCGGAGCCTGGATCGACCTGCACCACACGCTGCGCCGACTGGTCCAAGCCGAGACCTTCGTGTTCCTCACGGACAACGCCGTGGGCGCGGCCGAGGAGGAGAACCTGGCGCATGTGGGGGGCAACGTCGGGCAGGACGTGGATCTCCGCCGCATCGTGCCGATCCTGACCGCCAAGCACACGCTCGACTATTGTCTCATGTTCGCGTCCAAGGCCGCGAGCCAGGGATACGATGCGCTCACCGTGCTCGGAGGGGACCAGTCCGTGGGACCTCCCCGCTGCGTTCCCCGGGCGCGGGATCTCCGGGCCCTGATCCGAGCGCGACTCCCGGGACTCTCGCTGGGCGCGTGGATCAACCCGCTCAAGGACCCCGAGGAGCAGCTGGGGTTCGTGACCTCGGAGGGCGCGCACACGGACTTCGCTCTCGCGCAGGTCGTGTCCCACCATGCCGTCCGCGAGGTGAGTCGATTCCTGTTGGCGAAAGACCGCCTCGCGCCGGAGCTCCCCGTGGTGTTCGGAGTCTTCTTCTACCGGAGCGCGAACCCCGAGACGCTCCAGATGCTGGGGAGGTTCTTTCCGGTTCCCGCGGAGGGGATTACGCGCGACTTCGCCGTCGGTGCCGAGCCCGAAGACGTCTGCGCGCGGACGATCCGGGAGCTCCGGGACGTGGGGGCCGAGAAGATCTACGTGAGCAACCTCGGCAATCGAGGCACGCTCCCGAGGCTGCGCCGGATCCTCGATCGCGTGTAGAGGGACTCGCACCCGCGGGGCCGGGCCCGTCCGCTCAGGCGGTCGCCCGCACGCCTCCTTCCCTGAGGGCGCGGAGAGCTACGTCCACTCGGCCGGCCGGGGCCCCGATATGGAAGCCCTGGACCATGTCTCTGACGGTCTCGATCATCTCGCAGGCGATCGCGATGCCTTCGTCCAGCGCCGCGTCCGGACCGGAGGCGTCGGCGACGCGCATGCGCTCGACGACTTCGGCCGGGACGATGACGCCCGGGACCTCGTTGGCGAGGTACTCGGCGTTGCGGAGGTTCAGGAGAGGCCAGATCCCGGCCACCACGGGAATCCTCCATGCGGCCACGCGCTCCAGGAAGCGCTCGAGCGCCTCGGGATCGAACACGGGCTGGGTCACGGCGAAATCGGCTCCGGCCTCGGCCTTGTAGCCGAATCGACGGACCTCGCGGTTCATGTCCACCGCCCCCTGGTTGGCCGCGACGCCCACCACCCACTCGGTCGGAGCTCCGAGCGAGCTCCCTCCGGGATCCAGGCCGTGGTTCAGTCCGTTCAGGACGTTGGTGAGGCCGATCGAGTCGATGTCGAAGACGGCCGTGGTGTCGGGGTAGGGGCCCAGGGCCGGGGGATCGCCGCTCACGACGAGAACGTTGCGGAGCCCCGCCGCCGCGGCGCCGAGCAGGTCCGAGATCATGCCGAGCATGTTCTTGTCCCTGCACGTGTAGTGTACCACGGTCTCGATTCCCACGTCGCGCTCGACGATGAGCGCGGCGCTCACCGCACCCATGCGGCTCCGGGCCCCGGCCGACTCGACGACGTTGACCGCGTCCACTCCCGCGACCTTCAGCAGTCGGGCGGGCGCCAGGATCTTCGAGCGGTCCCACCCGTGCGGCGGCACGATCTCCACCGAAGCGACGGACTCGCCGCGTGCCAGCTTTCGGCCCCACGCCGAGCGCCGCTCGAGCGGCACGGACTCGCCGAGAGGCGCCCGATCCACGCTCGGAGCGGATACCGTCACGGTCGGGTGCCGCGGCTGGACCGAGGTCACCACGTCGCGGATGCGCTTGATGTGATCGGGGGTCGTCCCGCAGCACCCCCCGACGAAGCGCACGCCGAGGTCGATCATCCGGCGGGCGTACTGGGCCATGTAGTCGGGGCTCGCGAGATAGATCTTGCGGTCGCCCACGGACCGGGGGAGTCCGGCGTTGGGCTGCGCGGAGAGCGGGAGCGACGTCGCGCCCACCATCTCCTCCAACGCGTCCAGCACGACGGCCGGGCCCACCGAACAGTTCAGGCCCACCACATCGGGTCCCATTCCGGTCAGGACGGCGGCCAAGGTCCGTGCGTCGGTGCCGTAGCTCGTCGTACCCCCCTGTCCGACCGTCATCTGCGTCACCACGGGGAGATCGCACAGCGAGCGGACTGCCTGCAGGGCGCATTCCACCTCGGCGGTGTCCGAGAACGTCTCGATCACGAATCCGTCCACGCCGCCGTCCAGCAGTCCCGCGGCCTGCGCGCGGAACAGCTCGACGGCCTCGGAACGCGACGTCGGTCCCCACGGCTCGATGCGGATCCCGAGCGGACCGATCGCACCGCACACCCGAGCCCTCCCCCGTGCCGCCTCGCGGGCCAGGAGGACCGCCTGCCGGTTGATCTCCGCGACCTGTCCGTCGAGCCCGTACGAGGAGAGCTTGACGGGGTTGGCTCCGAACGTGTTGGTCTCCAGGATCTCGGCGCCGGCTGCCGCGTACTCCTCGTGGATCCGACGTACCATATCCGGGCGGGAGAGGTTCAGCTCGTCGTAACAGACGTTCACGAAGACGCCGCGGGAGTACAGCAGCGTCCCCATCGCGCCGTCGAAGACGTGCACGCGTCCGTCGCCGATCAACTCCTTCATGGGGTTTCTCCGGGTTCGTAACCCAGGTTTGGAGCCAGCCAGCGTTCCATCTCCTCCACCGTCGTTCCTTTCCGCCGCGCGTAGTCCTCGACTTGGTCGCGCCCGAGCCGTCCCACGCCGAAGTACCTGGCGGCGGGATGGGAGAGGTACCAGCCGCTGACCGACGAGGCGGGTTGCATGGCGCAGCTCTCCGTGAGCGTGATGCCCGCGGTCTTCTCGACGTCCAGGAGCGAGAAGAGAGTCCGCTTCTCGGTGTGATCGGGGCAGGCGGGATATCCGGGCGCCGGCCGGATGCCGAGGTACGCCTCGGCGATCAGGTCGGCGTTCGTCAAATCCTCCGTCGGCGCGTAGGCCCACCACTCCCTGCGTGTTCTGCGGTGCGCGTACTCGGCGAGCGACTCGGCGAGGCGGTCGGCGATGGCCTTGGTGAGGAGCGCCGAGTAGTCGTCGTGCGCGACCTCGAAGCTTCGCACCAGCGCGTCGGCGGAGCCCGCGGTGACGGCGAAGGCGCCCATCCAATCCGCGACGCCCGACTCCTTCGGGGCCACGAAGTCCGACATGCACAGGTTCTCACGCCCCTTCTTGGTGAACTGCTGCCTGAGGCCGCGTATGACCGCGAGCACATTCCGGCGGGTTTCGTCCGCGTACAGTTCCACGTCGTCGCCCACGGCGTTGGCGGGGAAGAGCCCGACAACGCCCCTCGGCCGGAGCGCGCCCTCGCGCTCGATCCGGTCGAGGAGCGCCTGTGCGTCCGCGAGCAGCGTCCGCGCCTGGGCGCTGACGCTCGGGTCGTCGAGGATCGCCGGCCATGCCCCTTTCAGCTCCCACGCCTGGAAGAACGGCGTCCAGTCGATCGTGGCCCGCAACTCCCCGACGTCCACCTCGAACGTGTGCACACCCGGCGCGGCGGGCACCGGCGGGCGGTACGTCGTCCAGGTCCATCGGAAGGCGCGGGACCGGGCCTCGTCGAGCGACAGCAGCTCGGCGCGGTCTTGTCGCGCGGCGCGGCGCCGGCGGACCTCCGCGTACTCGGCACGCACCTCGGCGACGAAGACGTCGCGGCCGCGCGGGTCGAGCAGCCGGTTCATCACGCCGACCGCGCGGGACGCGTCCTGGACGTGCACGGTCGGGCCGTGGTAGGCGCCCTCGATTCTGAGCGCCGTGTGGGCTTTCGACGTGGTGGCGCCTCCCACGACGAGCGGGAGCTCGAAGCCCAGCCGCTCCATCTCCTTGGCCACGTGGACCATCTGGTCGAGTGAGGGCGTGATCAGCCCGGAGAGGCCCACGGCGTCCACACGTTCCGCCCGCGCGGCGTCCAGGATCCGCTCGGCCGGGACCATCACGCCGAGGTCCACCACCTCGTAACCGTTACACTGGAGCACGACGCCCACGATGTTCTTGCCGATGTCGTGCACGTCCCCCTTCACCGTGGCCAGGAGGACCCGGCCCTTCCCCGAGGAGCCGGCCTTCTCGGCCTCCAGCCAGGGGACCAGGTGGGCGACGGCGCGCTTCATGACGCGGGCGCTCTTCACCACCTGCGGGAGGAACATGCGCCCACTCCCGAACAGGTCCCCGACGACGTTCATGCCGTCCATGAGGGGACCCTCGATCACGTCGAGCGCGCGCGGGAGGGCCCGGCGGGCCTCCTCGACGTCCTCCTCGACATGTGCGTCGATACCCTGCACGAGCGCGTGGACCAGCCGGTCGCGCACGGGAAGCGCGCGCCAGGCGAGGTCCTCCTCCTTGCGCCTCTCGGCCGTGCCCGCGCGCGCCTCCGCGATGCGGGTGAGGGCCTCGGTCGCGCCCGGCGTGCGCGCGAACAGCACGTCCTCGACCGCCTTCAACAGGTCGGGGGGGATCTCGTCGTAGACGGGTAGCGCACCCGCGTTGACGATCCCCATGTCGAGCCCCGCCTCGATCGCGTGGAAGAGGAACGCCGCGTGCATGGCCTCGCGGACCTCCGCGCTCCCGCGGAACGAGAACGACACGTTGCTGATTCCGCCGCTCGTCAGCGCGTGTGGGCACTCGGCCTTGATGCGCCGGACGGCCTCGATGAACCACTGCGCGTAGTGGTCGTGCTCGGGGATGCCCGTCGCGACCGCGAAGACGTTGGCGTCGAAGATGACGTCTTCGGGCGGCCAGCCTTCCTCCTCCACGAGGATGCGGTACGCGCGGCGGCACGCGGCCACGCGGCGCTCCACCGTATCGGCCTGGCCCTGCTCGTCGAACGCCATGACGATGGCTGCCGCGCCATAGCGCCGGACCAGGCGTGCACGCCGGCGGAAGGCCTCCTCCCCGTCCTTGAGGCTGATCGAGTTGACCACGCCCTTGCCCTGGAGCGTCTTCAGGCCTGCCTCCAACACCACCCAGTCGGACGAGTCCACCATGATCGGGATCTTCGCGATCTCGGGCTCGGACGCGACCAGGTTCAGGAAGCGGGACATCGCCTCCTGGGCGTCGAGCAGTCCCTCGTCCATGTTGACGTCGAGAACCTGAGCGCCTCCCTGCACCTGCTGGAGCGCGACCTCGAGTGCGGTCGCGTAGTCGCCGTCCTTGATCAGGCGGGCGAAGCGTCGCGATCCAGTCACGTTCGTGCGCTCGCCGACGTTGACGAACAGCGAGTCGGGACCGATCTCCAGGGGCTCGAGGCCGGAGAGCCGCGTGCGCCGGGGTCGCGTGGGAGGCGTCCTGGGTCGCAGGCCCTCGACCGCTTCCGCGATCGCGCGGATGTGCTCCGGCCGGGTGCCGCAGCATCCGCCGACGATGTTGACGAAGCCCGCCTCGGCGAAGGAGCGCATCACGCCGGCCATGTTCTCGGGCGTGTCGTCGTATTCGCCGAGTTCGTTCGGGAGGCCGGCGTTGGGGTAGCAGCTGACCGGTAGCTCGGCGACCCCGGACAGCTCCTCGAGGAACGGGCGGAGCTGCTCGGCGCCGAGGGCGCAATTGAGGCCTACGGCCAGTAGACCGCTCTCACGGCCGGGTCCCGGTTGTACGCCGTGGCGCACCGAGTTGTAGAACGCCTGGGGTGTCTGGCCCGAGAGCGTGCGGCCGCTCTGGTCGGTGATCGTTCCCGATACCATCACCGGAACGTCTTCTTCCCGCTCGGCGATCACCCCGGAGATCCCGAACAGGGCGGCCTTGGCGTTCAGCGTGTCGAAGACCGTCTCGACGAGGAGGACGTCGACGCCTCCCTCGAGCAGGCCGCGGGCCTGCTCGGCGTAAGCCTCGGCGAGTTGGTCGAACGTGACGGCGCGCCGCCCCGGGTCTCCCACGTCCGGCGAGATCGAGCATGAGCGAGTCGTGGGACCGAGCGAGCCCAGCACCCAGCGGGGCCGCGAGGGGTCGCGCGCCTCGACCTCGTGCGCCACGGCCCGTGCGAGCCGGGCGGCCGCGCGGTTGATGTCCACGACGGCTTCTTCGAGTCCATAGTCGGCGAGCGAGACGCGGTTGGCGTTGAACGTGTTCGTCTCGATGAGGTCGGCGCCCGCGTCCAGGTAGGCGCGGTGGATGGCGCCGATCACGTCCGGGCGGGTGATGCTGAGCAGGTCGTTGGCGCCCTCGAGGGGACGCGGATGGCCCCGGAAGGCCTCGCCTCGGAAATCCTCCTCGCCGAGACGGCGGGCCTGGATCATCGTGCCCATCGCCCCGTCCATGACCAGGATGCGCCGGCCCAGGTGCTCGCGCAGGAGGGCGATCCGCCCGGTCCGCTTCGATATCGAACGTGCGCTCATGCCGATTCCCCAAAATGCCGCGACCCCGTCGCGCCGTGCGCGATGGGGTCCGGGCTTTTTAGCTCGTTCGCCGTCGGCGTGGAGCCGCCGGCTGGGCCGCAATATGCCGCAAATCGCCCGGATTCAGTTGTGGATGGAAGCTAGGTGTCCGTCCCCCCCCAGGGAAGGGCCCGGCGGATCGTCCCGGCCGTGAAACGCCTCCGTGCCTCGCCGGTCACCTGCTGAGCCAGTAGCTCAGCTTGACCATGAAGATGTCCTCCGGCGCCTCGCCGAAGAGGTCGCCCACGTCCCTTCGGAGGTCGAACGCGCCGTCCTGGGTGACGTGGTTCCGTCCCTGCGACCAGACGAGGAAGAGCACCGAGCCCGGCCGGTACTCCCACCGTAGGACCGTGTTCGAGCGGAATTGCTTGAAGTTGAAGTCCGGTCGCTCGAGCGACTCCTCGACACCGTCACGGTCCACGTCCACCAGGACGTCGTCGCCCTGGCGGCGAGAGGACAGCATGTCGAAGCGGTCGGCGTACCGCTCGGCCCGTGGGTCCGCCACCCGCTTGTACTCGGAGTACGAGCCGGCGCTGATGAAGGGTTCGGCGTACACCTGGAGCGTGAGGGTGGGCGTGAAGGCGTAATCAGCCCGGAATCGGAGGCCCACCGTGGTCTGCTCGATCCTCCCGAACAGCCGGTGCTCGTCGTTCTCCCCGACCGCGTCCACCCACTGGTAGTCGTCGTGGTTCCAGCTCACGCTCGAGCCTACGCTGAACGTGGCGCGTCCCGAGGGGCGGAGTCGCAGGTCCGGGGAGAAACCGAAATTCCACGAGTCGCTCTCCGCGCGCACGTTGCCCCACAGGTTCAGGCCGATCTGCGCCACCTTCCGTGAGTCCGAATCGAGCCCGGCCCAGAAGTTGGTGGAGGCCTCCCTCCGGAACAGGGGGCCGCCCCGCAGCGTCCTGCCCGAATAGGCCCCCAGGTCGCGGTTCAGCCCGCCGTATCCCTGCCAGAAGTTCCGGAGCTGGAACCAACCGTTCACGTTGCTGCCGAGACCCGTCCGGTCCCCGTCGAAGTTGCGCGCGGACCACCCGTTCAGGTTGACGTTCCAGCGCCGGAACGGGCCCTGGGGCGTGCTCTGCTGGTACTGGACCCAGACCCAGTTCACGAAGGAATCCGCGTCGCGCTGGTAGCCGAGGTCATTGACCTCGAAGCCCGGCGTGCGGGTATGCAGGCCGGTCGAGAAGCGCCAGTGCCGGCCGCCGATCTTCTGGAGCGAGAGGAAGGCCGAGCCGCCCGTGAGATCCGTCCGCGTGGGATCGAACGTGAAGCTCTCGGCGTCCGGGCGCTGATAGTAGCGCACCGCGGAGCGCTGGGCGTTCGCGATGGCCTCCGGAGACCCCTGGATCGCCGAGGCGAGGAGATAGCCCGCGACCTGGTAGTCGTCTCCGCCGAAGCGGTGGCGGAAGTCCACCCCTCCGGCGTACGCGGCGCTGCGGAGCTCGAGGCTCTCGGCGACGGCGCGGTCCCGATTCACCGACGTCGCGATGATCCCGACGGCCGACCGTCCCTCGCGGAAGTCCCGCTGCAGACGCAGGAGCCCGTAGTTGGTCCGCGGCTCGACGGGTGTCTCGTATCGGTCACCCTCGTCCGCCGCCACCCGGGCGCGCTCCTCCGAGGTGAGCGCGTGGAGCGCGCCGACCGACCAGCCGCTCGCGGTCTTCCCCGATAGCTTCCAGGCGCCGAGGATCGTCGTCCGGGGATCCGCATCGGCATAGCCGTCCACGTCCAAGGAGCCCTGGGGGGCCCGGCCGATTCGACGGGAGTAGAACAGCGATTCCCCGGCGCCGTCCCCGTCGCCGAGGGCGATGCCGAAGTTGAAGATCCCCGATCCCTCCAGGAAGAACGGGCGCCGCTCGGGGAAGAACGTCTCGAACGCCGAGAGGTTCACGTCGGCCGGGTCCGCCTCCACCTGGCCGAAGTCCGGGTTGATCGTCAGGTCGAGCGTCAAGTCGCTGGTCACGCCGAGCTTCACGTCCGCTCCGGCGCTGCCGCCGCCGTCGTTCGTGCGGTGGAAGGGGTCGTCCGACTCGCCGGGCGCGCGGGTGAGCCTCGCCACCGAGTACGGCATGACCTCGAGCCGCCTCGGGGCCTCGAGATCCTTCAGTCCGCGCAGCTCGCCGAACCGGGACACGACGCCGCCGTCCGCCTGCACGATCGGGGCCCACAGGTCCAACTCGTCCCGCCGCGCGATGCTCCGGAAGAAATTGAGCCCCCACGTCTGCTCGGGCGTGTCCTGGAAGCGGAGCTGTGAGTAGGGGATCCGGAACTCCGCGGTCCACCCGTGGTCGTCGCGGGTGGTCGCGACGTTCCACACCGCGTCCCAGCCCGAGTCCTCCTGGACGTCGTCGAAGTGATAGGCGTCGTACTTCACGCCGACGGGGTTCACGGCGAACTGGAAGGCCGTGCGCCGGTCGAAGTAGGAGTCCACGACGACGCCGAGCATGTCCGAGTAGGAATGCTGATCCCTGCGCGTGAGCTGCCCCACGATCGAGTCGGCGGACGACTCATGGGCGCGGATGGCGACGTAGAGGGCATCGTCGCCATAGAGGATCCGGGCCTCGGTCCTCTGCGTAGCGGGGCGACCCTCGTCGGGCTCGAGCTGGACGAACCCGGAGGCCACCGGCGACTGTCGCCATGCGGCTTCCACCGCGCGCCCGTCGATCTCCATTTGGGCGCCCTGGACCCGGACGGCGTTCAGCGCCGGGGGGCTGCCGGCGATCCGGCTCCCCGGGACGATCCGTGACGTGTCGACCGGGGCCCAGGAGTGGTTTCCGTCCACCTGCCCCGCCGCGCTTCCCGCCCCACCGACGACGACCGCCACCACCAGCCCCACCGCGCCCCATCGGCTCATCGGTCTCTCCAGGTACACGTCCACCCGCCTCGGTCCCTGGTCGGACGGAGGCATCTCCCCGATCGCTGCGGGGTGCTTCCCACCTCCGTACGTACGAACCGGCGCGGTGGTTTCCCCCCCGCGGAGCGCGGGCGCGACGGCGGGGATCTCGCCGTGCGGCCCTGGTCCCCCGAGATTGCGGTAGGGACCCCAGTGAGGACGGCGCCCCGCCCTGGGGTCTTCCTGCCCGCGCGGGCTTCTCGGAGGCGGATCGGATGCCGGAGGGGATGTCGGACATGGTGTTCAAGGAGTTGACCCGGCCACGTGCCGGCGCGGGGTTCTACAAGGGACACGGCCTCGGCAACGACTATCTGGTCTTCGAGGAAGGGGAGGGCTGGGTCGCCTCTCCACGCGCGGTGCAACGCGTCTGCGACTTCCACCGTGGCTCCGGCAGCGACGGCATCGTCGTCCTGCTCGCGGACCGATCCGACGGCGTCTTCCGTGTGCGGATGTTCAACCCCGACGGCTCGGAGTTCGAGCGCAGCGGCAACGGCCTGCGTGTGCTGGGGTCGTACCTCGCGCGGTGCCACTACGTGGACGACCGCCCCTTCACGGTCGAGGTGGGCGGGGACCGGGTCACGATGACCGTCCACACCACCCGGGGGGCCGTCCACGACATCTCGGTGGAGATGGGAAGGGCCCGAACCGGGCCGGAGGCGGTCGAGCTCGATCCGGGTGTCCTCGACGCGCACGGACGCCTCCCCGGTCCCGACGGCGAGCCCCTGGACGTGACGCCCGTGCGGGTGGGCAACCCGCACGTCGTGATCTGGCGCGAGGCGCCCGACGACGAGGAGTTGCGACGCATCGGTCCGTTCGTCGCGACGCATCCCGCGATCGGGCACGGCACGAACGTGCAGCTCGCGAAGGTGGTGGGACCGTCCGATTGCCGGGCGCTCATCTGGGAGCGGGGCGTGGGCCGGACCTCGGCGTCGGGCACGTCGTCGTGCGCGGTGGCGACCGCGGCCGTGAGCCGTGGGCTGCTTCCCCCCGGCTCCATCACCGTGCACATGGACGGCGGCGATCTGCAGGTCCGCGTCTCGCAGGATCTCGACGTCGTGCTGCGCGGGCCGGTGGAGGAGGTCTACGAGGGTGGTTTCACGGATGCCTTCGTAGCGAGCCTGGCCGCCGTCTAGCTGATAAGCTGCGGTAGATCTTGGGGGCCGGATGCCGGTTCAGGTCCTCACGCGGCGCAAGAGGACACCGGCCGCGGCCAGGAAGAGTATGTTGGGCAGCCATGCGGCCGTGAGGGGCGCCAGCGTACCCGCCTGGCCCAGTGCTCCGGAGACCTTGAGCACCAGGAGGTACACCATCGTAGTACCCAGGGACACGCCGATACCGTAGGCAGCGCCCCCGCGGCCACTTCCGGTGGCGAGCGGTACGCCGAACAGGATGACGACGAGGGTCGCTACCGGAATCGAGAGCTTCTGTTCGCGCTTCACGAGGAGCTGGGCCGGGTCGCCGCCGGTGCGCTGGATGATCTCCGCGAGTCGGTCCACTTCCGCGTACGTCATTTCCTCGGGCTTGCGGGGCGCTTCGAGGAGTTGCTCGGGCGGTTCCGTGATGCCGGCCAGGCGGAGCTGCTCGAACTCGTACCACCGCTGTGTGCTGTCCGGGAGAAAATGCCGAAGTTGGCCCCGGGAGAACGTCCACACCCCCGTCGAATCGTAGATGGCTTTGGCGGCGGTCACGTGATATCCGTCTCTGCCGGGCATGGATGGCCGCTCGATGATGACATTGTCCATGCGCCGATCCGGGGCATCCAGGCGCCCGACCTGCCACGTCATCCCGTTCTCCGACTCGTAGACGAAGTCCGACCGCCACGATCTGCGCGGATCCTCGTCGCGGAGGATCTGGGCGGCGATCCGATTGCCGCGGGGCACCACCTCGGTCAGGCCCAGCGCGGCCAACGTGAGGGCGACGCCCACCATGAGGATCGGGCGGGCCACCCGGTGGAACGAGATTCCCCCCGCCTTGGCGGCCACGATCTCGCGATGCGTGGTCATCGAGTGGATCGTGAAGACCGCGGCCACGAGGGCGGCGATCGGGAAGGACCACTGGATGAAGAGGGGGAGCTCGAACAGGTAGGCCTTGGCCACTTCGACGCGACTGAGGCCTCGGTCCAGATAGGTGTCCAGATTCTCTGTGATGTCGCCGAGGATGAACAGGGGCGGCGACGCCGCCAGAAAAATCACGAAGAGTTTGAGGAACGTCCCCGCCACGAATCGGTCGAGGATCCGGATCATGCCCGCGCCTCCGCCGTGCGCCTGTGGACCGCGCGTCCGAGCGCGTCGCGGAACCTCAGCCAGATGTCTTCCCATCCACCCCCGCGGACCGTCGCCCCCGCACGCCCCATGCGGCTCACGAGCAGGAAGCCGACTGCCGCGAACACGACGTTCGGGACCCACATCGTCACCATCGGGTCGGCGACCCGGCGGTCCGCCAGGCTCTCGCCCCCGATGAGCCCGATCCAGTAGACCGCGAAGATCGCGGTGGACGCCGCCACCACCATGCCCACGCCTCCCCGTGGGAAGCGCAGCGCGAGCGGCGGTCCCAGGAGCGTGAAGACGAGGCACGCGAACGCGATCGCCCATTTCTTGTGGAGCTCGACGCGATAGCGGTTCGCCGTCTCCTGCAGCGACTGTACCTGGGTCAGGTGCGTCCGGGTCGCCACCACGACGGACTGGGTCACCGGGTCCCGCGAGAAAAGCGTGGCGTTGTCCTCGCTGCTCATCTCGGCCACCGCGAGCACGGAGCTCAGGCTTCCCATCGTGGTCGAGTCGGCCTTGGTGGGCCTACCGAGCGCCATCCGAACGGCTGCCAACGACCGTTCCTCGTTTTTGCGCCGTATGTCGGCTTGCTGCAGATCCCGCTCGAAAGCCTGCTCGACGAGCATGTCGAAGTCCATCTCGCGGTCGCTGCGCTCGGTGCCCCCGAGCTGTCGGTCCAACTCGTCGCCCACTCCGCGCAGGGGCACGACCTGCGACTGGAAATACGTGTGCTGGAACCCTCCGGGCCGGTCGGGCTGCGCCTCCCGGACCTCGCCGTCGTACAGGGTCAGGAAGAGGTCGGTTCGAGCTTCGTTGAACGCCATCACGCCCCGGGCCGCGTAGGTCGTGCGCTGCTGCATCGCATTGTTCCGGTCGAAGATCGTTACGTCTTCGAGTGTGTTCGTGGAGGGATCGATGCGCGTGGCGGTAAGGAAGTAGTGCGTCATCCCGCCCTGGACCTGGATTTCGTTGACGACCCGTTCGCGGAGCTCGAAGGTCGGACTCTTGCGACCGATGTCCATGAGGAGGTTCTTTAGCCGGTGGTTCGCTTCCGGGAGCACCGTATCATTGAAGTAGAGCATCCCGAACGTGGCCACGGCCCCCATGGCCAGCAGGGGGCCGAGGACACGCGTGGGCCGTACACCGCCGGCGGCGAGGGCCATGACCTCGTTGTGCTCGGTGAGCTCGCTGAACGCGTAGAGGACGGCGACGAGGACCGCCATCGGGAGGGACAGCGCGACCGTATGAGGTAGGGACAACACCAGGAATTCCGCCACCACCGTCCACGAGAGCCCCTTGCCCACCAGGGAGTCGATGCGCTGCGCGACCGCGTTCAGGAAGATCAGGCCGGTGATCGTGGACACGCTGAACAGGAACGGACCCATGTGGGCCCGAACCAGGTATCGGGTGAGCACTGCTATCCGCATCGCGGCCGTCCTCGAGTCGGCGTTGAAGGGCCCGTCGGCGCGCCAAGCTAGTCCCGGCCGACGTACCGCCTCAAGGTGGGGCCTCCCTCATGGGAGGCGGGACCGTCGGTTCCGTACCCCGCCGTCATCCCGTTCGTTCGTGGCCTGACCCGCGACCGTGCTCCTGCGTCTCCTCCTCCTCGTCCTCTCCCTGCTCGGGCCCGTCGCCTCCGAGCCGCCGGTGTCGGCCGTCCCCGAACCGCCCGTGCCCGGGCCGGCGCCGCCGGATACGATCGTGCGCGCGGACCTGGGACGACTCCCGCGGGCGGTGACCTCCGGGCTGGCGGCCGACCCCGGATCCCCCCACGTGCGTCTGGGCCTGCGCCGGATCCCGATGACGTCGGGCGGGTTGTTCCCCTCGTTGCCGGCCGGGCCGCTGCCAGGCGAGGACCTGGAGGCCCTTTGGGCGGACCGGGCGCTCGCGCACGGGGATCCCGATGCTCTCATGGGGGACTGGTTCCGTACGCGGGTGGCCGAGTGGGGGCGCCTCCCTTCCGACACATCGGTGTTCCTGCCGGCCGTCACGCCCCGCGTGAGACCCGTCGTCGCGGACACGGCCGGAGGCGGTATGCCGCGCTTCGTGACGGACTTCGCCGACCTCGCCATGCAGGTCCGCAGCCGCATGGAGCTCGGCGGCGACTGGGCCCGCTTTCAGCCCTGCGATCCTCAGCTCAAGGTGAGCTGCACACCGACGCTGATCCCGCAGATCAGCCCCGACGTCCAGTTCGGGGTCCAGGTGGCCGGCACGATCCTGGACCGGGTCCGGGTGGACGTGGATTTCGACCAGGCGCGCGAGTTCGATGCCGCCAATCGCATCAACATCATCTACGAAGGCGACGAGGACGACATCTTGCGGCGCCTCGAGGTGGGGGACGTGACGTTCCGCCTCCCCACGTCCCGCTTCCTCACCGAGGGGATTCCTGCCGGCAACTTCGGCTTCCAGGCCGAGGGACAGCTCGGCCCCATGGACTTCCAGACCGTGTGGGCGCAGCAGCGCGGAGACCTCAACTCCCGCGAGTTCCGTCTCACGGGTCTGGGGGACCAGCGGGCGTTCGTCCAGGAGGATACGCTGGTCGTGGACGACGCCGCCTACGTCCGCGGCCAGTTCTTCTTCCTGCTCGACCCCCGCGAGATCGAGCGCTGGCCGCACGTGGACGTCCTGGCGCTCGACCAGGGATCCGCTCCGCCGACGTCGGCGCCGGGGCCGGACCCCGTGCAGGTCTACCGCTTCGAGGACGACCCCGTGCTCCGCCAGCAGGTGCAGGGGTTCATCCAGGCGGACGCACGCGCGGAAGGAGCCGACGGCGCGGTGGTGGAGGAATCCGGGTGGTTCCGGTACCTCCAGCCGGGCGTGGACTACTTCGTGCATCCGTCGGGCCTGTGGATCGCGCTCCGCACCCCACTCCGGCGCGAGGAGATGCTCGCGGTGACGTATATCACCGCGGCCGGGGACACCGTGGGCGACTACAATCCGGAACGCATCCACAACCTGGGTGATCGTCCCCGCCTCCGCTTGCTGAAGGCATCCGGGGCGAACCACCAGCCCGGGCGGCCCACGTGGGATTTCGAGATGCACCAGGTCTACCGGGTATCGGGGTCGCGGGACGTGGAGCCCGGGTCCGTGGCGCTCTCGATCTCGCTGGGCGAGTTGTCCGCCGGGCGGACGTTCAAGCGTGCCCCCTCCGGAGACGACGTCACGTTCCTGCGGCTCCTCGGCCTCGACGAGGAATCGCCCCTCGATATGCTCGACGCCGCGTTCGTCTACACGCCCGGCGCCGAGCTCTTCGAGGACGAGCCCCCGGTGCAGGGGACGTTCGTGGTCTTCCCGACGCTCCGTCCGTTCGCGGACCCTCCCCCCGTCCCATCACTCGGCTTGTCCGCTGAGGAGACAGGCCGGATCCTGGCCGACGACGCCAACCGGACGATCTACGAGGAGGAGGATCCGTACGAGCGGGACAACGCGGGCCTCTTCCGGCTGACGCTCACCTACCGGATCCGGAGCGAGGGTGTCATCTCCTCGTTCTCGCTGGGGGCCGTGGGGATCCGGGACGGCAGCGAGCGCGTATGGCTCGGGGACCGGCTCCTGATGCGCGCGGTGGACTATGAGATCGACTACGACCTCGGCCAGGTCAACCTCCTGGACCCGGAGCAGCTCTTCGCCGCCAGCCCCGATGCCGTCGTACGCGCGACCTGGGAGCAGCGCCAGCTCTTCCAGGTCGTGCCCACGCAGGTCTTCGGATTCCGGGCCCACACGTCGCTGGGGGGCTCGGGCGGCCTCGATTTCCTGACGCTCTACCAGTCGGAGCGCACGGTGGTCACGCGCCCGCAGCTCGGAACCGAGCCAGGCGCCGCGGTGACCGGTGGGGTGAGCGGTGCCAGCTCTATTCCGGTCCGATGGTTCGACCGCCTCCTGGACCGGATTCCGGGCCTCCGCTTCGATGGCGACACGAAGCTCTCCCTGGGTGGGGAGGTGGCGGTCTCGCTGCCCAACCCCAACACGCGCGGGACGGCGTTCCTGGACGACTTCGACGCGGCGGCCGAGCTCCCGGTCTCTCTCGTCTCCTCGGAATGGGTGCTCGGGAGCGCGCCCACCTCCGTGGAGGGCGCGGTCGGCACGCTCCCGGGCGCGCTCGACGCGTCGACGGCCGTCCCGATGGTGTGGCAGTCCCGGTGGGTGGTCGAGGCCGTCGGCGGCGACAGCGTCGGCGTCCACGAAGGGTATTTCCCACGTCAGGAGATCGACCGTCAGATCAAGGTGGCGGGCT
Organism: uncultured Gemmatimonadaceae bacterium; assembly: GCA_964412015.1. Lineage (GTDB taxonomy): Bacteria > Gemmatimonadota > Gemmatimonadetes > Longimicrobiales > Gaopeijiaceae > SZUA-318. The sequence continues at coordinate 75,575 of CAYPMO010000005.1, read as the reverse complement.
CGGAGGTGCGGGAGCCCGGCCTCCTCGTGACGTTCGGCCCGGGCCGCGGCGCGCTGCCGCGTCCGTCGTGGCGTTCGATCACGACGGCGCTGTCCACGACGGGCCTCGACCTCACCAAGACCGACTTCCTCGAGTTCTACGTGGCGGGCGGAGAGCCCCTCACCCTGGTCATCGACCTCGGCTCCGTGAGTGAGGACGCGCTGTTCGTGAACGGCCGGGGAGCGACCTCGGGGACCCAGGGGCGGACCGGGGACCCGTGGGGCCTCGGGATCCTCGATCAGGAGGCCGATCCGGCCCGCGGCGAGATCTGGAACAGCGCGTCCGACGAGGTGGGCGTCTGGGACGAGGCCTGCCTCGCCAGCCCGGGGGAGATCTATCGACGCGGCGACGCCAGGGCCACCTGCACCCGGGGGAATGGGCGGCGTGACTCCGAGGACCTGGACGCGGATGGGAACCTCGACACGCAGGAGCGACACCTGCGGTACGTGATCCACCTGGACGGTTCGTCGCCGTTCCTGGCCAGGGCCAGGGAGGAAACCGGAACGGACTTCCAGCTCTACCGCGTTCCCCTCCGCGGAGCGGGGACGGTGGAGGTGGGGGGCGCGTTCACGGACGCCGACCTGCGCGCGGTCAAGCACCTCCGGATGACGGTGACCGGGGCGCGGGGCAGGACCCTCCAGCTCGCCCGCATGCGCCTCGTGGGGTCCCGCTGGATCAAGCGCGCGGGTGAGGGGATCCTGGCCGGGCTGGGAGGAGACACGATCCTCGCGGGCGGGCGCCTCGAGGTCGGCTCGGTCTCCCAGGTCACGGAGGGGAGCTCGTACGAATCACCGCCACGGGTCAAGGAGGATCTGCTGGATCCCACGACGGCCTACGCGGGACAGGGTATCGAGTTCAACGAGAAGTCCCTGGGACTTACGTTCGACGCCGTGCCTGCGCTCGGCCGCGCCGAGGTCTACCACCGCTTCCCCCAGCGGCCGAGGAACTTCCTCTCGTATCGCCAGGCCCGGCTCTGGGTGGTGACCCGTTCGGGAGACTTCGGGCCCGACCGACCCCACTGGTTCTTCCTGAAGGTCGGAAGCGACGCGGAGAACTTCTATCTCTTCCGCTCGCGCCTGAATTCGCCCGTCGGTCCGGCCGGTGTGACCGCGGCCGACTGGCTCCCCGAGGTGGTCGTGGATTTCCAGGAATGGCTGGATCTTCGGCAGCGCGCCGAGGAGCAGCTGAATCTCGAGCCGCCCGGCCCGGGTGCCCCGCCGATCGCGCTCTGGTCGGCCGACTCCTCCTACGCCGTGGTGTTGAAGGACCGGGGACGCGCCCCCGACCTCGCGCACGTCCGCGAGATCTCCCTCGGCGTGCTCAACCAGGGCGCCGCGCCGCTCTCCGGCGAGATCTGGATCGACGAGCTGCGGCTGGGCCGCCCGGTGCGAGACGCGGGGCTCGCCACGTCGGCGGAGGTGGTCCTCGACGGTGCGGGCGTCCTCGCGAGCCGGGTGACGTGGACCAGTCGGGGGGCCCTCTTCCGCCAGTTGCGTGATGAGGCCACCTACCAGACGGACCGGTCCCTGTCGGTGGTGTCCTCGCTGCGACTGGACCGCTGGGCGCCGGCCGAATGGGCCATCGAGATGCCCTTGACCGTCTCCGTGGACCGGACCAGCCAGGATCCCACGTTCCTCCTCAACTCCGACGTGCAAGCCGATCGCATCCGCAACCTCCGTTCCACGGATTCGCGGCGCTCGCGTGTGGGGCTCTCCTTCCGGAAGAGCACACAGGCGGCCAACCCGTGGGTGGGCTTCTTCGTGGATGGTCTCGACGCGCGCGTGGGGTACACCGCGACCCGTGGCTCCACGGTCACGACCGAGAGCGAGGTGAAGAGCCTCGACGCGGGGGTCGCGTGGATGCGCGAGCCCGAGGACAGGAACGTGCCGCTCGTCCCCGGATTCGCGGAGGACGCGGTGCGTGCCGTTCTGCCCGGGTTCCTGGAGGAGAAGCTGCTGGGAGCGCGGCTGCGGTGGACGCCGGAGCGTGTTTCCGTCGGTACGTCCTATGAGCGTCAGGATGCCGAGATCCTCCGCTTCGAGCGGATCGTCCGCGTGAGCGGGGATACGCTCGCCGTGGCGACGAAGGCCCCGCGTGAGTTCGTCGAGACCGCGGCGAACGTCAGGCTCCGGCCGCTCGAAGCGCTCGATGCGAGCCTCACCGTGCTGTCCACCCGGGATCTCCTCTCTCCGGAGGACGCCGTGGCGGATCCAGGCGTGCGGAATCTGATCCGAGCGGAGCGCGCGCGCGTCACGGGTGTGGATCTGGGATGGGAGACGAACCGGACCGTGCGCACGAGGCTGGGGTTCCGGCCGACCCTCTTCCGTTGGCTCAGGACCGACCTGGACTGGAACAGCGCCTACGGGTCGGACCGGAACACGAGCTATCTGGTCCGGGAGGTCGTGGCGAGCGACACCGTGCTCGCGCTCGCGCGCAACGCCCGCGGCCAGCGCGATTGGCAGGCGCTCGTGTCCCTGGATCCCGGCATCCTCGCGGAGCACCTCGCGAGCGGTCCGGAGCAGGGCGAGGATCCCGCTGTCGGACAGCTCCGAGCCCTCCTCCGGTCCATTCGTCCCCTGTCCGCGACGTACCAGGATGGCCTGGTTTCGCGGTTCAACCGGGATCCCGTGGATCCGGGACTCGGCTTCCAGCTCGGATGGGGCGGCGCCGACGACTTCCGGTTCCTGGACGCCGACACGGCTGCGACCCTCACCGACCAGGCTTCGTGGACGCTGGGCTCCGGGCTCCTCTTCCCCGGTGGGGGCGCTTTCGACGTGGCCTATCAGCGGGCCGAGACTTCCACCTTGGATACCCGGAGCGATCGGACCACGACCCGGAGGCGGTGGCCCGATCTCCGCGCGTCGCTCCCTCCGATCACGCCGCCGGCGTTCACGCTGATGCGCAGGGTGAGCCTGACCGCGGGATACGCCGCCATCGAGCAGAGCACCCTGTACGGCGCTCGGGGGCTACAGCGTCGTATGCAGCGGGACGTGCAGATCCCGGTGAACGTGAGCGTGTCCTGGCTGGGGACGCTCGTCACCACCTACCGGGGCTCCTTCCAGAGCGGAGAATCCGAAGACCCGACCGGCCTCACCGAACGGGCCGAGTCATCGCACCGCATCTCGGTGAGCTCGCAGTTCCTGCCGCCGGGGCCGTGGGGTACGAGGTTGGACCGCCCCGTGCGGTTCTCCCTTCTGGCTGGCTACACGGCCGAGCGTCACTGTCGGACCACCGCCACGCAGGAGCGCTGCGTCCCCTTCCTGGATCAGATCCGCCGGAGTCTCTCCGTGTCCCTGGACACGAGCGTCGGCGACATGGAGATCGGCGTGCAGGCGAGCTTCGACGACCGCCAGTCGTTCGTGGGCCAGCAGAACCGGTCCACGCATCTCCAGCTCGGCGTCTTCGGACAGCTCCAGTTCTCGGCGGGCGTCCTTCCGGCCGGTCCGCCACGCTGAGGCCGCCACCGCCCATCCCGCCATTCCCGTGGCCTGCCCGGGATGCCAGGATCGCCCATGTCCGATGCCGAAACCCGGGGTCTGGGAAGGGTGGCCGCCATCCTCCTCGCGGCGAGCCTGGCGCGCCTGGCGTGGGGCGGTGTGCGGTCGGAGGAGGCCCCGGCCGCCCCGGACGCGCTTCCCGTGCTGCTCGCGGAGAGCCGGGAGCGGGTGGAGGAGGCGCGCATGCGCGCGGCCCCCCTGGGCGCGAACGAGCGCCTCGACCCCAACCGCGCGAGCGCGGCGGAGCTCGACCGTCTTCCGGGGGTGGGGACGTCCCTGGCCGATGCCCTGGTCCGCTCGCGAGAGGCGGACGGCCCCTTCCGGGCACCCGAGGACCTCCTCCGCGTCCGGGGGATCGGGCCGTCGCTCCTGGGGAAGATCCGACCGTATCTGGACCTGAGCGACCCTCCTCTCGGCCGGCGCCGCGGCGCGGAGCCGACCCCGGCGCCGGCGCTGGTGGACGTGAATCGGGCCGACACGCTGGCCCTCCAGGCGCTTCCGGGAGTGGGGCCGGCCCTGGCCAGAAGGATCCTGGAAGCCCGCTCCCGGGCGCCGTTTCGCACCGTGGACGACCTCCTTCTCGTCCGGGGAATCGGACCCGCGACGCTGGCGCGGCTGCGGCCGTTGGTGACGGTGAACCGCTGAGAAGGTACGTCCGAGGGGCAGTCTTCCCTTGTACGGGGCGGGAGATCCCCCGTATTGTTACCATGGTCCGCCCGCGGCCTGCGGGCTCCCTCCCCTTCCAGCAAGGATCGGCGCAGTCGATGTCTGCGAAGGTCGCTTCCGAAATCCGGCTCGGCGATCTCTTCGTGCGCGAAGGGCTCGTCACCGACGAACAGCTCCAGGCCGCGCTGACCGAGGCCAAGACCGGCGGCACCCGGATCGGATACGCCCTGGTCAAGCTCGGCTTCGTCGCCGAGGAAGAGCTCACCAGGATGCTGGCCAGGCAGTACCGCGTCCCGGCCGTGGACCTCGACAAGGTCACGGTGGACGAGAAGATCCTGAGGCTCGTGAGGCCCGACGTCGCCCACAAACACCTCGTCCTTCCCCTGCGGCGCGTGGGGCGCATGCTCACCGTCGCGATGACCAACCCCACGGATTTCGCGGCCATCGACGATTTGAAGTTCATGACGAAGCTCGACATCGAGCCCGTCATCGTCGGGGAGTTCACGCTCCGGAAGCACCTGGACAAGTACTACGGCAAGGAGGAGGAGCAGGCCCTGCCCGACCTGGGCGACCTGGTCGGGGACGTCGACGTCGAGGTTGTGGAGGAGAAGGAGGAAGAGTCCTCCATGGCCGCCCTCCAAGCGGAGATGGAGTCGGCGCCCGTGGTGAAGTTCATCAACGGGCTCCTCACCGACGCCGTGCTGCGGGGAGTCTCCGACATCCACATCGAGCCCTTCGAGAAGGAGATCCGGATCCGCTACCGGATCGACGGCTCGCTGCAGGAGGTCATGAAGCCGCCCATGAAGATGAAGGCGGCCATCACGTCGCGCGTGAAGATCCTCGCGGACCTGAACATCGCGGAGAAGCGGGTGCCGCAGGACGGGCGCATCAAGCTGAAGATGAAGAACAAGGTGGTGGACTTCCGCGTCTCCACCCTGCCCGTGATCTTCGGCGAGAAGATCGTGATGCGTATTCTCGACAAGGGCAACCTGACCTTCGACCTGACGAAGTTCGGGTTCGAGCCCAAGGCCGAGAAAGACTTCATGTGGGCCATCCAGCGCCCGTACGGGATGGTGCTGGTGACGGGGCCCACCGGATCCGGGAAGACCACGACGCTCTATTCGGCCCTGTCGCAGATCAACACGATCGACACGAACATCATGACGGCCGAGGATCCCGTGGAGTACAACATCTACGGGATCAACCAGGTGCTGGTGCGCAACGAGGTCGGAATGACGTTCGCGGCAGCGCTGAAGGCGTTCCTGCGGCAGGACCCGAACATCATCATGGTGGGAGAGATCCGTGACCTCGAGACGGGCGGCATCGCGATCAAGGCGGCCCTCACGGGGCACCTCGTGCTCTCGACGCTGCACACGAACGACACACCCTCGACGATCACCCGCATGATCGACATGGGGCTGGAACCGTTCAATGTCGCCTCCGCCCTGAACCTCGTGTCGGCGCAGCGCCTGGGGCGCCGGATCTGCAACAACTGTAAGACCGAGACGACGTACGACGAGGAGTTCCTGAGGGCCGCGAGGGTCCCGCTGGACTGGGCGGAGAAGACCACGTTCTACAAGGGTGCCGGCTGCGAGAAGTGCAACGGCTCGGGATACAAGGGGCGCTGCGGCTTCTACGAGGTCATGATCATGAGCCCGGCTCTCCGGAAAGGCATCATGAAGGAACTGAGCACGGACGAGATCCGCGAGATCGCCGTCTCCGAGGGAATGCTCACCCTTCGCGACGACGCGCTGAAGAAGGTGGAGCGCGGGGTGACCACGTTGGACGAGGTCGTCAAGGAGACCACGGTCGCCGAGTAGGCGTCCGAGATCGCATACACAAGGGAACGAGGAATGAATCAGCCCGCAGGCCGTGTCGGTCAGCCGCCACAACCGCAGGAGCTCAGTCTGCGCGTCCTCCTCCAGGAGATGATCCAGAGGGGGGCGTCGGATCTCCATATCACGGTCGGGAATCCGGCGAAGCTCAGGGTGGATGGCGACCTGATGAACTCGAAGCTCAACCAGGTCCTGACGCCCAAGGACACACTGTCGCTGGCCTACTCCATCCTCACCGAGAACCAGAAGAAGCGCTTCGAGACCGAGGACGAGCTGGACTTCTCGTTCGGCGTGCAGAACCTCTCTCGCTTTCGCGGCAACGTGTACAAGCAGCGGGGGTGCGTGGCGATGGCGATCCGCCAGATCCCCTACGAGATCGTCTCCATCGAGAAGCTCGGACTGCCGCCAATCATCAACAAGCTGGCGGAGCGTCCACGCGGGCTCGTGCTCGTGACGGGCCCGACCGGATCCGGGAAGTCCACGACGCTGGCGGCGATGGTGGACAAGGTGAACCGGGAGCGGAAGGGCCACATCATCACGATCGAGGACCCCATCGAGTTCATCCACCGCCACCAGAACTGCATGATCAACCAGCGCGAGGTGGGGGCGGACACCAAGACGTTCACGGCGGCGCTGAAGTACGCCTTGCGCCAGGACCCCGACGTCATCCTCATCGGCGAGATGCGGGACCTGGAGACGATCGCGGCGGCCCTCACCATCGCCGAGACGGGGCACCTGGTGTTCGCGACGCTGCACACGAACTCGGCGGCGGAGTCCATCAATCGCATCATCGACGCGTTTCCGTCGCACCAGCAGGCGCAGATCCGCGCCCAGCTCGCCTTCGTCCTCGAGGGTGTCGTCACGCAGACGCTGCTTCCGAAGGCGAAGGGCAAGGGGCGAGTCGCGGCCTGCGAGATCATGATCTGCACCCCGGCCATCCGCGCGGTCATCCGCGACGAGAAGATCCACCAGATCTACTCGCTCATGCAGGCCGGCAAGAAGCATGGCATGCAGACGATGAACGACGCGCTCCAGATGCTATATATGAGGGGAGAGGTCACGCTGGAAGAGGCCCTGAAGCGTTCCGGTGATCCCGCGGAGCTCCTTCGCGCCGTGGGTGAGCCCGTACCGGCCTCGCTCGCGTGACGACGCAACGCACCGTGGCTACCAGGTAGGAGACCATGCCCACCTTCGCGTACTCGGCGAGACCCGCGTCGGGCGGGGATATCCAGTCGGGGGAAGTCGAGCTTCCCACCAAGGACGACGTCCTCGCGTTCCTGCACAGGCAGAAGATGATTCCCGTCTCCGTACGGGAGAAATCGAAGCAACTGACCCTCTCGTTCGGCGGGGGCGTGAAGACGCGGGACATCGTGATCTTCACGCGACAGTTCGCCACGATGATCAACTCGGGTCTGCCGCTCGTGCAAAGCCTGGATATCCTCGCCGAGCAGACCGAGAACCCCTCCCTGCGCAAGACCATCCAGGACACGCTCTACGACGTCGAGTCGGGGCATACGCTCGCTGACGCCATGGGCAAGCACCCCAAGGTCTTCACCGAGCTGTTCGTGAACATGGTGGCTGCCGGCGAGGCGGGCGGTATTCTCGACACGATCCTGCTGCGCCTGGCGACCTTCCTGGAGAAGAACGACGCTCTGGTGCGGAAGATCAAAGGCGCCATGGTGTACCCCGCCGTCATTTTCACGGTGGCCGGGCTCTGCGTCGTCGTGCTGCTGATCTTCGTGATCCCCACGTTCCAGACGATGTTCGCGTCCGCGGGCATTCCCCTGCCGCTTCCCACACGCCTCGTCATCGGGATGTCGGCATTCCTCCAGGCCTGGTGGTGGGCCCTGGGGGCCGCCATCGCGGGCGCCATCGTGGGTATCAAGCAGTTCTACGCGACCAAGCAGGGACAGCTCCTCATCGACAAGATGCTGCTGTCACTGCCCGTGCTCGGCGACCTGCAGCGCAAGTCGGCCGTGGCGCGTTTCACCCGCACCCTGGGCACGCTGGTCTCCTCGGGCGTCTCCATCCTCGAGGGACTCGAGATCACGGCGAAGACGGCCGGCAACCGCGTGATCCACGACGCGGTGATGGGGTCCAGGGCGTCGATCGCCGGCGGTGAGACCATCGCCGGCCCGCTGAAGGAGTCGGGCGTGTTCCCGCCCATGGTCGTCCAGATGATCAACGTGGGGGAGCAGACCGGCGGTCTGGACGAGATGCTCACCAAGATCGCGGACTTCTACGACGAAGAGGTGGACGCCGCGGTGGAGACCCTGCTCTCCGCGATGGAGCCCATCATGATCGTGGTGCTGGGTCTGGTCGTAGGCGGGATGATCGTCGCGATGTACCTGCCGATCTTCGACATGATCAATGCCGTGAAGTAGGTCGGACGGCACGGGCCGACCTCTACAGCATCAACCCGACACCGAGGACGCCCACCACGACGGCGACCGCCCACACCGCGGGATGGGCCCAGGCCGGACGCAGGTAGCGCCTCACGTCGGCGAGGCGATGGGCATTGAGGGCCACGGCCATGTGCCCCTCGTCGTCCCTCCGCCCCTCGATGAGACGGTCCTTCAGGAGCTCGTTGACCGCCTTCTGGAATCGCTCGGGGTCCGCTCCGAAGCCGGGGATGGATGGAGGTCGCGTATAGGTGGCCCGACCGGACTCGTGGACCTTGATGAGGGTTCGGAGAATGGCTTTCTTCGGCGACATGTCCGTCGGCGGGGTGGAGGTTCGTGGGGATCGACGCGTTGCTTCAAGCCCCCTACGGATGTGGGGCCGCGAAGGTTGCACCGACCGGTGAGCCGGTTCACCTCGGGTCGGGTCTTTCCCCCATCCCCGGAGCGTAGTTGTCCCGACTTACCCGTTGCCGCCGTTGGTTATGCTAAGTGCAGGGAGGATGTGCCTTTGCACGAGTTCAGCCTCGCCTTGGAGATCTGCCGGATCGCCGAGGATCAGGTGGGCGCGGCGGCGTTGAGCCGTGTCCGCGAAGTAGGCGTGACCGTGGGGAGAGACTCGGGGGTCGAGCCCGACTCCCTGGAGTTCTGCCTCGACGTCCTCCTCGGCGAGCCCCCCTTCCGCGGGGCGCGGGTCACCATGGAGATGGTGCCGGGCGAGGATCTGCGCGTCAGCTATCTGGAGGTGGAGCATGACGGTCCGACGGATTGAAGTGCGCGAGCGGGTCATGGAGAGGAACGACGCGCTGGCCGCCGGAGTGCGCCACCGCCTGCGCGAGCATGGTGTCCCTGCGTTCAACCTGGTCTCGTCCCCGGGCTCGGGGAAGACGGCCTTGCTCGAGCGCACGCTCCAGGATCTGGGCAGCGAGCTGCGGATGGCGGTGGTGACGGGAGACGTCCAGACGCAGAACGACGCCGACCGGATCGCCCGGTGGACCGAGCGGCTCGTACACGCCGTCGTAACCGGCGGCGCCTGTCACCTGGATGCCCGTCAGGTGGACGCTGCCCTCGACGGCCTCGAGCTGTCGGAGGTCGACCTGCTCTTCATCGAGAACGTGGGCAACCTGGTGTGTCCAGCGGGCTGGGATCTCGGCGAAACCGCGAAGGTCGTCGTCTTCTCCGTGACGGAGGGCGAGGACAAGCCGGTGAAGTATCCCGCGATGTTCCGTGCCGCGCGTTGCGCGATCCTGAACAAGATGGACCTCCTGCCTCACCTCTCGTTCGACGTGGATCGGGCGGTGGCGTTCGCGCGCGAGGTCAACCCCGAGCTGGAGTTCTTCTTCACCTCCGCGCTCACCGGGGAGGGGATGGCGTCCTGGTACGACTTCCTCAGGTCCCACGCGCGTACGCGAGCCGGCGCGTGACCGTGGCACGTCCCGTCGTGTCGCCACGCGAGGCGGACCACCCGGAATCGCAGGCCGTCGAGGTGCGCGTCCGTGGGGTGGTGCAAGGCGTGGGGTTCCGTCCCTTCGTGCATCGACTCGCGCTGCGCGAGGGGCTCCGCGGGTCGGTCCGCAACGAGGCCGGATCCGTGCGCATCCTGGCGGAGGGAGACCACGCCGCCCTGGATGCGTTCATCGAGGCGCTCCGCGCCGAGGCGCCCCCGCTGACACGGATCGACGATCTGGAAGTCGTTCCTTCCACGACGAGCGGCGTCGCCGGCTTCCAGGTGCTCGTCAGTGATGTCGCGCCGTCCGGTAGGCTTCCGGTTTCGCCGGACGTCGCGCTGTGCCCTTCGTGCTGGGCGGAGCTGCACGACCCCACGAACCGACGCTTCCGGTACCCCTTCATCACGTGCACCGACTGCGGCCCGCGCTTCACGGTCATCGAGGCGATGCCGTACGACCGGGAGCGCAGCACGATGTCCGCGTTCCCACAGTGTCCCGAGTGTCTGCGCGAGTACAACGACCCGACGGATCGGCGCTATCACTCCGAGACCAACTCCTGTCCGGTCTGCGGCCCGACCGTGTGGCTCGAGACCAGCGGGACTGTGGCGTGCCGAGGGGACGAGGCCCTGCGGGCGGCGGGCAGGATGCTGAGCCAGGGACGGATCGTCGCCGTGCGGGGGCTCGGAGGCTTCCACCTGGCCTGTGACGCGATGGACGAGGGGGTGGTGCGGGTCCTCCGTGCCCGGAAGCGCCGCGACGCCAAGCCGATGGCGGTGATGGTGGCCTCGCTCGACGAGGCCCGGATGTTGGCGCGCGTCTCCGAGGAGGAGGCGGCGCTCCTTCTCTCGCGGGAGCGGCCGATCGTCGTGCTGGAGAAGAAGCCGGACGCGCCGCTCGCGCCCTCCGTGTCGCCCGGCCTCTCGACCGTGGGGATCATGGTTGCGTATACGCCGCTCCATGTTCTGCTGCTGGAAGAGGCTTGCCGGCCTCTCGTCATGACGAGCGGGAACGAGAGCGACGAGCCGATCGCGATCGGCAATGCCGAGGCACGCATGCGTCTGAGCCACATCGCGGATGCGCTCCTTCTGCACGATCGCGAAATCGTGGCGCGCTACGATGACTCGCTCGTGCGCTGGACGCCTTCGGGCCCGCTGTTCCTCCGGCGCGCCCGCGGGTATGCGCCCCTTCCCGTGCCGCTTCCGGTGCCGGCTTCCCGGCCGTTCCTGGCCGTCGGGCCGCACCTGAAGAACACGCTGACGTTGGCGCAGGGGAAGGATGCGTGGGTGAGCCAGCACGTGGGGGATCTCGAGAATGTCGAGACGCTCGCGCACTTCGAGGACGTGCTCCACCGCTTCCGTACGCTGTTCCGCGTGGAGCCGGAGGCGGTGGTGCGGGACCTCCACCCCGGATACCTGTCCACGCGTGTCGCCGAGGAGTCCGGGCTGGCCGAGCTTCCACCCGTACAACACCACCACGCTCACATCGCGGCGGTCCAGGGCGAGCACGGCGTGATCGGTGATGTCCTCGGGCTGGCGTTCGACGGAACCGGGTACGGTGCCGACGGCCGCGTGTGGGGAGCGGAATTCCTGCGCTCCGGCCTCACCGACTTCGAGCGCCTGGGGCACCTTCGTTACGCGCCGCTTCCGGGAGGAGACCTGGCGGCACGGGTGCCGTGGCGTGTGGCGCTGGGGTACGTGTCCCTCCCGGACGCCGACGCCGCCGCGTTCACGCGGGCGTTCCGCGACGTGCCGGAGGAGGAGCGCTCCATAGCCGAGCTCCAGATCGTGCGCGGCGTCAACGCCCCCGAGGCCTCATCCCTGGGAAGGCTCTTCGACGCGGCCGCGGCGGTCCTCGGGGTCCGCGCGCTCGCGCGTCACGAGGCGCAAGCCGCGATGGAGCTGGAATCGCTCGCCGGGCACACGAGCGCGGAGCCGCTTCCGTTCCCCGCCCGTCGTAACGGCGACATGTGGGTGCTCGATCCCCTCCCGTTGCTGGAGGCGCTCGGCTCGCTCCTCTCGCGGGGGATCGCCGTCGCCGAGCTGGCGGCCCGCTTCCACGAAAGCGTCGCCGAAGCCGCAGCGGCGCTGGCCTCGCGCCTCTGCGAGGAACAGGCGTTGGACATCGTCGCGTTGGGAGGGGGTTGTTTCCAGAATGCGCGGCTGTTGGCGGGCGTGGTCGGCCGCCTCCAGCGGGCCGGTCTCCGCGTGCTCGTCCCCCGTGCGCTCGGGCCGAACGACGGGGCCGTGAGCTACGGTCAGGCCGTGGTGGCTTCGGCCCGGATGAACCTCTGACCCTCCGGAGCGAGGAGGAGACGACGAAATGTGTCTCGGGATTCCCGGGCGGATCGTGGCGATACGGACCGACGCCGGGCTGCCGATGGGCGTGGTGGATTTCGATGGCGTGTCCCAGGAGGTGTGCCTCGCCTACGTGGCGGACGAGGTGAGCGTCGGCGACTACGTGATCGTCCACGTGGGGTTCGCGCTGAGCAGGGTGGACGAGGAGGAAGCACACCGGACCTACGAGGCCCTGCGGGCCATGGGGGAGCCGGAGGCGCCGGCGTGAAATACCTGGCCGAGTATCGGGACGCGAAGCTGGCACGGGCGCTCGTGGAGCGGATCCGGGACACGGCCACGCGGCGCTGGACGCTCATGGAGGTATGCGGGGGGCAGACCCACACGATCATCAAACAAGGCATCGATCAGGTGCTCGAAGGGGTCGTCGAGATGATCCACGGGCCCGGGTGTCCGGTCTGTGTCACACCCCTGGAGCAGATCGACCGGGCCCTGAACCTGGCCGGCCGCCCCGACGTGATCTTCGCCTCGTTCGGCGACATGCTGCGTGTGCCCGGGAGCACGGAAGACCTCTTCCAGGTCAGGGCCCGAGGGGGGGATGTCCGGCCGGTGTACTCCCCGCTGGACGCCCTGGAGCTCGCTCGGAAGAACCCCGACAAGGAGGTCGTCTTCTTCGCGGTCGGGTTCGAGACGACGGCGCCGGCCAACGCGATGGCGGTGTGGAGGGCGCGTGAGCTCGGCATCACGAACTTCAGCGCCCTCGTCGCGCACGTCATGGTTCCGCCCGCGATGGTGGCGATCCTCGAGGCGCCGGACAATCGCGTGCAGGGTTTCCTCGCTGCCGGCCACGTCTGCACGGTGATGGGCTGGGCGGAGTACGAGCCGCTGGCCCGACGGTATCGTGTGCCGATCGTCGTGACGGGCTTCGAGCCGCTGGATATCCTCCAGGGGATCTGGATGGCCGTGCGTCAGCTCGAGGAGGGGCGTCACGAGGTCGAGAACCAGTACGCTCGCTCGGTCCGCAGGGAAGGGAACGCGTCGGCGAGGAACCTGATGGAGCGGGTCTTCCGTGTCGTGGACCGCGGCTGGCGTGGGATCGGCGTGATCCCGTCCAGTGGGCTCGGGCTCCGGCCCGAGTTCGAGGCGTTCGACGCGGAGCGGAAGTTCGACCTCGGAGAGATTCGGGCCGAAGAATCTCCGGAATGTCACGCCGGGGACGTGCTTCGTGGACGGATGAAGCCGTTCGAGTGTCCGGCGTTCGGCGTCTCATGCACGCCCGAGTCTCCCCTCGGGGCCCCCATGGTGTCGTCCGAGGGAGCGTGCGCCGCCTACTACGCGGTGAGCCGCTACCGGCGCGAGGCGTCGGAGAGGGCCTGACATGGCGTCTCCCGCCTCCGGCCCGGTCTGCCCCGTTCCGTACACCGAGCACGACCGGGTCCAGCTCGGGCACGGCTCCGGTGGGAAGATGAGCGACCGGCTCCTGCGTGAGCGTTTCCTCCCGCGGTTCGGCAACTCCCACCTGAACCAGCTCGGCGACGGCGCGGTGGTGCCGGTGGAAGGAAGCGAGATCGTGCTCTCCACGGACACGTTCGTCGTGAACCCGCTCGAGTTTCCCGGAGGCAACATCGGTCACCTCGCCATCCACGGGACGCTCAACGACCTGGCCATGATGGGGGCCACGCCCCGCTGGCTGTCGGCCGGCTTCGTGCTCGAGGAGGGGCTTCCGTTCGATGTCCTGGACCGGGTTCTGGACGCCATGGCCTCGGCCGCCGCGGAGGGCGGCGTGACCGTCGTGACGGGCGACACCAAGGTCGTGGATCGGGGCAAGGCCGACGGGATGTTCGTGAACACCACGGGCATCGGCCTGCTCCACGAGGGCTTCCGCCCCGCGCCCTCCGCCGCGCGCCCCGGGGACGCCGTGCTGGTGAGCGGCCCCCTCGGGCGGCACGGCATGGCGGTCCTGTCCGTTCGCGAGGGCTTCGCCTTCGGGGGCGGGATCGTGAGCGACACGACGCACCTCTCACCCCTCGTCGCATCGCTCCGAGACAGCGTGGGAGCGCGCGTCCACGCCCTGCGGGACGCGACGCGCGGAGGCACGGCCAGCGCGCTCAACGAGATCGCGGCCGCGTCCGGCGTCGGAATCGAGCTGGAAGGCGAGTGGATCCCGGTTCCCGCACCGGTCCAGGCGGCGTGCGAGATGCTCGGACTGGATCCGCTCTACGTCGCGAACGAGGGCGTGATGGTGGCGTTCGTCGAGTTCGAGGCGGCGCCGCGGGCCCTCGAGGTCCTGCGTGCCCACGAGGCTGGAAGGGGCGCCGCGCTCGTGGGGCGCGTGGTCGACGAGCACAAGGGGCTCGTCGTGCTCCACACGGGGCTGGGAGGCACGCGGATCGTGGATCAGCTGCCGGGGGATCAGCTGCCCCGGATCTGCTAGCCTCGTGCGCGACCGCGCGGCGCTGCCCCTGCCACCGATACGACGCGTCCGCGGGATCGCGTACCTTGCCTCGACTGGACGCTCCGGCCGTTCCGTGCGAAGCTACCCGGTCCCCGATCCTCGGAGCCTGTGGTGAGTGATCCCCTGCTGAGCGTCCCCCTCCTCTTCGGCGTCGGAACGCTCGCCGGCCTCATCAACGTCATCGCGGGGGGCGGGTCGTTCCTGACCATCCCTGTCCTGATCTTCCTGGGGCTTCCGGCCACGATGGCCAACGGGACCAATCGGCTCGCGATCGTCGCGCAGAACATCGGCGCGGTGTGGACGTTCGGCCGCAAGGGGCTGATCTCTCGCGCCTGGTTGTGGATCGGCGTGCCGTCCTCGGTGGTCGGGGCGGTCCTGGGAACGATCATCGCCATACGCATCGGGGATCTCGCGTTCCAGCGGGTACTCGCCCTGATGATGTTCGGCATCACGGCCTGGACCCTCTGGCGTCCCCTTCCGAAGGCGATGGACTCGGTCGCCGAAGCTCCGAGCGGCCGCCGACGCGTCGCGTTCATCGGCGCGTTCTTCGTCGTGGGGATCTACGGCGGTTTCGTTCAGGCCGGAGTGGGGTTCCTGATTCTCGCGTTGACGAGCGTGGGCGGCCTGGACCTCATCCGCGGGAACGCCGTGAAGGTGACGTTGATCCTGGTGTTCACGCCCCTCGCCATCGTGCTGTTCGCGGCCAGCGGGAAGGTGGACTGGCCCATGGCCGTCTCGCTCGCCACCGGCAACTACGTCGGCGGACTGCTCGGCGTCCACCTGCAGGTTCTCAAGGGGCACGCCTGGGTCCGCAACGTGGTGACGGTCACGATCGTCGTGTTCGCCGTACGGCTCCTCGTGGGCGGGTGAGCTCGGGGACTCCGCGCGCCCTCCTGGGTCGGTCCTCCTTGGAAGCGCGGGCCGCCCTCGCTCGGCTAATATCGGTAGTGATCCGGCTTGTAGGGCCCTTCCTTGTCCACCCCGATGTACGTCGCCTGTCGGTCCGTGAGCCGCGTGAGCCGGACCCCGAGCGGCGGCAGGTGGAGCCGCGCCACCTTCTCGTCCAGCTTCTTCGGCAGCGTGTACACGCGGTTCTCGTAGGCGGCCGGATTGGTCGCGAACTCGATCTGGGCGAGAACCTGGTTCGTGAAGCTGGTGCTCATCACGAAGCTGGGATGCCCGGTGGCGCACCCGAGGTTCATGAGTCGACCCTGCGCCAGGAGGAGCACCGAGTGGCCGTCGGGGAACACGAACTCGTCATACTGCGGCTTGATGTTCACCTCCTTCACGCCCGGTAGCTTCTTCAGGCCGGCCATGTCGATCTCGTGATCGAAGTGGCCGATGTTGCCCACGATGGCCTTGTCCTTCATCCGCGCCATGTGTCCCGCGGTGACGACATCGCGGTTGCCCGTGGCCGTGATGAAGATGTCGGCCTCCTCCACCACGTCTTCGAGGCGTACCACCGGGTACCCTTCCATCACCGCCTGCAGCGCGCAGATGGGATCGATCTCCGTGACGACCACGCGGGCGCCCTGTCCCCTCAGGGCCTGCGCGCATCCCTTGCCCACCTCGCCGTAGCCGCACACCACCGCGAGCTTGCCGGCGATCATCACGTCCGTGGCGCGGTTCAGCCCGTCGACGACCGAGTGACGGCAGCCGTACAGGTTGTCGAACTTCGATTTCGTCACCGAATCGTTGACGTTGATCGCGGGGAAGAGCAGGGTGCCGTTGCGCTCTCTCTCGTAGAGTCGGAGGACGCCCGTCGTGGTCTCCTCCGAGACGCCGCGGATGTTCGCCACGATCCGATGCCAGCGCCGAGGGTCCGTCTCCAGGCCTCGGCGAAGCAGGTCGAGGACCACGCCCCACTCCTCCGAATCGGTGGCTTCGTCGAAGGCGGGCACGGCTCCGGCCTTCTCGTACTCGACGCCCTTGTGGACGAGGAGCGCGGCATCCCCTCCGTCGTCCATGAGCGTGTCGGGGCCCGAGCCGTCCGGCCACGTGAGCGCCTGCTGGGTGCACCACCAGTACTCCTCCAGCGTCTCGCCCTTCCAGGCGAAGATGGCCGCCCCCTTCGGGTTGTCCGGCGTCCCCTCTCGACCCACCACGGCTGCGGCGGCGGCGTGGTCCTGGGTGGAGAAGATGTTGCAGGATGACCACCGTACGTCGGCGCCCAGATCCTGGAGGGTCTCGATGAGCACGGCGGTCTGGATCGTCATGTGCAGCGAGCCCATGACTTTCAGGTCGGCGAGGGGCTTCTGAGGGCCGAACTCCTCGCGGGCCGCCATGAGGCCCGGCATCTCCTGTTCGGCGAGGCGGATCTCCTTGCGCCCCCACTCGGCCAGGGACAGGTCGTTGACCTTGAACGTGGGCCGACCGGGGGTGACGGAGGTCTGCCGCCTGGAACGTATCGTCGTCTGCTTCATCGTCGTCGCCGTTCGTAGGATCGGAGGGTTGACTGTGAGGGAGCTCAGGGCTTGAGGCCCGCCGCCACGAACAAGAGCGGGCCGGTCGCTTCGGGATCGGGGGGCAAGGGACGGGAGTGGACCGCGGTGAAGCCCGACTCGGAGAGCCAGGCCTCCATCCGAGCTCGCTCGAAGCCGGGCCAGACATGACCCATCTCCTCGGCGTACTCCGGACCGCGGTCGTGCTGGCGCATCTCCACGACCAGCACGCGTCCTTCGGGGCGGAGGGCCCGCCATGCCTCCCGGAGCGCGGCGGGAGGAGCCACCACGTAGTGCAGCACCAGGCTGAGCACGGCGACGTCCAACTCGCCGTCCTCCATGGGCAGGTCTTCCAGGTCTCCCCGACGGAGCTCCACGTTGGGAAGGCCCTCCAGCCGTCGCTCCGCCGCGCGGAGCATGGGTTCGGACCGATCCACGCCGACCACGCGGGCGACGAAGGGAGCCAACGCCGCGGCCAAACCGCCGGTTCCGGTGCCGAGGTCTCCCACCGTCCAACGCGGATCGAGGAGCCCCAGGAGCGGCAGGGACTCGGCGCGCGCGCCGAAGAGGTCCCTGCGGAGGTGGTCCCAGCGATCCGCCGAGGCGGCGAAGAACTCCGCGGAGCGCCGGCGCCGGTCCGCGAGCACCTGTCGCGCGCGCTCCGCGTCGGCGGCGTAGGGACCCCGGTCGCCCAACCCGGCGCGCACCACGCGCCAGAGGTCCCGGTGGGCATCGCTCAACGGGTCGGCCACCCGGTAGTGTCGATTTCGGCCGTCCACCCGGGACGCCAACCAACCGTCGTCGGCCAGAGTGCGCAGATGCCGGCTGACGGTGGGCTGGGGTACCTGCAGCGCGGCGCAGAGCTCCGAGACGGTGAACTCGCTGCTCTCGAGGAGCGTGAGGATCCGCGTGCGTGTCTCGTCCCCGAGGGCCGAGAGGTGATCGAGGATCGGTGGTGCGGATGTCGTATTCATAAATCCTGATTTGAAAATACATCATCGACCACGCGAAGGAAAGGGCTTCTGACCGGTGTGGCCGGTGTCCGCCCTGAGCACCGACGCCGCGCGCCACCCCGTGGCGCCGGCTGCGGGCTGCCGGGGCTCGCGCGGGACCGAGAGCCCGACGCCGCCCCCGGGCCTACCGCTCCTCGCCCATGGGCGGCTGGTGGTCGAGGAGATAGTCCGCCGCCAGGCCCGCCATCGCCCGCATGCCTACGGGGAAGGCGGTCTCATCCACGTAGAAGAGGGGCGAGTGGTTCGGGTACGGGGTTCGCCCTTCGGGTGTGATTCCCAGGAAGAAGAAGAGCCCCGGAATCTCCTTCTGATACAGGGAGAAGTCCTCGGCCCCCGTGATCGGCGGGCCCTGCGTCACGGCGCCGGGGCCGGCGGCGCGCTCGAGGGCCGGCACGGCCCACAGGGTCAGCTCCGGATCGTTGAACGTCACGGGAAGCCCTCCGGACGGGATCCTCACGCGCGCCTCGGCTCCGGCCGCCGCGGCGATTCCCTCGGCGGTGCGGCGGATGCGGTCGTGGATGTCGGTGCGCATGCCCTCGTCGAACGTCCGGATCGTGCCCACCATCACCACCGAGTCCGGGATGATGTTGGACCGGACACCCCCGTTGATGACTCCGATCGTGATCACCGCCGGGCCCTTCGTGAGGTCGCTCTGGCGGGACACGATCGCCTGGAGGCCCAGCACGATCTGGGAGGCGACCACGACGGGGTCCACGCCTCCCCAAGGGAGAGCGGCGTGGGTCTGTTGGCCCACGACCGTGATCTCGAGCCCATCGGACGCCGCCATCGCACCCTCCGGCCGATACCGGAGCGTCCCCGTCGGTACGGGCCAGACATGGAGGCCGAAGATGACGTCGGGCTTCGGGTCGGCGAACGCCCCCTCGCGAATCATGAGGCCCGCTCCTCCCTCCTCGCCCTCGGGTGCGCCCTCCTCCGCGGGCTGGAAGAGGAAGAGCACGGTCCCGGGAAGGCGGTCCCTCAGCGACGCCAGCACCTCGGCCGTTCCCATGAGCATCGCCGTGTGGGTATCGTGGCCGCAGGCATGCATCACGCCCACCTCCTGCCCGTTGTACTCGGTACGCACCTTGGAGGCGAAGGGCAGGTCCACCATCTCGGTCACGGGCAGGGCGTCCATGTCCGCGCGCAGCGCCACCGTCGGTCCCGGACGCCCACCTCTGAGGATCCCCACTACGCCGGTGTGGGCGATCCCGGTCCGCACCTCCATGCCGAGCGCGCGCAGGTGGTCGGCCACCTTCGCGGAGGTACGGAACTCGCGATTCCCGAGCTCCGGGTGCTGGTGGATGTCGCGGCGCCACTCGACCACCTTCGGGCTCACCTCGGCCGCGAGTCGCTCGATGTCGCCAGCGAACGCTCCCCGGCGGTCCTGGCCTGCCGAAGGTGTGGCGAGCGTCGCGACGGCGACGCAGAGGAAGACGGCTGTGCTTACAGGGATGCGGATCATCGGGCCTCCGTATACGTAGGTCGAACGAAGCGTGGGTCGAGCGGGCTCATCAGCCCTCCGGGAGCGCTCGAGGCTCCGCGGCCGGGACCCGGCCCTCCCTGCGGGCGAGGAGGAACGCTCCCAGGTATGCCGCGATCGCGAGCCCGGTCAGCGCGCGGAAGCCGACGGCCATGGACAGGAACTCCGCGAGCCCTCCCAGCACCGCTCCCAGGAGGTTCCATCCGAACGCCAGGTCGGCCGCCGGGCGGGCCTTGAAGCGGGCCGCGAAGCAGAGAGAGGCGAAGAAGACCGGCGTCCCGACGAACACGAGCGAGAGCGCCAGGCGCACGGACGGTGAGGTGCTGAGCAGGAGATGGAGAGGCAGGCCGTACACCACGAGAAGCGCGACGATCAGACCCGCTCCCGCCACCGGCCAGCGAATGGTCCTGCGCTCGGTGATGACGGTTCCCGCCAGGATCATGGCCAGGATCGATCCGAAGACCACCGCCGAGGTGACCCACGTCGTGCCCCAGAGGAGGTTCATGGCGGTGACGAACTTCGTCTCGATCAAAAGGAAGGCGAAGCCGTAGAGGAACATCTCGACGTCCACGCCCTTACCCTCCCGGAGCGACTGCCGCATCTCCGGGGAGACCAGGAGGATGGCCAGGGTACCGAGGGAAGCCAGGATGGCGATCATCGAGAGGTAGAAGGCGTTGACGCCGCGCTTGGGAAGGTACAGGTACGGCCAGTCGTCGCTGGGCGAGGCGGCTTCGATGACGTCGTCCGTCACCGTCCACGACCCTTGCGCCGGAGTCCCCCGCGCGTTCGCGAACGCGGGCCCGGCCATGAACACGGTGTTGAAGAGCAGGAAGTCGCCGTACTGGATCGCCGGCGGCTTGCCGAAGGTGTGGGTCAGCATCGCCATCAGGTGTTGCGCGATGTAGTCCTCCCCGACCATGAAGTACAGGACCAGGCCCCCGTCGGGTGTCAGTCTCTCCTTGGCCGCCTGGAGGGCTTCTCGCGTGTACATGAAATTGTCCAGGCGGACGTTGGAGAGCGCGGAGAGCTTCGTCATGGAGTCGAGGGTCCCGAACACGATGACGTCGAAGCTCTCCCGCGATTCGTTGAGGAACGCGCGGGCGTCGGTGTTGTGGACGGTGACCCTCGGATCGGAGTAGGGGTCGTTCGGGTGCATCTCCCGCCCGATCTGGAGGATCACGGGGTCGATTTCGACCGCGTGGACCTCCTGGGCGCCGAGGTGGAGGAGAACGGCGACGTCGTTCCCGCTCCCCGCGCCCACGACCAGCGCGTTCCTGATGGGCCTTCCGAGTTGCAGGTAGGGGTATCGATAGCCCAGGAGCGCCGTCAGCCTCTGCCGGGAGCCTCGCTCGGTCTGCAGGTCCAGGGCCACCTGGTGGAGTGAGCCGTTCGCCCGGAGGAGGACCTCTCCCTGCTGCACCTGGATCGCCTCGAGGGCGTAATACGGGCTGAAGCGCTGATTTCCCGTTCCGAGATGCACGAGCGTCACGGCCGCCACCGCCGCGACCACGTAGACGGTCCACAACCGCCGCGATCGACCGAGAAGCACGAGACCGACCGCCAGAAACGGTACGAACCAAAGCACCGGCTTCACGCCCGTCCACGAGATCGCCGCGAAGGCGATCACGCCGAGGAGGGAGCCTCCCAGGTCGAAGGCGTAGCCCCACAGGGGGCTGGAGCGGGCCCTGAAGATCTCGAGGCGGGTTCCGAGGAACTGGCCGAGGGGAACGAAGGTGGCGGCGGTCAGGACGAAGAGCAGGACGATCGGCAACTCGATCCCTTCCACCACGGGAGCTTCGGGTCCGAGGTCGTGATAGAGGAGCCAGAAGTGCTCCGAGACCTGGTTGGCGGTGAACGCTACGCCGCTCAGCGCCCGGGCCACGCCGGCCACCACGAGCAGCAGCACCGGCCATGCCCACAGCAGGGACCGGTGGCGGGCACGGAGCGCTCCCACCCCGAGGCCCAGGAAGGCCCCGATGAGGATCAGGTTCGGGAAATAAGCGATGACGCGGATCTGGATCGGAATCCAGCGGATCAGCGCGAGCTCCTGGAAGAGCACGACGAACGAGACGGCGAGAATCTCGAGTCCGGCGCGCCGGACTGCGGTGTCCTGGGTCCCGGTCATGGACGGGTCTCTCTCCGGCGGAAGGAGGCCGATGGTGACCGCTCGTGCCTTGTGCTCCGCGGCGCGCCGAGGCGCACGCGAAAAGCCGCCGGACAGTATAGTGAGGGGATGTCGGAGACAAGAAAGTACGGCGCTCAGTCCGTCTCGTCCGGCGGCGAGCGCCCGGGATTCCTTTCGTCGAACAGGCGTCCGGGTCTCACCGCGCGCTCGCCATAGCGGTCCCTGAGGTGGTCCACGGCGCGGGAGACCGCCCGGTCCCGCTCGGTCTCGCCGTCCGTCCGTTCCCCGAAGAGCGTGAGCTGGTGTGGATCGTCCGGGGCGGACAGCGCCGCGAGCGCCACGCCCACGAGTCGAGCCGGCGCGCGGCGCTGACGTCGCAGCTCCCGAAGGAGGTCCCTCGCCGCCTCGTAGACTGCGGCGTCGGACTCGACGGGCTCCGGTACCGTCCGGCTGTGCACCCGTGTCGTGAAGTCGGCGTCGCGGAGCTTGACGGTGACGGTCCTCGCTCGGAGGCCCTTCGCGCGGAGCTGGGCCGCCACGGAGCCCGCCAGCTCGAGCAGGCGTCGCTCGAGGGTCTCGTCGTCGTCCAGATCCTGGAAGAACGTCCGCTCCGCCGAGATGCTCTTCCGCGCCTCGTGGGGGTCCACCTCGCTGTCGTCCCAGCCGTGGATGCGCCGGTGGAGCCACGCCCCGCGGCGCTCTCCCAGCCAGGCCTGCAGCCACTCGACCTGGACGTCGAGCGCATCCTGCACGCGCACGAGTCCCCGCTTCGCGAGGGCCTTGACCAGGGAAGGCCCCACGCCGGGGAGGTCCCCCAGATCGAGCGTCCGGAGGAACGCCTCCTCCCCGCCCGGTGGGACGACGTGGACGCCCGCCGGCTTCGCACGGCGCGTCGCCAGCTTGGCGATGACGCGTCGGGTGCCGCCTCCGATCGACACGGAGATCTCCGTTCTCCCGAGCACCCGCTCGCGGATGCGCCGCGCGGTGTCGGTGAGCGGCTCGTCGTGGAAGAGTCGCTCGGTTCCGCTCAGGTCGAGATAGAACTCGTCGATGGACGCGGCCTCCACCACGGGGGCCATCTCCTGGAGGACGGTACGGACCTCGCGGCTCTTCTCGACGCATGCCGAGCGGGGCACCGGCACGACCATCGCCCGCGGACAGAGCCGGAGCGCTCGAGCCGTGGGCATCGCGGAGTGGACACCGAAGGCCCGGGCCTCGTACGACGCGGACGTGACCACACCACGCCCGGTGGGAGACCCGCCGACGATGAGGAGCCTCGCCCGCCCGGCTCCGTCCGGATCGAGCAGACGCGCCACCTGGACGAAGAAGGCGTCGCAGTCGACGAGGAGGATGCGTCGGGGCGTCACGGCCCGGTCTGGCTCGGCGTGGTCGGAAGGCTGCAACTTCTGGGGAGTCCGGGGTAAGATGGCTCGGCCGGTCCTCGCCCCTCAAGCCGGGGAGCGCGGGTCCGGCGGATCAACCCTCCCGATCGTTCCAGCCAAGGAGCCAGGCATGGCCTACCCGTTCCAACTGCCCGCCTTGGGATTCGAACCCGATGCCCTCGAGCCGCACATCGACACCCGCACGATGGAGATCCACCACGGGAAGCACCATGCGGGCTACACCACGAACCTGAACAAGGCCCTGGAGGCGCATCCGGCGCTCCACGGCCGGACGGACGAGCAGCTGCTTCGGGGAATCGACTCGCTTCCCGCGGAGATTCGCACCGCCGTGAGAAACAACGGCGGCGGTTACCACAATCACGCTCTCTTCTGGGACATCCTCACCCCGGGCGGCGCTTCGCGGCCCTCGGGAGAGCTCGGCGCCGCGGTGGACGCCGCATTCGGGTCCTTCGAGGACTTCAAGGTCAAGTTCCAGGCCACGGCCGCCGCCCAGTTCGGGTCCGGATGGGGCTGGCTGTCCGTGGACGCCGAGGGGAAGCTGGCGTGCTACGCCCTGCCCAACCAGGACAGCCCCCTGATGCAGGGACACACGCCGATCCTGGGCGTGGATGTGTGGGAGCATGCGTATTATCTGCACTACCAGAACCGCCGACCCGATTATCTGGCGGCGATCTGGAACGTAGTGAATTGGGACAGGGTGGCCGCGCGATACGAGGCGGCGAAGGGAAGCTGACGGCTCGGGGATCCACCCGTGTGGAGGACGCGGGTCGGGCGCTGTGGAACGGCGCCCGGCCGTTCTCGTCTTCCCGGCGTCTATTCGCACGGAATTTGAACCGCCGAGCAGGTCGGCGTCAGGCCATTAACTTATTGATAGACAAGTATTTATGATAGCAGGGTTGCGGCCGTGACGTCAAATGTTTATTCATTCCCGGACGACGGGGCCTCCCCCGGCCCCGCGGATCGGACTTCGAGCTTCCCGCACCGGATGAACCGCGCTTCCAGGAACCGGAATGAACGTCGTCGGCTGGCCGTCCTGGCCGTCGGCTCGCTTTGCCTGCTCGCCGCGCTGGTGCGGCCCACCGTGTCCCAGGCCCAGAGCCTCAAGGGATCGTCGGCCTCCCTGGACCGACAGACCCGCGTGGCCCGGGAGCACGACTTCACGTACATCTCCACCGGGAAGCGCATCCGAACGTTCGTGGACAACGGCTGGCTCGTGCGTGTCCGAGCGAGCGAGGACATCGAGCTCCACGCGGTTTCGTATCCGTACGCCCGTCCCGAGGTCGAGCTCTTCGTGAGGAGGTTGGCGAGCCAGTATCGCGCGGCGTGCGGCGAGCGCCTGGTCGTGACGAGCCTGACCCGACCGGCGAGCGCGCAGCCGCGCAACGCCTCGGACCGCTCGGTACACCCGACCGGCATGGCGCTCGACGTGCGGTACAGCCGTACGGTGAGCTGTCGGAGATGGCTCGAGCGGGTGCTCCTGGACCTGGAACGGACCGGCATCATCGAGGCGACCCGTGAGCTGCGTCCGCCCCATTACCACATCGCGGTCTTCCCCCGCCAGTACCAGGCCTACGTGGACCGGCTGACCAGTGCGAGCTCGACGCGGGTCGCGGATGCCTCGACCTCCCGCGCCACGTCCGGCGCGCCGACGGTCGCGACGGACGAAGCGGAGGCATCGGTGAGCGCGTACAAGGTGCGACGCGGCGACTCGCTCTGGACCATCGCGCGCGCACACGGCACGACGGTGGCGGACCTGCGGAGCAGGAACCACCTCAGAGGCTCGAAGATCCTCGCCGGTCAGGTCCTCGAGGTCCCCTTGGGCCGGTAGCTCCCTCGATTCCCCGCTCTCGTCGAGCGCGGTCCTCGAGGCCTTGTGGCAATCTGCAAGATGCGGACCCTTGCAGATTGCAAAGACCTCGTAGTACCTTGAAGAGCACTCCGCGTGACGGGCCGCTCGGCCCGTGCGCACCGTGGGCTCCTCAGGCCAAGGCCGCCGTGGTCCGCATACCCGAGGGGGCGGCGCCGCCGACCTCCGGTCAGCTCTTCAGCCGCAACGACCTCCTCCGGTGGATCTACCTCGGGCGGTTGATGCTGGTCACCGGCATCCTCGCGGCCGCCCTCTACGCTTGGACCACCGCGCGCCCCCAGGACACGCGGATCGTCATCGTGATGTTCCTGGCCGCGTACGGGATCACCGCGGTGTCGTTCTGGTACTCGCACGTCCTCGAGCGGCCGCCGCGTAAGGACTTCCTGTACCTCCAGGTCGTTCTCGACGTCCTCCTGGTCACGGGGGTCGTGCACGTCACCGGCGGCCCCGGGTCGAGCTTTGCTCCTCTCTACATCCTGGTCGTGAGCGCCGGGGCCCTCCTCCTGCCCCTCCCGGGGGGCGTCCTCATCGGGGCGCTCGCGAGCATGGTGTACTTCGCGGACCTGGTGTGGGGGTACCAGGGCGCATTCCGCCTGGACGTGGGGCTCCAGATCGGCCTCTTCACGCTCGTGGCCGTCCTCACCGGACTGGTGGGCGACCGGCTCCGGCGGGCCGGCCAGGCCCTGGGCGCCGTCGAGTCCGAGTTGCGCCAGCTCCGCCTCGACACGGGCGACATCCTCGCGACGCTGTCCACGGGGGTCGTCACGGTGGATGCCGACGGACGCCTCGCGTACGCGAACCCGGCGGCGGAAACGCTGCTGGGAATCTCCGCCGCGGAGTGGATGGGTCGGGAAGTGGTGAGCGAGGTCGAGCGGAGGGCGCCGGGCATGGGCCGCGTGCTCCTGCGCGCGCTCAACGAGGGCACCTCGGTGGATCGCTACCGGACCACCAGGGTGAAGGAAGGACGTGCGCTCCGGCTGGGGATCTCGACGGCGGTCCTCGAGCGCGGGGAAGGAGCGGCACCGTCGGCCACGGCGATCTTCCAGGACATCACGGACCTGGAGCTCATCGAGGGACTGAACCGCAGGGCCGAGCGCCTGGAGGCCGTGGCGGCGCTGTCCGCTTCGCTCGCCCACGAGATCAAGAATCCCCTCGCCTCGATCCGGAGCGCCGTGGAGCAGCTCTCCCGCCCGACCGTGGCCGCGGCGGACCGGCTCACGCTCGAGCGGCTCGTGATGAACGAGTCGGACCGGCTGAGCCGGCTGCTCTCGGAGTTCCTCGACTACACGGGGCTCCGTCTCTCCACCCGCGAGCCGGTCGACCTCGGGGCCGTGGTGCGGGACTGCGTCACGCTGATCCGCCAGCACCCCGAGGCCGAAGGTGTCGCGGTGTCCTTCGACGAGACGGACAGCCGTGTGCGGATCTCGGGAGACCCCGATCTTCTCCACCGCGCGCTCTTCAACCTTCTCCTGAATGCCACCCAGTTCGCGGGCCCGGGCGGGCGCGTCTGGGTCTCCCTCGAGGACCTCTCCGGGCGGCCGTACGCCCGGGGCACACGTATCCGCCGAACGGTGGCGATCTCGGTGGCCGATTCGGGGCCCGGCGTGGATCCGGAGGTGGTCGACCGGATCTTCGACCCGTTCTTCACGACCCGGGAGGGTGGCTCCGGGCTCGGGCTCGCGGTGGTCTACCGTGCGGTGGAGGCGCACGACGGGAGCATCTTCGTGGATCCCAGTGAGGAGGGCGGCGCGAAATTCGTCATCTACCTCCCGGCATCCCAGGATGGCGCGGGAGAGGAGGTCGCGTGAAGGACAGGGTGAAGATCCTCGTCGTGGACGACGAGGCGGGGATCCTGGACACGCTCCAGATCCTCTTCCGGAGCGAAGGGTTCGACGTCGCGGTGGCCGGCTCCGGACCGCTGGCGCTGGAGGCCCTCGAGAAGGAGAAGCCCGACCTGGTGCTCAGCGATATCCGCATGCCCGGCGCGGACGGCCTCGAGGTCCTCCATCGCGCCAAGAAGGTGGACCCGGAGCTTCCGGTGATCCTCATGACCGCTCAGGCCTCCCTCCAGTCCGCGATGCGAGCGGTCAACGAGGGTGCGTACCACTACATCCAGAAGCCTTTCTCGAACGACGAGCTCCTCGCCGTCTGCCGGCGGGCCGCGGAGACGCGGCAGCTCAAGGTGGAGAACAAGAGGCTCAAGAGGGAGATCGGGCGCCGTGATCGCTCCGTGAGCGGGCGTCCGGTGGGGACCAGCCCGCCGTTCCTCGACGTGCTCACGCTGGCCGAGACCGTCGCGCCGACGGACTCCACGGTGCTCCTCTCCGGGGAGAGCGGCACGGGCAAAGAGGTGGTGGCGCGCTACATCCATCGCCTCTCGGAGCGCGCCGAGCGGCCGTTCTTCTCGATCAACTGCGGCGCGCTCCCGGAGAGCCTGCTGGAGAGCGAGTTGTTCGGCCACCTCAAGGGAGCGTTCACCGGAGCCGTGAAGGATAGGGAGGGGCTC
Organism: uncultured Gemmatimonadaceae bacterium; assembly: GCA_964412015.1. Classification (GTDB taxonomy): domain Bacteria; phylum Gemmatimonadota; class Gemmatimonadetes; order Longimicrobiales; family Gaopeijiaceae; genus SZUA-318. Next base: position 48,110 of record CAYPMO010000005.1, on the reverse strand, counting down.
CTCGTGGCGGCGAGCGGCGGCACGCTCTTCCTCGACGAGATCGGCGAGATGACGGCGGCGACCCAGGTGAAGCTCCTCCGCGCGATCCAGGAGCGGGAAGTCACACCGGTGGGATCCACCGAGGTCCGGTCCGTGGACGTGCGCATCATCGCCGCGACGAACCGGGACCTGGAGGAAGAAATCCGCAAGGGGGCGTTCCGGAGCGACCTGTACTATCGGCTGAACGTCATCCAGCTCAGGCTTCCCCCGCTGCGGGAGCGGCGGGAGGACGTGGAGCTGCTGGCCGGGCACTTTCTCGAGCGGCTCGCCGAACGCGAGGGAGGACAGCCGCGCGCGCTCTCCGCCGAGACCCTGGAGGTCCTGCGGTCGTACGACTGGCCCGGCAACGTCCGCGAGTTGGAGAACGCGCTCGAGCGGGCGGCGGTCGTGGCCCAGGGCGGAGCCATCGAGCCGACCCATCTCCCGGAGGGGGTACGGCGCCGACCGGAGGCCAGGCTCGTGGGTGTGGCGCCGCCGCCCAACCCCACGATGGAGGTCGTCGAGCGGGCGTACATCCAGTGGGTTCTCCAGGCGGAGGGCGGAAACAAGACGCGAGCCGCGGAAGTGCTGGGGATCGACCCCTCCACACTGTACCGGAAGCTCAACCGGTACGGGCTGGCCGAGTGAGAAAGGACGACGAATGCACGGGTTCGAGATGAGGCGCTTCAAGCCGGCCGGGCTGGACCCCGCGCTGCCGTGGGACCACGTGATCCTGTCGGTGGTGGTCCCCTGCTACAACGAGGTCTCCACCATCGAGAACCTCCTGCGCAAGGTGCGGGAGGTGCGGTTGAGGAGCGAGATCATCGTCGTGGACGACGGCTCCACGGACGGATCGCGGGACCTGCTTCCCCGGTTGAAGGAGGAGGGCCTTGTGGACCAGCTCGTCCTCCATGAGCGCAACGCAGGCAAGGGCGCCGCGCTGCGCACGGGATTCGCGCGGGCTACGGGAGACGTGGTCGTCGTGCAGGACGCGGATCTCGAGTACGACCCGGCCGAATTCCCCCTCCTCCTCGAGCCCATCCTCTCCGGGAAGGCGGACGCCGTCTACGGATCACGCTTCCTCGGTGGACCCCACCGCGTTCTGCTCTTCTGGCACTCGGTGGGGAACCGGCTTCTCACGCTCCTGTCCAACATGTTCACCGACGTGAACCTCACGGACATGGAGACGTGCTACAAGATGGTGCGCCGCGAGCTTCTCCAGTCCCTTCCGCTTTCCGCGGACCGGTTCGGGATCGAGCCCGAGCTCACCGCGCGGCTCGCCCAGGCGGGCGCCCGCATTTACGAGCTCCCCATCAGCTACCACGGGCGCTCATACGCGGAGGGCAAGAAGATCGGGTGGAAGGACGGAGTGTCGGCCCTGTGGGCCATCGTGAAGTACAACGTCCTCCCGCCGCGCGCGTCGCTCTGGCTGCCGCCGGCCGTGCCGGCGTGGGAGGCCCCCGGGCGGGCCGACGCCGAGATGGAGTCGTAGGTTCTTGTCGCTGCCCTCGCTCACGCCGACCCGGGCGGCCGCGTACGTCTTCTTGCTGGCGCTGGCGTCCTACCTGAACGCCCTCGGGAACGGGTTCGCGTTCGACGACGATCTGATCCTGGTGGTGAATCCTGTCGTCACGGAAGGGCGTCTCGGCGAGGCGCTCCTGGGTCCCTACTGGTACGGGGCCCGCGAGGGCGCGGGTCTGTATCGGCCCGTTACCGTGGCGACTTTCGCCGCGGAGTGGCGCCTCTGGGGAGGTTCCCCGGTGGGATTCCACGCGGTCAACGTCCTGGGACACGCGCTGGCCACCCTGGCCGTCCTGCGCCTCCTGGCGTTCCTGGTTCCGCTGGGCGCGGCCTTCGTGGGCGCGGCGTTCTTCGCGGTGCACCCCGTGCACGTCGAGGCGGTGGCCAACGTCGTGGGCAGGAGCGAGATCTACGCGGCCCTCGCCGTGGTGGCCGCCTGTGTCGCGTACCTGCACCCTCGGTTGGCCGGTGAGCGCCGCCGCGGGCTCCGGGTGGCGGTCGTGTCCGGGCTCTACCTCCTCGGTCTCGGGTCCAAGGAAGGAGCCGTGATGCTCCCCGCGGCGCTGCTCGTCGTGGAGCTGGCGCGCACGTCCCGCGAGGCGCTCCTGACGCGGCTGCGCAGGGAAGTCCCCCTCTGGATGGCTCTCGCCGGCGTGCTCGCCGCTTACCTGGTCGTGCGGGCTTCCGTGCTCGGCACCGTCACGGGAGGGGCCGCCGCGCCCGAGCTCCTGGGCCTCACGACCCTGCGCCGGATCCTCACCGCCCTCACCCTGTGGCCCGAGTACGTGCGTCTGCTGGCGTTCCCGCTGTCCCTGTCGGCGGACTACGGGCCGGCGGTCCTCCTGGTGCCGCGGGGTGTGGACGCGACCGTCGTGACGGGCGCGTTCGTCCTCGCCGGGCTCGCGGTCCTCGCGTGGGTGTTCCGGCGGCGGGCGCCGTCGGCGAGCGCGGGGATCGCGTGGCTCTTCGTGACCGTGCTGCCGGTCTCGAACCTCCTCTTTCCGGCCGGGCTGCTCCTGGGCGAGCGGACGCTCTACCTGCCGTCGGTGGGCGCGAGCCTGGTGGTCGCGGCGGGGTGGCGCTGGGTGGAGGGAACGTCCCGTGGAGGGCTGAAGCGAAGCGCTCCAGTGATCGCGACCGCGGCGCTCGCCGCCCTGTTCACGCGCACCGTGTCGAGGAATCCTACCTGGTTCGACACGTATACCGTGATGAACACGCTGGCCTTGGAGCACCCCGAATCGGCGGTCGCGTTGAGGGCCCGCGCGCAAGGGCTGGACCGGGTGGGCGAGAGGCGGGAGGCGGCCGAGCTGTGGCGCACGGTCCTCGCGCTCCAACCCAACCGTTATGGCTTCCTGGTGGATGCCTCCCGGTTCTTCGGCCGTGCCGGCGAGTCCGCGACCGCCGCGTCGCTCCTCGGGCGTGCGGTGGAGCTCCGACCGGACGACCCGACCGCCTGGCGCGCCCTCGCCGAGTTGCACCTCCGGCAGGGGAGGGGCAGGGAGGCGCATCGCGCCGCGCTGGATGGGCTCGCGCGGGCGGGCTCGGATGCCGAGCTGTGGGCCCTGGTCTCGGAGGCGTACGTCGCGAAGGGAGACCTGGAGGCGGCGACCCGTGCCCGCCTGGCCGCCCTCGGCCGTGACTCCGGGTCGGCCAGGAACTGGACACGTCTGGCGGACCTCCTCGAGGCGATGGGGCGGGTCGGCGAGGCCGAGGCCGCCCGCGCCCGATCCCGGGAGATCGAGGTCGCGTCCGACGGGGCCCGTCCAGGAGGCTCCCGGTGAAGCTCTTCGAGTCGCCGCTCGTCTCCGCGCGGGCCGCCGCGGTCCTCACCGCGGCGCTCGGAGCGCTCGCGTACGCGAACTCCCTCGGCAACGACTTCGCGTACGACGACGTCCACATCATCAGCGAGAACACGGGAATCCAGTCCCTCGATTCGATCCCGGGGGCGCTGATCCACCCGTATTGGCCGGGGCGCTATGGCGAGCAGCTCGGGCTGTGGCGCCCGACCACGACGCTGCTCCTCGGGCTCCAGTACGCCGTCGCCGGCGAGAATCCCACGCTCTACCACGGCGTGAACGTCGCGGCCCACGCGCTCGCGACCGCGCTGGTCGTCCTCCTCCTGGCGGAGCTCCTTCCGCTCGCCGCGGCGTTCGTGGCGGGCCTGGTCTTCGCCGTCCACCCCGTCCACGTGGAGGCGGTCGCCAACGTGATCGGGATCGCCGAGGTCCTGCCCGCCGTGCTCTACCTTCTGGCGTGCCTGGTCCATGTGCGCGGCCCGACCGGAACCGGATGGCCCCGGGCGCTGACCATCGGAGCCGTCTACGCGCTCGCGTTCGGCGGCAAGGAGAGCGCGGTGACGCTCCCCGCCGTCCTCTTCCTCCTGGACGCGGCCAGGACGAGGCTCGGGCCTACGGAGCTACCCGCGTACCTGCGGGACCGTTGGCGCCTCTACGCGGTGCTCGCCGGGGTCGCCGCCGTGATGTTGGGGGCGCGCTTCCGCGTCCTCGGCAGCATCGCGCATCCCTTCGGGCCCCTCGGCGCGGACCTGCTCGCGGAGATCCCCCGGATCTGGACGCTCGCCGAGATCTGGAGCCACTACGTGCGGCTCCTGGTCTTCCCGATGGATCTGTCGTCGGACTACTCGCCGAACGTCATCCCGATCTCGCTGGGTTGGAACGCGGCCAACACGGTAGGCGCGGTCCTCGCGCTCGGGATCCTCGTCGGCTCGCTCGTCGCCTGGCGGCGCGGGCCCCTGTCGAAGGAGCGGGACACCGCCCGGGTGGTCGGGTTCGGCGTGGTCTGGTTCCTGATCACGGTCTCCCCGGTGTCGAACGTGTTCTTCCTGGCCGGGGTGCTCCTCGCCGAGCGCACGCTCTATCTGCCGTCCGTGGGCTACGTCGCGGCACTGGGATGGGCCCTGGTCAGGCTGTCCCGACGCCGCGCCCGGCTCGCGTGGGGGATCACGGCCGTCGTCGTGGCGCTCATGGGATGGCGCGCGTGGGACCGCACCCCGACCTGGCGGGACAACCTCACCGTCTTCGGGACGATGATCGAGGACTACCCCCACTCGGGACGCTCCCAGTGGGTCCTCGGCGATCTCTTCTTCCAGAGGGGTCGGCCCGAGCAGGGCCTGGTCTCGTACCGGGCGGCGATCGACATCCTCGGTCCCCACTACCAGTTGATCACCGAGATCTCCAAGAAGCTCATCGCCGCCGAGTACTACGAGGCGGCCGAACGGCTGCTCCTGTACTCGTGGCGCGAGTATCCCGAGTTCTCCGTCGCGCCGGGCCTCCTGGCGGTGGTCGCCTCGGAGCGTGGAGACCCCCGCGAGACGGAGCGGTACTGCCGGGCGGCGCTCGCGCTCGACGACCAGGACGCGGTACGCCACCACCTGTTGGCCTGGGCCCTGACGCAGCAGGAGCGCTGGGAAGAGGCCGCCGAAGCGCGCAAGGGCGCGATCGCGCAGGGGGAGGGGGACTACTGGCAGCAATGGGTGTCGCTCGCGTACCTCGAGGCCTGGTCGGGGGACACGGTCGCCGCGGAGGCGGCGCTCGACTCAGCGCTCGCGAAGACCACGACCCGGAGCGCGCGGCGTCAGGTGGACTCGCTGTGGGCGGCCCTGCTTGGCGCCTCTCCGACGGATTCCGCTTCGGGCCCCCCCTGACCCAACCCGAAGAAAGACCGAGACCCCTCCGACTTCCGGCTTCCGCTCTTGCAATCCGAGGCCCGGCTTGCAGAATCCCACACCGGAAACGCCGCGAGGCCCCGCGGGGCGACGCCGGCGGATTCCGATAGTAGGTTGCCGTTCAAGGAGTTGCGGTCCACGGCGGGCATCGTGGAACCGACCTTGCAACTCCCCCCGGAGTCGTAGGGGCCTCTATCTACCTTTCACCTGGAGTCACGAAGATGCGGGACAACAAGGGTTTCACCCTCATCGAGCTGCTCATCGTGGTGGTGATCATCGGGATCCTGGCGGCCATCGCCATCCCGAAGTTCTCCGCGACGCGTGAGAAGGCGTACTTCGCCGCGATGAAGTCGGACCTGAAGAACCTGGCTTCGCAGCAGGAGATCTTCTATGCCGACAATTACTCGTACACGAACTCGACCACGGATCTGGCGTTCACGAACTCCGAGGGCGTGAACGTGGCGATCACCGCGTCCAGCTCCGGGTGGGCAGCCTCCGCCACGCACTCCGCGCTGGGCGGCGCCGAAGGCTGCGCCATCTACTACGGCACCGCGACCGCTCCGACGGTCGGCACCGCCACCCCGAGCGCCCCGGGCGAGGTGGCCTGCACCGCCTGACGTTGATGGACCCGCGGCTCACGCGGGCCTGAGCATCAGGTTGGTCCAGGGCGGCCCGGGGACTCGGTTCCCGGGCCGCCCGACCGGCCGGCTCCGCTTCCTCCCGAGCGCCCCTCGTACCCCCGCCCGCAGAGGACGACCATGCGCATGCACAGACAGGGGTTCACGCTCATCGAGCTCCTGATCGTGGTGGTCATCATCGGCATCCTGGCCTCCATCGCGATCCCGAAGTTCGCGGCCGTGCGGGAGAAGGCCTACCTGGCCGCGGCGCGAGCCGACCTCCGCAACCTGGCGAACCTCCAGGACGTGTACTACAACGACAACTACACGTACACGACGAGCACCACGGCCCTCGGGTTCGACAACACGGAGGGCGTGACGATCACGATCGGTGAGGCCACGAACACCGGTTGGTCCGCGACGGCTTCCCATCTGGGTATGCCGAGCGAGTCGTGCGCCATCTACCACGGAGACGCCGCGCAGGTCGCGCCGGCGACCGTGGTGGGCGTCGTCCAGTGCACGATGTGACGATCTGACCGGGACCTGGCCGCCCGGTCGGGGAGGTTGCACCCCGGGGGCCCGCCGGCGCACTTTCCGAGGCGGCAGCGACCCTCACTCCCGGGATATCCCGTGCGCCAACCCACGCCGCTCCGGCGTGAACTCCTCATCGCCTTCGGCGCTCTCTTCGCCGGTGCCGTGCTCCTCGCGGGCATAGGTCTGGCCGTCCTCCTGCCGGTTCTCGATACCCTGGCCCAGGGGGTGTTCTTCCTGGTCGTGCTCGTCGTCGCGGACCTCGTCGTCCTCTTCCTGTTCGGGAAGGCGCTGCTCCAGCGGAGCCTCGTGACGCCGATGGAAGGCCTCGCCGGGGACGCCCGCCGGATCGCGGAAGGGGACTATCACCACCGGGCGGTCGCGCCCCCGAGCCTCGAGCTCGGGCAGCTCGCGGGCAGCATCAACGCGATGGCCGACCGCCTGATCGCCGACCAGGAGCTGCTCGCGGCGAACGTGGCCTCCCTGGACCGCACGAACGAGGAGCTCGTCATCGCCAGGGACCAGGTCGTCCACGCCGCGCGCCTCGCGTCGGTCGGCACGCTCGCAGCCGGGATCGCGCACGAGGTCGGCAATCCCCTGGGTGCGATCATGGCCTACGTGGACGTGGCCCGCTCACGCGTATCGAAGGACGGCGGAGACACCGAGCTCCTCGATTCGATCCGCGAGGAGGCCCGTCGGATCGACGTGATCGTGCGGGGGTTGCTCGACTACGCGCGGCCGAGGGAGACGGAAGCCGGACCGGTGCCCCCCGCCCGGGTCCTCTCGAAGGTCCGCTCGCTCCTGGAGAACCAGGGCAAGCTGGACGACGTCGAACACCGCTGGGCCCTCGCCGACGACGTGCCCGACGTCGTCATGGAACCCCATCGGCTCGAGCAGGTCCTCGTGAACCTGCTCCTGAATGCGCTGGAGGCGCTTGAAGGAAGCGCGGAGCCGCGCGTCACGGTCAGCCTGTCCGCCGAGGAAGCGGAGGTGACGCGCCTCCCGAAGCGCAGGGCGGACGACCCACCCGGGATCAACTACATGCACCGGCGCAGGGTCTCGAAGGACGACGGCGGGAGGGGCATCAACCCGCTCTTCACGGCACGCCGGGTGGTGGTCATCGAGGTGAGCGACAACGGGCCGGGGATCGCGGAGGAGCACCTGGAGACCATCTTCGACCCCTTCTTCACGACGAAGGAGCCGGGGAAGGGTACGGGACTGGGCCTTTCCATTTGCGCCCGCCTCATCGAGGGTATGGGAGGGCGCATCCAGGCCTCGAACGCCCCGGGCGGCGGAGCCCGGTTCACGATCCGGCTTCCGGGCGTGGCCGGCGCCGATGTCGCCGTGGACGCCCCGAGGCAGGTCATCGAACAGGGAGGGTCGGCGTGAGGATCCTCATCATCGACGACGACGCCGGGCTCCGGAAGTCGCTCTCACTCATCCTGACCGACGCGGGCTACGAGGTGGTCCTCGCCGAGGACGGCGAGGCGGGCCTGGCGGTCGCGGAAGATCAGAGCCCCGAGATCATCCTGTGCGACGTCCGGATGCCCAGGCTCGACGGCCTGGGGTTCCTGGAGCGGTACCGCGAATCGGGGGGGGAGGCGCTCGTCCTCGTGATGACCGCCTATGGGAGCCTCGAGCTCGCCGTGGAGGCCATGAAGCGCGGGGCCTACGACTATCTGCCCAAACCGTTCGGAGCCGACGAGGTGCTGCTCACCGTCCGGAAGGCCGAGGAGCGGGAGCAGCTCAAGCGCGAAGTCGGGCGCTTGCGCAAGGAGGTGCAGCTCGACCGCCGTTTCGGCGAGATCGTCGCCGGCTCCGGCGCGATGCGGAAGGCGCTCGACGTGGTGGAGAAGGTCGCGCGGCACGACTCGGCCGTCCTGCTCTCCGGCGCGAGCGGGACCGGCAAGGAGCTGGTGGCCCGCCTCATCCACCGGGAGAGCCCCCGGGGCTCGGGGCCCTTCGTGGCGATCAACTGCGGGGGCATTCCCGAGCAGTTGCTCGAGTCGGAGTTCTTCGGGTTCGTGAAGGGCGCGTTCACGGGCGCCGACCGGGACAAGCCCGGACTGTTCGAGGCGGCCGACGGTGGCACGCTGTTCCTGGACGAGGTCGGCGATCTCCCCGGCTCGCTCCAGGTCAAGCTTCTTCGCGTGCTGCAGGAGGGGGAATTCCGCCGCCTCGGCTCGACCGAAGTGCGGCGGGCGAGTGTCCGCATTATATCCGCTACGAATCGCGACCTGGAGGCGTCGGTGGAGGCCGGCGAGTTCAGGGAGGACCTCTACTACCGGCTGGCGGTGGTGCCGATCCACCTGCCGCAGCTCCGCACCCGTGTCGAGGAGATCCCCGAGCTGGCCATGTATCTCCTGCGCCGCCAGGCCGAACGTCTCGGGGTCCAGGTCGAGGGAATCCACCCGGAGGCCATGAGCGTGCTCCTCCGGTACTCGTGGCCCGGCAACATCCGGGAGCTCGAGAACGTCCTGGAACGCGCGCTCGTCCTGACCGAAGGTCCGGTCCTCACCGTCGAGGACCTTCCGGAGACCGTGCGCCGCCCGCCGCCCGAGACGCCGGGGATCCAGACCGACACGGGCGACCTCTCGGTCAAGCGGCACGGCGCGCGCCTGGAGAAGCACCTCATCCAGCTCGCGCTCGATCGCACCGGCGGCAACAAGACGCAGGCGGCCGAGTTGCTGGAGCTCTCTCCCCGCGCGGTCCGATACAAGATCCAGGAGTACGGGATCGAGTAACCGAGGCCCATCGCGCCATTCGGCCGCCCGGGCCCCGTGCGCATCGTCGTGCCATGCGGTGCGGCTTCACCCTCTTCGAGCTCTGCGCGGCGCTTGTGCTCGCCGCCATCGCGGCCTCGGCGCTGCTGCCCGCGGGACGGACGCTGCGGGATCGCATGGCGGTCGTCGCGGCGCGCGAAGCCGTGGCCGGCCTTGTCGCCGAGGCCCGTGTCGCGGCCGTGACGCACGGCGGCGCGCGCGTGCGTCTCCGAGCGGGACCGTGGCGTTGCTGGATCGAAGTTCGCGACAGCGTGGCGGCGAGCGCCGCCCTGGAAGGGGACCTCGGCGTCGTGGTCTCCCTGTCGCGCGAGCGCCGCGAGACCACGCTCGAGTATGACGCGCTCGGACTGGGGACCGTGGCGAGCGAGACGCTCCGCTTCCGGCGAGGCGAGCAGCAGAGCACGCTGGTCGTCTCGGGATACGGTCGCGTGAGACGCCCGTGACGCGGCGCGGACACACGTTGATCGAGCTCGTGGTGGCGCTCCTCGTGCTGGAGGTGGGCCTCCTGGGTGTGGTCGGCACGGGCGTTCTCGCGGCCCGGTTCGTCACCCGCGCGGAGATCCTGGAATGGGGGGTCGCCGAGGTCCAGCGCGCCCTGGACTCGCTCTCCGCCGTCGGCGCGGCCGCGGGGCGACACCGTCAGCCGTCGGGGCCCGGCGAGCTCCGGTGGCGCGTCCGCGGTGGGGGAACCGTTTCCGTCGAGTACGCGGTGGACGACTCGGTCCTGATCCGCGTGGAGGGGCGCGTGGCGGCGGCGTCCGTCTCCGGTGGGTAGCGCGCATCCGACGGGTCGAGGCGGCGCGGGCGCGCAGGGCTTCTCGCTGGTGGAGACGCTGGTCGCGCTGCTCCTCGGGCTGCTCCTCACGACGCTCGCCCTGCGGTCCCTCACGGGCATGCGAAGCCTGGCGGAGAGCCTCGAGCGTCGGGGCGAGGCGCTCGACGCGCTCCGGACGGCGCGCCACGTGCTCGGTCGGGAGCTCCGTGCAGGGCCACGCTGGGTCGTCGCAGCCGCCCCGGCCGGGGAGACGCTCGCCGTCCGCGCGCTGCGCGGGGTGGCTCTGGTCTGCCCGGGCACCGTGCGGGGACGGGACGTCACGGTGGTCCCCGACGGCATCCGGAGCCCCGATCCCCGGAAGGACTCGATCTGGTTGCTCGGATCCGCGGGCGAGTCGCGTCTCCTCGCGATCGCCGGTACGGGGCCGGGGGAAGCCTGTCCGTCGCTCATGGTGGGCCCCACGCTCCGTTGGACCCTCTCCGGGGATCCACCGACGGGGCCGTCCGTGGCGCTCTGGTTCGAGCGAGGGAGCTACCACCTGAGCGGCGGCGCGCTTCGGTACCGCCGAGGCGCCGCCGGCCGCCAGCCGTTGACGCCCGAGGTGCTCGGGACGCCGCCGAGCCGGTTCGAGGCGTGGCGGGGAGGCGTCGCGGCACGCCTCGACGTGGCCGGCCCGCGTGTCGGCGTACGTGCGGTCGTGCCGTTCGTGGCCGCGGGAGACGGGGGCGGTTCGTGAGCAGACCCGGAACGGAGGGCGCCGTGCTCGTCGTGACCGTGCTGGTGCTGCTCGCGCTCGAGCTGCTCGCGCACGGGGTCCTCGTCATGGCGGCGCGCCAGCTCGCGGCGTCACGCGCGGACGTCGAAATGCTGCGTGCCCGGGCGGCGGCGCGAGGCGCGGTCATGGACCTGGCGCGCGACGTTGGCGGGGCGTCCCTGGAGGGCACGCCGGCCGGTGGAGGGCTCGAGGGGGCCTCCTCCGGGTCCGACGGTATCCCGGTGCGTTGGCGGGTGCGGCGGCTCACGCGGGAGGCGTGGATGGGCGAGGCCTGGGCACGCGTCCCTCCGACGGGTTGGGAGCTCCGCGAGGCCCGTCTGTTCTGGCGCTTCGATCCAGCGGGGCGCGTGGCTTCCTTCTCCGCCGTCGCCGAGGCGGCGACCCTGCGGCTCACGGACGTCGTCGGCATCGTCCGGGGCCTCGACGGCCCGGAGCCCTGCGACCGGTGGACGCAGGTGCTCGACAGCCTTTTCCCGCTCGGCCTTCCCCCCATGGCACGCCGGGCCGTCGACACCGCGACGGTGGGACCGCTCGGGCCGCCGTCCTGGGAGGACGTGCTCGCCGCGATCCCCGTGTCCGTCGGGGACCGGGGCACCCCAGAACCGCTGGACTCCTCCGGAGTGTGCCTCGAGGCACCCTGGAACTGGGGAGACGTCGACTCGGAGGCGCCGTGCGGCGCGGTCCAGACGTGGCGCGGCGCTCGGGGGTCGGTGAGCGTCGAAGGAGGCGTGGGGCAGGGCGCCCTCGTCGCGCGCGCCGACGTGGAGCTCACGGGCACCCGGTTCCGGGGTGTCGTGCTGGCCGGCGGCGACCTGCGGCTCCGGTCGGGGGCGAGCGTCGAGGGGATGGTCCGCTCCCTCGGGAGCCTGGAGGTGGACGCGTCGTCGAGCCTCGTCGGCTCTGCGTGCGCGGCTCTGCGTGCGATGGCGGCCGCGCCCGATGCCCTGCGAGGGCTCGTGCTACGGGACGACATCGGCTGGTTGCCCGTCCGCTGACGTGGAACCCCTTCCTCGCCCGCGGCGGCGCGCCGGGGGGCGGTCGGACCGCATGGCGCTGCAAGGGTTGCCGGGAGGGCGACAAAAAGTCCCGAAAGCGATCCTTTACGCGGCCGGATGCCCGCACGAATATTGGAGTTGCGCGCTGGCACGCAACTTGGGGCGGAGTGTCGCCGGTGCGGACCACCCTCCGGGAGTGCCGATGCGGGGCGTACGGGGATTCACCGTCATAGAAGTCGTGATCGTGTTGCTCATCGGGAGCATCCTGACGAGCATCGCGCTGTCCAGCTACGGAGACGCCCGGGGACGGTTCGCGGTGCGGGGCGCCCGCACCACGTTCGCGTCCGTGCACGCCAGGGCCCGCGCGCAGGCCATCGAGCTCGGGAGCACGGTGCGGCTGCTCGTGGACGTGAGTGGGGACAGCGTCTCGCTGTGGAGCGACAGCACGCACCTCGAGACCATCCATCTCGCCGACGAGTTGAACGTGGACATCCGGTCCTCCTCCGGCTCGCTCACCCTGTGCATGAATTCGAGGGGGTACGCCGATACCGACTGCAACAGCTTCACGGGCATCGTGAAGGTGTCGTTCTGGCAGAATGCGGACTCGGCGTCCCTGAACCTGCTCCCCATGGGGCAGCTGGTGTGGTGACATGAGCACCGTCCGCGAACCCGTCCCTTCCGCTCCCGGATCCACGTCGGGTTTCACGATGGTCGAGGTGATGATCGCGATCATCGTGCTCGCCGTCGGCGTCGTGGGGTTGGCGGGGACCACCGCCTACATCGTCCGCCAGACCAAGCTGGCCGACGTGATGACGGAGCGCGCCGTGGCCCTCCAGACCGTGGTGGAGCGTCTCAACGCCGCCCCCTTCGCCAACGTCGGATCGGGGTCGGACTCCGTGGGGGTCTTCGCCGTGAGTTGGGCGTCCACCTCCGAGTCGAGCACATCCAAGTTGGTTACGGTCGTGACGACGGGCCCCGGGCTGACGACCGCCGGGGGGAATCCCTTCCCGTTCCTCGGCGCGAACGTGGCCGACACCTTCGAGTTCCGGGTGATCACCAGATGAGCGCCGACCGCAGGGGTTTCACCCTCACCGAGCTGATTGTCGTGACCGTCCTGGGCGCACTACTCGTCATGGCCGCGCTCCAGGTGCTGATCACGAACCAGCGGACCTATACGGCACAGGACGCCCAGATCCAGGGGCAGCAGGCGACGCGCGCGGCCATGGACGTGCTCTTCGGCGAGCTCCGCGAAATCAGCGCGCGGGGTGGGGATCTCGTGAGCATGAGCGGCACGTCGCTCACGGTCCGCTCCATGCGCAAGTTCGGGGTGGTGTGCTCCCTGACGACGGCCAACCCGCCCGTGCTCCGGGTCCTTCGGATGGGCGAGTGGTTCGAGGCGGGCGACTCGGTCTTCGTCTTCGCGGATAACCAAACGAGCATCGCGACCGACGACGACTGGATCACGGTACGGGTGAGCGCGGTGGACAGCACGGTGACGTGCGGTTCGAGCAGGGCGCAGGACCTGAGCTTCGCCGGTCAGTCGGCCCAGTTCACCCAGCCCACGGGAGACAGCGTCAGGACGGGCGCCCCCGTGAGGAGCTACGTGAGGTACCAGTACGGCCTGACGACGTACGACGGCGAGACCTACCTGGGGAGGACGGACCCATCGGGTACCACCGTGCCGATCGTGGGGCCGCTCAAGTCCTCCGACGGGCTCTCGTTCATGTACCTGGACTCGGTCGGCAACACCACGGCCGTCACCACCGACGTGCGCCAGATCCGGGTCACGATCCGGACCGCCTCCGGCGTCGTGAACTCGGTGGGCCAGACCGTCTCGGACTCGATCACCGCCCTGATCTACACTCGCAACTGAGCAACGACCGGCACCTCCGGTTCGAGGAGAACCCATGAATCGCACAACCGACCAGAGAGGCTTCGCCCTCCCGACCGCCATCGGGGCTCTGGTCATCGTCGGGGTCCTGGTCACCGCGGGTTTCTACGTGGCCCAGCAGGAGTTGCGCATCGGCGTCGCGAGCAAGTACTCCGCGATGGCGGTGAACCTCGCCCAGACAGCGACGAACGACGTGCTGGTCAACCAGACGTCGGCGATCTCCTCGCTCGCGGTCTGGGGCGATACCACCGTCGTGGAAACCCTCGACCAGGGCGTGGTGACGGTGGACATCACGCGCCTGGCCAGCCGGCTGTTCTTGGTGAGCGCCGAGGCGGAGGTCACCGAGGGTGGGGCCCTCTGGTCCGGGGCGACGCGCCGGGTCGGTGTGGTCACCCGGCTCACCAGCGCCAACATGGAGCCTCCGGCGGCGCTGGCGACCCAGGGGAGCCTGAAGGTGGGCGGCTCCTCCGAGATCGACGGGCACGACAGTCATCCCGCGTCGTGGGCCTCCTACTGCGACTCGACCTCGATGGTGAACAAGCCGGGCATCGCGATCGACGACACCACCAACATGTCGTACGCCGGGACCAGCTATTCCGTCGACGGTGACCCCGCGATCGCGCAGGACACCACGCTCACGGTGGAGAGCCTCCTCGATTTCGGCGACATGACGTGGGACGATCTGGTGGCCCTGGCCGAGATCCGGTTCACGAGCAGCGAGACCATCACCGGGACCGCGGCCGACTCCGTGCTGGTCGGCACATCCTGGCGGTGCAACACGGCTGACGTCTACAACTGGGGGGACCCACTGAACCCCGGGGCCGTGTGCGGCAACTACTTCCCCATCATCCATGCGGAGCAGGACCTCAAGATCGCTTCCAGCGGCTACGGACAGGGGATCCTCCTGGTGGAGGGGGACCTTGCGGTCCAGGGGGGCTTCACCTTCTTCGGTCCCGTGTACGTGAAGGGCGAGCTGGCGACGGCGGGAACGGGAGGGCATTTCAACGGCGGCGTCGTGGCGGCGAACGTGGACCTCGATACCAGCTCGGTGCTCGGCAATGCGGTGGTGTCGTTCTCGACCTGCGCCATCGAGCGCGCGGTCCTCAACAACTCGGCCCTCACCCGGGTACGGCCCCTGGCGATGCGGAGCTGGGTGGACCTGAGCGCGGTTCTTCACGACTGACCGTCGACCCGGCCGCCGGGGCGACCTGGGTGTTCCGGCGGCGCTTTCCCGGCGTGTTGCCCGTCAAATGTTTACCAATTCTTGCTCCCAGGGATGTTGGGACATTATTCTTGACAAGACTTGATTTTCGGTAGTAAGCTGGACTCGGCATTTCTGGGAAATTTTGTTCCCACCTCGGGGGGACGAGGACTGGCATGGCCCTCTTCGGACGCAAGAAGACCTCGATCGGCCTGGACATCGGCTCCGGCTTCGTGAAGGTCGTGGAGGTGGACCACTCCGGCACCCAGCCGGAAGTGTCGCGGGTGGCCATGCGCCCGCTCCTGCCCGACGCCATCGTCGAGGGGGAGATCATGGACTACGGCCTGGTCTCCGACACCGTGCGCGGGCTCTTCCAGGAGATGGGGATGAAATCCGCGGACGTGGTGACCGCGATCGGCGGGCACGACGTCATCATCAAGAAGATCCAGATGGACCGGATGAAGGAGTCCGACGCGCGGGAGGTCATCCGATGGGAGGCCGAGCAGCACGTCCCCTTCGACATCAAGAGCGTGGAGCTGGACTTCCAGATCCTGAACCCCCACGACGAGGGGCTCCAGATGGAGGTCCTCCTCGTGGCGGCCAAGCGTGAGCTGGTGGACAACAAGGTGGGGCTACTCCAGGACGCGGGGATCAACCCCGTCATCATCGACGTGGACGCGTTCGCGCTCCACAACGCGTTCGAGCACAACTATCCGGAGTCCCGGGAAGGGATCATCGCGTTGGTGAACGTCGGTCACGAGACCACCAACGTGAACATCCTCGAGAACGGGGTTCCGATCCTGACGCGCGACATCCCGTTCGGCTCCCGGCGGATCCGGGAGGATCTCCAGCGGGAGCGCGGGCTGACTGCGGAACAGGCCGAGGACGTCGTCCAGGCACGTGAGACCGTGGAGGACCTGGAGCGCTTCGTGGACGCCTCGGCCGACGAGATCGCTGTGGGCATCGAGCGGGCCAGCGCCTTCCTCATGACGCGCGAGGACGGCGAGACCCTGGGCAAGATCTTCCTCAGCGGCGGCGGAGCCCGGGTGCCGGGCATGGTGGAGTCGCTGGCGAGGCGCATGAACGTGGAGACGCGCCTGGTGAACCCGTTCGAGAGGGTTCCCGTGCGTCCCGACGCGGCGGGTGAGGTGTCCATCGAGGAAGCCGCACCGATGTTGCTGCTTCCCCTCGGGCTGGCACTGCGCCTGTGAGGCGCCATGGACAAGGGCTGACCCTTGATTGAAGTCAACCTTCTACCGGGTGGGAAGAAGCGGAGCTCCAAGGGCCGCGGTCTTTCCCTCAAGGGCCTCTCCCTCCCCAGCTTCGGCGGGGGCGGCGGAGGCATCGGCATGCCCGGCGATCCCTACATCGTCGGGGCCATTGCGGCGGGTGTCGTGGCGGTCGGCGTCATCGGGTGGTTGTTCCTCGGCGTGAGATCCGACCGGGAAGAGGTGCAGGTCGCGGTGGATGCCGCGGTGCAGGACTCCGTGCGCTTCGCGGACCTCATCGAGCGCACGAACCAGCTCACGGCGCGTCGCGACTCGATCGGCCAGCGCGTGGCGATCATCCAGGAAATCGACGCGGGGCGCTATATCTGGCCCCACATTCTCGACGAGATCGCCCAGGCGCTGCCCGACTACCTCTGGCTGCGAGAGGTGCTGCAGGTGCAGGAGGACCCCCTGCAGATCCGACTGACCGGCCGCGCGGGCAGCAACTTCGCGATCACGAACTTCATGAGGGGCCTCGAGGCCTCCCGGTTCCTGAGGGAAGTGGTGCTCGAGCGCACGGAACAGGCTCCAGGCGAGCAGGACCCGTCCGAGATCGTGTACGTCTTCGAGATGCTCGTGACGTTCGAGCCCCCATCGCTGGGGGAGCTGGAGACAGTCCCGCTCTTCGAGAGCGAAGTGTCTGCCGTGCAGGCGGTGGCGCCCGATTCCCCGGGGGGGAGCTGAGCCATGCCCTGGTACAACCCCACGGACCCGAAGCAGCGTAACGCCCTCATCGTCGGCGTCATCCTGCTGGCCCTGATCTACCCCTTCTATGCGTTCTGGTACAAGGGAAAGCGGGAGGAGGTCACGGCGCTGCAGACCCGCCTCGAGACGCTCGAGGACCAGAACCGTCGCGCGCAGGTCCTCGCGGCGCGCGGGGGTGGCGACCTCGAGGAGCGCCTCGCGCTCTACGAGCGGCAGGTCGCGAAGCTCGAGGAGCTGATCCCGGCCGCCGAGGAGGTCGCTGGGCTGCTCGACGACATCACGCTCACCGCCCGCCGCGTGGGCGTGGAGCTCAGCCGGATGATCCCCGAGCCCCCGGAGTCCGGGGCCTTCTACACGAAGACGTCGTACGAGATGAGCGCGGTCGGCGAGTACCACGATGTGGCGCGTTTCCTCACGGAGATCGCGAGCCTGCGGCGCATCGTCACCCCGGTGGAGTGCGAGGTCGAGCTGTACGCGCAGGCGGATTTC
Source organism: uncultured Gemmatimonadaceae bacterium (assembly GCA_964412015.1). Taxonomy (GTDB): domain Bacteria; phylum Gemmatimonadota; class Gemmatimonadetes; order Longimicrobiales; family Gaopeijiaceae; genus SZUA-318. The sequence goes on along the minus strand of CAYPMO010000005.1, from coordinate 30,856 downwards.
TTCCCCGAATACGACTCGCCGATCCTGGTGAGCTTCCGGATCGAGACCTACGTGCTGCCCCAAGCGGCCGCGCCTGCCGCGGCGCCGGCTTCCGCGGGAGACTGATCATGTCGAGGCACTCGAAGCTGCTTCTGGCGCTGCTCGCGGGGGGGATCGCCCTGCCGGCGGCCGCGCTCGCCCAGGAGCCGCCCGCGACCCAACCGCCCGCGACCGAGCTGGTGTTCGAGCGGGAAGTGTTCATCTATCCGACGTTCCAGCGCCGTAATCCGTTCCGCCCCCTCTCGGGAGGGACCCAGGGGGGCCCGCGCTTCGAGCAGCTTCGCCTTGTCGGCGTCATCTACTCCGATGAGCCGTCGGCCAGCGTGGCGGTGATCGGCACGAGCACCGTCGAGTACTCCGAGGACGCGTCCACGGTGACGGTGCAGCCTGGACAGTCGTGGTATCTCAAGGTCGGCCAGTCGGTCGGCAACATCCGAGTCGTCGAGATCCACCGCGAGCAGGTCGTGGTGGAGGTCGAAGAGTTCGGGCTCACGGAGCAGAAGATCATGCAGCTGCAGACCCGGCGCCTGGGAGGCACTCCATGACCTCGATGTTCGCGCTTTGGACCGGTGCGCTCCTGGCCCTGGGGGGACCGGTCACGGAAGTGGCCATCACCCCGGCGGAGCGATACACCAGCGTCTTGATTGCGGTGGACGGAGACGTCGAGTATCGGGACTTCACGATGGAAGGGCCCCACCGACTCGTGGTGGACCTTCTCGGGGCGCACCACGCGCTGCCGCGGGAGGAATTCGCCGACGTGAACCGGGGGGGCATCCGCTCCGTGCGCACGAGCCAGTACTCCGAAGACGTCGTGCGGGTCGTGCTCGTGCTGAACGAGAAGCCCGCCTACTCGATCGTGTCCGATCCCCACGGCATCCGCATCGCGCTCGAGAACCCGGGAGGAGACTTCTCCCCGTGGAGCTCGGGAGCGGCGCGGGAGAGCGCCGCGGCACCGCAGGAGGCGCCGCCCCTGGCGGCGATGGCCGCTCCGGGCCCGCAGCAGCAGCTCAGCCAGGCCCGTCGGATCTCGATCACGTTCACGAACTCGCCCATCCAGGACGTGCTGCTGGCCTTCGCGTCGTTCTCCGGCAAGTCCATCGTGCCCGGCTCGGACATCACCGGGCTCGTGACCGCCACGATCATCGACCAGCCCTGGGACATCGCGCTGGGGCACATCCTGGCCGGACAGGGTCTGGTGGCCCAGGAGGACGAGTACGGCATCATCCGCGTGGATGACATCACCAAGCTGAACGAGCGGGAGGCGATCGAGCCGATCCTCACGGTCGCGCACCGGATCAACTACGCCACGGCCGCCGATTTCCAGACGGCGATGACGCCGCTGCTCTCGGCACGCGGGAAGGTCACGGTGGGGCAGGGCACGAACACGCTCGTCGTGAGCGACATCGCGCGGGTGCAGGACGACATCCGGAACCTGCTTCGCGAGCTCGACGTGCGCACGCCCCAGGTGTCCATCCAGGCGAAGATCATTTTCGTGAACCGGACGGATCTGGACGAGCTGGGCGTCACGTACGAGCTCAAGGACTCACGGGGCAACCAGCTCAACGAACTCTCGACCGGCGCTGCGGATCTCGACGGCGATGGCGTCCTCTCCGAGGAGGAGATGCAGGTCGAGGATGTGGTGGTCGCCCTCGGCGGCAATTCGATCGCCGCGCTCGGCAACGCCAAGGAGCGCCTCACGTCGCCGAGCATCACGCTGCTGAGCTCGCTGGTGATCGGGCGCCATACGCTCATCTCCTTCCTCGACGCTCTCCACTCGGTGCAGCTCTCCGACGTGCAGGCGATCCCACAGGTGACGACGCTGGACAACGTGCAGGCGCGCATCAAGGTCGGCACGGACGTGCCCGTCCGCACGATCGACGCGGGCGCCGGCGGCACGCAGCAGGGCGTCTACCCCACCGCTCAGGTGACCACGGAGGAGACCGGCATCATCCTCGAGGCGACGCCTCACGTGACGGGCGACGGGATCATCCTGCTGGAGCTCTCCGCCGAGCGGTCGTCGGCCGAGCTGACGGCGACGGACGCAGGTTTCGTGAAACAAACCCAGGAAGCGCGGACACGGGTCCTGGTGGAGGACGGAGAGACCGTCGTCATCGCCGGCCTCACCCAGAGCGAGCGCACCGAGTTCCGCTCCGGCATCCCCCTCCTCATGGACCTCCCCGTGATCGGGGCGCTCTTCCGGGTGAAACGGGAGCAGTTGGTCCAGCGTGATCTGATCATCCTCGTGACCCCGCACATCGTGCGAGGCTCCAACTGATCGGGTCGATCGGGAGAACCGACATGCGCCGGAAGGCAATCTTCGGAATACGGCCGCTGCTGACGGCCACCGCGATCGCGGGCGTCGTCGTCGTCGCCGCGTGCGAGGGGGACAACATCTTCTCCGTTGCAGGCGGGGGTGGCGGGCTGTTCGTTCAGGACCTCAAGGCGCCTGAGGTCACCATCCTCGTGCCGCGAGGGGATTCGCTCTCGGCCAAGCCGTTGGGCGACTCGGTCCTGGTCACCGCGCGGGTCACCGACGATCTCGGTGTCCGGTCGATTCGAATGACCGGCGTCGCGATGCGTGGAAGCAAGGATCTCGGAACGGATACGGTCATTCCTCGATTCGTGGAGTGGACCATCCCTCTTCCCGCAGGCGTGGAGGACACCACGATCTCCCGGTACCTCCGGGCCACGCTGGATTCGACCAGGGAGACGGCGAAGATCGTCGTCATCGCGGCGGACAGCGCGGGTAACGAATCGTCGGACACGGTTCCCCTGGTGCTGGGCGGCCCGGACGTCGAGATCCTGGACATCATCGATGGCCAGTCCATCCAGGCGGGCCTCGGCCTCACCACCCGGGTGAGGGCGCAGGATCCGCAGGGGATCATCCAGGTCCGCATCCAGGTCTCGGGCGCGTTCGACACGCTCGTGGTCAAGGCGATCACACCTTCTTCCGACTCCGTCGTGGTGGACACGGTGGTCGCGATTCCCGAGTCGGCGATCGGGCTCATGCAGGTGACCGCCACCGCTCGCAACTCGGTCGACGTGTCGGGTCAGGACGGGCCGCTCACCCTGGAGGTCGTCCCGGCCGGAATCGGCGACACGGTCCGACCCATGCTCAAGCACACCGCGTCTTCGCCGGAGCGCATGGAGATCCCGGACTCCGTCACCGTGGCCGTCACGGGTACGGACCAGGGCGGTGGTGTGGCGGTGTCCGGATATACGGTCCTGGCGATCTCCCCGACGCGGGGCGAAACGCTCGTATGGACCGACTCGGCCACCTTCGTTCCGCCTCGCACGGGAACGGTGACCCGGTTCTTCAGGTTCGGGACGTTCAACGTGGATTCCTTGAACCTGCCGGACACACTGGTCTTCGAGATCACGTCGTGGATGAAAGACGCCCAGGGCAACTGCGCGGCGAGCGTCGGGCTCGATTCCCTCGTGGCGCTTGCTTGCGACGTTCTACCCACGGGTGAGATCGTCGCCCAGGGCCGCGCCGGGCAGCGGCTGACGCGCAGCGTCGTGGCGGGCAAGACCGTCGTGCTGCCGGGAGGCGGCAAGATCATGGATGCCGCGGTGGACACGGCGCGCAAGCGGCTCTATCTGTCCAACATCCAGAGAAACCGTCTGGAGGTGTTCGACCTCCTCTCAGAGCAGTTCAACACCGCGATCGGGGTCGGCTCCGAGCCGTGGGGTCTGGCGTTCACGCGCGACAACGACTCGCTGTGGGTGGCCAACTCCGGCGGCGCCAATCTCTCCGTCGTGGACCTGGACGCCGGCCTCGAGGTGGACGCCGACCGGCTGCTCACGCCGGACGTGTTGCTGTTCGACGTGGAGTTGAGGACCGGAGAGGGCTCGATCTCCTACGTCGTGTATCCGCTCCCCGAGGCGGAGCGGCCGGCGTTCTCGGATCGCCCGCAATACGTGGCGGTGGATTCCTACGGCAACGTGGTCTACTCGACGAAGACGTCCGACATCGGCAACCTCGGCACCGCCCGCAAGGCGTTCTTCACGCCGGGATGGAACCGCTCCGAGGCGAAGATCTTCGTCGAGCACGGCCTGCTGGACGAGGCGGAGGACTTCTGGGCGATCGCCCATGTGGACTCGATCGAGACGGCCGTGGACACACTCGACGTGGACTCGCTCGGATTCGTCACGATCGCCGCGCGGATGGGGATCTACGACCACGTCCCGGGATACCCGGACCAGGTCATCGTGGGTGTGGCGCGTTCGGACCAGATCGGTGCGGTGGACGCTGCGGCCGCCGAGCTGGTGGCGGCAGGCTCCGACGTGCGGGTCGTGTCCGGCGCCAGGTGGAATATCCCCAATCTGGCGTTCCAGGATACGACGTATGTGGCCGGATCGGGCGACGGGGGCTGGGTAGGAATTGGAGAAGGCGGCGCGGCCCCCGTGGGACGCGTGCTGATGTACCAGGCGAGCCCGGGCACGATCACCGGTCTGAGCCGCTGGGTTCAGGTCGCAAACCTGCTCAACAACCCCTCGGAGGAGGTGCGCGGGCTCGGCCTCAACTACGACGGCACAATGGCGGTCGTGCGCGGCCGGCAGGCGGCGTACTTCATCACGCCGGCCGACCTCCTGACCCAGGGCCAAACGGAGATCCCGTCCGCCACGGAGGGCTCGGGAGCTGCGCTGCACCCACTGCATGCGAACTCACGCACGCTGGACAACCTGGGCGGCGCGTACCGGCCGGATACGCACCTGGCGTTCGTGGCCTCGGGCGAGCGGACCATCGAGATCATCGATACGCAGCGCTTCACGCGGGTCGGTCGCATCTACATGCGCGACATCGTCACAGGGCCTCTCCGTGCGGTGCTGCCGTTCCCCTCGGACAACGAGGGCAACACCTGCGCCACGCTTTCGGTCACGGATCGCCACGGCACGTACATCGGAGACGCGGTCCAGGTCTACGAGGGAGGCAACTTCACGACCCCGATCGCGCCCGACGGCATCACGCAGGACCGGTGCGTGGTGATGAAGCTCTTCGCCGCGACCTCGACGGAAGGCGTGGTGGTCATCGACGTCCGGAAGGCCGACATCCTGAGGGAGCACCCGGCTCGGAACTAGATCCGGACGTCCCCCGATGGATGCCGGAGCGTATCGGTGGAAGCAGCGCCGCTCGGTGAGTGGCATCACGCGCCCAGCGCGCCACCCGCGCGCAGGAGGACGCTTCGGCTCTGCTGAAGTCGGACGGCCGCGAGCACGAGGCATCCGCTCCCCACGTACAGGGAGGCATAGCCGAAGACACTCATCTGCCAGGTCGTCTCGAGCGGATACAGGAACGCGGGGGCGTACAGGGCGCACCCGGCGAGCACCAGCACGCCGCTTCGGAGCTGCCCGATTCTCCGGCGCAGGTCCGCGTAGTGGTAGGCCCGGGCGAGGAGCACGCCGAAGAGGAGAGAATCGATGCGCGAGTGCGTGTAGCAGTGGTATCCCGGGCACGGGATCGGCTGGGGCTCCATGTGCAACACGAGGCGTCTCGCCAGGCAGGCCACGGCGACCGCGGCGAATGCCCAGGGGACGACGGCGAACGGCTTCTGCGGATTCAGGCGGGACGTGAGCGCGAACAGGCCGGCGAGGCCGAAGTAGAAGTGCTCCTCCACCGCGAGGGACCACGTATGGTTGAGGAGCCCTCCCAGGTAGTTCTCGAGGAACAGGATCTCTCCGACGAGGCCTCGGGTCGGGGTCGGCGACCTGCGGATCGCGAGCGCGACGACCGTCACGGCCAGCAGGATCCAGAACGGAGGGTAGATCTTGAATCCCCGGCGGATCAGGAAGTGGGCCACCTGGAGCTTTCCCGTCTTCTGATGCTCCCGGAAGAGAAGCCCCGAGATGAGGAATCCGCTGAGCACGAAGAAGAGGTCCACGCCGATCCACCCGCCCCGGAAGAGGACCGCGAGCGCCTCCGTGCGACCGATGCCTCCGGGCAGGTGCCGGAAGATCACGAGGAAGACGGCGAGGAAGCGCAGCAGGTCCAGGCCCAGGTTTCGCATCAGGGAGGTGTACGCCGCGGGGTCCGCGCCAGCAACATCCCGGGCCCGCGCCGAGGGCCTGGAGGCCACCGTGGCGGGCTCGCCGTGCGGGGGCGGCGAGGGCCGGCGCGACCCGGGGACCCCAGCCGGGGCTTGGTGGATGCCCGACCGGCCTCTATATACTAGGGGGCGCGGTCGCAGGACCGTCCGTGCCCTCAGGCATCGGAAAACACGCGTTTCCGCCCGGCTCGGCCGGGCTTTGCTTTGTCGAGGTGAGGAATGCGTCGCCTTTCGTTCCGGACCGCCGGCGAGTCCCATGGGCGAGGCTTGGTGGCCTTGCTGGAGGGGATTCCGGCCGGCCTTTCCCTGGAGACGGAGCGGGATGTAGACCCCGAGCTCCGACGCCGCCAGGGCGGGTACGGCAGGGGCCGGCGCATGCAGATCGAGTCCGATCGCGCGGAGATCGTCTCCGGCGTGCGCCTGGGCTGGACCCTGGGCTCCCCGATCGCCCTGGTGGTCTGGAATCGGGACTGGGAGAACTGGCAGACCGCGATGAGCCCACTCCCGCCCGCGCCGGGGGAGAACCCCAAGGCGCTCCGGCCGCACTACCTTCCCCGGCCGGGCCACGCGGACCTCGCCGGCGCGCTCAAGTACGACCGGCGCGACGTGCGCGACGTTCTGGAGCGGGCGAGCGCCCGCGAGACGGCCGCGCGGGTCGCGTGCGGCGCGGTGGCCAAGCGGCTCCTCGGCGAGCTCGGCATCCGGATCGGCAGCCACGTGGTGTCTATCGGCCCGGTCGCGGCCACGACACCCGACCCCCTGCCTTCCGACCTGAACGCCGTGGCGGACGGGGATGCTCTCCGGTGCCTGGATCCGGTGGCCTCGGCCGCCATGGCCGCGGAGATCGACGAGGCCAAGGAACGGGGGAACACGCTCGGCGGAGTCTTCGAGGTGGTCGCGACCGGCGTCCCCGTGGGATTGGGAAGCTACGTCTCCTGGGATGCCAAGCTCGACGGCCGCCTCGCGGGCGCGGTCATGTCGGTCCAGGGCGTGAAGGGCGTCGAGATCGGCCTGGGCTTCGAGGGAGCGCGGCGCCGGGGATCGGACGTGCACGACCCGATCGTGCGGGCGCCCGACCGGCCGCGGGCCGGCGGGTTCGGGCGCCCCTCGAACCGCGCCGGCGGGCTCGAGGGGGGCGTCACGACCGGGGAGCCCCTCGTGGTGCGCGCTGCCATGAAGCCGATCTCCACGCTCAGGAAGCCGCTGGCGAGCGTGGACCTCCGCGACGGCTCGGCGGCGGACGCCGCCGTCGAGCGGAGCGACGTGTGCGCGGTCCCGGCGGCGGCGGTGGTCGGCGAAGCCATGGTCTCGCTCGTGCTGGCCGACGCGGTTCTGGAGAAGCTCGGGGGCGACTCGATCGCCGAGGTACGCCGGAACTTCGACGGGTGGCTCGCGTACCTCGGCGAGCGCGGCTTCGGGGAGCGCTGATGGCGTCCGGGACTCGGCGCATCCTTCTCGTCGGGTTCATGGGATCCGGGAAGTCCTCCGTCGGTCGCCTCGTGGCCGAAGCCCTCGGGTGGGAGTTCGCGGACTTCGACGCGGAGGTCGAGCGGACCGAGCATCGCTCCGTGGCGGAGATCTTCGCCGAGTCGGGGGAGCCGGAATTCCGGGCGGCGGAGGCCGGCGTCGGAGAGCGTCTTCTCGCCCGCGACCGCGTGGTCCTGGCCTCCGGAGGAGGCTGGGCCGCGACGCCCGGGCGACTCCGGACCCTCCCGGACGGAACGCTGTCCGTCTGGCTGAAGGTCGGGCCCGACGAGGCCGTGCGGCGCACGGCGCGACTCGCGGGGACGCGGCCGCTCCTGGCCGGCTCCGACCCGGTGGGGGCCGCGCGGGAGCTGCTGCGCGCGCGTTCGTCCGTCTACGCCGACGCGGACCTGGAGGTGGACACGGAGGGCAGAACGGTCGAAGATGTTGCCGCCGAGATCCTGAAGCGGATGAGTCCATGACGCCGAATCGCGCCGGAAAGCAGCTGGTCATCGTCGAATCGCCGGCGAAAGCCCGGACCATCGGGCGCTACCTCGGGGCCGGGTACGAGGTGGCCGCCTCCGTCGGGCACGTCCGCGACCTGCCCACCAAGGAGCTGGGCGTGGACGTGGACAACGGCTTCGAGCCGCACTACGTCACGATCCGTGGCAAGGGGAAGGTGCTCGCCGAGCTCAAGCGGAAGGCGAAGTCGGCCGACCGGATCATCCTCGCCACCGACCCCGACCGCGAGGGCGAGGCGATCGCGTGGCACGTCGCCGAGCAACTCGGCTACGAGACGCACGACGGCGACCGCTTCCGGCGGGTCCAGTTCCGGGAGATCACGAAGGGCGCGGTGCAGGAGGCGATGCGAAACCCGGGCCCCATCGACATGAGAAAGGTGGAGGCCCAGCTGGCCCGCCGTGTCCTGGACCGCCTGGTGGGCTACCAGGTGAGCCCTTTCCTGTGGAAGCCCATCCGTCCCGGACTCTCGGCCGGGCGGGTGCAGACGGTCGCGCTGCGACTCGTCTGCGAGCGCGAGGAAGAGATCCGGAGGTTCAGGGAAGAGGAGTACTGGACGGTTACGGCGCACCTCGTCAAGGACGACCAGGCGTTCGAGGCCAAGCTGCATCAGATCGACGGAAAGGCCTTCGCGCTCGGCGACGAGGAAGCGGCCGCGGCCATCGTGCTCGCGGTCACCGGCGAGGACTTCCGCGTGCGCGACGTGAAGCGGCGGGAGCGGCGGAAGAACCCGGCGTCCCCCTTCACGACCTCGACGCTCCAGCAGGAGGCGGCCAAGCGCCTGGGCTTCTCCGCACGCCGCACCATGACCGTCGCGCAGCGCCTCTACGAGGGGCTGGACGTGGGCGCTCGAGGTAGCGCCGGCCTCATCACGTACATGCGCACGGACTCGACGCGCGTCTCGCCGGTCGCCGTCGGCCAGGCGCGACAGTGGATCGAGGCCGAGTTCGGGAAGGCATTCATGGCGTCCGCGCCCCGGCTCTGGGGTGGCAACCAGCAGAAGGGCGCGCAGGAAGCCCACGAAGCCATCAGACCCACCGACGTGACCCTGCTGCCCGCCGAAGCGGCCCGCTACCTCGACAGGGATCAGGCGCGCCTCTACGAGCTCATCTGGCTCCGGTTCGTGTCCGGGCAGATGGCCGCCGCGGTCTACGACACGACCACCGTGGACTTCCACCTGAAGGGCTCGGACCTGCGGGACTACCTGTTCCGCGCGACGGGGTCGGTCGTGAAGTTCGAGGGCTTCACGCGCCTCTACCTCGAGGCGACCGAGGCAGGAGAGCACCGCCGTCTCGACGACCTGGCGCCGCTGCCGGCCCTCGAGATCGGGGACCGCGCGGACCTCACGCGGATCGAGCCCAAGCAGCATTTCACGCAACCGCCTCCACGCTTCTCCGAGGCGAGCCTGGTCAAGGAGCTGGAGCAGCTCGGAATCGGTCGGCCGTCGACGTACGCGCAGATCCTCTCCACGATCGTGGACCGGGGGTACGTGGACCTGGACCAGAAGCGCTTCCGTCCGACGGACCTCGGCGAGGTGGTGGCCAAGCTGCTCGTGCGCGTCTTCCCCGATCTGTTCGACGTCGCCTTCACGAGCCGCATGGAAGGGGAGCTCGACCGAGTGGAGGAGGGTGCCGTGGAGTGGCGCCGGCTGCTGGGCGAGTTCTATCCGGGCTTTCTCGCACGCTTGCGGGAGGGAACCGCCAACTCCGACGAGATCATCAAGGAGATCCTCGCCGCGGAGGGCGAGTTCTGCGAGAAGTGCGGCCGTCCAATGCTGGTGCGGTGGAACCGGTTCGGACGGTTCCTGGGTTGCTCCGGCTACCCGGAGTGTCAGAACACGCGGTCCCTCGACGGGCCGAGCACGGAGGGCACCGTGCTCGGCGCCCACCCCGAGCTGGGTCGCTCCGTGCTGCTCAAGGTCGGGCCCTACGGTCCCTACGTGGAGTTGGAGGCCGAAGACGAGGACACGAAACCCAAGCGGGTCAGCCTTCCGGACGGCAAGCGGCCATCCGACGTGGATCTCGCCTACGCGGTCCGCCTGCTCGGCCTGCCCCGTCACGTGGGCAAGGATCCGAACACGGGCGAAGACGTCGTGGCCGGCATCGGCCGATTCGGTCTGTTCGTCCGGCGTGGCAAGTTGTTCGCCAACCTGAAGACCGATGACGAGCTGTGGGGCATCTCGCTCGCCGACGCGGTGGCCCGCCTCGGCGCCAAGGCTTCCGGGAAGCGAGAGGTGCTCAAGGATCTTGGCCGCCATCCCGAGTCCGGCGCGGAGGTCGTGGTGCTCTCGGGCCGCTACGGCCCGTACGTCACGGATGGCGTCGTCAACGCGACGCTGCCCAAGGACGTGGACCCCGCCGGCCTCGAGGTCGACGAGGCCCTCGATCTGCTGTCGAAGGCCGCCCGGAGGAAGGGTAGGAGCGGTGCGAAGGCACGCGGCGGCGGACGCAGGAGCTCGGCCAAGGGGAGCCCTCGGAAGGGCCGGGGGCGCAAGGGCGGGTCGTGAGGCCGGGGGTCACGGTCGTAGGCGGGGGCCTGGCCGGCTGTGAGGCCGCAGTGCGGCTCGCCCGATCGGGACACCCGGTCCGACTCGTCGAGATGCGCCCCTTGCGCGGCACGCCCGCGCACCGCACGGATAGGCTCGGAGAGTTGGTGTGCACCAACTCCTTCAAGAGCGAGGACCTCGTCAACGCCCATGGGCAGCTCAAGCGCGAGATGCGCTCGCTCGGGTCCGTTCTCCTGGCTTCGGCAGACCAGGCGCGGATTCCCGCCGGGTCCGCCCTGGCGGTGGACCGGGACCTCTTCGGCAGGGCGATGACCGACGCGGTGGACTCCGAGAGCCTCATCGAGGTCGTGCGCGAGGAGGTCACCCGGCTCCCGGAGGGCCCTGCGGTCGTGGCGACCGGCCCGCTCACGTCCGACGCCCTGGCCGCCGCGATCCGCGAGGCACTGGGCGACCGAGGTCTGGCGTTTTTCGACGCCATCGCTCCGATCGTCCACAGGGAAGGGCTCGACGAGTCGGTCGTCTTTCCCGCGGGGCGCTTCGGGGAGGACGACGACTATCTCAACTGCCCGATGAGCCGGGACGAGTACGAGGCGTTCGTCTCGGCGCTGCGGGAGGCGGACGCGCACGAAGGGCACGATTGGGACGAGGTACCGTACTTCGAGGGGTGTCTCCCGATCGAGGTCATGGCCGCGCGTGGGGTGGACACCCTCCGCTACGGGCCCATGAAGCCGATCGGGCTCACCGACCCGCGCACCGGCCGGCGCCCGTGGGCCGTGGTGCAGCTCCGCCGGGAGGACCGCGCGGGCCAGATGTGGAACCTCGTGGGCTTCCAGACGAGGCTCCGGATCGGCGAGCAGAGGCGCGTGTTCGGGATGATTCCCGGGCTCGCGGGCGCGGAATTCCTCCGTTGGGGATCCATCCACCGGAACAGCTACCTCAACTTCCCCGCATGCCTCACCGCGCACGGTTCGCTGCGGTCCCGCCCGGACCTCGTGTTCGCGGGGCAGCTCACCGGCGTGGAGGGGTACACCGAGTCCGCGGCGAGCGGCATCCTGGCGGGGATCAACGTCGCGCGCGTGCTCGCGGGGGAGCCGCCGGTCGTCCCACCCCCTACGACGATGTTGGGCGGGCTGCTGCGCTACCTGCGGGAAAGCGAGCCCGGCCGCTTCCAGCCCATGAACTCCAACTGGGGCCTCCTCGATCCCCTCCCGGATCCGGTCCGCGATAAGCAGGCTAGGCGCGCGGCGCTCGCCCGGCGCGCTCAGGCGGACCTCGCGGCCTGGATGGGCGAGTACGGACTCGTGGGCACCGCGCCCGGGACCGCGGTTCGGGGATGAGGTGATGACTCCGGGTGTGGGGTCCGGACGCTCGAAGGCGGGGAGGCGGCCCGAGGTCGAGGAGTTCCTTCGCCACCTGGCCGACGAGCGTCAGCTCTCGCCGAATACGGTCACCGCCTATGGCCGCGACCTGGAGGAGCTGGAGGCGTTCCTGAACGAGTACCTCGGCCGGTCGGATTGGGTGTGGGCCGACGTGGATCGTCTGGCGCTGCGAGGGTTCCTCGGCTGGTGCCGGCGCGGGGGTCGGTCGCGGCGCACGGCGGCGCGTAAGCTCTCTGCGGCACGCACCTTCTTCCGGTTCCTGCACCTGGAGGATCGCGTCCCGTCGAACCCCGCACGCGCGGTGCGCGCCCCGAAGGTGGATCGGCGCCTTCCAGGACATCTGTCCTCGGCGGACATGGGCGCGGTCTTCGAGGCGGCGGAGGAGGTAGCGACCGAGAACACGCTCCAGGGCACGAGGGATCTCGTGATCCTCGAGTTGCTGTACGGAAGCGGGCTCCGTCTGTCCGAGCTCCACGCGCTCGACCTCACCGCGCTCGATCGCGAGGGAGGTCTGGTCCGTATCCTGGGGAAGGGCCGCAAGGAGCGCATCGTGCCGGTGACCGCCGCGGCCATGAGGGCCCTCGATCGCTACGAGCCGCGCCGCGAGGAGGTCCTCCGCTCGGCCGGATCCCGAGGGCGCGAGCAACCGGCCGCGCTTGTGAACGCGCGGGGAGGGCGTCTCTCGCGCCGCTCCATCCAGGAAGCGGTTCGCCGCCGCCTGCAGGCGACCGCCAGCGCTCGCGGGCTCTCCGCCCACGCGCTGCGCCATTCCTTCGCGACGCACCTCCTGGAGCGCGGCGCGGACCTCCTGGCCGTCAAGGAGCTGCTCGGGCACGTCAGCCTGTCCACGACCCGGATCTACACGCACACGACCAAGGAACGGCTCCTGCGGGTATACCGGAAGGCCCACCCACGGTCGGGCGAGTAGAACCGCAGCGTCTGGGGCCCCGAGCCCCCGGGACGCGGACCACGTCTGCCATTTCGGCAGAACTCGCGTTACCTTTCGTGGCTACGCGGGAGCCCCACGCTCCCCCACCGGTCGCGGAGACCGAACCCTGCCGAGAGAACGACATCGCATGACCCAATTCACCGTTCGCTCCACCACCGTACTCGCCGTGCGGAGGGACGGCCGCGTCGCCATGGGTGGCGACGGCCAGGTCACCGTGGGCGACATGATCGTGAAGGCGAGTGCCCGGAAGGTCCGCGCCCTCAAGGACGGACGAATCCTGGCGGGCTTCGCGGGCGCGGTGGCCGACGCCTTCACCCTCTTCGAGAAGCTCGAGGAGAAGCTCGAGCGCTACCCGGGCAACCTCACCAAGGCCGTTGTCGAGCTGGCCAAGGACTGGCGCACCGACCGCTACCTTCGCCGGCTCAACGCGCAGCTCGCCGTCGCGGACCGAGACCATCTGTTCCTCGTGAGCGGCACGGGCGACGTGATCGAGCCCGACGACGACATCCTCGCGATCGGGTCGGGGGGATCGTTCGCCCTCTCCGCGGCCCGGGCCCTCCAGCGCCACTCCGGTCTCGACGCGCCCGCGATCGTCCGCGAAGCGATGAAGATCGCGGGGGAGATCTGCGTCTACACGAACGACGACATCTTGGTGCTGGAGCTCCCGGGAGACCAGGTATGACGACGAAGGCCGTGGAGCCGGGGCCCGTGCCGGCCGCCCCTGCCGACGAGGCGCAGCAGGAGCCGTGGCTGGAAGAGCTGACGCCCCGCCAGATCGTCGCGGAGCTCGACAAGTACATCGTGGGGCAGGACGAGGCCAAGAAGGCCGTGGCCATCGTGCTGCGCAACCGGTGGCGGCGCCAGCGCGTCGAGGAGGAGATGCGGGAGGAGATCCTCCCGAACAACCTCATTCTCATCGGCCCCACGGGCGTGGGGAAGACCGAGATCGCGCGTCGGCTCGCCCGCCTCGCGGGTGCCCCGTTCCTGAAGGTGGAGGCGTCGAAGTTCACCGAGGTCGGGTACGTGGGCCGGGACGTCGAGTCCATCGTCCGGGACCTGGTGGATATCTCCGTCAATCTCGTCCGCGCCGAGCGCGAGGACGACGTCCAGGACCTGGCCGAGGAGCGCTCCGAGGACCGTCTGCTCGATCTGCTCCTCCCTCCGGTGAAGGATGAGCCGCCGCCCGCGGACGAGCAGCATGACCAGGTGTTCATCGCGGGACCCGGAGGAGTCGAGCCGACCGGTGAGGAAGCCACGCCTGTGACGCGCAGGCAGCGCACGCGTGAGAAGCTGCGCCAACTCCTGCGCGACGGGAAGCTCGAAGACCGCGAGGTCGAGGTGGAGGTGAAGCAGTCGCCGCCGCTGGAAGGGATGATGGTCCCCATGGGGGGCGGCGAGGGCATGGACTACAACTTCATCGAGATGCTCCAGGACATGCTCCCCAAGCGCACCAAGCGGCGCCGGGTGAGCGTGGCGGAAGCGAGGCGGATCCTCGTCCAGGACGAGCTCGACAAGCTCGTGGACATGGACGAGGTCGTGAACGAAGCCCTGTTCCGCGCGGAGGAGATGGGCATCGTCTTCCTCGACGAGATCGACAAGATCACGGGCGAGCGGGGCGGCGTGGGCCCGGACGTGAGCCGGGAAGGCGTGCAGCGCGATCTGCTGCCGATCGTGGAGGGCTCCACCGTGGCGACGAAGTACGGCCTCGTCAGGACGGATCACGTCCTGTTCATCGCGGCGGGCGCGTTTCACGTCTCGAAGCCTTCGGACCTGATCCCCGAGCTCCAGGGCCGTTTCCCGATCCGTGTGGAGTTGACGAGCCTGGGCGAGCGGGAGTTCGTCCGGATCCTGAAGGAGCCCAAGAACGCGTTGCTCGTGCAGTACCGCGCGTTGGTGGAGACCGAGGGCGCCTCGGTCGAGTTCACCGACGACGGCGTGGCCGAGATCGCCCGCATCGCGGCGGAGCTCAACGAGCGCATGGAGAACATCGGCGCGCGGCGACTTCAGACCGTCATGACCACGCTCCTCGAGGACATGCTCTTCGAGCTTCCCGAGTCGGGGTCCGGGGCGCTCCTCGTCGACGCCGGGTTCGTGCACGACTGCCTCAGGAAGGTTGCCGAGGACGAAGACCTGCGGCGCTACATCCTTTGATCCAGAGGGCCGAAATGACGGTGCGGAAACGGGACTTCGTCGCGATCTCCGACTTCTCGCGGCAGGAGTTGCTCGCGCTCCTGGAGAGGGCGCGGAGGATGAAGACGGGAGAGGAGAGGGGAACGCCGCTCGCGGGGAAGAGCCTGGCCATGATCTTCAGGAAGAGCTCGACCCGTACCCGCGTCTCGTTCGAGGTGGGCATGACCCAGCTCGGCGGCCACGCGCTCTTCATGTCCGACAAGGACAGCCAGATGGGGCGCGGCGAGTCGCTGCACGACACCGCGAAGGTCCTCTCGGGCTACGTGGACGGGATCATGATCCGGACATTCGCGCACTCGGAGGTGGAGGAGCTGGCGCGCCACGCATCGATACCGGTCATCAACGGACTCACCGACCTCCTCCACCCGTGCCAGGTCATGGCGGACCTCCAGACCGTTCAGGAGGAGTTCGGCCCGGAGCTGTCGGGTCGCACGGTCGCGTGGATCGGCGACGGCAACAACATGGCCAACTCCTGGATCAACGCGGCCTGGCGCCTCGGTTTCTCGCTGCGGTTGGCCTGTCCGGAGGGATACGATCCCGACGCCTCGATCCTGGCCCGGGCCGGGGACGTCCTGTTGACCCGTGACCCGGCGGAGGCGGCGGAGGGGGCTCATGTCGTCACGACCGACGTCTGGGCGTCGATGGGCCAGGAGGAGGAAGCTGCCGCGCGCGTGCGCGCATTCCGGGGCTTTCAGGTGAACGCGGCCTTGATGGGGCGAGCGGCCCCCGAGGCCATCTTTCTGCACTGCCTGCCCGCGCATCGGGGCGAGGAGGTCGCCGCCGACATCATCGACGGACCCCGGTCCCGAGTCTTCCCGGAGGCGGAGAACCGCCTCCACGCCCAGAAAGCCATTCTCGCGGAGCTCCTCGGATGAACGAGTCGCTGAAGCGCACGCCCCTGTATGACGAGCACGTGTCCCTGGGTGCCAAGATCGTTCCCTTCGGCGGCTTCGAGATGCCGGTCCAGTATCCAGCCGGGATCTCCGCCGAGCACAGAGCGGTCCGTGCGACCGCGGGCCTCTTCGACGTCTCGCACATGGGCGAGTTCATGCTGCGGGGGCCGCAGGCCCTGGACCTGATCCAGCGCGTCACGGTGAACGACGCCTCCCGCGTCGAGGTGGGGCAGGCGCAGTATTCGGCCATGTGTCTCCCGCACGGTGGCGTCGTGGACGACCTCCTCGTGTACCGATTCCAGGACCGCTGGATGCTGGTGGTGAACGCGTCGAACCTGGGCAAGGATCTCGCCTGGATCCGCAGCCACGTGGACGGCCTCGACGTGGAGGTCGAGGACCGGTCCGACGCCACGGCGCTCCTGGCGCTCCAGGGGCCTGTCGCACGGGAGATCCTGCGTCCGCTGGCGTCGGTCGACGTGGACACCGTGCGTTACTACCGGTTCGTCGAGGGCTCGGTCGCGGGGGTGCCGGCGGTGATCGCGGGCACCGGCTACACCGGCGAGGACGGCTTCGAGCTCTACGTCGCGGCCGAGGACGCGGTCGGCCTGTGGAGGACCCTGATGAAGGCCGGCGAGGGTCGTGGGCTCTCGCCCGCC
Organism: uncultured Gemmatimonadaceae bacterium; assembly: GCA_964412015.1. GTDB lineage: Bacteria > Gemmatimonadota > Gemmatimonadetes > Longimicrobiales > Gaopeijiaceae > SZUA-318. Next base: position 14,214 of record CAYPMO010000005.1, on the reverse strand, counting down.
GGCCTGGGTGCGCGCGACTCCCTCCGCCTCGAGCTCGGGTACGCCCTGTACGGGAACGACTTGGACGAGGAGCATACGCCACTCGAATCCGGGTTGGGGTGGATCACGAAGCTCGACAAGGGCGACTTCATCGGCCGTGATGCGCTTCTCGAGCAGAAGGAGGAGGGGGTGCCACGCCGCCTGGTGGGTCTTCGCGTGACAGGAAAGGGCTTCCCTCGGCACGGCTACGCCGTCTTGTCCGGCGGCGCGCGGGTGGGCGTCGTCACGAGCGGGACGGTCGCGCCCTCGCTCGGCTACGGGATCGCCATGGCGTATGTGCCGCCGGAGTTCTCGAAGGTCGACACGACGCTCCAGATCGACCTGCGCGGTAAGCCGGTGGACGCGGTCGTGCAGCGGCCGCCCTTCTACACGCAGGGTTCGATCCGTCGCTAGATCGAGGTTGTCCATGGGGCCGACGACGCACGTCCGGGTTGGAGTCCTGACCGTGAGCGACGGGTGCGCCGCCGGCGTCCGCGAGGACCGCTCGGGCGAGGCCATCGTGACGTGGGCCCTGGCCCACGGTTACGGCGTCGCAGCGAGAGCGATCGTCTTCGACGAGCCCTCCGAGATCGCGTCGGCACTCACGACGTGGAGCGACGACCTGGGGGTGGACCTGATCGTGAGCACAGGGGGGACGGGTCTCGGCCCGCGGGATCGTACGCCCGAGGCGACGAGGCCCCTTCTCGATCGTGAGGTTCCCGGTATCGCCGAGGAGATCCGCAGGCGAGGGCTCGCCGCGACCCCGCACGCCAGCCTGTCCCGGGGTGTGGCCGGGCTGCGGGGTGCCACCCTGGTGGTGAACCTCCCGGGAAGCGTGGGCGCAGTCCGGGACGGGCTCGAGGTTCTCGGGCCGCTCGTCCGCCATGCCGTCGAGTTGCTCCGGGGTACGGAATCGCCGCACCACGGTCCGTCCGAAGCGCCCGCGGCCCGACCCGAAGCGGGGGGTGGACCATGAGGGAGGACGTTGTCCTCGTGTCCACCCACGACCTTCCTCGGGCCGGGGCGCTCCGGGAGGCGTTCGCGCGTGCCGGCTACGCATGCGAGCTGGTGACGCCCGGCGAGACCTTGAGCCTGGACGGCGCGGTGCTGCTCGTCCTGACCGGCGGGTTTGAGGGGGGGGCGGGAGGCCACCTCGCGCGTCAGGCCCGGGACGATCTCCACATCCCGGTCTTCGCGATCGCGCCGCGAGAGAGCCTCCTTCCGGCGCTCCGCCCCGGCTTCGACGAGGTGTTCGCGGCCACGGTCCCCGCAGCCGACGTCGCCGCCGTGGGCCGGATGGCGATCGAGCGACGACGTCTCCAGCGCGTCACGGGCATCGTGGGCAATACCGACGCGATGCGCGAGGTGCTGGAGCGGGTGGTCCAGATCGCGCCCGTAGCCGCTACCGTGCTCGTCACGGGTGAGTCCGGGACCGGCAAGGAGCTCGTCGCCAGGGGGATCCACGCGCTCTCGCCCAGGAGGCACAAGCCGTTCATCGCCGTGAACGTCGCGGCGATCACCGAGACGCTGCTCGAATCCGAGCTGTTCGGGCACGAGAAGGGAGCGTTCACCGGCGCCATCGACGCGCGCCGGGGCCTGTTCGAGCTCGCCGACGGCGGCACGATCTTCCTCGACGAGATCGGGGAGATGCCCCTGGCCACCCAGACCAAGCTGCTCCGCGTGCTCGAGCAACGGGAGTTCCACAGGGTAGGCGGCGAGAGGCCCCTCAAGGTGGACGTGCGCATCGTGGCCGCCACCAACCAGGAGCTCCGGCAGCTCGTTGCGATGGGTGAGTTCCGGCGCGACCTCTATTTCCGCCTGAACGTGCTCCACATCGACCTCCCCGCGCTCCGGGAGCGTCGGGACGACATCCCGTTTCTGGTGGAAGCGTTCGTCCGTGAGGCGTCGGCGAGGCACGATCGCCCGTTCATGGGCATCTCGCCCGACGCCATGCAGATCCTGCGCGACTACGCGTGGCCCGGCAACGTCCGGGAGCTGCGCAACCTGGTGGAATCGATGGTCGTGCTGGCACCGGGTCGCACGATCGAGGCGCACGACATCCCCCCGGAGGTGCGGCGAGGCCGCGGCCATAGTCTCCTGCCCGTCCCGATCACGCGGCTGACCGGTGCCGGCGGTGAAGGGAGGGATGTGCGCCCGGAGCTCGAGTTCGTGTTCCGTACGCTGGTGGACCTCCGGGTAGACATGGACGACCTGCGCCGCGAGTTCGAGGCGTATCGGAGGAGTGGCGCACTCGGCATGGGCGGCGCGTACGTGGGTCTGCCGGCGCGTGAGGTTCCCGCGCGCTTCCTGGGGACGACCGATGCGGCCAGGGCCGGGGAGGTCGAGGACGCGGAGTACGTCGAGGCTCGGGAGGCCGCGTCCCCGCCGGACGCTTCCTCGGAGCCGGCCGCGCCCGCGGAGCGGGGGGTGGTCGTCTTCCGGCCGGGGATGACGATGGAGGACCTCGAGCGCGAGGCGATCCGGGCCGCGCTCGAATCCGTGGGAGGCAACCGGCGCAAAGCGGCCGAGTCGCTCGGCATCGGCGAGCGGACGCTGTACCGAAAGCTGGCCCACTACGAGATCGAGCCGTAGCGGTTCGTAGGTTCAGGGCCGGTCCCCGCGGGCGCGGGCGGCGGCGCGGGCACGCTCGGCCTGCACCCGGGACAGGATCGCCGTCCAGGCGCCGCTCTCCACGAGCCCGTACGCGACCACGAGGTCCGACTCCAGGTCCACGGCCTCGGTGAACGCGTACACGGCCATCTCGGTCTCCCGCTGGCGGAGCCGGCGCTGACCCCAGCCCGGCGTGATGGGGAGGATGGCTCCGGGCCGCACGCGCACACCACGCGAGAGGAGCTGGATCTCCTCCGGTACGAAGGACACGTCCGGCGCCTCGGAGAAGAGCGACACGAGGAAGAGCGTCGGAGTGTCGTAGCCGGTGGTGTGCGTGGCCTGCGGGCCGAACCGCGATGCGAGCCCGTTGAGCCGCCGGTACGTGTCCGGAGCCGTGACCCTCGTGACCGACTCCGAGAGTGGGGTCACTTCGATCTGGAGAGAGCCGCTGACGAGAGAGATGGAGACCTCGTCCTGGTGCAAGGTTCCGAAGCCGGGTGGAGGCAGGACGTCCAGAGGCGCCGTCCCTGTCGTGCCGCCGGGGACGGCGCATGCCGAGAACAGCGCCAGCGCGCCCGCGCCCACCCACCTCACGGGGTTCCCCTTCGGGGTGTCTCCCCACGGACCAACAGATCCTCGAGGGCGGCGAGAAGGTCCTCGCGACCCTCGCCACTCCGGGAGGAGAAGGGCAGGAGCCGCTTCTCGTGCATGTCCAGGGCCTCGGCGACCCGTGCGATCGCCTGCGCCCGCTCGCTCCGGTTGAGCTTGTCCATCTTCGTGAGCACGACCAGCGAGGGAAGGCCCACGTGAGACAGGTAGTCCATCAAGGAGACATCGTGCTCGGTCGGGGTCCTGCGCGCGTCCACGAGGTGCACCACGCCGCGTACCAGGCCCGAGCGCTCCAGGTACCACTCCACCAGCCTCCGCCAGGCATCCCGCATGGAGGCGGGCCCCCGCGCGTAGCCGTAGCCGGGCAGGTCGACCAGGAAGAACTCGTCGTTGACACGGTAGAAGTTGAGAGCCTGCGTCTTGCCCGGCGTCGTCGACACGTGCGCCAGCTTGTTGCGTGACCGCCGGAGCAGCGTATTGATGAGCGAGGACTTCCCTACGTTCGACCTGCCCGAGAACGCGATCTGCGGGAGGTCTCCCGGGAGGGATTGTCCGGGCCTGGCCACGGTGCCCGCGTACTCGACGCTCCGGATTCGCATGACCCGCGTGCTACGAGAGGGATAGCCCGAGGCCCCGGTGTCCCCCGCCCGGCGCGAGGGGGCGGAGAGGGCTCCTGAGCAGCGCGGCCTCCATGACCTCGTCCATGGACCTGACCAGGACGAACCGGACCTGCTCGAGGACCTCACGGGGCAAGAGCTCGAGGTCCGACGTGTTCGACGACGGCAGGATCACCGTGCGGATCCCCCCTCTCAGTGCCGCGACCGCCTTCTCCTTCACGCCCCCCACACCCAGGACCCTTCCGCGCAGCGTGATCTCTCCGGTCATGGCCACGTCCGCCCGCGTGGGTGTGTCGGTGAGGGCGGAGATCAGCGCGACCGCGATCGTGATCCCCGCGGAGGGGCCGTCCTTGGGGGTCGCACCCTCCGGGATGTGGATGTGCACGTCGATCTTCTCGTGGAACTGGGACGCCAGCCCCAGCAGCTCCGAGCGGGAGCGCGCATACGTGACGGCTGCCTGCGCCGACTCCTTCATGACGTCGCCGAGCGTGCCCGTCAGACGCAGACCGCCCGTGCCGGGCAGGATCGCGACCTCGACGTCCAGCACCTCGCCGCCCGCCGCCGTCCACGCGAGGCCGTTGGCGATCCCGATGCGCTCCGATTCCCGGTCGCGGTCGGGAGGCGCATAGGCTTGCGGGCCGAGTAGATCCCTGAGCTCCTCCGGGGTCACGACGGAGCCGGGCTGGGCGCCGTCGGCCACGGCGCGGGCCCGCTTGCGCGCGATGCGGGACAGGCGGCGATCCAACTCGCGGACGCCGGCCTCCCTCGTGTAGCGTGCGATCACGGCGTGCACGGTTTCGGGAGGCAGCGTCACACGCTCCGGGTCGAGCCCGTGGCGGCGCGCCTGCCTGGGCCAGAGGAACCGCAGCGCGATCTCCCGCTTCTCCGTGTCCAGGTATCCCGGGAGCCTGATGACTTCCATGCGGTCGCGGAGAGGATCGGGAATCCCCTGGAGGGTGTTGGCCGTCGCGATGAACAGCACCTCCGACAGGTCGTACTCGAGTTCCAGGTAGTGGTCCGTGAACGTCCGGTTCTGCTCCGAGTCGAGCACTTCGAGCAGGGCGGCACCGGGGTCCCCGTGGAAGTCGCGCGCGAGCTTGTCCACTTCGTCCAGGAGGAAGACCGGGTTCGTCGTGCCGCTCCGGCTCATCCCCTGGATCACCCGCCCCGGCAGCGCGCCCACGTACGTGCGCCTGTGGCCGCGGATCTCGGCCTCGTCGCGAACACCGCCCAGGCTCACGCGGATGAACTCGCGACCCAACGCGTCCGCGATGCTTCGTCCGAGCGACGTCTTGCCCGTGCCGGGCGGGCCGACGAGGCAGAGAATCGGGCCCTTCATCTCTTCGACCAGGGACAGCACGGCCACGTGGTCCAGGATCCGGTCCTTCACCTCGCGGAGGCCGAAGTGCTGGGACTCGAGCACTCGAGCCGCGTGATGCACGTCCAGGTTGTCGCGTGAGCGGCCGGACCACGGGAGTGCCGCGATCCAGTCCAGGTAGGTCCGGATGACCGCGGCCTCCGGTGCGACCGGGTTCAGCCGTCTCAGGTGGCCGAGCTCTTTGCCGGCGCGATCCCGGACGTGCGGAGGGAGCGACAGCCGTCCGAGCTTCTCCTCGATCTCCGACCCTTCGTCGGCCTCGGCCGGGGGCGGCTCCTTGTGCAGGACCTTGAGGCCGGGGCCGAAGTCCTGCCGGGTCTCGTCCGAGAGCTGGAGCTGGATCTGACGGTCGAGCTTCGCCTCGATGCGCAGCAGATCCACCTCGCGCTGCAGCACTTTCTCGAGGAGCCCGAGCTGGCGGGCGGGATCCAGAGCTTCGAGCAGCTCCTGCTTCTCCTTGGGGGGGAGGATGAGGTGGCCCGAGACGAGGTGAGCCAGGCGGACCCGGTCGCCGGTCCGGGCGAGGACGCCGGGAAGCTCGTCCGGGATCCGCTCGTGGAGCCGCGCGTACTCGGCGTAGAGCCGGATCACCCGATCCGCCGGAGCGCGAAGATGCTCGGCCCCTTCGGGCTCGCACTCGCCGCCGACCGCCAGCGACACCGTTGCCCGGAGCCCCTCGGTGATCGTGGTGAGCCGGCGGAGGTGCGCACGGCCGAGGCCCTCGAGCACCACGCGAGCCGTGCCGTCCGGAATCGGCGATACCTGCACCACGCGGGCCACCGTCCCCACGCGGAACACGTCGTCGCCTCCCGGATCGTCGGTCGCCGGGTCCCTCTGGGCCACGAGGAGCACAAGACCGTCCGCCTCCTGTGCCTCGTTCAGCGCCGCCACGGATCGCGCTCGTCCGATGAGCAGCGGCAGGACCATGTAGGGGAAGAAGACCAGGTCTCGTAGAGCGATGACCGGTAGTCGGTCCGGGATCTCCACCTGGTCTTCGGTCCGACGAAGAATCGGCATCCTCGAGCGGGTCCTGTGCGGAGGGGAGCGCGGTCGGCGCCAATCGTAAGGCTCGCCGGGCGGCGGGAAAAGGAGCCGTCCAGCCGACAGGGCCGAAGGTCAGGCCTCCTTCTTCCGCTCCTCGGCGTGCAGCACCAGGAGGGGTGGGACGCCGTTCTCGACGCTCTCGGGCGTCACGATGACCTCCCGTACGTCCCGCCGGGACGGAACCTCGAACATGACGTCGCGCATCAGGCCCTCGATGATCGAGCGCAGGCCGCGGGCGCCGGTGCCCCGATCGAGGGTCTTCTTCGCGATCGCACGGATCGCTTCCCGGTCGAACGTGAGCCCGATGCCCTCCAGCTCGAACATCTTCCTGTACTGCTTCACGAGGGAGTTCTTCGGCTCCTCGAGGATGCGCGCCAGGGCGTTCTCGTCGAGTTGATCCAGGTGCACGACCACGGGCAGCCGACCCACGAGCTCGGGGATGAGCCCGAAGCGCTGCAGGTCTTCCGGCTCGACCCTCTCGAGGATGTTCCCCTCACCGACCGTGCTGGTCTTCTCACCGGCGAATCCGATACGGCGCTTGCCGACGCGGGCCTCGACGATCTTCTCGAGACCATCGAACGCGCCCCCGCAGATGAACAGGATGTTGCGGGTGTTGACCTGGATGTACTCCTGCTGCGGATGCTTGCGCCCGCCCTGGGGCGGCACGCTCGCGACCGTCCCCTCGAGGATCTTGAGGAGCGCCTGCTGAACGCCTTCGCCGGAGACGTCCCGGGTGATCGAGGGGTTCTCCGACTTCCTCGCGATCTTGTCGATCTCGTCGATGTAGACGATGCCCCGCTCGCACTCGGCGATGTTGAAGTCCGCGGCTTGCAGGAGTCGGACCAGGATGTTCTCCACGTCCTCGCCCACGTAGCCTGCCTCGGTGAGCGTCGTGGCGTCGGCGATCGTGAACGGCACGTGTAACGTACGGGCCAGTGTCTGCGCGAGGAGAGTCTTCCCCACGCCCGTGGGTCCCACCAGCAGGATGTTCGCCTTGTCGATCTCGACCTCGTCCAGCACGCCCTGGTGGTTCACCCGCTTGTAATGGTTGTACACCGCGACGGACAGCGTGCGCTTGGCCTTCTCCTGGCCGATCACGTACTGGTCCAGGATGCGCTTGATCTCCTCCGGGGTGGGGCTCGAAACGACCGCTTCCTGTGCTTCGCGCTCTTCCTCCTCGGCGAGGATCTCGTTGCATAGCGAGACGCACTCGTTGCAGATGTAGACGTTCGGTCCGGAGATGAACTTCTTGACGCTCTCCTTGGACTTCCCGCAGAAGCTGCAGCGGAGATGTTTGTCATTCGTCATGGGCCGATCCTCGCTCGTTCCGCCGGTGCCCCCCTGGGCCCACCCCCATATTCAGTTTCGCGCCTCCGGGGCGGGAATGAAACACCCTTACGCGGTATCCGAATCCTTCGGCTTCCCGCGATGCGGCGCGGGGCCCACCAGAACCCGGTCGATGAGGCCGTATTCGACGGCTTCCTCGGGGCTCAAGAACCGGTCACGATCCACGTCTTCCGCGATACGCTCGACCGTCTGGCCCGTGTGCTTCGCCAGGATACTGTTCAGGTTCTCGCGCAGCTGGAGGATCTCCCGGGCCGCGATCTCGATGTCGGCGGCGGAGCCCTGCGACCCTCCCGACGGCTGGTGGATCATGATGCGCGAGTTCGGCAGGGCGCTCCGCTTTCCCTTCTCGCCGGCCGCCAGGAGGACGGCCCCCATGGAGGCGCACATCCCCACGCCGAACGTGGACACCGGAGCGCGGAGATGCTGCATCGTGTCGTAGATCGCGAGCCCGGCGTACACGACGCCGCCCGGGCAGTTGATGTACATGAAGATATCGCGCTCCGGGTCGTCGGCCTCGAGGAACAGGAGCTGCGCGATGATGATGTTGGCGATGTTGTCGTCGATCGGGCTCCCCAGGAACACGATCCGATCCATGAGGAGGCGGCTGAAGATGTCGTAACTGCGCTCGCCGCGGCTGGTCCGCTCGATGACGTACGGCGGGTAGATGGTCATAGGGAGGCGCCTTGTGGGTCGTGGCGGCCGTTCGCTCAGGTCGCCGACGCGTCGATGATCGTGGATTGCGTCTTCAGGAAGTCGAACACCTTCCGCTCGGTGATCTCCCGTTCCAGGGCCTCGAGCCGCCCGGCCTTCTGGAAGCTCGCATAGATCTTTTCGGGCGTGCTTCCGCTCGTTTCGGCGATCTTCCGGATCCGGAGGTCCAGGTCGTCCTCGGTTGCCTCCAACCCCTGGGTCTCGGCCACACGCTCGACGAGCAGGAGCCGCTTGACCGCCCGCTCGGCTTCGGGGCGGATGCTCTCCATGACTTCGGCGAGGCGCTCACCCGAGAGCTCGTGCCGCTCACCGAGAATGGTCTCGCTGTAACGCTTCACCATGGACTGCGGCACCTCGAACCCGTTCGCTTCCACCAGGAGGTCCAGCAGACGCCCGCGGACCACGGCCTCGGCCTGGTCGGCGGCGTCCCTCTCGAGGTCCTCCCGGACCCGAGCCTTGAGGGCGTCGAGGGTCTCGAAGCTCCCGAGCTGCCGCGCGAATGCATCATCGAGGGGCGGAACGTCGAGCACCTTGCGGGAGAGGAGGGTGATCTCGATGCGTTCCTGGTCGCCCCTGCGCTTTTCGTCGGGGAAGTCGGGCGGGAAGGTCACCGTGAACGGCCCGGTCTCCGAGGGTTCCAGGGTCTTGATCGCCGCCTCGATGTCGGGGATCGCCTGGCCCTCACCGAGGGCGAACTCGTAGTCTTTGCCCTCCTCGGCCTGCCCGCCGTCGAGCTTCCGGATCCGCACCGAAACGAGGTCTCCGTCGGCGGCCTTGCCCTGTTCGGAGGGAGTCCATGCGCCGTTCTGCCGTTGCAGATTCCGGAGGATCTCCGCGACGTGATCGTCCGTGACCCGGGTCTGCGGGCGCTCGACGGTGAACCCTCCCAACCGACCGATTTCGATCTCGGGCTGGACGTCGAAGGCGATCGAGAAGCGCAGGTCCTGCTTCGGCTCGTACTGGAGATCCTCCAGCTCACCTTCGCTGATGGGGCGGAGCTTCTCCGAGGCGAGCGCCTGTCTGTACGCGTCGTTGACGAGCCGATCGAGAGCCTCCTGCCGCAGCGTTCCCGAGAACCGGGTGGCCACCATGTCCTTCGGCACGTGGCCCTTTCGGAACCCCTTGAGCTTCACGCGGGAAGCCAGTTTCGCCGCGGCTTTCTTCTCCTCTTCGGCTACGACCGCGGCAGGAATGGTCACGCTGACGCGCCGGCGCCAGCGCTCCTGTTCCTCCACGGAGACCGTGAGGCGGGATCCGTCGATGCTCATGCCCTCGGGACGCTCGCGTCGGGAAGGTGAGGGGAGTCGGGGCCCTCCCAGGGCCCCGAATGCGAAAGGGGGGACTCGAACCCCCACGGCCCGCGGCCACGAGATCCTAAATCTCGCGCGTCTACCATTCCGCCACTTTCGCAGGGTTCACGCCCGGCCAAAGATAAACCCCGCGACGGAATGGGTTCAACGCCGCTAGGGCATGCGGACGTTGATTACCCGGGAGGTGCCGTCGGGGCCGATCGTGTGCAGCGACACGATCTCGCCGCTCTGGACGTGTTCGAGCGCTCTCCGAACGTCCTCCGGAGAGTCGATCATCGTATCGTTCACCTGGACGAGCTTCAGGCCCCTCGCGACCCCACGGCGCGCGGCCGGGCTGGTGCGTTGCACTTCGGTGATGACCACGCCGCCCGGCTCGGGGAAATCGAGCTCGTTCGCCAGGCCGGACGTGAGGGGTTCCACCTTGATCCCGAGTCGCTCTTCGGCCAGCGCCGTACGCTCGGCGACGGCCGCGGGCCGTTCATTGATCGGGGCCTCGTCCAGGCGCACCGTGACGTCGGTCGGCCGCTTGTTCCGGTAGACGGTCAGCTCGACCTGGTCTCCGGGGTGGTGCTCGGCGATCTTCGCCTGGAGCTCCGCGACGTACCCCACGGGCTCGCCGTCCAGCGCGACGATCACGTCCTCCTTGTGCAGTCTACCCTCGGCCGGGCCGTCTTCACGGACGTCCTGGACGAGCACGCCCGAGACGTTCGGAAGCCCGTAGGCCTGAGCGTCCTCGGCGGCGACGTCCTGAATGGTCACGCCGATCGCCGGTCGTCGCACCGACCCGTGCTCGATGAGGTCCTGCATGATGCGTCGCGCCAGGTTGATCGGGATGGCGAAACCATAACCGAGATAGTACCCGGTGGGTGACGCGATCGCGGAGTTGATGCCGACGACCTGGCCCCTGAGGTTGACCATCGGCCCGCCCGAGTTGCCGGGGTTGATGACCGCGTCCGTCTGGATGAAGTCCTCGATCGCATACCCGGCTTGGTCGGGGCCGTACCGTGGGTCGTAGAGGAGGTCGCGCTGAAGGAGCTGCAGGCCACGTCCGCGGGCGCTCACGATGCCCGCGGTCACCGTGTAGTCGAGTTGTGTCGAGGCACCGAAGCCGGGGTTGCCGATGGCGAGAATCCACTCTCCGACCTTCACGTCGTCCGAGTCCCCGAAACTCGCGACGGGCAGGGAGCGGCCGGCGTCGATCTTGACCACCGCCACGTCGGTGAAGGGGTCCGTGCCTATGAGCGCCGCGTCGAAGTACCGGCGATCGGACAGGAAAACGCGGATCTGGTCGGCGCCCTCCACGACGTGGTTGTTCGTGAGGATGTAACCGTCCGGCGAGACGATGAAGCCACTTCCACCCGCCAGCTCGCCCTGGGGCTCCGGTTGCTCCTCATCATACGGGAAGTCGAAGAAGCGGCGGAACGGTTCCGGGATCTGCATCTGCTGCGCACGCGCGCGTCCCGGCACCCTCGATTCGATGCGCACCACGGCCGGTGTGACCGCGTCCGACAGGTTCACGAACGCCTCGCTCAGGTCCATCGCGGGCTTGACCGCGGCCTCCGAGACCTGAGGCGCATCGCTGATGACGGGCATGGCGTGGGACGTGCTCGTCCACCCCATGCCGCTCGCCAGCCCGAGACCGAAGATGAAGGCTACTGCCGTATAGAAGACGATTCTCGCCTTGGCGCGAAGCGGGTCGTACATCGTAGCTCCTTGCTGATCCGTCCTGGACTTCGTCGGGGGTGACGCCGATGTCGGTTCGTACCCGAGGGCCCGGACCGGGGTCCGGGCCCTCCTCATACGTTTTGAGGCCCTTCGGGGCCTCCGGGGTTGCCCGGTGCGCTACTTGTTGTCGTCTACGATCTCGTAGTCGGCTTCCACGACCTCGTCGTCCGCGGCGGCCTTGCCGGTCTCTGCCCCGCCTGGCTCGGTCGCCTGGGCGTCCTCGGCGCCGGTTCCGGGCTCGGTCTGGGCGGCCGTGGCCTGGTACATCTCCTGCCCGGCCGCGCTGAAGGCCTGCATGAGCTCGTCGCGGGCCGCGCTGATCGTCGAGAAGTCGTTGCCTTTCAAGGCTTCCTTGGCCTTTTCCAGAGCCTCGTTGAGGCGGCTGCGCGTCCCCTCGGAGACCTTGTCGCCCCACTCCCCCGTGTCCTTCTCCACCTGGTAGACCAGGGAGTCGAGCTGGTTGCGGGCCTCCACCCTGGCGCGCTTCTCCTCGTCGTCCTTGGCATGGCTCTCGGCTTCCTTGACCATCCGGTTGATCTCGGCTTCGGACAGGCCGCTGGACGCCTCGATGCGGATCTTCTGCTCCTTGCCCGTGGCGCGGTCCTTGGCCGACACGTGGAGGATGCCGTTGGCGTCGATGTCGAACGTCACCTCGATCTGCGGCATACCGCGCGGTGCCGGGGGGATCCCCGTGAGCTGGAACTTGCCGATCGTCTTGTTGTCGATCGCCATCTTGCGCTCGCCCTGGAGCACGTGGATCTCCACCGTGGTCTGAGCGTCCTCGGCGGTCGAGAACACCTCGGCCTTCTTGGTCGGAATCGTCGTGTTCCGCTGAATGAGCGTGGTCATGACGCCACCGAGCGTCTCGATGCCCAGCGACAGCGGAGTCACGTCCAGGAGCAGCACGTCGGTGACGTCACCGGCCAGGACTCCTCCCTGAATGGCCGCGCCCACGCCCACGACCTCGTCGGGGTTCACCCCCTTGTGCGGGTCCTTTCCGAAGAACTCCTTCACGACCTCCTGGACCTTGGGAATCCGGGTGGATCCGCCCACCAGGATCACCTCGTCGATCTCGGACGGCTTGAGGCCGGCGTCCGCGAGCGCCTTCTCCATGGGCGGGATCGTGCGCTTGATCAAGTCGTCCACGAGCTGCTCGAACCTGGCCCGGGTGAGCGAGTAGTTCAGATGCTTCGGTCCTTCCTGTGTGGCGGTGATGAACGGCAGGTTGATGTCGGTGCTCATCGTGGACGAGAGCTCCATCTTCGCCTTCTCCGCCGCCTCCTTGAGCCGCTGAAGCGCCATCGCGTCCTTGGAGAGGTCGATGCCCTGGTCCCTCCGGAACTCGTCCACCAACCAGTTGATGATGCGCTGGTCGAGGTCGTCACCGCCCAGGTGCGTGTCGCCGTTCGTGGACTTCACCTCGAAGACTCCGTCGCCCAACTCGAGGACCGAGATGTCGTAGGTCCCGCCGCCCAGGTCGAACACGGCGATCTTCTCGTCCTTCTTCTTGTCGAGGCCGTACGCGAGCGCCGCTGCCGTGGGCTCGTTGATGATACGGAGTACCTCGAGGCCGGCGATCTTCCCCGCGTCCTTGGTGGCCTGCCGCTGCGCGTCGTTGAAGTACGCCGGCACGGTGATCACGGCCTTGGTGACCTTCTGGCCCAGGTAGTCCTCGGCCGTCTGGCGCATCTTCTGGAGGATGATCGCCGAGATCTCCGGTGGGGTGAACGTCTTCTGCTCGGCGTTCGGGACGTGCACCTGCACGCGTCCCGACGCATCGTGCCCGACCTTGTAGGGGACGATCTTCTCCTCTTCCGTTACCTCGTCGTGCTTGCGGCCCATGAACCGCTTGATCGAGAAGACCGTGTTCGCCGGGTTGGTGATCGCCTGGCGCCGGGCCACCTGGCCCACCAGGCGCTCCCCGTCCTTCGTGAATGCCACGACCGACGGGGTGGTGCGACCGCCCTCGGAGTTGGGAATCACAACGGGCTCGCCGCCCTCCATCACCGCTACCACCGAGTTGGTGGTGCCCAGGTCGATACCGATGACTTTGCTCATGTCCGCTCCTCACGGGGGGAATCGAACGGGCCGCGAAGACGACCGCTGCGGCACGGGTCGTGCAATCACCATGCCGGGTGAGGGTGGGCGAAAGCCCGCCATTTAGGCGGAAAGGGACGTTTTTCTGCCTTATTGGCATGCCGAGGCGCCAGGAGCGCCCCGGTGGTCGCCCAGGCTGCCCGATCGGCGGAATGGGCTCGCGCCGCCGGTACGACCGGATAGCTTGGAACAGTCGCGGCCCTACCCTCTCGGGAGGCGCCCTTGTTCCCGCTGCACGACGACAATCCGACCGAGCTCTTTCCGGTCTTCACCCTCGGCATCATCGGCGCCTGCGTCGCGGCGTGGGTGTTCCTCCAGGGCGCCGGCGCGTCTCCGGATGTGCTCGGCGAGTCGGTGTGCGCGCTGGGGGCGATCCCTGCCGAGGTCACGGGCGAAGCCTCGGGTCCTCCGGGGCCCTGCCGCCTCGGAGGGCTCACGTGGCAGACGCTCCTGACCTCGATGTTCCTGCACGGGAGCTGGTTCCACCTCATCGGCAACCTGTGGTTCCTTTGGATCTTCGGGAACAACGTCGAGGACTCCACGGGCCACGTGCGCTTCCTGGTCTTCTACCTCCTGACCGGCGTGGCGGCGGCGCTCGCCCACGTGCTCCTGAATCCGGGATCCCCCGTCCCCCTGGTGGGCGCCTCGGGAGCGATCAGCGGCGTCATGGGCGCCTATCTCGTGCTGTATCCGCGCGCGCGTGTGGACACACTCATCTTTTTGGTCGTCTTCGCGCGGGTCGTACCGC
>CAYPMO010000004.1:47891-161648 GCA_964412015.1 uncultured Gemmatimonadaceae bacterium | reverse complement strand
GGCCGATGACCGTGCCGATCGCCGCCAGGACCGCGCCTTGGGTGACCGTCTCGCGCAACAGGCGGGTCCTGTCGGCCCCGAGCGCCGAGCGGATCCCGATGTCGCGCGTGCGCTGGGCGACGTCGAAGGCGAGCAGACTGAAGAGGCCGACGGCCGCCACGAGGAGCGCGAGCCCACCGAACGCGGTGAAGAGAGTCGCTCCCAGCGTCCAGGGGAGCCGCTGCGGCGCGAGGATGTCGTCGAGGGTCTGGACTTCCGCATAGCGCACCGCAGGCGAGAAGGACCGGAGGATCGGCGCCAGAGCCGCTGCGATCGCGTCGGTGTCCCCGTCGGTCCGGATATAGAGGCCCTCCACCTCGAAGCCGGTCTGGGCCAGCGGCAGGTAATACGCCAGGACCAGCTCCTCGTCGATCTCACCTGTCGAAGCGCCCTCGACCACGCCCACCACCGTGGTGCAGTCCGGTTGATCGTCGAAGTGGAAGCACTGGCCCAGGGCGTCCTCCTCCGGCCATAGCGTGCGCGCCATGGTCTCGTTGACGACGGCGACGAGGGGCGTGCCCTCGACATCCGTGTCCAGGATGGCCCGGCCGCGGAGGATCCGGAGACCGACGGTCCGGAAGTAGTCGGGCGTGACGCTGTAGTAGACTGGCCCGGTTCCACCTCGGACGGGCAGGGAGTCGACGCCGGGGAGCGTCACTTCTTCGACGCTCAACGACTGGAAGGGAACGTCGGTGAAGGCGACGCCGGTCACTCCGGGCACGGCGCGGACCCGCTCCATGGCTTCCGCGTAGAGCCGGCTCGTCTCCCCGGCCTCGGCGTCCGGGTCGCGGAGCTCCAGGCTCGCGAGCACGAGGCGTTCGGCATCGAGGCCGAGATCCAGGCCGGTGGCCTTCCCGAGGCTCCGTACGAACAGCCCGGCGCCCACGAGGAGCACGACGGAGAGCGCCGCCTGGATCACGGTGAGCCCGCGCCGCAGGCCGGAGCGGCGCAGGGAGCTGCCGCGCCCTCCCTCGGTGAGCTCGCGGCTCAGATCCACACGGGAGCTCCCGACGGCAGGCCCCAACCCGGCCAGCGCGCCGGCGCCGAGAGACAGCGCGGCCGTGACGGCGAGCATCCGCCCGTCGAGGCCGGAGCCCGACCAGAGCACAGCGGGCAGGAGGAGCGTCCGTATCGGCCCTCCCCCCCATCGGGCCACCGCCATCGCCACCGCGCCTCCCAGCCCCGCCAGCACGATGGCCTCGAAGGCCAGCTCGGCGACCAGACGGACGCGCGTCACGCCGAGGGACAGGCGCACCGCCACCTCACGCCTTCTGCCCGCACCCTGGGCGAGGAAGAGGTTGGCCACGTTGGCGCACGCGATCAGGAGCACCGCGAGCGAGACGCCCGCGAGCCACAGCGCGACCCTCGACGTGTCGCTGGCCTGCGGTCCCCGGGCCGCGAGGAGCGGCGCCGTGAACATTCGGGTATTGCCGTCGAACGCGCCCCGCCGGACGGCGTCGGCCCTCGAGTTCAGGAGCAGCGCCGTGGCCTCGCCCGAGCCCGCTTCGGCGGAGGCCGCGCCCACGACCCGGACGACCGCCTGGAGCCACCAGTAGCCACGGCCGGCCAGGAATGAATCGCTCCGATCCAGGGCATGGCGGGTCAGGACGGCAGGGAGCCAGACATCCACGGGGGCCAGGTCCACGCCCGTGAAGCCGCGAGGCATGACTCCGATGACCGTGTAGGGAGTCCCGGAGATCTCCAGCGTGCGACCGAGGACGTCGGCATCCCGGGCGAACCCGCGCTCCCAGAACTCATGGCTCAACACGATGGTGGGAGAAGCTCCGATGGCGTCCTCGTCGGTGGTGTAGACGCGGCCGAGCCGAGCCTCGACGCCCAGCGTGGTGAACAGGTCGGGCGTCGCCAGCACGGCACTCACCTCCGTGGCGCCGTCGCCCTCACCCAGAGTGAGCCGGCGGCTGCCGGTGAACGCCCCGACCGAGGCGAAGTGCGACACCGTGCGCAGGTCCACGACGTCCGGGTAGGTGAGGGCGGGGGTGGTCATGTGTCGGCCGAGCCACTCCCCCTCGCGGAGGATGCGTCTTACCTGCTCGGGATGCGCCACGTGGTGCGGGGGACGCAGCAGGATCCGGTCCACCATCCCGAACATGGTCGTGTTGACGCCGATGCCGAGGCCCAGGGTGACGATGATCCCGAGCGCGAATCCGGGCGACCGTCGGATCCCCCGGAGCGCCTGCGCACCCGCCGACCGCACCGCCTCCCACCCCGCGACACCCGTCCTCATCGTCCTCCCCCTCCAATCGGCCGCCACGATCCGCCGCCGGTGGCGCGCCAGGTTGCCGAAGCGACGCTCGGCCTCCCGGCGAGCGTCCTCCTCGCTCCACCCCTGGGCCGTGAGCCGGTCCGCCTGTTCGGTCAGGTAGTGCTCGATCTCCCAGTCCACGGCACGCCGGGGACCAGGGCGCCCGAGCCCCAACCGGAAGACGCGGCGCCTGGGTCCCATGGCGGCTACGTCCCGGTCTCGTGCGGCGCGATCCTGGCCACCGCCTCCACGTACCGGCTCCAACGCCTCTCCTCGGCGGCCAGCACCCGCTTCCCCTCCGGCGCGAGGCGGTAGTACCTCGCCCTCCGACCCTTCTCCGAGATTCCCCAATCGCTCTCGAGCCATCCCCTGCGCTCCATGCGGTGCAGGGCATGGTAGAGCGCGCCGTCCTCCACGATCAGCTCGTTGTCGGTGGACGCGTGGATCCACTCCAGGATTGCGAAGCCGTGTAGCTCCGCGCTCGCGCCGAGGGTTCGCAGGATCAGGAGCTCGAGGGTCCCGGGGATCGGGCTCAGGGGTGTGTCGGGCATGGGCGGACCGCTGCCGGGTTTGACCTGAATTGCTCAGGCCAACCTATTGGACTGAGTCGTTCAGGGCAAGGGGTCCATCCAGGGGCGACGCCCGCGCCGGGCTCCGCCGCCCGTGCCCTGCTCGTCGTGTTCCGTGTCGACTTCCGCGTCGCCGCTACCGCACCCTGAACGTTACGGTGTCCACCACCCAGGGCTGGAGCGGTACGTGCGCGCCGTCGGCGACGACCGCGATGAGGCGATGGTGTCCGCTCGCCACCGAATCGAACGTGAACTCGCTCGCCCCCGTGCCCAGATGGACGACCTGTCCGGGCACCGTGGGGACCGGCGCCTCCGGTGCGGTCAGATCGGCGTCGAGGTAGAGGTGATGGTGACCGGTTCCCGGGGTGAGATCGCCTGCGGGCACGATGCGCACGCCATCGGCCGTCAGGCGCACGGTCACGGCCGGGCCGGCGACCTCGGCGCCCTCGGCGGGCTCCACGATGCTCACGCTGGCTGAGGCAGGGGAGGACGCCGTGGTCTCCGGAGTGGACGTGGTGCCTCCGGCCGGAGGCGCGGGCGCTTCGCCTCCACAGGACAGCAGGGCGAGCGCGAGGGACATCACGGGAGAAGGGGAGGGTCGAGGAGACATGGGCAGGACGGGTTGGGCGTGATCGGAAAGACCCCGATACCCCCCAGCCCCGCTGCGGTCCCCTCGGATTCGGTGCGGCCGATTGCGCACGGGCAGCGTAGGCCGGAGATTGCGTCGTTCGAAGACAGTCCCGTCGAGGGACGTGCCGGTGCCCCTGCTGGTTTCATGGCCCCCATCTCAGACTGGTTCAAGAAGAAGCCCGAGCCCTCGTCGCCCCGCGGTCCCGCAGGCTGGCGCAGGGAAGTCGACGCGCTCGAGCTGGAGGCCGAGCGGGCGTCCCGCGCATTCCAGGGGACGCCGTTGAACCGCGCGGGCGACGTCTGTCTGCGGGCCGGTGACCGGGATCTGGCCCTGTCCTACTATGGCCGGGCCATCGACGCCCTGCTCGAGGACGGCCAGCGCGAGGCCGCGCGGGGCGTGGCGAACAAGATCATCCGCGTCCATCCCGAGGCCATTCGCACCCTGTGCACGCTGACGTGGCTGGACCTGGCGGCGAGGCACATGGCAACCGCCCTGCTCCACCTGCGCGATTATGTGAAGGCGGCCCGAAGGGGTGGACAGGAGTTCATCACCGCCGAGCAGGTCTTCCTGATGGCCTACGTCGCTCCGCAGGAGGAATTCCTCGCGGCTGCGGCCGATGCGCTCGACACCCTGGGGTTCAGCGACCGCGCGGCGAAGGTGCGCGAGTGGGTCACGAGTGGCGGGTCCCCGGACAAGATCACGGACTCCGAGAAGCTGGCCACGCACTGCCTCAACGCCGCGGTGGGCGCGAACCTCAAGGGTCGGAAGGGCTAGCGAATCGGGGAGGGGAGCGCCGCCGGAACCCCTTCAGGTCCGACCGGCGGCGCCCGTCGCCTCACGGCTGCTCGCTCACGCCCGCCTGGTCCGTGTCCTTCAGGTGCACCTCGAGCCACGCCGTCCAGCGTGCCCACAGGTCCAGTAGCGTCTCCCGCGTGGCGGGACCGTGATCCTCGAACGGGTAGAGGTACATCGCCGCCTCCTTGTCCAGACCGTTCAGGGCGTGGAACAGGCGAGGCGAGTGCCTCGGATCGGTCCCCACGTTCTGGTCGCCCAGGCCGTGGTACATGAGCAGGGCGCCGGTGAGGTCGTTCGCATGCAGGAAGGGCGACATGGACAGGTAGGTGTCCATGGCGTCCCACAGGATGCGCCTCTCGTTCTGGAACGAGAGCGGAGTGAGGGTGCGGTTGTAGTTGCCGTCCCCGGCGATCCCGGCCTTGAAGAACGGCGTGTGCACCATGGCGTTCACGGTCGAGAACGCGCCGTACGAGTGGCCGCCGAGCCCGAGGCGGTGGCGGTCGATGATCCCGCGGCGGTCCAGCTCGTCGATCGCGGCCGCCAGGTTGTTGCGGAGGTCGTGCTCATAGTTGTTGTTCATCTGGCCCGCCTTGCCCACGATCGGCGCGTCGGGCTCGACCACGGCATAACCCAGGCGGACGAGATAGTGCATCGAGCGCGTCCCGAAATTGGGGAACGCGTTCTTGTTGAACGTGCGCTGGGTCTCGTCGTACTTGTCCTGACTCTCATACTCCCTCGGGTAGAACCAGAACATCGCCGGCAACCGGCCTCCGGCGTGGCCGGGCGGAAGCGTCACGTTCACCATGAAGCGGAACCCGTCCGGCCGTTCCACGACGAAGCGCTCCTTGGGCGCCGACGACACGTCGGGGGTGTAGTCCTCGTTGTCGGTGAGCTGCGTCCCCAGCCGCGCTCCCTCGCGCAGGTAGTATTGAGGCACCTGTGTGGGCGATTCCCTCGAGACGACCATCTTTCCCGTTTCCACGTCGAGGAACGACGTCGCGCGCTCCCATACGCCGTCGTTCGAGCTCTCCCAGGCCCGCGACTTCTCGCCCGTAGCGATCGTCACCCTGTCCAGGAAGCTCTTGGGCCCGTTCGCGACCGGGTCCTCGTCGTATGCGGTGCCGTAGAAGAACACGGAAGCGCCGTCGGACGAGATCTGGACCGTCTCTCCTCCGCCGCGGGCTCCGCCGTAACCGCCGCGGGAGACGCTCGGGACCGCCCCTCCGGTGAGGACGAGACTCCCCGGGTTGGCGTAGAAGTCCTCGGTGCGCCACCTGGCCAGCGTGTGCTTCGTGCCGGGATCGGCGAGGTCCACCGCGAACTCGTGCGTGTTCTGCCCCTGGCGCTCGGAGAGGAAGAGCCAGGCGTGATCCGGCGAGTAGCGATGTGCGTTGAGCCGGTTGTCGTTCTCGTAGAGGACCTTCAGGCTCGCGCTGTCGAAGGGGGCCGCCCAGTGCATGACCCTGTCCTTGCGACGCTCGCGCTCCTGTTCATCGGCCTGCGGCGTCCGCTCCTCGGCTGTCGAGTCCGGTGCCGGCTCCTGCTCCAGGAACGTCAGTCCGGTATTGTCCTTCCGCCATGCCACCTGGCGCTTGTCCTCGTCGCCTCCGGAGCCTCCGACCCCGGGTGCGGTTGGAGTCGCGCCGCGCAGGCCCGTGTTCATCGGGGTCTTGTCGAAGTCGAGGAGCTTCCGGCCGGTCCGGTCCCAGATCTCGTCGCTGCGTCCGAAGTTGCCCACCGGGACGACGTAGCTGAACGGCTTCTCCAGCTTCGTCACCCGGACGTACTCACCGTCCGGCGAGAAATCGAACGCCCAGATCATCGTGGGCGCTCCGAGCTTCTCGACCCGCCGGTTGGACACGTCCACGAGCGCGAGCTGCCCGGTGACATGCCACTCCAGAAGCCGCTCGTCGTAGGGCGTCTTCATGAGGCTGGCGTAGGTGCGCAGCATGTTCTCGCCCTCTTCGGTCGTCTTCACCTGCGGGCCCGTGGGCACCGCGGGCGGCAGAGGGCGCGGCGAGCGCCCGTCGGGCTCGAGCACCGTGGCGATCTTGGCGCCGCCCGCCGTCCACTGGAACGTGGTCACCGCCGTGGCGAGGACGGGAGTGCGCGTCACCTGCCGGGAACGTCCGGTGGCCGCCTCCGCGACCCAGATGTGCGTGGCGTCGTCCGTGTGGGCGAAGAACGCGATCCGTGCGCCTTCGGGGGACCACGTCGCACCCGAGACGCGCGCCCCGCGGGGCACCTGTATGTCCACCTCGTGGCCGTCCGCGGCGGAGATCGCCGTGATGTGGACGTTGCTGCGGATCGTGAGTGTGCGATTCCGGTTGGCTCCGAAGTCGATGAACATTCCGCCGAGCTCGTCGAACGGCTTGCTGAAGCGGGCCATCGTGACGGGGCCGTCGCCGACCTCGTGCAGGAACCACATTCCGTCCGCGCTTCGATTCGTGAGCGCGACGTTGAGCCACCGGGGGGCGAGGGCCGCGTCGGCGATGGAGGCCGGCGGGGCCACCCACTCCTTGGCCGCGAGAATGTCCCTCGCGTTCCATGTCTCCTCCTGGGCGGATGCGCCCGGGGCCACGAGGAGCGGGAGCGCTGCGAGGAGAAGAGCCATCCGTGCGACCTGGCGACGCCAGGAGCTTCTCGAACCGGGACGAGCGTGCATGGGGACCTCCGGTGGAGCATTTCAGGCGGGCACGTCGGCGACGGGCGCGGCGGGGGAGGCCGGGGCGCGCCCAGTCCGCCTCAATTGGCGCAAGGTGCCGGGCATCCACAAGGGACAACCGAGATCCCTGGCGCGTTGAGTGGACGTGGACGGGTAGCCGGGCGTCGAACGACTTTCCTCTCCGGCCCGGCCGGGCCCATCTTGGATTCATGAGCAGCGTCGGCTCGAGGCGCCTCGCCGCCGTCTGGTTCGCCGACATCGTCGGGTAC
Source organism: uncultured Gemmatimonadaceae bacterium (assembly GCA_964412015.1). Lineage (GTDB taxonomy): Bacteria > Gemmatimonadota > Gemmatimonadetes > Longimicrobiales > Gaopeijiaceae > SZUA-318. Next base: position 154,417 of record CAYPMO010000004.1, on the reverse strand, counting down.
TCCGCCCTGTCCGCTCGGGACGAGGACGCGGCCCTGGCCCTCGTACGGGTTCTCCAGGAGGCGGCGCGGGCGGAGGTGCCCGTCTATGGCGGGCGGGTGGTGAAGTTCGTGGGCGACGCCGTGCTCACGGTGTTCGAGAGCGTGGACGGCGCGATCCGGGCGGCGCTCGCGATCCGGGAACGGTTCGACGCGTCGGACGCGGTGCGCGCGCAGGAGTCCGGGCTGCGGATCGGCCTGCACCTGGGGGAGATCACGGAGGCTCCCGACGGCGACGTCTACGGCGACGGCGTCAATGTCGCCTCGCGTCTGCAGGGCAAGGCCCGACCCGGAGAGGTGCTGGTGAGCCGGACCGTCCAGGAGATGATGCGGGGCAGGGCCGGGTTCGTGTTCCGACGGCTGCCCGTCTGGCACCACCTCAAGGGGATGGGACTCGTCCGGGTGTTCGCGGTGGGCGCCGCCGACGCGCCTCCGGCCCCGCGAAAGCGGCTGCCGTCGCGGGCCATCGGCGTCGGGCTCGTCGCAGGCGTGGCGGCGTTCTTCGTGCTGATGATGAACGTCGCCATGCATGATGACCGCGCGGGGGTGGACGAGCCGCTCGGCGCGGCGGAGGTGGAGGACGGGACGGTCAGGCTCAACCTCGGCGTGGATCATTACTTCGCCGGGGAGCTCGACGACGCGATCGAGGCGCTGGGGCCGTTCCTGAGGGAGCCGTTGCGCGATCACCCCGAAGCGGCCCGGGCGCTCCGTTTCCTCGCACGCGCCCAGCTCCAGGCGGGTCGGCCCGAGCTGGCCCAGGTCGCGCTCGCGCGCATGGTGGGCACCGAGCCGCCCATGGCGCTCCTCATCCCGTCGGCGGAGGAAGACTCGCTGATGGCGCTGTACTATCAGGCCCGGCGCGACGCGCTTCGCAGTCGGGCTGTGATCGCCCCGTCACGGCCTGTGGGCGGCGTCGTCCTCTTCGACCTCGAGACTGTCGTGGACGTCGAGGACGAAGGGCTGGCGGCGCTCGGGCCGAGCGTCGCCCAGATGCTGGGCTCCGAGCTCGAAGGAGCGGGGATCGCCACGCACTATTTCTGGGCCCTGATGGTCGGGTTCAGCGGCGAGGGGGCGTATCAGCGCTTCGAGCGCGAGATGGCGCCCGGTGCCACGGCGGCCACGCACGCGCTCCTGGGCCGCGTTGCGGTTCGGGGCGGAGAGGTGGCCGTGTCCGGACAGGTGTACGAGCTGGCCAGCGGGACCCTGGTCTCGACCGAGCTCGTGACGGGCGCCTGGCCCGGCGGGCTCTTCGAGGTGGTGGAGCGGTTGGGCTCGGCGATCGCGTCCGACCTGCTCGAGGGCATGGGGCCGCGCGACGGGACATCGGTGCCGGGGGGGGAGTAGGCGGGCACGCCGTGGGCGGTTAGCTTCGAGCGCTTGTTCCCTTTCAGGTGGACGTCCCCGATCATGCGTAACCGTGAACCCGTCGCGCTCGTGTGCGTGGCTCTCCTGCTCTCCGCTTGCTCCGGCCAGGGTGCCGGCAACGCCGCCCTCGAGACCGACGACCAGAAGGCCAGTTACGGCATCGGGCTGGACATGGGCCGCTCCCTCGGCCCCGCCAGGGGCCATCTCGACATCGCCGCGTTCCAGAGGGGCATCGAAGACGCGATGTCCGGAGCGGATCCGGCGCTCCCGGACTCGGTGATCCAGACGGCGCTCCACGAGTTCAGCCAGTCCGTCATGCGGACGCAGCGCGAGGAGCGCCAGGCGCTCGGCCTCAAGAATCAGACGGAGGGCGAGGCGTACCTGAAGGAGAACGGCGCGCGCGAGGGCGTGATCACCACCGAGAGCGGTCTGCAGTACGAGATCCTGCATCAGGGCGACGGCCCGAAGCCTACGGCGGACCAGGAGGTGCGCGTCCACTACAAGGGCACGCTCATCGACGGCACGGAGTTCGACTCCTCGCAGGGTCGGGAGCCGGTGGTCTTCCCGGTGGGGGACGTCATCCCGGGCTTCTCGGAGGCGCTCCAGCTCATGTCGGTGGGCAGCACGTATCGTGTGGTGATCCCAGGGGACCTCGGCTACGGCACGTCGGGGGCGGGAGAGGACATCGGACCGAACGCGACGCTCATCTTCGAGATCGAGCTGCTCGAGATCCTCCCGCAGGGGTAAGGCCCCCGGAGCGATCAGCGCCGGCCGCGCGCCTCGCGTAGGGAGTGGTCCGCGAGGGGGTCACCCCTCGGCGCCGCACGACCTGGAGCCCGTCCTCGAGGGGGAAGGACAGCCTTGCCCCGCCCGGGCCCTCGCTCCACGTTGACGCGATCGGCCCACCGGCTCGGCCGCGCGGTGCAGCCACGCCCACGTCGAGGACTCCCCCATGGACTCCCGCGAACCCTCCGCTTCCTCCGTTGCCCGCCGCGATTTCCTGAAGCTCTCGGGGTTGGGCGCCGCGGCGCTCGCGGCCGGGGCGGGTTCCTGCGCCCCCGCGGATGAGGCCCGGCGCCCGGAGGGCCGGGAGGAGGCTCCGTGGTGGACCCGGCTCACCTTCGAGCTCGAGGAGAAGACGATCGCGGAGCTGCAGGAAGGCATGGCCTCCGGGCGATGGACGTCCAGGGAGATCACCGGGCTGTACCTCGATCGGATCGCGCTCCTGGACCGGAACGGTCCGAAGCTCCGCGCGCTCATCGAGACCAACTCCGAGGCGCTCCGCATCGCCGACGCGCTCGACCGCGAGCGGCGGGAGGGGAACGTGCGTGGCCGCCTCCACGGAATCCCCGTGATCGTGAAGGACAACATCGACACGGCCGACGGCATGATGACCACCGCGGGATCGTGGGCTCTCGAGGGGCACCACGCGGCCCGGGATGCCTGGGTCGCCGAGCGGCTGCGCGCCGCGGGCGCCATTCTGCTCGGGAAGGCGAACCTCTCGGAGTGGGCGAACTTCCGGTCCACCAACTCCTCGTCGGGCTGGAGCGGCCGCGGAGGACAGTGCGCGAACCCCTACGCGTTGGACCGGAATCCCTGCGGGTCGTCCTCGGGATCGGGTGCCGCGGCCTCGGCCAACTTCGCGGCCGGGGCGATCGGCACCGAGACCAACGGAAGCGTCATCTGTCCGGCGTCCATCACCGGCGTGGTGGGGATCAAGCCGACGGTGGGGCTCGTGGGCCGTTCGGGGATCATTCCGATCGCCCATACGCAGGATACCGCGGGCCCCATGTGCCGGACGGTGGCCGACGCCGCGGCGCTCCTCGGCTCCCTGACGGGCGTGGATCCACGCGACGCCGCGACGCAGGCGTCGCAGGGACACGCACACGCGGACTATACGCGGTTCCTCGACCCCGACGGGCTGCGCGGTGCGCGCATCGGGGTGGAGCGCTCGTACTTCGGCAACCATGCCGCCGTGGACGACCTCATGGAGGACGCCATCCAGGCGATGGCGCGGGCAGGGGCCGTGATCGTGGACAACACGCTCCTGGCCACGCGCCGGCAGATCGGCGCTCCCTCCTATCAGGTACTCCTCTACGAGTTCAAGGCCGACCTCGCGGCGTACCTCGAGATGTCCGGACACCCGAACGGCATGCGGGGCCTGGCCGATCTCATCGTCTTCAACGAGGCGAACCGGGACCGCGAGATGCCGTTCTTCGGGCAGGAGATCTTCGAGCAGGCGGAGGCGAAAGGAGACCTGAGCACTCCCGAATACGTGGAATCGCTCGAGACCGCGCTCCGGCTCGCGCGAGCCGAGGGGATCGATGCGCTCATGGAGGAGCACCGGCTCGATGCTATCGTGTCACCCTCCACGCGGCCGGCGTGGCCGACCGACCTGGTCAACAACGGCGGGTCGAGCGGCTCCAGCTCGGGCCCCGCGGCCATCGCGGGGTACCCCAGCATCACGGTGCCGAACGGATACGTGTTCGGGCTGCCCGTCGGGATCCTCTTCTCCGGAAGAGCCTGGAGCGAGCCCACGCTGATACGCATCGCGTACGCTTACGAACAGGCCACGCTGCACCGCCGGGCCCCCAAGCTGCCGCTCAGCCTCGGCCTACGGAACGCGGTGTAGGGATCGTCCTTACGGCGCGCGTCGCGCCGCCGCCCCGATGGGCGGCCGAGGGCGACGAGTCCCGATCCAGCGCCCCCTCCACGCCGGCTGGAAGCGTCGCTAGCTTTCGCCTCCACATCATTCCGGATCGGACTCGAAGCACCATGGCCATTCCTGCCACCCAGATCCGCCGCGGCATGGCGATCATGTTCGACGGCGAGCCCTGTCGGGTCATCGACTTCCACCACCACACCCCGGGCAACCTGCGGGCCATGGTGCACGCCAAGATGCGGAAGCTGAAGTCCGGAACGACGATCGAGCACCGCTTCCGTGCGGCCGACTCCGTCGAGCAGGCCACCCTCGAGACCCATGATCTCGAATTCATGTACAAGGCCGGAACCGTACTCCACTTCATGAACGTCGAGACCTACGACCAGTACGAGCTGGACGAAGAGACGCTGGGGGACGCGTCATCGTGGGTGAGCGAAGGGATGCGCATCGTGGCGGAGTTCTTCGAGGGAAGTCCTGTGGGCATCGAGCTTCCCAACGCCATGACGTTCGAGATCGCCGAGACCGCCCCGGTGCTCCGGGGCGCCACGAAGACCTCCTCCACCAAGCCGGCCACGCTGGCCAACGGCGTCGTGGTCAGCGTTCCCGAGCATCTGTCCACCGGAGATCGGATCCGCGTGAACCCGAACACCGGCGAGTACATCGACCGCGCGAAGGACTGATCCGTCTCCCGAGACCCCATACCGACGAGGGGAACCATGAGAGCTCTGGCCGACATCCAGGTGATCCCGATCGGCTCCGGCGTTTCCGTTCGCGAGGAGGTGAAGCGCGCGCACGCGATCCTCGTGGAAGCCGACATCCACGCCCGGCTCCATCCCAACGGCACCGACGTGGAGGGCGAGATGGCCGACATCTTCGCCGCCATCGAGAAGGTCCACGAGACCCTGCACGCCGAGGGCACGAAGCGGATCGGGACCTTCATCAAGCTCGAGACCCGGACGGACAAGGACGCAACGCTGGCGGCGAAGATGTTCGCATAGCACGATAGACGAGGCAGTACCTTCCCAGAGGAGCCGCCTCCTGAGGTCAGCAGCACACCGAACCGAGCGGGGCTTCACCCTGCTCGAGATGATCTTCGTCGTGGCCATCGCCGCGATCCTCCTGGGGATCGCGGCCCCGCGGGTCCTGTACGTGAGTGCCCGCGTTGCCGTGAGCGACGCCCGTTCGCGCGTGACGTCGTCGGTCGCGGCCGCGCGGGCGGCGGCCGTGCGGTTCGGACGGGTCGGCTACCTGGTCTTCGACGCCGCCGGGGATCGTCTCGTCGTCCAGGTGGACACGTCGGTGCTGGGGGGAGCCCCCCTCGCGTCGGTGGGCGAGGTGGACGTCTGGGAGGACCTCGCGGTGAACCTGGTGGCGACCCAACCCTTGCTCTGCTTCGATCCCCGGGGACTGGCCGTGGCCGTGGCGCCCTGCACGGGGCAGGGCGTGGTCGTGCGTCTCCAGCGAGGCGAGTTCACCGACTCGGTGGTCGTGAGCGCGGTCGGCAGGGTGGCGCCGTGAAGCGAGTGCGCCCGGGCGGGTTCACCCTGATCGAGGTTCTGGTAGCGATCGTCGTGCTGTCCATCGGAGCCATGGCCTGGGTGGGAACGAGCCGCGTGGCGTCGGCCAGCATGCGCGCCGCGGCGCTCGAGCTCCGCGCGGCGCAGCTCATCCAGGAGGAGGTGGAGCGCCTCCGGACGGCCCCCGTGGACTCGCTCCGCGACGGCTCGGCGACGTGGCCCGCCGGGGACGCGCTCTGGACGGTCGCGGACAGTGGCGCGTACCTCGTCGTCGGGCTCGTGGTGCGCACCCGTCCGGAGCGAGGACGCATCCTGTCGGACACGGTCTGGGTGTACCGGCCCCGATGAAGACCCCGTCCCGGCAGGGGTTCAGCATGCCCGAGCTCATGGTGGTGGTCGCGCTGGGGGCCCTGATCGTCTTCGCGCTCCAGGAGGTGCTGGTGACGCAGCGGCGGTACTGGAACGCCCAGGGCGCCGCCTCCGTGCGGCACGAAGCCGCAAGGGTCGCGATGGCGGTGCTCACCGCCGCGCTCCGCGAGGCCAATCTCGCCGGCGGCGACGTCGTCGTGCTGGGGCCCGGCCGCATCCGCGCGCGCCAGCCGCTGGGCCTCGGGCTCGTCTGCGGGACCGACGCGGCCGGAAGCCGCCTGGGTGTGGTCGCGGCGGAAGGCCGCTGGGCCGCGGGCGCCGGCGACAGCGTCCTGATCCAGCGGGCGGGTGGCTGGACGGCGGAGTCGGTGACAGCCCTGTCCGGACCGACGCCGCAGGTGCCGTGCGTGGCCGGCGGCGGAACGGTAGCGCGGCTCGGCCGCGCCGCCCCGGACGTGGTGCCGGCGTCCGCGGCCCGCCCCTTCCGCTCCGTGGTCTTCGAGGTCGCCCCGGATGCCGGAGGGTTCTGGCTCTTCCGCGTGGACGGGGCCCTGAGGGACGCGCTGGCGGGACCGCTGGAAGGGGCGACCGGCTTCGCGACGTGGTACGAGGATGCCCAGGGCGCGGTCGTGACCGATCCGGCCGTGGCCGCGCGCGTCGGCGTGCGCATCGTGACCGCGCCGGGGGCGGCGGGTGGAGCCGGGATCCGCAAGGATACGGTGACGCTGACGTTCGGCGGGAGAAACCGGTGACGAGCCGGGCCACGCTCCGTGACTGCCTGCCTTACGGCGAGGACGGCTTCGTCCTTCCCGTCGCTCTCCTGGTGCTCGTCGTGCTCACCATGGTCAGCGTCACGGGCCTCTACACGGCGCGCAGCGACTACCGGGCCGCCGAGGCCACGCGGCAGGCCGCGGTGGCGCTCGCTGCCGCGGACGCCGGTGCCGCACGCACCGTGGCACTCTGGGCCCAGGCCGTGCCCGCGCTTCCCGTCCCCGGCGACTCCGTGGTCGTGGATTGGCAGGATCTTCCCGACGGCTCGCGGTACCGTTCGGTCGTGCGCCGGGCCCCCGTGGGCGCGGGAGAGACTCCCGTGAACCGCGTGCTCGTCCACACCACTGCCGTCGTCCGCCCTCCGTGGTCCGCCCGGCGCACGGTCGTGACGGTGGTCGAGGTCTCGGGAAGCGGCTCGCTGTGCTGCGAGGCGGCGGTCAAAGTGCAGAGCGGCCTCCGCATCAGCGGCGCGCGCAGGCTGGATCCCAACTCGGGCGTGTCCGGCACGGACGTCGTCCCGCCGGCGTGGGGCGCCGCGCCGTGTCCCGGCGCCCCGGCCGATCTCCCCGGCGTGGTTACGTCCGACGCCACCGCCATCGAGACGCGGAGGGGCGGCGTCGTCACCGGCTCGCCGCCGATCCAGGAGGACACGACCGTGGCCGACGCCGACTTCACCGACTTCGGCTCGACGACGTATGCGGCCCTGGCCGGCATGGCCGACGTGACGTTCACGAGGGACACGCGCCTGCGAGACCGCGTGAGACCCGTGGCGTTCGGGAGCATGTGCATCACCTGGTCGAACACGAACTGGGGTTCCCCGACGGATCCGGACGGGCCCTGCGGGGATTACGCGCCCATCGTACACGTGGCGGGCGACCTGACCTTGCAGGGGAGGGGAGAGGGACAGGGGATTCTGCTGGTGGACGGCGACCTTCTCATCGATGACGAATTCGAGTACTACGGCCTCGTCATCGTCCAGGGGCGCCTGCGCCTCACGGGACCCGGGCGGATCTTCGGAGGCGTGCTGGTCCGCGGTGGCGCGGGGGGTGGCTCGCGTAGCGAGGTCACGTCGGGTGGGCGGATCGAGTACAGCAGTTGCGCGGTGCTGAGGGCCCTCGAGGGCATCCCCGGGCTGACGCCCGGCGCGGGCGCTGCCGCAGCGACGGAACGTTCATGGTTCGAGGTGGTGGGATGAGTAATCACACGGAGCACGGCTGGCGGTTCGCGGCCCGGGACCCCGAGGGACGACGTCTCACGGGCGTCGTGGACGCGACCTCGGAGGGCGAGGCGCGCAGGATCCTCACCGAGCAGATGCTGTCGCCGGTGTCGCTCGAGCCGGTGGCGGTCGAGGAGCTGCCCCGGGTGCGCGGATCCGCCGACCGGCGCGCGCTCGCGGTCTTCACCCGGCAGTTCGCCACCCTCGTGGACGCGGCGCTCCCCCTCCTGGCCTCGGTGGAGATGCTCGCGAGCCTGACCACGGATCGGGCGCTGCGGGGCGCGCTCCGACGGGTGGCTCGGGACATCAACGGAGGGGCCTCCCTCTCCGACGCGCTCAGGGCCCACCCCCGGGTGTTTCCGTCCATCTACGTGCACATGGTGGAGGCGGGCGAGGTGGGGGGCACGCTCCCTCAGTCGCTGCAGCGAGTGGCCGCCTACCTCGAAGCCTCCCAGGCCCTGCGCGAGCGGATCGTCGGGGCCATGGTCTACCCAGCGGTGGTGCTCACCGTGGCCATCCTCGCGGTGGGCGCGATTCTCACGTTCGTGGTGCCCGTGTTCAGCCAGCTGTTCGAGTCCGAGGGCGTCGCGCTGCCGTTCTCCACGAGCCTCCTGTTGATGGCCTCCACCGTCACGCGCCGGTACTGGCTCGTCGTGCTCGCCGCGGTCGTCGGTGTGACGCTTCTCGTCCGCGCGCTCGCTCGAACCGAAGGCGGCCGCCGCTGGGCCGACTACCTCCTGCTCCGCGTTCCGCTGATCGGAGGGCTCACGCGCAAGGCTGCGGTCGCCAGGCTCACGCGCGCGATGGCTTCCATGCTGCACTCCGGGGTGATGCTCTCCGACGTGCTCCTCGCGAGCTCACGGATCTCCGGGAATGGAGAGGTGGAAGCCGCGGTGATGAATGCGCGCGATTCCATCCACGCCGGCTCGGACCTCGCCACGCCCCTCGCCAAGTCCGAGATCCTCCCACCGCTGCTGGCGCAGATGGTGAAGGTGGGGGAGGAGTCGGGGCGGCTCGAGGAGATGCTGGACAAGGTGGCCGACTTCTTCGAGATGGAGGTGCAAGCGGCCATCGACGGCGCGATGAAGGCGCTCGAGCCCGCGCTCATCGTGATCCTGGGGGTGGTTCTGGGTGGGATCGTCGCCGCGATGTACACGCCGGTCTTCGACTTGATGACATCCCTTGGTTGAGAATCCCACGGCTCCCCCGGGGGGCGCGGACGACGACGCGCCCAGCGCGGAGCTGCTGGCCGCCTTGCAGGCCGCCAGCAGGCACGTCGGTAGGGCCCCCGGGCCCGGGAGCGACGCCGGCCCGGTCCTGCGCTTCGACGCGGCCCGTCCGGCGGCGCGACGGGTCGTGGCGCTCGGCGTGATCCTGGCCGCCAGCGTGATCGCCGCCGGCCTCTCGCTCCTGCTCCCGGCCCCGGGGCAGACCGAGGCGGAGGTCGAGGCCGACCTCCGATGGGCCGTGGCGAACGTGGTCCGTGAGGTGGAGGCATTCCGGGCGCGGACTGGAGCGCTCCCGGACGCGGGGCGGCTCCGGCTCCTCCTCGGTGAGCACGTGACCTACGAGCCTGTGGACGACGCGTACCTGGTGGTCGGGGAGCGCGACGACGTCGAGGTGACGTTCGACGGGAGCGTGCCGCTCGACGAGTGGCTGGCGCAGCGCGGCCGGGACGGCGGAGAGTTTTGAGATGCCGAGTGGACTCAGGCTATCCGCGCCCTGCGTACCACGGCTTTGGCGCGCATGAGCAGGATCGGCCCGTCCACGGGCTTCCGGATGTAGTCGTCGGCGCCCGCCGCCAGCACCCCCTGTTCCGTGTCCCGGTCGGTCTTGCCGGTGAGCACCACGACCGGGATGCGCGCGGTCTCGATGGAGCGCCGAAGCGCCCGCAGCACGTCCATGCCGTCGATGTCGGGAAGACCCAGGTCGAGGACGACCAGCGACAGGTCATGGTGTTTCCCGACCTGCATCAGGGCCGTGGCTCCGTCCGACGCCTCCGCAACCTTCCAGCCGTGGCTCCCCAGGATCGTGCCGACCAGGAGGCGGGTGTCCGCGTCGTCGTCCACGACGAGCACGAACGGCGCTTCGTCCACGCCGCCCTCGCGGAGCTCCGTGGGCACGAGGGGCGGCGCGGCCGCGCGGACCTCCACGGCGGGCGACGGTGCCGTGGCGGGCGACGGTGCCGTGGCGGGCGGCGGTGCTGTGGGTGGGGGCGGGGCGGTTGCCTCTGTCGCCGGTGCTTCGGGCCCCGCGACGACCCCCGTCGGAGGGGCGCTGGCGGGCCCGGCGCCCGAGGCGGCGGGAGCTTCCCCCGCGTCCTCGCCGATGACACGCTCCACTTCCGCGAGCGTCGTGAGCCCCTCGCTCACCAGGTCCAGCGCCCCGTCCAGCATCGAGCGCATGCCGTCCTCGCGCGCGCGGGCCATGAGGTCCATGTGGGGAGCCTCCGCGGCCACCATGCGGAGCAGCTCCGGCGTCGGCAGGATCATCTCCACCACCGGACGGCGCCCGCGGTACCCCGAGTTGCCGCACTCGCCGCATCCCACGGGCCGCATGATGGGCCGGACTCCGTAGCGCTGCGCGAGCTTCGTCTCGTCGGGGAGGAGCTCACCCTCCACCGGCTGGGCGCAGTCGGGACAGAGCGTGCGCAGGAGCCGCTGGGCCAGCGCTCCCCGGAGTGTCTCCGAGATGGTCGCCGCGTCGAGCCCCAGGTCCAGGAACCTGCGCACCGATCCGACGGCGTCGTTGGCGTGGACCGTGGCGAGCACCAGGTGCCCGGTGAGGCTCGCCTGGGCCGCGGTCTCGGCCGTGGGGAGGTCCCGGATCTCGCCCACGAAGATGACGTCGGGGTCCTGGCGCAGGATGGCCTTGAGCGCGCTCTGGAACGTGATGCCCTGCTTGGGATCCACCTGGATCTGGGTGAGCCCGGAGAGCTCGTACTCCACCGGGTCCTCCACCGTCATGATGTTGACGTCCTCGGTGGCGATCTCCCGGAGCGCCGCGTACATGGTCGTGGTCTTGCCCGAGCCGGTGGGCCCGGTCACCACGAGGATGCCGTCGCGGTTGCGGAGCACGCGGCGGAGGCGCTCCACCTCGCGGGCCGGAAGCCCGGACTCGTCCAGAGCCCCCGACTTGTGAGGGTCCAGGATCCGGATCACGGCCTTCTCGCCGCCGCGCACGGGGACGGTCGAGACGCGCAGGTCGTACTTGTGCCCCGCGATGAGGATCCGGGCGCGCCCGTCCTGGGGCCGCATCTTGTCGGAGATGTCCAGGCGGCTGATGATCTTGATCCGCGAGATGACCCGCCCCAGCACGGGGAGTGGCACCGTGAGACCGCTCCTCAGCACGCCGTCGATGCGGAGCCGGATCACGCCTCCAGTGGGAAGCGGCTGGAGGTGGATGTCCGACGCGGACTTCGTCACCGCGTCCTCGAGGATCATGTTGGTGAGCCTGACGATCGGCCCCGCGTCGGCCTCGTCGTCGAGCTCGATCATCGGCTCCTGCGCCGGAGCCTCCTCCTCCAGGACCTTCACGCGCGGGTCCTTCACGTCCATGCGGCTGAGGAGGTTCTTGACGGCCCTGTCGGGCGAGTACGTGGCCTCGATGTACTCGGTGATGCGGTCCGGCGGCGCGATACGCAGAACCGGCGTGCGCCCCGAGGCGAAGCCCACCTGCTGCTCGGCGTGGATGTCGCAGGGGTCGGCGGTAGCGACCGAAAGGCGACGTTCCTCTTCCATGAGGGGGAAAACACCGAAGCGCCTGGCCACCGACCCGGGCAGGAAGTGCGCGGCGCTCGGGTCGTGGTCGGATAGATCCGCGACGCCGAGCTTGAACCACTTGGCCACGAGTGCCGCCAGGTCGTCCGCGGACACCCCGCACCGCTCCTGGACCGCGGCCCACGCCTCGGCGGCCGGCGCGCGTGGGGGCACGTCGAGCTCGTCCGCACCCGGAAGCTCCGCGCGGCGCGCGACACGCACGATCCAATGGCTCGGGTCGGACACGCTATTTCGCCAGGACGAACGTGGTGCGCGTGGGCGTCCAGGTCACCTCGCCCGGACGTCGGAAGCTCATGAGCGCCGCGCCCACGCCCGAGTCCTTGTCATAGCGGACCCAGAGCTGGGCCACCCCCTTGTTGGGCTGGGTGACGAACCGGTATTCCACGTCCCGGTACGTGAACGTCATCGTCTCCTCGAGGAACTCGCTCAGACCGGTGGGCGCCTCCCCCCAGTTGCCACTCTTGGGCAGGTTTCCGCCCGCGGTCATGAACGCCCGCACCGCCAGGGTCAGATTGTGCGCGTCCGCCACCACCTTGGCGGCTCCCGCTCGGTGGATGGCGCGCGAGAGCATGGGCGTCGAGATCCCCGCCAGAATTCCGAGCACGACCGCGACCGTGAGAACCTCGATGAGCGTATACCCGCCCCGATGACGACGGTGGCTCATGACGGCCCTCCTGCGGCGCCTCCGCCGATCGCGAGCCAGAGTCCCAGGGGGAGGCTGCCGTCGTAGATCACCTCCACACCGCTGGCCGCCCGCCTGACCTCGTAGCGTCCGGTGACCTCGTCCACAATCCGGTAGCTGTATCCCTCGTCCAGGAAGGGGGCGAGCATGGACGCAGGAGGGAGCGTCCCGCTCTCCTGCCGGTACGCCTCGATCTGCTCGATGAGGAGCGCGGCTTCCGCTCGGAGGTCCGACGCCTGGTCGTTGAATGGGAGGGACGCCGCCGAGCCGGGTGCGAGCCGCGGCGTGACGATCGCGATGCCGACGGCCACGACGACGCCCAGCGAAATGAGCAGGATGTTCCGGCCGGGAAGAGGATGCGCGCGCCGCGGAGCGAGATCGGCGTCCCGGCGCACCGCATCCTCGGCGCTCGAGACGACTTCCGCCCACTTGTCGCGGTCGGGCGCTCCTTTCTTGTCGGGCCGGGTCACCGGAGGCTCAATCTCCTGCGGGCGTCCAGGGAACAACTGTACAAGTATTCGGGAAACCGGCGGAGCGCGCCACTCCGCCGGGTCGTTCAGCCCGGCGTGAGGAGACGCTGTCTGCGCGCTCGCAGCAGGTCGGCCACGGGGCTGGACGCGTAGGGGAACAGGAACGTCTTGAGGCCCTTCGGCACGAACGTGATCGAGTCACCCAGCGGCGTGGAACGCGACAGCTTCAAGGTGATGTTCTTGACCTGACGGAGGCGGCTCTCCTTGACCTCGCGCACCTCCCGGAGGCTCACGCGGATCCCCCGGCGGGGGTCGTCGCCCACGAGGAGGTCGTCCCCGTCGAGCCAGACGTCCTGGAGGCGTCCGAACAGGCGGAAGAACAGCGTGGAGAGCACGGCCCAGATCACGGTAGCCGACGTCTTCACCGTCAGCGTGATCGCGGCATCATTGAACGCGTCCAGCCAGAGCAGGGCTACGATCACTCCCACCAGGATCGTCCAGAGGGTCGGGAACACGCGGCTCCAATAGTAGGTGGAGCCGTCGGTGAGCCGCTCGATCTCCCGACCGGAGGGCGTGGTCATCGCATGCCTGGCAGGCGTCGCCTCTCCCCCATGACGAGCCCCTTTCTCTGCAGCTTCCGGTGGCCGGGCCGCGACCCTACGGTTCCGCCGCGACGTTACGGCTCCGGCCGGAGGTGCTTTTCGAACCACTTCAGGATGAGCGGCGACACCTCCATCTGGAGCTTGGGCTCCTGCGGGCCGTGCGGCGTCCTGGGGAGCACGACCATCTCGGTGGGCACGCCACGTCGCAGCAGCGCGCGGTAAAACTCCTGCCCCTGCGTGAACGGCACGCGCAGGTCGCGCTCGCCGTGGATGACCTGGACGGGCGTCTCCACGTTCGCGATCCGGTACATCGCCGAGTGGCGCTCGTAGCCCTCGTAGTCCTCCCAGAACTCGGCGCCGTCCATGTGCGCGACGATGTACTCTCCGATGTCGGTGGTGGTGACCATCGAGACCAGGTTCGGGAGCCCTGCGCCCATGCTCGCGGCCTTGAAGCGGTCCGTGCGCGTCACCGCGAAGGACGTCATGTAGCCGCCGTAGCTCCAGCCCATGAGCAGGAGCGAGTCGGGGTGCGCGACGCCCATCTCGATGACCTTGTCCACGCCCGCCATGAGGTCGTCCATGTCGCCGTAGCCCCAGTCACGGACGTTCGCGAACCGGAAGTTTTTCCCGTAGCCCGTGCTCCCGCGCGGGTTTGGGCGGAGGATCGCATATCCCTCCTGCGCGAAGTACTGGAGGTTGTAGGTGGAAGGGCTTCCCGTGTACGACTGAGCGAACACGCCTGCCGGCCCGCCGTGGACGTTGAGGATCAAGGGATACTTCCTCGACGCATCGTAGCCCACCGGATACGTGAGCAGCCCCTCGATCTCGTACGTGCCGTCCTGCGAGCGCCACGAGAGCAGCTCGGTCTTCCCCATGGGCGGGAGTTGGAGGCCCGCGTTGACATCGGTGATCTTGCGCGGCGCCCAGCGCGACACGGGCGACACGTACACGTCGGCCGGCGTGTCCATGTCCTGCCACGTGAACGCCATGAGGTCGGCGCCGGCCGCGAGCGATGGGCCACCGATCACGCCCTCCCCGGTCGTGACCTGGCGCAGCGCTCCGCCGTCCACGGGGAGGGCGGTCAGGTGCCGCGTCGTGCCGATGGACTCCGACAGGTAGACGGCGGAGCCGTCACGGGCCCACTCCACGATCCCGCCGCTCCGGTCGTGGCTGTCCGCGAGCTTGCGTGGCTGGCCACCCGAAGCAGCCACCACGTACACGTCGGCCAGGCCGACCCGCTCCGGCCGCTCGCCGCTCGATTCGAACGCGATCCAGCGTCCGTCGGGGGACCATTCCGGGCTCCCGTCGGTGCCTCCGAGCGTCACCAGCGGGCGCACCGCTTTGCTCCCGTCGGTGGGCACGACCGAGATGTCGGCGCTCACCGCGCCCGCGTCCAGGCGCGGGTCCGGTTGGTGGCCGAACGCGATCGCCGACCCGTCGGGCGCCCAGTCGAAGCTCGTGACATGGAACGCGCCCTCCGTGAGGCGCACGCTCTCGGCCGGCTCGCTCGCCGAGGGGTCGAAGGCCACGGCGTAGAGGTGCGCGTACTTGAAGTCCTGATCCACGAAGATGGGGTCGCGCTTCTCTTTCTTGCGGGCCTTCTCCTCCTCGGTCTCGGGATCGTTCATGAGGTAGGCGATGCGCTTCCCGTCGGGCGACCAGGCGAACCTACCTACGCCGCTTTCGGCGTCGGTGACCTGGCGGGCCTCCCCGCCGCTCATGGCGATCACCCAGGCCTGGTTCTTCCCGCTCCGGCTCGACGAGAACGCGAGCCAGCGGCCGTCCGGCGAGAACGCCGGGTTCGACGCCGACTTCTCGCCCTGCGTGAACTGGCGCGCGTCCGATCCGTCCGCGTTCACCACCCAGATGTGGGAGAGATACTCCGATTTCTCGCCCTCCATGACCGGGACGCGGATCACGTACGCGATCTTCGAGCCGTCCGGGGAGATCGCCGTCCCCTGGACCTGCTGGATCTCCATGCTCCTGGCGGGAGTCCAGCGGAGCGGCTCGGTCTGCTGGGCGTGCAGCGCGGGGCCGAGGGCGAACGCGAGTGCGGCGGCCACCGTGATCCCGGTCGCGGTGGCGGCCGGAGGGATGCGGACGGAGCGGGACGGGGCGCGGAGCGGGCGGCGGATCATGGCGGCCTCCGGGGTTCGGTGGACCTCGCACGCTAGGACCGCCTTCCCCGGGCGGGCAAGGGCGGAGGCGTGGTGGTGCGGGAGCCGCGGGTGGGGCCGATCGGGTGTCCGGACTGCTACGGCGTGCGGATCCGGCCGACCATCTCCGCCCACGCGATCGCCCTGAAGTGCCCCAGGTTCCAGGTGTAGACCGTCTCCACCTCCGCGCGTTCGGCGCACCTGAGAACGAGCGCATCGTACACCTGGCCGCTCCGCGCTTCCACTGTGGCGACGTGACGCAACACCCAGAGGTAGTCGTCCGGCTCGGGCGTGACGGGCGTGAACGAACGGGCGGCGTGCTCCACCGCCGCCAGCACGTGATCCGGCCGACGCATGCGTGGCGCGGGCACGCCCGTGAGCGTCGCGTAGAGCTCGGCCAGGCTATGCGCAGCAACGTAGGCGTTCGAGGGTGTGGCGGTCGCCACCAGGTCCAGGGACCGGTGGTGGTGCTGGTGGCCGGCGTCGGACGCCGCGAAGAGGACCGTCGTGTCGCAGAGGAAGGCCATGGGGGCGGAACCCGGCTACCCGTCGCCTCGGATCCGACCGTGCCGTCGCTCCCGCTCCTCCCCGACGGTGCGGACGGGATCGACCGCTTCTTCTTCCCCGGATCGAAAGACGATCCAGCCGCTGGGGTGCCGCTCCACCGGGATCGCCTCCAGCTGGGGCCGTGGCACGATGCCCTCCGCCGACTCCCGGATCTCCAGCCGGTAGCTCCCCTCCAGCAAGCCGTACCGCTCCCGAACGGCCCGCGGAATCACCACGCGCCCCGAGGGATCCATGTTGATGGTTCTGCGCATGCCACGAACGTGGCATGACCGATGCCATTATCAATGGCTGGGATCTGGGCGGCCGGCGCGGTCTCGGAGCGCGCCGCGACTGGCTGGTGCTTCCGGAGTGACCTAGGTTGCGGCGTGCGGGCCGCGTTCCCATCCCGTTCCCACCCCACCCACTCTGCGAACCATGAAGCGACGTGACTTCCTCCACAGCGCGGCGGCGCTGGCCGCCGTTCCGTTGGCCGGACGAGCGGGAGCGTTGATCCCCGCAGGCGTGCTCCGGCCGCCCCGCCGTGCCCCGCTCCGCGTGAACGGCGCGCGCCTCAACGGCTGGCTCGCCCAGTTCGATTCGATCGGCCGGACCGAGGGAGGCATCAACCGGGTTGCCTACTCGGAAGCCGACCTGGCCGGGCGCGCGTTCACGCTCGGCCTCTTCCGTGAGGCCGGCCTCGAGCCGCGCATCGACACGGCCGGCAACATCGTGGGACGGCTCGAGGGCACCGACCCTTCGCTTCCGGTGATCCTCATCGGTTCCCATGTGGATTCGGTCACCGACGGCGGCAACTACGACGGGCCGGTCGGCTCGTTCTCGGCGATCGAGGTGGCGCGCACGCTGCGGGAGCGAGGCGTCCGCCTGCGCCACCCCCTGGAGGTCGTGGTCTGGCAGAACGAGGAGGGCGGTACGGTCGGCAGCAAGCTCGCGGTCGGGGCGCCGGTGGACCTCGACGGCGTGGCGAGGTCGGGAAAGACGATCCGCGAGGGCATCGGCATCGTGGGTGGCGATGTCGCGCGCCTCGCCGAGGCCGTGCGTCCGAAGGGAAGCATCGCGTGCTACGTCGAGATCCACATCGAGCAAGGCGCGATTCTCGAGCGCGCGGGCCTGAACATCGGTGTGGTGGAGGGTATCGTGGGGTTGCGTTGGCTGGACGTGACGATCGAGGGTTCCGCGAACCATGCGGGCACCACCCCGATGGACCAGCGCCACGACGCGATGCTCGCGGCGGCCAGGTTCACCGTGGCCGTCAACGACGCGATCCGCGCCGAGCCCGGGCGACAGGTGGCGACGGTCGGGCGCCTGATCATATCGCCCAACACCCGCAACGTGATCCCCGGCCAGGTCGTGCTGACCGTGGACCTGCGCGACCTCGACGCCGCGAAGCTGGACCGGTTCACGGCCACCTTCCGGCGGCTCGCCGAGGAGATCGGGCGGACCACGGGTACGACGTTCACGATCGCGGAGGCCGTGCACAGCCGACCCGCGATGGCGGACGAACGGATCGTGGGCTGGATCGGACGCAGCTGCGATGCGCTCGGGCTCTCGTGGCAGCGCATGCCGAGCGGCGCGGGGCACGACGCCCAGGAGATCGCGCTGATCGCACCGATGGGCATGATCTTCGTGCCCAGCGTGGGCGGGATCAGCCACGCGCCCCTCGAATTCACGCCTCCCGAGGACGTCGTCAACGGCGCGGACGTGCTGCTCAATACGGTGATCGCCGCCGACGGGTGAGGCTGGTGGGTGCCGAGGGCGGGCCGGCGACTTCGCTTGACCAGTGGGAGGGAATGGGCTAGCATGGACTAAACTGGACTAAGTCCACACCTGGAAGCAGCTTGTGTCCAAGACCGTCAACATCCATCACGCGAAGACCCATCTGTCCCGACTCCTGGAAGAGGTCGCGGAAGGCTCGGAGGTCGTGATCGCCAGGGCGGGAAAGCCCGTGGCACGACTGGTTCCCCTGGAGCGTGCGCCCGCGCCCAAGAAGCTCGGCCTCCTGAGCGGCCGTTTGCGCGTCCCGGAGGACTTCGACGCGCCGCTGCCCGAAGATGTCCTCGACGCGTTCGAGGGCCGCTGATCGTGCGCCTCCTCCTCGATACGCACGTCGTTCTCTGGGCCCTGTCCGCGCCGTCGAAGCTCCCGACGGCGTTCCGCCGCGAGTTGGACGCGTGCCAGGTCTACGTCAGCGCCGCGTCGATCTGGGAGGTCGCGATCAAGGCCGGGCTCGGCAAGATCGCCGCGGACCCCCATGAGGTGCTCGACGCCGTGGAGCCCTCCGGGTTCGAGCTGTTGAGCGTCACGGGTGCGCACGCCGCGCGCGTGGCGACGCTGCCGCCGCTGCATCGCGATCCGTTCGATCGGCTCCTGGTGGCCCAGGCTCTCTTGGAGCCGCTCGTGCTGGTGACGAGCGACGAGACGCTGCGTGCCTACGGGGAATTCGTGAGGGTGCTGTAGAAGTGCTCGCAGCTTTCCCGCGCCGGGGTTGATGGATACGAGATGGGATGCGTAGCTTGAAGGTGTCCCCTCTGTTCGGTCGCGTAGGGATGCTCTCGTGCGACAGCGCATCGTGGTGAGGAGTCGGGCGGCGCGGGTCGCCCGCTGGGGGATGGCCCTGGCGCCTTTGTTCCCGTGCGCGCTCGTGGCGACCCCACATCCCTCGGCCGCCCAGCTCGTGCAGGGCCGGCTGCGGGATGTCGAGTCGGGGGCTCCGGTGAAGGGCGCGCTGGTCCTGCTGCTGGACGCGACGGGGGCGCAGGAGGGTGGGGCGCTCAGCGGCCAGGACGGCCTGTTCCGGATCCGCGCGCCCCGGCCGGGTCGCTACACCGTCAGCGCGGAGCGGATCGGCTTCGAGACGGCGGTCTCGACGCCCTTCGACGTGGACGCGGGCCGCGGCATCGAGCTGACGCTGGATCTCGAGCCCAAGGCCCTCGCGCTCGAGGGGATCCGGGTGGAGGCGGGCAGGCGGTGCTCGGTGAGTCCCGAGGAGGGCCGGATCGTCGCCGAGCTGTGGGACGAGGCGAGGAAGGCGCTCAGGAACCAGCAGTGGACGGACAGCGTGGGCGTGGTCCGGTTCAGGGTCGTCGAATACGAGCGGAACGTGGACCCCGGCACCGGGCTCGCCACCGGGGAGACCCGCCGCTCGGTCAACTGGGTCGGCAGGAACCCGATCCGCAGCCGTCCCGCCCAGGAGCTCCTGGAGGACGGCTTCATCAGACCGGACGGGACGGGCGGCTACCAGTACTTCGGCGCCGACGCCGGAGTCCTGCTGTCGGATAGGTTCCTGGACACGCACTGCTTCGGCCTGACGAGCTCCGGGACGGCTCCCGACGCGATGGGGTTGACGTTCGAGCCCCTCGGGTCGCGCCGCGGGATGGCGGACATCGAGGGGGTCCTCTGGCTGGGCATCGCGGACGTGCGACTGCGCGCGCTCGAGTTCGTCTACACGTGGTCGCCGTGGACCGAGGCGGCCGGGGTGGCCAACGGCCGGGTCGAGTTCGAGGAGCTGCCGGAGGGGGTGTGGATCGTCCGGAGATGGTGGATCCGGATGCCGCGGATGACGCAGTCGTACGATCTGATGCGGGGTGGACAGTCGGGGCTCCGGGTCGCGGGCCTCGTCGAGGCGGGTGGCGCCGCGACCCGCGTGGACGTGGCCGCCGGAAGGCGCGCGAGCGCGGTCGCGGGCGTCCTCGGGAGGATCGCCGGGCTCGTGTGGGACAGCACGCGAGCGGAGCCGCTCGGGGGTGCCGAGGTGTTCCTGAGCGACGCCGAGCGCTCCGTGATCTCGGATGAGGCGGGTCGGTTCGCGCTGGACAGCGTCCGCGTCGGCACACGGGAGCTCGAGTTCCGACATCCGAGGCTCGACTCCCTTCCGGTCGTGATGCCCGCGACGGAGGTGAGCGTAGCGGGTGGAGCGACTGCGGAGGTCACGCTGGCGGTGCCGTCGCCGGCGTCCATC
The DNA here is from genome assembly GCA_964412015.1 of uncultured Gemmatimonadaceae bacterium. GTDB lineage: Bacteria > Gemmatimonadota > Gemmatimonadetes > Longimicrobiales > Gaopeijiaceae > SZUA-318. The sequence continues at coordinate 134,270 of CAYPMO010000004.1, read as the reverse complement.
GTCGGCGCGCTGTGCGGAGGTGGTGAGCACGCGCCCGGATCGGCGGCGGTGTTCGGGGTGGTTCGCGAGAGGGGAGGCGGAGAGCCGGTCGCCGGCGCGACCGTGCTTCTGGAGTGGACGGACTACCGGGTGGTGGCTGGCCGGGAGGTACTGGCCGATGTCCAGACCCTCAGCGTCACCACGGACGAGCGGGGCCGCTTCACGGCGTGCGGCGTCCCGCCCGGCGTCCTGCTCGCGGCACAGGCGTCCGTGGGGGGCGAGTTCGGACCGATCCGTCGAGTGGAGGTGCCGTGGGGGGAGGTCGTCGTTTTGGATCTGGGCCTGGATCCGGGGGTCTCGACCGAGGAGGCGGAGCTCGACGTCTGTCCTTCGATGGAGCTCTCGGACGCGGCGGGGGCGGTTGTCGGGCGCGTCCTGGAGCAGGCCACGGGCGTGCCCGTCGGCCTGTCGACGGTGTGGCTCACCTCGGACGAGCCGGGCCCGACCGTCTCGGTCCGGTCCGACGCGGCCGGCCGCTTCGTGTTCTGCGGCGTGCAGCCGGGCGCCTACGCACTCCGCGCCGCCGTCCAGGGGTTGGGCAGCGGGCGCGCTGCCGTGGACGTCCGCGCTGGCGGACGGACGGACGCCGAGCTCCGGCTCGGCGCCGAGGAGGCCGCCTCGACGACCGGCGCGATCCAGGGACGCGTCGTCGCGGCCGTGGACGGCCGACCGCTCGCCGGTGCCGAGATCCGGCTGCGCGGGCGCCTCGCCCGGATCTCCGAGAAGGACGGCTCGTTCTCTTTCCCGGAGGTCTCGACCGGCACCGCCACGGTGACTGCGTCGGCCTTCGGATACGCGGAGGCGAGCGGCGAGGTCGTGATCGGCGGGGGACAGACGCTGACCATCGAGGTCCGGCTGTCGGAGCGGCCGATCGAGCTCGATCCGATCGTGGTTGAAGCGGTGCGGAGTCGGACGGGGGGCATCCTGGAGGATGTCCGGCGAAGAGCGGCCTCGCCGTGGGGAACGGTGCTGATCGGTGAGACGCTGGAGCCGCGGCTGAGAACGGCCAGCAGGACCACGGACCTCCTGCGCGATCAGGGCGTGACGATCCTCTCGAACGGCAACGCCCTCTACTTCAACCGGACCCGATGCGCTCCCCACGTCTTCGTCGACGGCGTGAAGATCACGCGTGTTCCCAGGGGCGGAGGGCCGATTCCGCCCAAGGGGCTCGAGCCGCCGGACGAGGAAGCCGCGCGCGCTCTCAACATGGTGGATCCGACCACGATCGCGGCCGTGGAGATCTACCGCGGCCCCGCCGAGACGCCCGGTGAGTTCCTGGACAGCGACGCCCGCTGCGGCGTCATCCTGATCTGGACGCGGCGGGCAGAGGGGGTGGGCAAGGAGGATCTGCTCCCGCGCGGCCCGCCGCCTTCGTCCGGCCCCGGTGCAACTTTTCCCTTTCGGCGCCCGTCGGACTGGTAGCGGGACCGGTCCGATCACACGGAGGGGACGATGAAGCGATGGAGGAAGGGGCCTGCGGCGGCGGTGGCCGCGTGCGCGGCGTTGACGATGGGTGGGATGGAGCTGGGCGCGCAGCAGCCGTTCGAGTGGAGCGGACGGGTGGCTCCGGGCGGGACGCTCGAGGTGGAGGGGATCCGCGGGAGCATCCGGACCGAGCTTTCCAGCAACGGCACGGCATCGGTCACGGCCGTGAAGCGCGGCCGCGAGAGCGACTTCGACGAGGTCGAGATCCTCATGGTCCAGGAGGGTGACGACGTCGTGGTCTGCGCCGTCTACGGCTCCTGGAACTTCGACGGCGACTGCGACTCCGAGGGGACGTGGCGGCGCAATCGCTCGATCGATGTGAGCGTGGACTACGTGGTGCGGCTCCCCGCCGGGACACCCTTCGACGCGAGCATGGTATCGGGGGACATCGACATCCGGGAGGTACGGTCGGACGTCCACGCGAGCACGGTGAACGGGGACATCGACATCAGCACGAGCGGCGTCGCACGGGCCGGCACGGTGAGCGGCTCGGTGGACGTGACCATGGGCTCGCAGGATTGGGACGAGCTCGACTTCCACACCGTGTCCGGCGATATCACGCTGCGCATGCCGGCGAGTCTGGAGGCCGAAGTCGAATTCGACTCGCTCTCGGGTGAGCTGGAGTCCGACTTCGACCTCACGCTGACCGAGCGGCACCGCAGACGGTGGGTAGGAGAGCGCGTGCGTGCGGTGATCGGCGATGGTGGACGGTCCCTCTCGTTCAACACCGTGAGCGGCGACGTGCGACTGCTCCGCGTGGGGTGAGGACGAGGGGAAGTAGCCGAGGGCGGCGGAGCGGACGGCTGCCCCCCGTTGTGCCCGACTCGGCCGTCCACGTGCGGTTCGCGCCGCTCCGATGGAGGAGCGAAGCATCGGCCACGCCGACGTACGAGTGGCTGGGCCGAGAGGCGGCATTGACACGCGTCGGCAAGCGTCATACGCTGTATACATGAGTACGACGCTGACACTCCGCGCGGACGGGGCCCTGCGGGAGGCCCTCGAAAAGCGCGCGCGCGCCCAGGGGACGACGATCTCCCAGGTGGCCCGCCAGATCCTGCGGGATGCCTTGGAGGAGCACCCCCTCGGGCTCGACACGGGCCACCTCCGCGGTCGCCTTCGCCTCCGGCAGGAGCAGAGCGAGGCCTGGAGGCTGGCGCTCCGCGAGCGCAACTGGCGAACGTGAGGACGTGGGTCGTAGACATCGGGCCCCTCGTCGCCTACCTGGACGCAGGGGACCCCGCGCACTCGGAGGTCGCTCCGCGGTGGGACGCGTTCACCGGCCGGCTCGCGAGCACCAGCGCCGTGATCACGGAGGCGATGCACTTCGTCGCGCCGAACCGCGAAGGCCCACGTCACCTCGCATCGCTCGTGGCCGCGAGCGCGATGGACGTCTATGACCTGACGCGACCGCCGGAGCTGCACGAGGCCGCAGCGCTCATGGAGAAGTACACGGACACCCCGATGGACTTCGCGGACGCGACGCTCGTCCTGCTCGCCGAGGCCCTCGACGTTGAGGAGGTCCTCACGCTCGACCGGCGGGGGTTCTCGGTCTACCGCACACGCAACGGGCGAGCGCTCCGCTCGGTGCTCGACGCGTTCTGAGACGACGACACGCGTTTGTCTTCGCGTATCACGGTCTCGTGGGCGGCGCGTGGCCGATCAGCCGTGATCCGTGGCTCTCGTCCCCGCTTCGCCCCACGCCGTGAGGAAATCCGTCACGAACGACTCTACCTCGGTTGCCTCCACGGCCAGGGGGGCCAGGGTCAGCGCCACGGTCAGGGCGATGTGGTAGCCCTCGGAGCGCGACGCCGACGCCCTCCGGTAGGCCGGGTGGGCCGTGTTCACCCGAAGCGTGGACTCCACGAGCGCTCCCAGGCGCTCGTCGTCCGGTCGCGCCTCGAACTCCACGCGGAGGCCCAAGTGGCCGGGGCGGCGCCGCGTGCGGCGCGCCTGCGGCGTCACCAAGGCGTCGAGCGACTCCCCACCCTCTTCCTCCGGCGGTTCCACGGCCCTCTCCCCCGGCTCTGGAGCGGGTTGCCCTCCTGACGACTCCGGCGCGACCAACGCTTCTCCATCCTCCCCCGGGAGATCCACGGCGGAGGCCATCGCCCCGCCCCTCCCGTCCTCGCCCAGGGGAAGGCGGTGCTGCCCTCCCTTTCGACTCTCGACCAGCGTGGCCAGGATGGGATACACCTCGCTCAGGTTGGCCAGCACCGAACGGAGATCGCGCTCGAGCGCGCGCGCCCGTGCCGGGCGCCGTTCGGCAGGCCGAGGCGCGTCGCCGCCCCACGCTTCGAGCTGCGCAGTCACGGCCTTCTGGAGCGCCTTCCGGTACGCGATGAATGGCCCGCCCTTCCGACCCGTCCGGATGAAATCGGCCTTGTTCAGGGTCAGGGCCTCGACGAGCGGCGGCACCTCGATCAGTCCCGAGACGCGCTCGGACTCAAGGGGCGCGAGGCCCAGCCAGTCCCAACCCCGCTTGATGACCTTGCCCAGCGTGCTGATCGCGATTCCCCGATCCTCGTCTCCCGGATCCTCGTGGAAGACGAGATAGCCCGCGCCCGTGGGCTTCCTCTGTCGTCCGATCCTCACCCGGACCGGCACGCGGGCAGCATGGGGAGCGTAGCGCGGCAATTCGCGCCCGTTCACGACGAAGCGCACGCCGACCGGATACACCTCGCGAAGCATCTCGTCGAAGTCCGGGCGGAACAGGGGCTCGAAGTGGCGGAGCAGGGTGGCCTCGACGAAGGGGGGCTCCAGGAGGTCGGAGAGGGCGTTGGTCAGGTAGATCCGGACGGTGGTCCCGGTGCCCTGCCGGAGCCCCGGAGGCTCGATCCACCGCCACGGCGCCCGCTTCCGCGTGGTGAGACGCCACGAGGTGGCGAGGCTCGACTGCCCCCGTCGGGTCTCGGTGACGACCTCGTCCGCGATCAGGAGCGCCAGCTTGATGCCTACGCCGGCGAACCCGATGCTGCGTCCCCGCCGCTTGGAGGTGGACGCGAGATCGTGGTAGCTCCGCAGTGAGCGCCGCACCATCCCTGCGCCGTCGTCGCTCACCGTGAACGTGCGGGCCACCCGGTCGGTCGCGACCACCACGCGGCGCGAGCCCGAGTCCAGCGCGTTCGCCACGATCTCCGTGAGGATGGTCTCCTCCAGGGACCCAGGGTACGCGTCCCGCAGGTCCTCGAGCAGGTGCAGCAGGTCCACTCGGGTCTCGCCCATGCGCCGGTAATACGGGTCCGGGCACCGCCGTGCAACCGCGTACGGCGGGCCCTGGCCCCGAGGCCCTAGGCCGTACTCCGAGGCCCGTCCGGCAAGCTCGACGTTCTCGCGGCCGCCCGGAGCCGCGGAAGTCGGCCCACCCACGCCTCCCATCGTGCCTGGGAGGATCGTGACGCGGTGCTGGTGAGACCTCAGCTCCCGCCCGGACCCGCCGCCTTCCGGTAGTCGAGCGGCGGCGCGCGGTCGCCGACGAGCGGCTTGTAGACGAAGTCCGGCCCGACGCGGCGCTCGTGCTCGGTCTTCGCCTCCGCGACCAGCGCTGGGTTCGTGAAGAGATCCACCGCGGTCATCGCGAGCGTCTTGGCGGCCACCACGAGCCCCTTCTCGCCGATCGACATCCCGCCGGCCGCGACCGCCTGCCAGGAGTGTGCCACCGTGCCGGGAACCCAGGTCGCCGAGCGCATACCGCCCGTGGGCACGACCCACGAGACGTCGGCCACGTCGGTCGAGCCGCCGCTTCCCTCCTCGCTCACCGTGAACGGCTGGATCTGCACGGCGAGATCGAGCGGCGGCGCGTCTTCGCCGAACGACTCCCGGACGGTCTCGGCAAACGCCCGTTCGGCGTCGTCGTAGATCACGCCACCCACCTGTTGGAGGTTGGCGTAGAGGGCCCTCTGGAGCGCGACGTTGGGGAGCAGGTTGTAGAGGCCGTGGATGACCTCGTAGTCCATCTCCACGCCGGCGCCGAGCGCGGCTCCCTCGGCCGCCTTCACCACCCGCTCGAAGAGGGATGCGACGTTCTGCGGATCCGGGTTCCGCACGTAGTAGAAGACCTCGGAGAAATCCGGCACGACGTTCGGCGCGGCGCCGCCGTAGGTGATGACGTAGTGGATGCGGGTGGCCTGCGGGACGTGCTCGCGCATGAGGTTGACCATGTAGTTCATGGCCTCGACGCCATCGAGCGCCGAGCGCCCGCGGTCGGGCGCCGAGGCGGCGTGGGCGCTCATTCCGCGGAAGCGGAACTTGGCGCTCTTGTTGGCCAGGCTGCTCGCGGCGCTCGCGGTATTCCGATCACTGGGGTGCCAGTGGAGCGCCACGTCCACGTCGTCGAACAGCCCGGCGCGCACCATGTAGACCTTTCCCGCGCCTCCCTCCTCGGCGGGCGTCCCGTACAAGCGGATCGTCCCCCTCTGGCCCGTGGCGCCCATCCATTCCTTTACGGCGATCGCGGCTGCGGTGGAGCCGACGCCGAAGAGATGGTGGCCGCACGCATGGGCCGTGTTTTTCCCTTCGATGGGAGCGCGGACGGGGCTTCGGTCCTGGGTGATCCCGGGTAGCGCGTCGAATTCGGCGAGAATACCGATCACCGGCCCTTCCCCGTTCGTCCAGCTCGCCACGAACGCGGTCGGGATGTCCGCGACGCCCGCCTCGATGGTGAAGCCTGCGTCCTCGAGCGTACGCTGGAGGAGGGCGGAGCTCTTCGTCTCCTGGTACCCGAGCTCGGCGTAGTCCCAGATGGTCTGGGCCACCTCGCCGAAGCGCTCGGCGTTCGAGTCGATGTAGTGGGCCACCATGTCCTTCCCGGACTGGGCGGAGAGGTTGGGGGGGGATGAAGTCGCCAGGGCCAGGGTCACGGCCAGGGAGAAGGCCGTTGCGTGGGGTCGAGTCATCGGAGGATCTACCCGGATCGAGGAGGCCGGCGTGACGCCGTCGGCGAGGACGTGGTCGAATGCCGCACGGTAGGCGGCGACAGGGGGTTCATCAAGGGCGAGGGGCTCGGGCTCGCGCCCTACGCTTCCAGCGCGAAGGCCGCCGCCGCCTCGGCGTGGATGAGTGCCGTGTCGAAGAGAGGAACCGAGGCATCCTCGGGCTTCAGGAGGAGCCCGATCTCCGTGCATCCCAGAATCACGCCGTCCGCTCCGTCACGGACGAGCTCCCCCACGATCCTCCGATACTCCGCGCGGGATTCGTCGAGGATCCGTCCGCGCACGAGCTCCTCGTAGATGACCCGGTGCACGAGGGCCCGATCCTCCTCGGGCGGCACCGACACCGCGAGCCCGTGGCGCTCCACCAGCCGGCCCCGGTAGAAGGGTTCCTCCATGGTGAAACGGGTCCCGAGAAGTCCCACACGCTGGATTCCCACGGCCTTGATGCGCCCCGCCGTCGCGTCGGCGATGTGGAGGAGGGGGATCGAGAGCGCGGCCTCGATCTGCGGGGCCACCAGATGCATGGTATTGGTGCAGAGGACGATGAACTCGGCCCCCGCCGTCTCCAGGGTGCGGGCTTCCCGGGCGAGCATCTCTCCCAGCTCTTCCCAGCGTCCCTGATGCTGGAGGACCTCGATCTCCTCGAAGTCCACGCTCAGGAGGAGAACCCGCGCGGAGTGGAGCCCGCCCAACGTGCGCCCGACTTCCCGGTTCAGGACCTGATAGTACGGAACGGTGGATTCCCAGCTCATCCCTCCCAGCAGTCCGATGGTCTTCACGGTTGTTCCTCCTTGTCGCGGAGCGGATCGGGGGAGGTCCCCCGGCCAACCTAGGCCCCGAACGGGAGTTCGTGCCACTCCCGGGCGGGGCCGCCTCCCGGGTGCGGCCGCGTCTCTCTTGTTGCACCGCCCCCGAACCCCAATCCTTCGGTCAGGCACCCGAACCACCGGCGGAGCCATGGCCGATCCGAAGAAGCGCCTCATCGTCGTCGGAGACCGCGTCCTCATCCAGCCCGAAGAGGGCGAGGACCGAACCAAGGTCGGTCTTTATCTGCCCGCGTCCGCCGTCGACAACCAGGCCGTGCAGGGCGGGAAGGTGCTGGCCACCGGACCGGGCACCGCGGTTTCCGCGCCGACCGAGCTGGACGAGGAGCCCTGGAGGACCGGCCATACGGAGCCCCGCTACGTTCCCGTGCAGGCCCGGGTGGGCGACTACGCGATCTTCTTCCGGAAGGCGGCCGTGGAGATCACGTTCGAGGGCAACCGGTACCTCGTCGTTCCGCAGGCCGCGATCCTCACGCTCGTGCGTGAGGAGGACGAGAACGATCCGGGATTGCTCCCGTTCCAGTGACGCGCGGCCGTCGGGCGGCGCCTCGGTCTACCACTCCCTGGGCCGCACCCTCCGCGCCCGGCGCAGCCACCCCGACGCCCAGGCGATGGCGAGCATCACCGCGATGGACACTCCTCCCACCACGAGGAATTCCTCCACCCCGTAGGTGACGATGAGGATCGGGGAGGCGGCGGTGACGAAGCCGCCTCCCAGCATGGGCTCGTAGATGATCTGCTTGAACCCGAACGCTTTGGCCGCCGGCGTCTCGAAGTGGGGGTCGGCCACCCGCAGCAGCAGCAGCCCGAGCGCCGTCACGCCGGTCTGCATCCCGTACTCGGTGATCCCCCGCTCGAACCAGGCGTCGGGGAGCATCCGGGGAGCGATGAACCACGTGCAGAAGATCACCCAGGTCAGCCCCACCACCATCAGGATGAGGAAGGGCCAGAAGAAGGCCAGGAAGACGTCGAGCTTGATGGAAGCGATGGCCGACACCACCAGAAAGTCGAGCGCGGTCCCCAGGATCCGGTCGAAGGTCTTGCGGTCGAAGTAGGTGGCCACGCCCACCCTGGCCGCGCCGATCTGGATGATGAGGCCGCCCAGCATGGCGAGGGGGAAGAGGGGGAAGCTGCGGAAGAGGTCGGGCTCCATGCCCGCGCTCACGCTCTTGATCGCCGTGAGCAGGTACCAGCCGATGAGGATGGCGATTCCCACCACGGCGCCGTGAAAGGCCAGCGGCTCCAGGGCGTCGGGGGAGATCGTCATGAAGCCGGTCGGCTTGCGCTTCTCCGGAGGGACCAGGCCCTTCATGGTCTCCTCGGGGATCTTGTCGGGCGAGGTGATCACCTGGGTGTAGCCCTTCCGGGCGGCCAGATTGATCATGATCATGCCGAAGACCACCGCGCTGATCACGCCCACCGTAGCCGACATGAGCCCCAGGTCGGCTCCCGCCTCGAACCCGAGCTGCTCGAACGCCTCCCGCATCCCGGCGGCGGTTCCGTGGCCCCCGGAGAACCCGATCTCCAGCAGGCAGCCGAAGAACTCGGGCACTCCGAAGAGGGGGCTCAGCAACAGAACGCTCAGCCCGACGGCCACCATGTACTGTCCCATCCCCACCGTCCAGCCGTAGCAGAGCTGGGGGCCTCCCTCCCGCCAGATCGTGGAAGGCTTGGGAATCGCGAAGCCCAGGAAGAGGCAGGCGAACACGATGTTGATGAGGATGCCCGGGAGCGAAGCCCAGGTGGCGAGCATGTCGGCGGGAATGAGCTGGAAGCCCGTCAGGCCCAGGATGTAGGGGCCCAGGAAGAGGCCCAGGAACCCTCCCAGAATCGAGGCGGGGAGGAAGAGACGCTGGATGGCTCGCACGCGGGCCCGGATGAGTTTGCCTGCGAGGAGGAGGATGGAGAGCCACCCCACGTGGACCATGAGGGTGGTGAGCTGCTCGCCGGTGATGCCCATGGCGCGTCGTCGGAGTGAGAGGTCTGTCGGGATCCAGATCGGGACGCCAGACTCGGACGGTCGCCCGCACGACTGCCGAACTTCGAGCGTTCGGCAACATGGGGCGTCTTCTACCCCCGCGAAAGTGGCCGGCCGACGGCGGGACGGAGACCGTCAGGTTGCGGGTCGCGCGAGGTGGAACCCTCCCGTCGTGCCGCTGGTTGTAGACCGCGTAGCTGTGGCTCGGCTCCTCGAGGACCCTGGCGGCGTAGCGGAGTGTGGCGTTGGGGGCCGGCGGATCGGCTCTTCCCTTGTTGCCCCGCCCGGGAATGTCGATCCTTGGGCCACAGGCCCGCACGGGCCCGCGTCCACGCTCCAGACGGAGAAGCGCCTCATCGTGGCTTCCGACCGACCCGGGACGGGCCGCCGCCGACCCGTACCTCAGCGCGATCGGGTCGTCGGGCTGGATCGGTACCGCTCGTTCATTCCGGACTGGTCCGCGTTCCTCGAGGCCTCGAATCGCCCGGAGCCGCAGGTGTTCCGCGCGCGCAGCGGGCGCATCGCGCCCGACGCGCTGGAGGAGCGGCTCGGGGCTCAGGGATACCGGCTCCGTCCCCTGGAAGGCTTGCCCGGGTTCTTCCGGGTCGAGGAGGGGCCCCGCCCGGTGTCGTTCAGCTTCGAGCACTGGCTCGGCCTCCTGTACGTCCAGCAGGCCTCGACGGGGGTGGCCGCGCCGGCGCTCGGCCCGCTGCCGGGCGAGCGCGTCCTGGACCTGTGCGCGGCACCCGGCGGGAAAACCACGCACGCGGCGGACCTCATGAACGACCGCGGCGTGATCGTCGCCGCCGACGTCAACGAGAACCGCATCCGGGGCCTCCTGGGGAACGTCTATCGGCTGGCCCATCCGAACGTGCTCGCGGTCGCCGGGGACGGCCGCGGCTTCCCCGAGGAGGCCTCGTTCGACCGCGTCCTCGTGGACGCGCCGTGCTCCGGCGAGGGCACGCTCCGTCGACGCTCCGGTCGCCCACCCAACCAGTCGCGGCGGTTCCTGGGATACGCGGCCAGGATGCAGGACGCCCTCCTGCGCAAGGCGGTCAGCGTCACGCGCCCGGGCGGAACGATCCTCTATGTGACATGCACCTTCGCACCCGAGGAGAACGAGGCCGTGGTCAGCCGGGTGCTGGACGATGCCCCCGTGGACCTCGATCCGCTCGATCTCCCGGTCCCGCACGCACCCGGCCTGGTCGCCTTCGATGGTCGCCGTTTCGATCCCCGGCTCGAGGGTGCGGCCCGGATCTATCCGCATCATCTGGACTCGGGGGGCCTCTTCCTTGCGCGCCTCCGTCGCCTCGACGACGGTAGGTCCCCCGCGGAGGGTGCTTGGGCGCCCGTGCCGCGGCTCTACCCCGGTGACTCCATGGACGAGGGCGAGGTCGAGCGGCTCGTCGGGCTGGGGCTCGAATCCGTTCTCGGGCATTTCGCCGCGGACCCCGGGGCGCTCCGGGGTATGTCGTGGATGGCGCGGGGTCGACGACTGTGGCTCCACGGTGCGCCGGCCTGGCCCGTGGACGCGTGGAGCTCCGGCGCCTGGCGCGTGGTATCGCTCGGGCTCCGCGCGATGGAGTTCGACACGCTCGGGCGAGCCCGGCCGACCAACGACCTCCTCCGGTTCCTGGGCAGTGCCATCGGCTCGGCCGCCGTGGACCTGACCGACCAGGAGCTCGGGACGCTGTGCGACGGCCGGCCGATCCCCCGGGAGGAGCGCCTCGCGGGGCTGTTGGCGCTCAGGTGGCGAGGCGCGGTCGTGGGGCGAGGGGTGGCGACGAAAAGCGGCGTGCGGAGCGAGGTTCCCAAGGCGATGGCGGGGGACTTGAAGGCGATCGTCGAGGGAAGGGCGCCTTCGCGCGCGACCCCGTCGGACGACTGACGGCTCGTCGGCTCCGCCGGATGGCCGCTACGCCTTGCCCTCATCGCCGCACCTTTCTACCATCCGGTGCCGGATCGCGGGCGGAAATCCTGTCCCTGGCCTGCCCTTGTCCGCCCGCGCTTCGGGGCGTCTCACCCCGCGGACCCACGGCTCCGACAGACAGGAGATCCATCATGGCAGATCAGATGTTCCCGCCGCCCCCCGAGTTCACCGAGCGTGCGTGGATCAAGAGCATAGATCAGTACAGGGAGATGTACGAGCGGTCCATCAAGGATCCCGAAGGCTTCTGGGGCGAGATCGCGAGCGAGTTCCACTGGTACAAGAAGTGGGACCGGGTCCGCAGCTACAACTTCGACCGCCGCAACGGTCCGATCGACATCCGGTGGTTCGCGGGCGGCAAGACCAACATCACGTACAACGCGCTCGACCGGCACCTGGCCACGCGTGGCGACCAGGTGGCGATCATCTGGGAAGGCAACGAGCCGACCGAGACCCGCAAGATCACGTACAGGGAGCTGCACGAGCAGGTCAGCCGGTTCGCCAATGTCCTCAAGGCCCACGGCGTGAAGAAGGGGGACCGGGTCAGCATCTACCTGCAGATGATCCCCGAGCTGGCGATCGCCATGCTGGCCTGCGCCCGTATCGGCGCGGTCCACTCGATCGTCTTCGGTGCCTTCTCGCCGGACTCCCTTGCCAACCGCATCACCGATTCCGGCTGCACCATCGTCATCACCCAGGACACCGGCCTGCGCGGCAGCAAGAACAACGTGCCGATGAAGGCCAACGCCGACGAGGCGGCGGAGAAGGCCCTCACGGATCCGGACCGCCCGACCAAGGTGGAGAAGATCATCGTCGTGAGGCGCACGGGCGTCGAGGTGCCCATGCAGCCCGGTCGCGACGAATGGTGGCACGAGGAGATGGCGAAGGTCTCCGCCGATTGCCCGTGCGAGGTGATGGATGCCGAGGATCCCCTTTTCATCCTCTACACCTCGGGCTCGACCGGAAAGCCGAAGGGCGTGCAGCACAACGTCGGCGGCTACATGGTGTTCACCGCCATCAGCCACAAGCACATCTTCGACTACCACGACGGTGACATCTATTGGTGCACCGCCGACATCGGGTGGGTCACGGGCCACTCGTACATCGTCTACGGCCCGCTCCAGAACGGTGCCACCACCGTCATGTTCGAAGGGGTGCCGACTTACCCGCAGCCCGACCGCTTCTGGCGGGTGGTCGAGAAGCACAAGGTCAACCAGTTCTACACCGCCCCCACCGCCATCCGCGCGCTTATCGCCCAGGGTGATCAGTGGCCGGCCGGCTGCGACCTCTCCAGCCTCCGGCTTCTCGGGACGGTCGGCGAGCCGATCAACCCCGAGGCGTGGATGTGGTACCACAAGCACATCGGGAAGGAGAGCTGCCCGATCGTCGACACCTGGTGGCAGACCGAGACCGGCGGCATCCTCATCACGCCGCTACCCGGCGCGTGGCCGACGAAGCCCGGCTCCGCCACGCTGCCCTACTTCGGCGTCGAGCCTTGTATCCTCTCGCCCGAAGGCGTGGAGTTCAAAGAGACCGCCTGCCGTGGCCTGTTGGCGATGAAGGCTCCCTGGCCGGCCATGATGACCACCGTCTACGGCGATCACAAGCGCTTCGAAGAGATGTACTTCGAGATGTACAAGGGGTACTACTTCACCGGTGACGGCGCCCGTCGCGACGAGGACGGCTACTACTGGATCACCGGCCGCGTGGACGACGTGATCAACGTGTCCGGGCACCGCCTGGGAACCGCCGAGGTCGAGAGTGCCCTCGTGTCCCACCCCAAGGTCGCCGAGGCCGCCGTGGTCGGATTCCCGCACGAGATCAAGGGCCAGGGCATCTACGCCTATGTCACCTTGGTCCTGGGTGCGGAATACACCGATGAGCTGAGGAAGGAGCTCGTCGCTCACGTGCGCCGGGAGATCGGGCCCATCGCCGCCCCCGACGTGCTCCACTGGGCGCCGGCCCTACCCAAGACACGCTCGGGCAAGATCATGCGCCGCATCCTGCGCAAGATCGCCGAGCAGGACGTGGCTGCCATCGGCGACACCACGACCCTCGCCGATCCCTCGGTCGTCGAGGACCTGATCCATCGCGACCCGCGCAAGAAGTAGCCTGCGTCGCACGGTTCCACGGACGGGGGTGGATCGCTCGATCCACCCCCGTTTCACGTCCACTCGGCGGCCGCGCGGCGACCGGCGCTACCAGCGGAAGCCGACCGACGTGCGGAGCACGTACCCATCCCGCCCGGTCAGGTCCCTGGGAGCTCCGACCGTCTGCACGACCGTGGACTCGGTGAGACGCAGGACCGGGCCTCCTCCCAGCAGCACGTGCCAGCGCGAGCTGGTCGGCGCCAGCGACAGTGTGGGCCCGATCATCAGCTTGGCCCCGCCTTCGGCTTCGTCGGCTTCGAAGAAGCCCTCCAGGTCCTCGGCCACCGCTTCCAGCCCGAGGCGAACGGCGCCCATCGTGCGGACGAGCCCGGCGGACGTGGTGACGTCGATGGCGTCGCGCGGCGTCGTTTCGGCCTCCTTCGAGTCCGACGTGAACGGGCGCTCGAGACGCAGGCCCGCAGCGCCGGTCCAATCGGCGTTGCCGTACCCCGCCACGAGGCTGCCCAGCGCCACCGCGGTCCCGGCATAGTCCCGCATCCCACCCACCCCTACCGACAGCGTGAACGGGCTCGCGGCGGTGAGGACCGCCGCGAAGACTTCGGCCCTCAACAGGGCGCTGGAGGTCGCGGCGGGATCGTCCGGGGCCCGACCGGCGCGAGCCACCAAGGTCCAGCTCGGCGCGAGGGCCACCTGGGCGAGGAGGCTCTGCTCCATCTCCTCCGGTCCGAGGCTTCGGATCGAGCGCCGGGCGAACGATAGATCACCGGACAGAAGCACCGGGTGGGTCGTCGAGACCTCCGGCGTGACGGTGAACAGAAACGGTCTCGTCTGAGCCCGCGCGCTCATCGGAAGGGCCACGGCGAGGGACAGGGCGGCCGCCCGTACGGCGGTGGTGATGAAGGCGCGCTTCATGGTGATGCTCCAGGCGAGGGACTCTTCTGGCCAAAGCTTCGGGCCCGGGGCGGGAGGGCGCAACGTCGACCGCGCACGACGTTGCGCTGCACGGCGTCGGGATCGTTATGGGAACTCGCCCCGCAGGCTCGTGACGAGCCTCGCGTCGGCCGGCGCGAGCGGCATCCCCGCGAGCTCCTCGGGAGTGTGCCATCCCACCGCCGTGTGCTCCGAGGGCACGGGGTCCCCGGAAGCCTCGACCTCCACGAAGTGGATGACGAACGCGGAACCTTCGTCAGCGACGCTGAGGAGGAGCCTCCCGACGGCGCTCACGCTCATGCCGAGCTCCTCGGCCAGCTCGCGGCGGGCGGCATCGAGCCAGCTCTCGCCGGCGTCCACCTTGCCGCCGGGGAACTCCCAGAGCCCGCCGTGTCGCTTCTCGTCTGGACGCCGTCCGACCAGATAGCTTCCGTCGCGCTCGATCACCGCGCCGATCACGGGCACGGGGGCGGCGTGGCCGACGGCCCTGCGGGCCCGGTCGCTCACGGTTCTCCGCGCCGGTCCGGCACGACGATGACGAGGATCAGCGCCGCCACGCCCGCCATGACGGCGCCGAATGCGAACGGAGCGGCCGGCCCGAAGCCGTCCCAGGCCCCGATGCCCTGCCAGAGCAGGCCGGCCAGAAGCGAGGCCGGGAGAGACAGGAGCCCGATCACGGCGTCGTACGTTCCGTACGCCGTCCCGCGGAGCTCGGGAGCGACCAGGTCGGCCACGAGCGCACGCGCCGCACCCCCGACCAATCCCATGTAGACGCCATACACCACGAACAGTCCCACCGCCTGCGCGGCCGTCTCGGCAACCGCGAACCCCGCGTAGACCGCTGCGTATACGCACCACCCGCCCAGGAGGACCCACTTGCGCTGCACACGGTCGGCCAGGGAGCCAGCCGGCGCGGAGACGGCGGTGTACGCGACGTTGAATGCGAGGAGCATCCAGAGGAGCCCCAACACGCCGAGGCCCCGCTCCTGGGCCCGGAGGATGAGGAACGCGTCGGAGGAGTTACCGAGCTGGAAGACGGCCGACGCCGCCGTGAACGCCGCGAATCGCGGGCCGAGCGCCTTGAACGAGATCCTCGGCGCGTGATCCGTGGGATGGTCCACGGGGATGTCGCGCGCGCCCATCGCCATCAGGACGGCGGCGAGAAAGGCGGGCACCAGACTCCAGAGCACCAGCGTCCGGAATGTGGACGCCTCGAGCTCGAGTCCGCCGCCCTGCGTCGCATGGACCACCCATACCGTGACCAGCAGGCCCACCACCGCGCCCGCGGTGTCCGCGGCCCTGTGGACGCCGAATGCCCAGCCGCGCCGCCCCGGCGGTACGGAGTCGGCCAGGAGCGCGTCGCGGGGGGCGCTCCGCACACCCTTGCCCACGCGGTCGGCCCATCGGATGGCCGCGACAACCGGCCAGCTCGTCGCGAGCAGGTAGAACGGCTTCGAGGCCGCGGAGAACCCGTACCCGGCGACCACGAGCCACTTGCGCGCGCGCAGGCGGTCGGAGAGCCAGCCCGAGAAGAGCTTCAGCACGCTCGCGGTGGTCTCGGCCAGGCCCTCCACCACACCCACTGCCCAGGTGCGCACCCCGAGCACGTTGGCGAGGAACAGCGGGAGGACGTTCTGCAGCATCTCGCTGGAGACGTCGGTCAGGAAGCTCGTACCGCTCGCGACCCAGACGTTGCGGTGCAGGCCGCGCTCCCGGCATGGTGCCCGGGAGGCCGGTGCGCTCTCGCTCATCCGAGCCCGATCGCGATCCCCACCGCGATCGCGAGGCCGCCCAGGGCCATCAGCCCGAGGTACATGGGCACGGTGAAGCGCATCCAGTCCTCGTAGCGGACCCCCGCGATGCCGAGGATCGCCATGAGCGCGCCGTTCGTGGGCGTGATGAGCTCGCACAGGCCCGCGCCGTACTGATAGGCGAGCACCGTGACCTGCCTCGACAGCCCGAGGAGATCGGAGAGCGGGACGAGTACCGGCATCGTGAGCACGGCCTGACCGCTGACGCTCGGGACCGGGACGTGGACGGCCGCCTGGGCGACCGCCATCCCGAGGGCCGACGCCAGCACGGGCAGGCCTTCCAGAGGTTTGAACATGGCGTGCACGAGCGTGTCCACGATGCGCCCGTCCTCGAGCACCACGTAGATCGTCCGGGCGAACCCGATGAGGACCGCGGCGTAGACCATCGCCTGGAAGCCCTTCACGTACGCTTCGGCCGTCCCGCCGACGCCCAACTTCCCGAGCCCACCCACGATGATTCCCATGAGGAAGAACGCGGCGGACAGTTCGTTGAACCCCCATCCCCAGGAGATCATTCCCTTTACGACGCACGCGAACGTGACGAGCACGAGCGCGAAGACGAGCACGTCCAGGCGAGTCAGGCGCTCTCCGTCCGTTTCGGCCGCGTCACCGGGCGCGGTGCGGGTGCGCGAAGCGTGGCGCATCGTCACCGCGATCCAGAGCGCCAGCGCCATCGCGAGGAACGCGCTCCGGTAGAGCGCGCCCGAGGCGAGCGGGAGGTCTGCGAGCTTCTGGGCGATCGTGACCTGGAACGGATTGATGGGGCTGAACGCCGAACCGACGAACGCGGCTCCGGCCGACATGGCCACGGCGGTGAGCGGCGTGAACCCTATCCTGCGTGTCAACACGAGCAGGACGGGCACGAGCGCGATGATCTCCTCCTGCATGTTCTCCACCACCCCTCCGGTGGCGAAGAAGAGCGACACCACGGGGATGACGAGCAGGTCCTGTCCCTGGAGCCGGGCCACCAGCCATCCGACGCCGCGACGGAGCGCGCCCGTCTCGTCCACGACCGTGAACGCGCCGCCCACCAGGAGAACGAGAAAGATCACTTCGCCCGCGTCGGCAAGCCCTCGGGGGAGCGCCACGAGCGCGCGGAAGAAGCCGACCGGGGCCGGATCGACCGCGTGGTACGTTCCCGCGACCACCACGACCCTTCCGGTCGCCTCGTCCTCGCGCCGATCGAACCGGCCCGCTGGAAGGACCCAGCTGGCCGCGGCCGCCAGGAGCACGCACCCCAATAGGAGGACCAGGGGGTGGGGAACGCGGAGCCGCGGTGCCGTCATGGAATCCTCGGGGTCAGCTCGTGGGGAGGGGAAGGGCCGCGTCGAGCGCGAGGAGCGTCAGCAGCGACGCGCGCAGGGCATTCATATACTCGCCCGGGTCCACGCGCTCGAAGTCGTCGGTGGGGCGGTGGTAGTCGGCGTGGTCCTCGACCCCGAGGTAGACGAACGGGATGCCGGCGGCGTGGAAGGCCGCGTGGTCCGATTGCCGCGTCCAGTCGGCGCCTTCGGGGGCGTCGGGCCGGTCGTGTCCGAGGCGGAGCTCTACGGGGCACCGAGCTGCCACATTCTCCAGGATGGGCCGCAGCGCCGGTGTGTGGCTGGCGCCCGAGGCCCAGAGCAGCCCGGTGGTGCGCGCCACCATGTCCAGGTTCAGGTTCACGGCGATCGAGTCGAGCGGAGCTGGGGGCTCGTCCACGAAGGCGCGCGCGCCCTGCAACCCCGATTCCTCGGCGTCGAGCTCGGCGAACACGAGCGTGTGCCGCAACGAGGCCTGCCGGAGAGCGCGCGCGAGCGCCGCGATGCCCACGGCCCCGGAGGCGTTGTCGTCGGCGCCGTTGTAGATCTCACCGTTCCGCACGCCGAGGTGGTCGTAGTGCGCCGAGACCACGATCACCAGGCCGGGTCGCTCCGATCCGCGCCGGAGCCCCACGAGGTTCACGCCCGTCCGCTCCTCGCTCTCGTTTCGGCGCGTCCAGCGGAAGGTCTGCTCGTACATGGGGAGGGCCGGTTCCAGACCGGCCTGGGCGAGCCGCGCCGCCAATCGGACCCGGGCGAGTCGGCTTCCTTCGGTGCCCGGGGCCCGACCCTGGAGCGCGTCGGACGAGAGGTAGCGGAGGTCCTCGAGGATGAGAGCGCTGTCGGCGGCCAGCGCGGCCAGGGGATCGGGGGCCTGCGAGGCACCGTCCGCCGGTTGCACGATCCCGACTCCCGAGAGGAGGAGCGAGCACGCCAGTACGGTAGGGGCCGCGGTCGGCCGGAGTCGTGGTGTCGGCATGGACGACGAAGCTACGGCCCCGAGGGCCGCGCGGCACGGGGTGGGGCTCGGCCGATCGTCGGAGAAGCCCGGCGTTCCGCGGGGCAGTTTGACGGCGGCCGGCCGCGAGAGGATCTTGCTGACCGGGGTCCCTGACGACGTCGTGCCCCTGCGCGTCTCCGGGAGCCCTGAGGCGAGGTCCTCGATGACCGTATTCGACCGAAGCGCCGCGCTCCACCACGTCGGTGACGACGAGGAGATCCTCGCCCAACTGATCCAGATGTTCCAGGAGCGGGCACCTGAGCGTCTGGCGCACGTCGAGGCCGCGGTGCGCGACCGGGACTCATCGGCGCTCGAGAGCGAGGCCCACGCGCTGAAGGGCACGGCAGCGACGCTCGGCATGGTCGGACTGCGAGATGCCGCCTACGCGGTCGAGCGTCTTGGAGCGGGCGGGTCCCTGGACGGCGCCGCGGAGGCCGTCGACGAGCTCCGCTCCGCCCTGGACGTGGTCCTCGCGCACCTACGGGGAGGGGGAGCGTGAGCGCGGCTTGACCGCTTCGGATCCTCGCGACGCGTCGACCGACGTGGTCTCGAGCACGACGAGCGCGATGCAGGTACCTGGATCGAGGAGTTGGGATCCGCTTAACTTTCCGGCTTCGGGATCCACGGAACCGTAGATCCGGCCCGGGCCGCGAGCACGGCGGATTGAGGGAGGCAGGAGCTTTCATGGCCAGTAAGAAGGGCACGATCGGCATCCTCACCGGGGGAGGAGACGTCCCCGGCTTGAACCCCGCGATCCGCGCGGTGACCATCCGAGCGCTGCGCGAGGGATATCGCGTCGTGGGGATCCGGCGCGGATGGCGCGGCCTGGTGGATTTCGTTCCGGAGTACGGCACCGACAACTCGCAGTTCGTCGGCGAGCTGACGGAGGAGATCGTCAACCGGGCGGGGCGCACGGGAGGCACGTTCCTGCACTCCTCCCGGACGCGCCCGAGCCACCTGCCCGCGGCCTACGTCCCCGACCACCTGAAGGACAAGTACACGGCTCCCGTCAACGACGTCACGCCGCACGTCCTCAAGAACCTGGAGTTCCTCGGGATCGAGACGCTCGTGCCCATCGGAGGTGACGACACGCTGTCCTACGCGTTGCGTCTCCACGAGGAGGGCGTGAGGGTGGTGGGCATTCCCAAGACGATGGACAACGACGTCCCGGGCACGGATTACTGTATCGGATTCAGTACGTGCGTGACGCGCACGATCGAGCTCACGCACCGCCTCCGCACGTCCGCCGGATCGCACGAGCGCATCCTCGTCATCGAGGTGTTCGGCCGCTACGCCGGCTTCACGGCGCTGCTGCCGGCCATGGCGGGTGCCGCCGATCGGTGCGCCATCCCCGAGTATCCCTTCGATCCCGATCGCCTCACCGAGCTGCTCGTCCGCGATCGGAACCGGAACCAGAGCCACTACTCGGTCGTGTTGGTCTCCGAGGGCGCGACGATGGCCGATCAGGCCGACCGTGTCTA
Source organism: uncultured Gemmatimonadaceae bacterium (assembly GCA_964412015.1). Lineage (GTDB taxonomy): Bacteria > Gemmatimonadota > Gemmatimonadetes > Longimicrobiales > Gaopeijiaceae > SZUA-318. The sequence goes on along the minus strand of CAYPMO010000004.1, from coordinate 114,455 downwards.
CGCGAGCGAGGAGACCGACCAGTTCGGCCACAAGAAGCTGGGTGGCATCGGCGATATGGTCTCCGACTACATCAAGCGGAACTCGCCCAGGTTCAACAACGGGAAGGATGTGAACGTGGTGAACCAGCGCCTGGGGTACCTCGTCCGCTCCGGGGACCCGGACGCGCTCGACTCCATCGTGCCCATGGCGTTCGGCAACGTCGCCCTGGGTCTCATCCTGGAGGGCAAGAGCGGTCTACTGGTGGCCGTGAAGAACGGAGTCTACAGCGCCGTGCCGATCGAGTCGGTCATGGGCACGAAGAAGGTCGTGGACGTGGACCTGTACTACGATACGGGACGGATGCGCCCGAGGTACGACTTCCTCGACCGTCCGCTGTTCATCATGACGAGCGGGGGGTAGCAGGTCGCGCTCCCTCGATGCTCGACCCCGACCATCGAGGGACCGAGGGACCGACCGATCGCGCATGGACCGCGTCAATGACATCCTCCTCGGGCCCATCGAGCGGCCGGCTCTGGCGTGGATGTGCCGCCGGATGCCGAGGTGGGTCACGCCCGACCACCTCACGGCCCTCGGGGTCGCCGGTGGCGTCCTGACCTTGGCCGGATTCTGGCTCACCAGGGTGCACGAAGGCTTCCTGTGGCTCGCGTCCGCGGGGTTGGTGGTCAACTGGCTCGGAGACTCCCTGGACGGCAACCTGGCACGGTACCGCGAGATCGAGCGTCCGAAGTACGGCTACTTCGTGGATCATGTCACGGACGCGATCGTCACGTCGCTGGTCTGCCTGGGGCTGGGTCTGTCGGCGTACGTGGGGATGCCGTACGCGCTGGGAGCCCTCGTGAGCTACCTCATGCTGTCCGTCCTGACGTACGTGACCAGCCAGGTCACGGGGGTGTTCAGGATCTCGTACGGTAGGTTCGGGCCCACCGAGGTTCGCGCCGTCCTCATCCTGGGCTGCGTGGTCTGCCTTGTGACGCCGAATCCCACGCTCCACCTGGGGCCCCTGGACTTGCGTGCCTTCGAGGTCGTGACGCTCGTGGTCACGATCCTCCTGCTGCTCTCCTTCCTCGCGGACGCCATCCGCACGGCGCGTTCGCTCGCGGTGCTCGAGCCTCCCCACCGACGCACGCCATGAAGGAAGGGCTCGGCGGGTCGCTGGAGAACGGGCTCGTTACGCGGAGTGACCCTGCCTCCCGGCGACCTGCCGCGGCCCGCTGCCTGCTGATCTCGCCCTATTTCCCGCCGATGTCCCGCATCGGCGCCAAACGGGCGCTCCACCTGTGTCGGAACCTGCCGGCGTTCGGATGGGAGCCCGTGGTGCTCGCCGCACCGCCTCGAGACGGCCACGTGGACCCGCAGTTGATGGAGGCGCTTCCGTCCGGCACGATCGTCTCGCGGGGTTACGCCGGGACCCTCCGCTCGTTCATGCACCGGGCCCTCCGATTCCAGCCCATGCCATTCGAGGAGGTGCCACGCGGCAAGGCCACCCGCCTGCGGGAGCGCCGCATCTTCGGGCAGGACGTGGGCTTCCTCACGCCGCTGGACCAGTACGTCTACGACCTGCCGGCCGCGGTCCGGGAGGGCGTCGCGCTCGTGCGACGCCATGGCCTGCGCGCGATCCACGTGAGCGCCGATCCATGGTCGGGATTCCTGACCGGATGGCTCGTTCGGCGGATCACGGGCTTGCCGCTCGTCCTCGACCTCCGCGATCCATGGTCCCTCGCGGCGGAGAAGATGGCGCTCCGGCCCCCTCCGACGCGTGCGGCGGTCCGATGGCTGGAGCACACCGTGTTCAGGAGGGCCTCCCGGATCGTGCTCAACAACGAGAACGCATGCGAGGCGTACCGGGCGGCGTACCGGGGCCGCATCCCGGAATCGCGGTTCACCTTCGTGCGCAACGCATTCGATCGGGGGCTGTTCCTGCCTTCGGAGGCGACCCTCCCACGTGAGTTCAGGCTCCTCTACTTCGGGCGCTTCCAACGATTCGTCCGTCCCCACGTGCTGCTGCGCGCCTTCCGGCGGTTCGTGGACCGCGAGGGACTGACCCCATCGGGGGCCCGGATTTCGTTCGCGGGAGGTCTTCGTCCGGCGGACAAGGCGCCGATCACCGAGTTGGGCCTGGAGGACCGGGTGGACTACGTCGGGTACGTACCGTATCGCGAGGGCCTCGGCGCGCTGCGCGGCGCGCACGTGCTCTGCCTGATCGTCCCGCCGGCCTGCGAGATCCAGATTCCCGGGAAGTTCTACGACTATCTCGCGGCGCGCCGTCCGATCCTGGCGCTGTCCGCGAACACGGAGGTGGACCGCATCCTCGCGGAGACGGGCTCGGGCCTGAGCGCCCCGTACGAGGATCGGGAAGTCGCGGCCGCGCGTCTGGGAGAGCTCTACGGGAGGTACCGTCGCGGCGAATCGTTCGATCTCGACCCCGGGGCCGTCGAGGCGTACTCGGCGCGCGAGCAAGGACGCGCGATCGCGGCCATCCTGGACGACGTGACGTCGTGAGCGCGCCGATCCCCGTGGACATGGTGTTCACCTGGGTGGACGGGGCGGACCCCGCGCACCGGGCCAAACGCCAGGCGTTCCGGGTGACCGCACACCCCGAAAACGGCGGGGACGTGACGGGGGCGCCGCCGGAGCGGGAGCGGTGGTATCGGGACGTGGGCGAGATCACGTTCAGTGTCCGCAGCGTGCTCCGCCATCTCCCCTGGATCCGGACCATCCACGTGGTCACCGACGCGCAGCGGCCGCCGGTGGACCCGGAGCTGATCGCGAGCGGGCGCGTGCGGGTGGTCGATCACGCCGAGATCGTGCCCGAGCGATATCGCCCCGTCTTCGCCAGCACGGTCATCGAGTCGTGCCTGCACCGCATTCCGGGCCTGTCCGACGTGTGGCTCTACGACAACGACGACTACATGCACTTTGCGACGGTCCCGCCGCCGACGTTCCTGCAGGTGGAACAGGGTGGGGCGGTCACGCTCTCGCTCAAGGCCTACCGGGCGAGCGTGCGCGATCTTCTCCGGACCGCGTCGGGCGTCATGCCGGCGTTCGTCCCCGGCGCGAACCCGTACACGATGGGCGTCTCGAACGCGTTCCGCGCCCTCCGCCGCCGGGCGGGCGTGCCCCGCCGCGAGATCCTCGTCCCACGGCACGCGACCCAGGTGTACCGAAGGACCACGGCCGACCGGCTGGAGGACGAGTTCGCCGACGTGCTCCACCGTAATCGGGAGCTGCGATTCCGATCGCGCGCACAGGTGTCGTACAGCACGCTGGCCTACACGATGGAGAAGCGGTGGCACCCGGAGGATCGGGTCCGGCTCTGGAACCCCCTCGCGCCCGACCCCGACATCGGGATCTACGACTTCCTGCACTGCCGGCGTCCGGGGCGCTGCGAGCGGAAGTGGCGCGCGGTCCTGGCCTCCGACGCTCGGCTCGCGTGCCTGAACAACGTGCCGCACTTCGAGCGGGACCGGTTCCTCGAGACGATGTGGGAGAAGGGCCTCGGGGAGCCCCTCGCGTGATCGCTCGACGGCCCGAGAGCGGGAAGCTCAGGGAACGGACGCTCCGGTCGATCTTTTGGATCCTCATCTTCAACGTGGCTCGCGCCTCGACGCTGTTTCTGCTTCCGTGGGCCGTGGCGTGGCTCGGCGGTGCCGTCGAGCTGGGCCTCGCGCAGCTCGCCTACGGCGTGTACGCGGTCGCGCTCCCGTTCGTGACGCTGGGCACCAGGGCCGCGATCCTCCAGCGCGAGGACGCCAGCCAGTCCTACCTCTCCTCGGTGTTCTGGGTGAACGTGCTGATGGGCCTGGTGACCGGCGCGGCGCTCGCGTTCGCCGCCCCGTGGATCGCGGCCATGGGGGACGACGACGAGCGCCTCGTGCTCATCCTGCGCTGGATGGGCGCGGTGTGCTTCGTCTTCTCGCTCACGGTCGTCCAGAGCGCGCTCCTCGCCCGGCGCCTCGAGTATCGCTTCATCACGCTCGCGAACCTGGGTGGGGGCACGGCCGCCGTGCTCGCCGGCATCGGCGTGGCGCTCGGCGGCTCCTGGCTCGGCGCCCTCGGCGCGGCGGCGGCGGCGTACATGGCCTTCAGCACGACCGCGCTCTGGGTGGCCGGGCGCTGGCGGCCGTCCTTCACGTTCCGGCGGGAGGACGCGGCGAGTGCGGTTCGATTCGGTGTCACGGCTTCGGCAGCCTCGTTCGGCTTCAACCTGTCGCTCCAGCTCGAGCGGTTCCTGATCTCCTCGCTGTTCGGACAGGCTGCGCTGGGATTGTACGGCGCCGCGCGGAACATCAACCGTGATACGCTCCGGAACCTGATGCGGATCAGTGACGAGGTCCTGCTACCCGGGCTCGCCTCGCTGCAGTCCGAGCCGGCGCGCGCCCGCGAGTACTATCTGAAGGCGAACCGCTTCGAGTTCCTCCTCTTCGCGCCTGCTGCCGTGTTCATGGCGGTGTTCGCGCGGGAGCTGGTCCTGCTCGTCTACGGGGAGGAGTGGGTCGAGATCGTGCCGCTCGTGCGGGTTCTGACGCCCCTGGTCCTGTTCTCGATCACCCGACATACCGTGGGCGCGGTGTTCCTGTCGCAGGGCCGACCCGACACGCAGCTTCGGTGGTCGCTGCTCATGGTCGTTCTGGTCGCGGCCTTCACGTTGATCGGATCGCCCTGGGGCCTGTTCGGAGCGGTGACGGCGCTCTCGACGCTGGAGCTGTTCGGCTGGCTCGCGTCGCACCGCATGGCCAACCGCCTGATCGGGCTTCCGATGCGCCGGTTCCTGGGTAACCTCCTCGTGCCGTTCGCCGCCGCGATGCTGTTCGGCGGGCTATTGCTGGTCCTGCGCGTGCTCGCCGGGGGCGCCGATACGGCACCATCCTGGCCGGGGACGGTGGGCTGGGCGGTGCTCTCGGTTCCGCTCTACGCGGCGGTGCTGCATGCGCTGGATCCCGAGCTGTCCCGGGCGCTGTGGCGAACGCTGGTCGATACGGTGCGGCGGCCGCCCGCGGCGCCGGCGGCGTAGGTCACCCGGTCGGACGCGTCGGCCTCGGGGACCTGTGGGCGCGCCATCGCAGCGCGCTTCGGTAGACCTCGTGATAGTGGCCCACGGAGCGGGCCCACCCGAAGTCCCGCTTCATCGCCTCGCGGACGAGCCGATGCCACGCCGGCGGGTCGCCGTACGCGGTGAGGGCCCGATCGAGCGCAGCGCGCAACGCCGAGGGCTCGTATCCGTCGAAGAGGAACCCGGTCACACCGTCCTCGATCGTGTCGGCCAGGCCGCCGACCCGCCGCGCCACCGGCAGGGCGCCGTAGCGCTGCGCGCGCATCTGGGTGATGCCGCACGGCTCGTAGAGGGAGGGCATGAGCAGCATGTCGGCCCCGCCGAGCAGACGGTGCTCGAACTCCTCGGTGAAGTCGAAGCGCACGGCCACGCGCTCGGGGAACCGGTGGGCCAGCGCCGCGAGACGCTTGTGGTAGTATGGTTCTCCGTGCCCGAGGAAGATCCACTGGGCCCCGAGCTCTTCCACGACGCGGGAGTCCAGGACGAGGTCGAGGCCCTTCTGGCGGACGAGGCGAGCGCTGATCCCCACGAGGGGGATCCGGGGCTCGCCCGCGAAGCCGCATTCCCACTGAAGGGCCTCCTTGCAGCGAGGCTTCGCGCAGGGGTTCTCGGACGAGAACGCGCAGCACAGCTCCGGATCGTCGGACGGGTCCCACAGATCCAGCTCGATCCCATTGAGGATTCCGACGAACCGGTCCCGGAGGGCGTCGAACGTGCCGTGGAGCCCGAAGCCTCCGACGTCGGTGCGCAGCTCCCGCGCGTGCGTGGGACTGACCGTGGTCACCATGTCGGCGGCCACCAGCGCGCCCTTGAGCAGGTTGGCCTGCCCGTACCATTCGAGGAATCCCCAGTGGTAGTGGCGCCGGTCGATGCCGAGCTCCTCGAGCACGTCCGGCCGGTAATAGCCCTGGAATCCCGCGTTGTGGACGGTCATGACGGTGGCCGTCCGGTCGAAGAACGGCCGGCCGGAGAGTGACGTCCGCAGGTAGACGAGCGCCGCCGCCGTGTGCCAATCGTGGGCATGGACCACGGGCGGGTCCCGCAGGATGCGGGGCAGGGCTTCGAGCGTGGCCCGACAGTAGAACGCGAACCGGCGATGGTTGTCCGGATAGGCTGCCCCGTTCTCGCCGTACAGGTCGGGTCGGTCGAAGTAGCCGTCGTTGGCCACGAAGTAGACCGTGGGATGCCCGTCCGCGGCGGGGGCATGGACGAATCGCGCGTGCTCCACCCGCCCGCCCACCTGGACGTCGAATTCGAAGGTCGGCTCGAGCCAGGGATAGTCCTTCTTGATCTTCCTGTAGAGCGGGAGGAAGACGAACGTGCGCACTCCCGACTTGGCTTGATGTCGGGCGATCCCACGGACGGCCTCTCCGAGCCCGCCCGAGCGCGCATACGGCCAGTACTCGGCCGCGAGGTGGACGACGGCCTGGGAGAAGCCGGGGCCGGGTGGGGGACTTCGGACCACGATCAGGAAACCCGAAGCGGGAAGCGCTTACCTCCCCAAAACTACGCTGGACTCAAACCGGATCCCATGGTCCCGTTGCGCCACCGACCATGGGAATGGAACGTTGGGTATCGTGAACGCTCACCCGACCCGCGAACAGATCGCCTCCCTCGTCGAGGGACGCTGCAGGCATCCGTTCGACATCCTGGGAAACCATCCCTGGCACGACCGGGGCGCACGCGGCCGTGTCGTGCGCGTATGGCTCCCCTGGGCGAGCGAGGTCGTGCTGCGGCGGCCAGGTGGCTTCGAGGTCCGCATGGAGCATGGGGATGCCGAGGGGCTGTTCACCGCGGTCTTCGCAGGAGAGCCGGCGTACTTCCCGTATCGCGTCAGGGCCACGGACGGCGCCGGGCAACGAGTGGAGCTGGACGACCCGTACCGCTTCCCCCCGTTCCTGGACGAGTCACGCGTACACCGGTTTCTGGAAGGCGAGGAGTGGAGGGTCCACGAGGTGCTCGGCGCGCGCCCGATGACGCACGAGGGAATGGCCGGCACGGGGTTCGCGGTGTGGGCGCCCCACGCTTCGGCCGTGAACCTCATGGGCACGTTCAACCGGTGGGAGGCACGCTGCCATCCCATGCGCCCCCGCGGCTCCACCGGCGTCTGGGAGCTGTTCATCCCCGGCCACGGCCCGGGGACGGTCTACAAGTACGAGGTGGTCACCGCGTCGGGCCGTAAGGTCGACAAGGCCGACCCGTGCGGGCGTGGGATGGAGCTCCGCCCGGCGACCGCGTCCGTCGTGTGCGACGTCGGCGGATACGGATGGGGCGACGCGGCGTGGATGGAATCCCGGCGGGCGTGGGATCACGCCGCGTCACCCATGGCCATCTATGAAGTGCACCTGGGCTCGTGGAAGCGCAGGCACCCCGAGGAGCGAGCGGTCGGAGACCACGGCTGGCCCGGGTATCGCGCGCTGGCGGACGACCTCCTCCGATACGTGAAGGACCTCGGCTTCACTCACCTGGAGCTCCTGCCCGTGCTGGAGCACCCCTACGACCAGAGCTGGGGATACCAGGCCCTGGGATACTTCGCGCCGACGTCGCGCTGGGGCCTCCCCGACGACTTCCGCTACTTCGTGGACCGCGCCCATCAGATGGGCCTCGGGGTCATCCTCGACTGGGTGCCCGGTCACTATCCCGAGGACGCCCACGGTCTGGTGCGCTTCGACGGCTGCGCCCTCTACGAGCACCCCGATCCGCGCCGAGGGCGCCACCCCGACTGGGGCACGAGGATCTTCGACTACGGCAAGCCGCCGGTGCGCTCGTTCCTGGTCTCCAGCGCCCTGCACTGGCTCGAGGACTACCACCTGGACGGCCTGCGCGTGGATGCGGTCGCGTCCATGCTCTACCTGGACTACTCGCGGGCGGAAGGGGAGTGGTTGCCCAACCAGTACGGGGGACGGGAGAACCTCGAGGCCATCGCCTTCCTGAGGAACGTCAACGACGTGATCCACGCGAGGTGTCCCGGAGCGCTCGTGTTCGCCGAGGAGTCCACCTCGTGGCCGCGCGTCTCGCACGGCACCGATCGGGGCGGACTGGGCTTCGACCAGAAGTGGAACATGGGGTGGATGAATGACACGCTGGAGTTCATGGAGACCGATCCGCTCTTCCGCGCGGGACAGTACGAGCGGCTCACGTTCTCGATCGTCTACGCGTTCAGCGAGCGCTTCGTGCTCCCGCTCTCCCACGACGAGGTGGTCCACGGGAAGCGGTCGCTGCTCGCGAAGATGCCGGGGCCCCCGGAGGCCAAGTTCGCGAGCCTCCGGACCCTCTATGCGTACATGTGGTCGCACCCCGGGAAGAAGCTTCTCTTCATGGGTGGGGAGATGGGGCAGTGGACCGAGTGGGACGTGGATGGATCCCTGGACTGGGCGCTGCTGGACTATCCCTACCATCAGGGCATGTCACGGCTGGTGAGAGCCCTGAACGATCTCTATCTCGGCGAGGCATCGCTCCACGACCTCGACTTCCATCCCGACGGCTTCGAGTGGCTGGACTGCCATGATCGGGAGCGCACGGTGATCTCGTACCTCCGCTGGTCCAGGGAGTGGAAGGACACGGTCGCGGTCGTGGTGAACTTCACTCCCACACGCCGCGACGGGTTCCGCCTCGCGGTTCCCTTTCCGGGGCGCTGGCGCGTGATCCTGAACACGGACGCCCCCGAGTTCGGCGGCGGCGGCGTCGTGGTTCCGCCGGTCCTGCAAGCGATCCCCGGCCGGCTCCATGGGCGTGACCAGTACCTGGAGCTGCCCCTGCCGGGGCTCTCGGCGCTCTGGCTGAAGCGGGACGCCGACTGACGGTCCAGGGCCCCGCGAGCACGGGGGATCCGTTAGGCGATGGGCGGATCGTCGCGGTCGATGCGGCTCGAGAGCGCGGATACGTAGAAACGCTCGGTGTATTCCTTCACCATCCGTTCGGTGGTGAACTGCGAGGCGCTCACGCGCAGCGCCTCCTTCATCACCTTGATCCACCCGCGCGGCAGGCCCTGCTCGTCACGCTCGTAGTAGAGTGGCACGACCTCGCGCTCCAGCAAGGTGAACAGGGCGTCATGGTCGTGGTCGTCCACCTGCTCTTCCGGGCCCGAGAGCACGGGGATCGCCCAACCGTTGGTGCCGTTGAATCCTTCGGCCCACCAGCCGTCGAGTGTGCTGATCTGCGGGACGCAATTCAGCGCCGCCTTCATGCCGCTCGTGCCTGACGCCTCCATGGGCACGCGGGGCAAGTTCAACCACACGTCCACACCCTGCACGAGGCGATGCGCCACATGCAACTCGTAGTCCTCCACGAAGGCGATGCGGCCTCCGAAGCGGGAGTCGCGCGACAACTGCCACACCATCTGGAGCACACGCTTCGCATCGTCGTCGGCCGGGTGTGCCTTTCCGGAGAAGACGAGCTGTACGGGGCGCCTCGGGTCGGTGAGAAGACGTCGCAGGCGCTCCACGTCACGGAAGACGAGGTTGGCTCTCTTGTAGGTGGCGAACCGACGCGCGAAGCCGAGCGTGAGCGGCTCGGGGGACAGCAGGGTCCCGGCTCCCACCAGGTGCGCCGCCTCCTTCCAGAGCTCGATCCACCGGGTGCGGGCCTGCTCGCGGCAGAAATCCAACAGGATCTCCTTCATCAGGACGTGTGCTTTCCAGAGCCTGACGTCGTCCAATTCCGCGACCCGATTCCAGTCGGGTGGGTGGTCCTTGTCCTTCTCCCACTCGGGCCCGAACAGCTCCTCCAGGAGCTCCATCAGGTGGTGGGACATCCAACTGCAGAGGTGGACGCCGTTCGTGATCCCATCGATGGGGACATGACTGGCCGCTCGACCCGGCCAGAGCGGCGTCCACAACTCCTGGGTCACGCGGGTGTGGCGCTTGGACACTCCGTTGACGTGGGCTGACAGACGGATGGCGGCGGCCGTCATGTGGAAACGCCCGTGGTCCAGCTCGGGATGCCCGCCCAGCCGGTAGAAGGTATCCCGGTCCAGCGGCCCCTGCGCCCAGAAATCGGAGCACACCTGATCGATGCTCTCCGGGTGGAACATGTCGTGCCCGGCCGGGACCGGCGTATGCGTCGTGAAGATGCTCTCGGCGCGCACGGCACGGACGGCTTCCTCGAGGGGCTGCCCCGCGACCATGCGCTCACGCAGCCGCTCCACGAGCATGAACGACGCGTGGCCCTCGTTCGCGTGCCAGGCCCCGGGATGAAGGCCGAGCGCACGAAGGACGCGCACTCCCCCCACGCCGAGGATCCACTCCTGCCGGAGACGATGCTCCTGCCCACCGCTGTACAGCTTGTACGTGAGCTCGCGGTCGTCGGGGTGGTTCTCGGGGAGGTTCGTGTCGAGCAGGTACAGCTTCACCCGCCCGGCCTCGAGGAGCCAGGCACCGATGTGCACGGGGCGACCGGCGGTGGTCACCACGGCGAGGGACACCGCGCCGGCGGGCCCGGTCAGTTGGACGAGGGGCATGATCACGGGGTCGAAGACCTCGTCGGAGCCCTCTTGCCATCCCTCGAGGTTGAGCTTCTGGTCGAAGTACCCCTTGGAGTACAGCAGGCCGACGCCGATGAACGGGATGCCGAGGTCGGAGGCCGCCTTGCAGGTGTCCCCGGCCAAGACGCCCAGGCCGCCGGAGTAGATCGGGAGCGAGTTGTGCAGCCCGAACTCGGCGCAGAAGTACGCGACCGGGTTCCCGTGGTCTACGTCGGGGTAGCGATGGCTGAACCAGGTTTCCGTCCTCTCCTTCATCGCCCGGAAATCGGCCATGGTCTGGTCGAAGAGCTTCAGGAACTCCGGATCGGACGCGCATTGGGCCAGCCGGTGGGGGCTGACTCCCCTGAGCAGGGCCACCGGGTTGTGCCGCGTTGCGGACCAGAGGACCGGGTCGATGGCGCGCAGCATCCAGCGGGCCCGGCGGTTCCACCTCCACCAGAGGTTGAACGCGAGGCGCTCCAAGTCCTGGAGCCGCTCCGGGAGGTAGGGGATCCTCCCTGATAGGTCCACCATCATGTCCGGAAACCCGTTACGTTCAGAGGGTACTGGGGGTCGATGAGCGAGGCTATTATCGCCCGCGACCCCGGGGAAGTGAAGGCCGACGTCTTCCCGCTGCCGGCCGCCGGCCCTGCCTGGCACCGGACGTTCGAAGGAGGTGGCCCGAATGGCCATTGAGCACAACGGTTTCCGGGAACAGCTCCGCGACTTCGTGAATGCTCACCCACACGGATGGACTCACCACGACTGGCTCGAGCTGCTGGCTCAGCTCACCGACGCCGGGGTGGACACGAGCGACCCGGACGCCATCGGAACGGCGCTCGAGCAGGAGCGAGTGCTGGCGCACCTGGAATCCCTGGGCGTGAAGGGCCTGGGGCCGAGGCGGCGGGAGGCGGTGGCGGGGCGCTTCATCCGGCTGTGGGACCTCGAGCATGCGTCGGTGGACGCTCTGGCAGAGATCCCGTCGTTCACTCGGAGTCTGGCCGAGACGCTCCACAACGCGCTGCATTGACACGGGAGACGGGCACCGGCAGGGACGTGGGCAGCGAATAGAGGTGGAGCGTGACCCCGCCTCCGATGAGCATCAGTAGCCCGATCACCCAGACGCGGCCGTCCATCGCTACCGCACCGAGGGCAAGCCTCCTCCGGCTCCTAGGGTCGGGCCAGCGCGGCCCTGGCATCGACGACGTCGGGGAGCCGTTCGGGCAGCTCGGCGGCCACCAGGGCCTCGAACTCCCCGCCCGAGACGATGCGCTCCACGTCCCCGGCGGACAGTTCCACCGCCGCCGGGCTGCCGTCGCGGCACCGCACCCTGAGCGTCATGGGCGTGTAGATGCCGCTTGTGAGCCCGGCGACGAGCCCGTTCAGGAACGTCTGTTTGGCCTCGATGGTGGCATGGCCCGACGGACACATGCGCTCGACGTCGACCCGGGTGTGGCCCACCAATCCGCCCAACCAGAAGTGCTCCCAGTGGTCGTAGACCACGGGTCCCCGGGGCGCGCCGCCCCCCGCCTGGATGGTATGCTCGAAGCACCCCGCCGCCAGCAGGGCCGCGGTCAGGCCCAGACCCACCGCGGCCGCCCTTCCCGTCATCCCTCGCATGGTCCCTCCTCGTGGTTCTCTCGTCCACACCGGGCTGCACCGGCGACCCGGACGCGATCACTGGCCGCACGGCGCGTGCCACCGGCGATCTACGGCTGTAAAATGTCAATAGACAATGACATACACGGTTTGCCACCGCGAGGTGCCACCCACCTTCCGTCCCGGCTTCCGGACACGTTCGATGTCGTGCGGACACGAGCGAAGAAAACCTTGACCCCCCGACGCCCCATTTGCATACATGGGGTACCTGCTCGACCCGTGGGCCGCGTCCGACACCGCCGACCGGGAGTGAAGCGAGGTCCCTCGGCCCCCAACGGGGGCAATGCGAATCGTCGCGTGGCACGAGACGGGCAGCGCGGGGTGGGGCTCCTGCGGAGCCGCTCGGCCGTCGGCTGCCGTGCCGCCCCGCAACTGCCAACCAGCCGACGTGCCTGCGACCTGGAGGGTGCATGCCACCCGGCCGCAGATAGGCCCGGAGCGCCTCGCGCGCTCCGGGCCTCGGCACGCCGGCTGGCGGAGCGCGGGCCCACCCCTTGGCGAGGCGCGGCAGATCGCCCAACGTTGTGACTCCATGACCTCGTTGGAGGAGCCGTGAACAACACGCCCCGGCGGGTGCTGGTCGTGGAGGACGACCCCGAGTTCCTCACGCTGCACTCCGAACTTCTGAGGGGCTTCGGATATGCCGTGGAAGTCGCGTCCGACGGAGTGGAGGCGCTCGCCCTCATCCGTCCCGCGGTGGACCTGATCGTCATGGACGCGTCTATGCCCAACATGGACGGCTTCGAGGTGGCGCGCCTGGTTCGCGGCGACCCTCTGGTGGCCGACATCCCGATCGTCATGGTCACCGGACTGGCGGGGAAGGGGGATCGCCTTCGCGCGTTCGACCTCGGGATCAACGACTTCATCAACAAGCCGGTGGATCCCGACGAGTTGCGGTTGCGCGCGCGGTGGTTGGTCTCGCTCAAGGTGGCACAGGACGAGATCAAGGCTCACGGGCGCACGCTCGAGGAGACCGTAGAGATCCGCACGCGGGAGCTCAGAGAGGCTCTGGCGGAGGTGGAAGCCGCCCGCCGCACGACCGAGGCGGCGCACATGGACACCATCCATCGCCTCACGCTGGCGGGTGAGTACAAGGACCGCGACACCGCGAGCCACGTCGAGCGGATCGGGCGGTTCTCCGAAGTCGTCGCGCGGCGGATGAGCCTCTCCGAGCGCGCCGTGATGACGATCCGCTACGCTGCGCCCATGCACGATGTCGGCAAGCTGGGAATTCCCGACCGCATTCTGCTGAAGCCCGGAAAGCTCGACGCGGAGGAATGGGCGATCATGCGCTCCCACACGATCATCGGGGGCCAGATCCTCGCGAACTCGACGTCCGAGGTGATCCAGATGGGAGAGCGCATCGCGCTATCCCACCACGAACGTTGGGACGGGAAGGGGTATCCCTACGGCGTGAGCGGCGCCGCCATCCCCCTCGAGGGCCGCATCTGCGCCGTGGTGGACTTTTTCGACGCCCTGTCGGTGGACCGCCCGTACCGGAAGGCGCTACCGAACGACGATGTCGTCGGCATGATGACCGAGGCGTCAGGGGCGCACTTCGATCCCGAGGTCCTCGGCGTCTTCCTCGAGGCCCGCGAGGAGATCGAGGCGGTCCAGGCGGAGTATGCCGAGCGTCCGGCCGCGGCCGAGGTCGCTCCCGCCCAGACGGAACCGGATCCGCCGGAGGATTAGCACCTCCTCACGCGCGGCTCGCCGAGCCGGCCGGGTTCCCCTCGCCCGCACCGCCGGCATGCCCTACCTTGGCCGGCCACACCATGGACGCGCACCGCATGCAGGAGCTCTCCGACGAAGAGCTCGACGCCTGGATCGTCGCTCGGCTGAAGAGCCTGGGCGTGGACCTCGGCGTCCTGCCCGAGGACGACCCGAAGGCCCCGGCGGACCGCCGCCGGATCCTGGCCGGCGCACGGCGGTTCCTGCGCTCGACGCCGCCGGCGATCATGGCGTGGGAGCCGGACCCTCAGGAAGTCGTGCCGTCCATGTATCCCGCCTGGCTAGGCGTGGTGCCGGAAGAGGGCCGGGAATGACGCCTCGCTCCCGACGCGGCCGTGACGCGGGCCGCTGCTCCCGCGACGCCTCCGCCCTCCCGCAGGATCGCGTGCTCGACCGTCGGCGGTTCCTGGCACGCATGGGAATGCTCACCGCGGGCGCCGCCGCCGGAACGGCGCTCGCCCCCACGGTGGCCGCCGGGAGCGCGCGTGCCCTGCGGCGTAGGGCGCCGTGGCCGCTGCCGGACCCGGCGTCCGTGCAGGCGACGGAGCCCTGGCGGATGTCGGTGGCCGAGCTGGCGGCACTGCTGCGCGACGGGGCGCTGAGCCCCCTCGATGTCGTGGATGCGTACCTCCGTCGCATCGAGGCGATGGACGCCAGGCTCATGGCGTTCAACACGGTGGTGGCCGATGCCGCGCGCGCCGAAGCCCGCCGGCTCGCGGAGCTCCCCTGGTCGGGGCCGCTGCACGGCATCCCGCTCGCGATCAAAGACAACTACTACACGAGGGGCGTGCTCACGACGGCGAACTCGTACATCTACCGCGACTTCGTGCCGGAGTACGACGCGACCGCGTGGGCGCGTCTCAAGTCGGGCGGAGCGATCCTCCTCGGCAAGACGCAGATGGGTCCTCTCGCGACCACGCGCGCGACGACACCGGACGGCGAGCCCACCACGCGCAACGCGTGGGCCCCCGACGACCCCGACGTGAGCCCGGGTGGCTCGTCGAGCGGGTCGGCCACGGCGGTCGTGGCGCGCATGGCGGCCTCGAGCACGGGCACGCAGACCGGCGGCTCGATCACGAACCCGTCCTCCGCACAGGGGCTCACGGGGATCAAGCCCACGATGGGCCGCGTCTCACTCCACGGGATCGTGCCGCTCTCGTACACGCGGGACCATCCCGGGCCGATCGCCCGCGATGCGATGGACGCGGCGCTCATGCTGCAGCACATGGCCGGCGCGGACCCGCTCGACGCGCGAACGGTCGGGCTTCCGCCCGTACCCGACTACGCCACCGCGGCGGAGCCGGTGCGGCGGGGGAGCCGGACGGTTCTCCGGTGGCCGACCACGGTGGGGATCGTACCTGGGTGGATGGACGCACCCGAGTCGGAGGCAGGGGAGTCCGGACGCTTCGCGCCTCGCGACGAGACACCCGTCGAGCGGGAGCGTCGGCTCCGTCGCATGGAACGGCGCCGCGCTGCCGAGAATGCCGCGCGGCACGCCCTGATCACCACGTTGGAGTCGCTGGGGGCGAGGGTCGTGGAAGTGGAGCTTCCGGAGGAGTGGGACACGCTCACGAGCGGGAGCTTCAACAACGTGCGCCTGCCCGAGCGCGCGGAGCCGTTCATGGACACACTGAGGCGCGACGTCCGGCTCTTCGGGGTCGCGCTCGCGCCCTGGATCAACGGCCTGCTCCTGTCGGGACCCGAGTACCTCCGCGGACAGCGTGCCAAGATGGTGCTGTTGCGCAGGGTGCTGGACGACCTCTTCGCGCAATGCGACGTGGTCGTCCAGACGACACCCATACCGTTCGACATGATCGGGCTCCCGCTCATCGCGTTCCCGATCGGCTTCGAGGAGTCGCGGGGCTATCTGCTGCCGATTCCCGCGCTCCTCGGCGGGCCTCCGTTCGGCGAGGAGCGCTTGCTCTCGCTGGTGGCGGCCTGGCAGGCGGAGACGGATTGGCACCGGCGGGGGCCGCCCGAAGCGACCGCCGCGAACGGCCCGGGGAAGCTGGCCGGGGCCCGGCGGTTGGACGTTCTCGACGTGCTCGAGTGCTGTGAGTGACGCGCCCGCTGCAGCCTAAGCGCGCTGCATAATCATGCGGGTGCGAAGGGCTCCCGAATGGATGGACCCGGGTCCCCGAGAGTGTTATGCCTCTAGGGCAGTCTTCCCCCACCATCCTGCCGACCTATGGACCACCGAATCGTGATTCTGGGAGCCGCGGGCCGCGACTTCCACGTCTTCAATACGATCTACCGCGACGACCCGGCCGTCCGCGTCGTCGCGTTCACGGCGCAGCAGATTCCTCACATCGACGGCCGCAAGTACCCCGCCGAGCTCGCGGGGCGGCTCTATCCTGACGGCATTCCCATCCTGTCCGAGTCGGACCTCGAGGAGATCATTGAGAGAGAACAGGTTACGCGCTGTGTGATGGCGTATTCCGACGTCTCCCACGAATACGTCATGCACCTGGCCAGCCGGGTGAGCGCCGCGGGACCCGATTTCGAGATCGGCGGCGCGGCCCGGACCATGCTCCGGTCCGGCAAGCCGGTGGTGGCCGTGTGCGCGTCCCGGACGGGTGTGGGCAAGAGCCAGACGAGCCGCGCCGTGGCTAATATCCTGCGCGGCGCTGGTATGCGGGTGGGTATCGTGCGACACCCCATGCCGTACGGCGATCTGCTGAAGCAGCGGGTGCAGCGCTTCGCGAGTGAGGAGGACCTCGTGCGGTATGAGGCCACGATCGAGGAGCGCGAGGAGTACGAACCACACATCGCGAACGGATCCGCGGTGTTCGCCGGCGTGGACTACGAGGCGATCCTGCGGGCCGCGGAAGCCGAGTCGGACGTGGTGCTCTGGGACGGGGGCAACAACGACACGTCCTTCTTCAAGGCGAACGTGTATATCACGCTCGTGGACCCACACCGGCCGGGGCACGAGCTACGGTACCATCCCGGTGAGACCAACCTGCGCCTCGCGGACGTGGTGGTGGTCAACAAGATCCAGACAGCCAACCCCGACCACGTCGCGGAGGTGCTGGCGAACGTCACCGAGGTGAACCCGAAGGCGATGGTCATCCAGGCGGCTTCCCCGATCACCGTGGACGATCCGAAGGTGCTGTGGGGCCGCAGGGTGTTGGCGGTGGAGGACGGTCCGACTCTCACGCACGGGGGCATGCGCTACGGCGCGGCCACGCTCGGCGCGAGGGACGCGGGCGCGTCGGCGCTCGTCGATCCCCGACCGTTCCTGGTTGGCGAGCTCACCGAGACGTTCGGGAAGTACCCGGACCTCGGGCCCGTGCTGCCGGCGATGGGGTACGGCGACCGGCAGATCGCGGACCTCGAGGCGACGCTCCGGAAGGCGGCGGAGGGCGGTGTCGAAGCCGTGGCGGTGGGGACGCCGATCGATCTCGCCCGCCTGGTCCGGATCCCGGTGCCGTTCACCCGGGTGCGCTACGAGCTCGCCGTGGTGGGCAAGCCGGACCTCCAGGATGCGCTCGCTCCTATTCTGACGGGGTGGAAGAGCGGGTGAACCCACACCTGGCCGTGTTCGTATCCCCTCACGGGTTCGGACACGCTGCCCGGGCGTCCGCGGTGATGCAGGCCCTGCATCACCGCACGGGCGCCCGGTTCGAGTTGTTCGCGTCGTCCCCGCGCTGGTTCTTCGACGAGGTGGCATCAGGCCTCTATCGGTACCACCGGGTGGTGACCGACGTGGGGTTCTTCCAGACCTCCGCGCTCAGCTTCGACCCGGCCGAGACGGTGCGGGCCGTGCGCGCGATGGTCCCCTTCGACGACGACCTCGTGGCCGGACTCGCCCTGGAGGTTCGACGCTCGGGCTGCACGGCGGTCCTCTGCGACATCGCGCCCTTGGGCATCGCGGTGGCCGAGCGGGCCGGCATCCCCTCCGTGCTCGTGGAGAACTTCACGTGGCCCTGGCTCTATGAGCCGCTTCTGGCGGGTTCACCCGAGCTCGAGCCGCTCTCCGCCGAGCTGGACGCGTGGATCGGGCGGGCCACGTTGCACCTTCTCGCCGAGCCGTACTGCCACGCCGATCCGCGCGCCCATGCCACCGTTCGGCCCGTGAGCCGTCCGGCGCGCGTGAGCCGCGAGGAGGCACGAGCCGAGCTGGGCGTGGCACCGGGACATCGCATGATCGTGGTGACTACGGGAGGATATGCCGAGGAGATGCCGTTCCTCGACCGGCTCGCGGCGGCGGACGGCATCACGTCCGTCGTGACCGGGTGCCCGAGGACCGAGGTGCGGGGGAGCCTCATCCTGTTCGACAACGCTACCCGCCTCTACATGCCCCACCTCGTACGCGCCGCGGATGCGGTGGTCGCCAAGCTCGGCTACAGCACGGTGGCGGAGGTATGGCGCGAGGGCCGCCCTCTGGCGTTCGTCACGCGCCCGGACTTCCGTGAGACGCCTTCGCTCCGCGAGTGGGTGGCGGCGCGCCTCCCAGGCTTCGAGATCCCCGGCCCCGCTTTCGGGGCGGGAGCGTGGATCGAGCGGCTTCCCGAGCTCGTGGACACGCCGCCGCCTCCACCGCAGCCGTCGGGCGGCGCCGAACAGGTGGTGGAGCGGATGCTGGAAGCCGTGCCGGGGCTTCGCGCTCGACGCCGCTGAGCCGCCGCCCCCGACCTCCCACCACGTCGCCGGTCGTCGTCGGGCCACGCGGCGTGCCGCGTGGACCCCTCGCTCACCTTCGCCGGTGGTGGTCGATCCGGTCGTGCGTCCCGGCGAAGATCAGATCTCGGATGTGCTCCTGGGCCGTCCAGTCGTGAGGGAACCCCGGCTCGATCGCGCTCGCCTCGTCCAGTCGGGCCACGTGCCCGTCCTCGAGCGTGACGTCCAGAGCGCCGAGGTTCTCACGCATCTGATCCGCGGTACGTGCGCCGACGAGCGGGACGATCACGCCAGGGCGGCTCCGCACCCACGCGATCGCCACCTGCGACGACGCACAACCGATCTCGTCGGCCACGCCGTCCACGACCCGGGCGATCGCGAGGTTCCGCTCGTCCCTGGCGGCCCCGTCCCGCGCGCGGCCGGGCCTACCCGCTTCGGTACGGGTGTACTTGCCCGAGAGCACACCGGCGCCCTGGACGGCCCAGGGCGTCACCGCCAGGTCCAGGTGACGCGCCATCGGGAGCAGTTCGCGCTCGGGCGTGCGATCCAACAACGAATAGCGGAGCTGGAGGGCGACGAACGGCGACCAACCGCGCAGGTCGGCCAGGGTATTGGCCCGCGACACCACCCACGCGGGCGTGTCGGACACGCCCACGTAGAGGACGAGACCGCGGCGCACGAGGTCGTCGAGCCCGCGCATGACCTCGTCCACCCCCGTGGTGAAGTCCCAGGCATGCACCCAGAAGAGATCCACGAAGGTCAGCCCGAGCCGATCCAGACTGCCCTCGAGCGACCGCACCATGTTCTTCGTGTGGTTTCCGGCCGCGTTCGGGTCACCGTGGCGATCGAAGAGCGTGTACTTCGTCGCCACCACGAAGTGGTCGCGGTCGGCGCGGACGAACTCGCCGACGTAGCGTTCGCTCGTCCCGTCCGTGTAGCGATTGGCCGTGTCCAGGAAGTTGCCGCCGGCCTCGGCGAACGCGTCGAAAATCCTCCGGCTCTCTTCCCTGGTGGCGCCCCATCCCCACTCGGGACCGAAGGTCATCGTGCCGAGCGCGAGCTCGGAGACGCGCAGGCCGCTGCGGCCGAGAAGCTTGTAGCGCATGAGGACCTCCGCGGTCGTTGGCGCGCGCCGCGCCGTACCTCCTTCAGAACGGTACCCCGATGGCCTCGCACAGGAACGCCATGTACTCCGAGCCCGCGGCGTAGAGCCGCGAGAGCTCGCGGGGTAGCGCGGGGTTGGTGACGAACGCCTCGTCCAGGTCCGTGTAGGCCATGAAGTCCTTCCACTTCAGGTCCTCCACGAGCGGGTGCCGCGGGTCGAATCCCGCGGGGGGGCGGGACAGGCGCTCGCCTTCCAGCGTGAGCTTGCTCGTGAGCTTCCGGCTCCGGGACGCCCTCGTCCAGGCGTCGGGCTTCTCGACGATATGCTCGCGGATCTTCCGGAGGGTGGGTCCGTCGGGATGCCAGAGGCCGAGGGCGAGGAAGACGCCTCGGGGCTCGATATGGAAGTAATAGCCCGGCGCGTGGGCATCCCGGGCCAGGTCGTGTCGGAACTGGATCCCCGTGTGGGTCTTGTAGGGGGCCTTGTCCTTCGAGAAGCGCGTGTCCTTGTGGATCCGGAAGAGCGAGCGCGGCCCCGCATGGAAGTGGGGGCTCAGCCGGGACAGGTAGGGGGAGAAGTCCTGGATGAGGCGGAGCGCGGCGTCCTTCACCTCCGCCTCGTAGCGCGTCTTGTTCTCGGCGAACCACGCCCGGTCGTTGTTCCTCGCCAGATCCCGGAGGAACCGGAACGTCTCCCGAGTGAAGTAGGGAGCCTCGGCCGTCGTCACGCGTCTGCCTGCCTCGTCATGGGTAGAGCCGCACGGTGTTCCACCGCCCGCATGCGCGCCGGAAGAGCAGACGCTCGTGGAGACGGTCGGCCTTCCCCTGCCAGAACTCGATGCTCTCGGGCCGGATCAGGTACCCTCCCCAGAAGGGAGGGAGCGGCACGTCGCGACCCGCGAACTCGCGCTCGTATCTCCGCACGCGCTCCTCCAGCTCCCGGCGCGAGCTCAGGGGCTCGCTCTGGTGGGATGCCCACGCGCCGATGCGGCTGCCCCGGGAGCGCGTGGCGAAGTACGCCTGACTCTCCTCCACCGAAATGCGCTCGGCCCGTCCGTCCACGCGCACCTGCCGTTCCAGCACGGCCCAGTGGAAACAGAGGGAAGACCGGGCGTTCGCCTCGAGCTCGGCTGCCTTACGGCTGCCGTAGTTCGTGTAGAACACGAATCCGCGCTGGTCCACGGCCTTGAGCAGGATCATACGGATGGTAGGCGCTCCATCCGGAGAAACCGTCGCCAGGGCCGCGGACTCGGGCAGGTAGATCCCCGATTCCTTCGCTACCTCGAACCAGTCCCGGAAGAGGTCGATGGGATCACGGTCGGCGGAGGCCTCCGGGATCCCCCGAATCACTCCCTGGCCCAGGGTGATGATCGTGCGGATGTACGACTTCAGGGACATGCGCGCTCCTCAGCGAGAACGCCGCAAGATCGCAAAGCGCGCTCGCGGTGGGCAACGGGTGAGGGGGGTTGTGCGCTTTCTCGAAGAATGCGAAGATAGGAGGTATCCCCTCCCCCCAGGGGGGGGGCTTAACCAAGGAGGCTCCGTGACCGACGACCCCAAGCAGGACATCATGCGCCGGCTGAAGAGCGTGGAGGGTCACGTCCGCGGCATCGCGCGGATGGTGGAGGCGGACGTCTACTGCGTGGAGGTGGTGAACCAGATCCTCGCGGTGCAGCGGGCGCTGAAGAAGGTGAGTGGGCTGGTGCTCGACCGGCACCTCCACTCCTGCGTCACCCACGCGATCCAGGGCGGCGACGCCGCCGCCAAGGAGCGTGTGCTGGCCGAACTGATGGACGTCTTCCAGGCCACCGGCAAGGCGTGATCCGATCCACCCGACGAGGCGAGGACACCGCATGAGCACCAGGACCGTATCCGTACCGAACATCAGCTGCGGCCACTGCGTGATGACGATCCAGAAGGAGGTGGGCGCGCTTAAGGGCGTCTCGTCCGTGAAGGCCGACAAGGAGACCAAGCGGGTGACCGTCTCCTGGGATCCCGAAGCGACCGACTGGGTCGTCATCGAGAACACCCTGAGGGAGATCGATTACCCGCCCGTGCCGTGACTCCCTCGGAAGGATTCGTCTCGCCCTCCGAAAGACCCGCTGACCCGATGGATCTCTCGCGAGAGCTCCTGATTCCCGTGACGGGAATGACGTGCGCCAACTGCGTGGCCACGGTCGAGCGCGCCCTTGGCAGAACCGAGGGCGTGGCCGAGGCTTCGGTCAACTTCGCCTCGGAGCGTGCGACCGTCCGCTTCGATCCCACGAAGGTCCGGGAAGACGAACTCCGCGCGCGCGTCACGCACGCCATCGAGGACGCCGGCTACGGTGTGGTGGACGCGGCACCCCAGGAGATGGAGGACGCGGAAGCGGCCGCGCGTCGCGCCGAGATCCTCGACCAAACGCGGAAGTTCTGGACCGGCGTCGCGTTCGCGCTTCCCCTGTTCGTCCTCAGCATGGCGCGCGATTTCGCTCTCGTGGGTCCCTGGGCGCATGCGCCCTGGGTGAACTGGCTCATGTTCGCGCTCGCCACGCCGGTTCAGCTCTGGGTGGGATGGGACTACTACCGGGGTGGTTGGAAGTCGCTCCGGAACGGCTCGGCGAACATGGACGTGCTCGTCGCGATGGGCTCGTCCGTGGCGTACGTGTACTCGGTGGTGGTGGCGGTGGGGCTCACGTCGGGCTCGAGCGCCCTCGGCGACCACGTCTACTTCGAGACCGCCGCCCTCATCATCACGCTCATCAAGCTCGGGAAGCTCCTGGAGGTGCGCGCCAAGGGCGAGACCGGCGCGGCCATCCGGGAGCTCATGGGTCTCCGCGCCAAGACCGCGCGTGTGCTCCGCGAGGGCGTGGAGACGGACGTGCCGGCGGACGAGGTCGTCGTGGGCGACGTGGTGCTCGTCCGCCCGGGGGAGCGGATCCCGGTGGACGGCGTCGTGCTGGACGGCCGGTCCGCGGTGGACGAGAGCATGCTCACCGGCGAGAGCATGCCGGTGGAGAAGGCACCCGGTGACACAGTGGTCGGCGCCGCGATGAACCGGGAGGGGGCCCTGCGACTGCGCGCCACGCGCGTGGGGGCCGAGACCGCTCTCGCGCAGATCATCCGACTGGTGCGGCAGGCACAGGGCAGCAAGGCGCCGATCCAGAGGCTGGCGGACCGGGTCGCGGCGGTGTTCGTTCCAGCGGTGATCGTGGTGGCGGGGGGGACATTCCTGACCTGGTGGCTCGTGGCCGGCGCGGGCTTCACGCCATCCCTGGTGCGTATGGTCGCCGTGCTCGTGATCGCGTGCCCGTGCGCGCTCGGCCTGGCGACGCCGACGGCGGTGATGGTCGGGACCGGAAGAGGCGCGAAGCTCGGCGTGCTGTTCCGTAGCTCCACCGCGCTCGAGAGGGCGCAGAAGCTCCAGGTGGTGGTGCTGGACAAGACCGGCACCGTCACGCGTGGCGAGCCTGAGGTGCTCGAGGTGGCGGTCAGGCCTCCCGAGGGTACGCCGGGCGGCTCCGCGGCCGAGGCATGGCTCCTGGGCGTGACGGCCAGCGCGGAGCGCCGGAGCGAGCACCCGATCGCCGGAGCGGTGGTGCGGGAGGCGCGGCGCCGGGGCGTCGCGCTCCGCGAGCCCTCGGCGTTCGCCGCCGTCCCCGGTCGAGGCGTGACGGCCACGGTGGACGGACACGACGTGGTGATCGGCTCGCGCCGACTCCTCGACGAGTACGGCGTTCGGCCGGATGGGCTCGAGGCGGAGGCACGCCGGATCGAGGCGGCGGCGCGTACGCCGCTCTGGGTCGCCGTGGACGGCAGTCCGGTCGGGCTCCTCGCGGTCGCCGACGGAGTGAAGGAGGGATCCGGGGAAGCGGTCGCGGATCTTCGCCGGCGTGGGCTGCGAGTGGTCATGCTGACGGGGGACAACCGGCGCACGGCGGAAACGATCGCAAGGGAAGTGGGCATCGAAGAGGTGCGAGCCGAGGTGCTCCCCGACCAGAAGGTCGACGTGGTGCGGGAGCTACAGGCGTCCGGCGCGGTCGTGGCGATGGTGGGCGACGGGATCAACGATGCTCCCGCCCTCGCCCAGGCGGACGTCGGCATGGCGATCGGCACGGGGGCGGACGTGGCCATGGAGGCGGCCGACCTGACGCTCATGCGCGGCGACCTGCGCTCGGTGCCGCAGGCGCTCGCGCTGTCCGCCGCCACGATGAGGACGATCCGCCAGAACCTCTTCTGGGCCTTCTTCTACAACGTGGTCCTCATTCCCGTGGCCGCGGGCGCGCTCTATCCCGTCCAGGAACTCCCGATGATGCTCCGGCAACTCCATCCGATCCTGGCGGCGCTCGCGATGGCTTTCTCGTCGGTGACGGTCGTTGGGAACAGCCTGAGGCTCGCCCGGGCCCGGCTGCGCTGACCGCCCGCCCGTTCGGCGGACGATCGTCAGAACGACATCTTGAGGAGGACGGAGAAGCGCTGGTCCGCCGGTTCCACGTCGGGTGGTGGGGTCGCGTCCCTGAGGTATTGGTGCTCGACGGCCAACGTGAGGTTGCCCAGGATCTGCGTGGACACGGTGTGGGTGACGTCCATGGCATAGTCCCCCGCCTCGTCCCAGACCGGTTGGTAGACGGCGAGGTGCTCGAACTTGGCCGAGGAGGAGAGCTTCTTCTCGACCTGCGTGCGGAAGCTCCAGCGTGCCAGGCTCTCGCTGGCTGGATCGGCGGAGCCCGGCTCGACCTTGAAGTTCTGGTAGTCGTAGAGCGCGGCGACGCTGAAGGACGCCTTGCCCGAGTCGCCGGACCAGAACGTCCACTTCCCTCCGGCGCCGCCGCTGAATCGCGTATCCAGACGGCGAATGTCGTCGCGCGACCAGTCCGCGAACGTGAACGGGGACCAGCGCGCGCTCGACCAGAGATCGAGCTTCAGCGTCGCCTTCGCGTCGTCGGCGATGACCTTCCCATCGCTCTTCCCGTGACGCACGAGGACCGACGTCTCCAGCTCGGCGATGTCGGTCCGGACATGCCGGGCCCGGAATCCCGTCCGGAGGATCGAGAAGCTGCTGTTGCCTGAAGCCCCGTTGAGGCCCAGCTCGACGTCGAGACTCCAGCGAGCGGTAGGCTCCTGCGCCAAGAGACACGCGGGAACGAGGCTGAGGACGGCCGACAGAGCGGAAAGAGTTCGCGAGCCGGGCATGGTCCTGGGCGATGCGTGGGGGTGGAGTGAACCGCAACCTTCGTCGTTCGCGCACCCGTGGCAAGTCGCTGCGGTCCGGAAGGCCCCGTCGCGGGTCCTTCCCCTGGCCGAGCGGGCGCCCGTGGGCGATTCTACCGGGTCCGTCGGAGGCGCTCCCGGCGCTCCGGCGTCGTGAGGCACTCCAAGAACATCCTCACGATCCCCGACGAGGAGATCCCCACAACGACCGTGGAGATGACCATCGTCGGCGGGGAGATCGTCTACGACGCCAAGGCCGGAGGCTGACGTGAACGAGGAGCAGACTCCTTACCAGGATCCGACCGGGCCGGTCCTCACCGACATCCAGGCGGTCATCGAGAGCGCGAAGGCCCGCGGGGGCATGGAAGCGCTCGAACGCTACATCCAGAAGCGGCTCCCGGAGGCCGAAGAAGGCGAGGTCAAGGAGGCCGCGGAGGTGGCGGTCGAGATCATCGAGTCCATCCCCGTCTTCCTGGCGCGCGCCCGACAGGAAGCCGCGCAGCGGGGGCTCCATTCCGTGGTCGGGCCTCTCCTGGATCATGCGGAACAGTACTTCCTCCAACCGGTAGACCTCATTCCCGAGATGACGCAGGGACTCGCCGGGCTCCTCGACGACTCGTACCTGTTCGTCCGTCTCCTGGAGAATCTGGACAAGGGGCCCGAGCCGTTCTTGGACTGGGACCTGGAGTATCCGCTGAAGTTCCTGGGGGCCCTCGTGGGGCCGGACGTCTCCCGCACGCTCGACGCGGCCGCCATGGACGCCATGCAGCAGGTGTCGGCCCACCTGAATGAGCTCTGGGCGCGGATGAGCCACCAGGCCTGAGCGGGCCGTCTCGGCTGACTCATCCCCGAGGCCGAAGGCATGATGCCCTGGCAGCAGGTCTACGACCCGCTCGGGAACATGGTGCTCTCCACCGTGCTGGCCGTGCTCCCCGTGGCCGTGATGCTGGTGGGGCTGGGGTTCCTGCACCTCAAGGCGCACATCGCCGCCGGCGCCGGCCTGGTGACGGCGTTCCTGGTCTCCGCGCTCGTGTACGGCATGCCGCTCGGACTGGCCGCCAAGGCAGCGTTCTACGGCGGCCTGACCGGTGTGCTCCCGATCGGCTGGATCGTGCTGAACATCATCTTCCTGCATCAGCTCACCGAGCAGAACGGGAGCTTCGCGATCCTGCAGGACTCGATCGCCGGTATCACCGAGGACCGACGCCTCCAACTGCTGCTGATCGCCTTCGCGTTCGGCGCCTTCTTCGAGGGCGCGGCAGGGTTCGGTACGCCGGTGGCGGTCACCGCGGCGATCCTGATCGGGCTCGGATTCTCGCCGCTGGCGGCCTCGGGCCTGAGTCTGATCGCGAACACCGCGCCGGTCGCGTTCGGCGCCCTCGGCACGCCCGTGATCACGCTCGCCAGCGTACACGGCTACGATCCCGGGGAGCTGTCGGCGATGATCGGCCGACAGCTGCCGTTCTTCTCGCTGCTCGTCCCGTTCTGGCTCATCTGGGCCTTCGCGGGCCGCAAGGGCATGTGGGAGATCTGGCCGGCGATCCTGGTCACGGGGGTGAGCTTCTCGATCACCCAGTTCCTGGTCTCGAACCACATCGGGCCGGAGCTGGTGGACGTGATCGCGGCGGTCGTCTCGATGGCGTCGCTGGTCGCGTTTCTGCGCGTCTGGAGCCCGAAGACCGTGTGGATGTCGGTGACGCTCAAGGGCCACGAGAAGGACGGCGGTGCGGGGCACGTCGCCACCGGCCCGAAGCGGCATCCCCGTGGGGACGTGGTACGGGCCTGGCTACCCTGGGTGTTCCTGTCGGTGTTTGTGTTCGTCTGGGGCGTACCACGGGTGAAGGGATTCCTCAACGGGATCTTCGCTCCCGCGTTCCCGATCGTGGGCCTGCACCAGATGATCGAGAAGGTGCCCCCGGTCGTCGTCGAGCCGACCAGGGAAGCGGCCGTGTACACGCTGACGCTGCTGTCGGCGACCGGGACCGGCATCCTGGTGGCCGCCATCGTCGGCGGGCTGGTCGCGAAGTACGGCCCACTGAAGCTCGTGACGACGTACGGACGCACCCTCTGGCTGGTGCGCTACTCGCTCGCCACGATCGTGCTGATGCTGGCCCTGGGAACGCTGACGCGATACTCCGGCACCGACACCACGCTCGGGCTGGCGTTCGCCAACACCGGGGCGTTGTATCCGTTCTTCGGCACGCTGATGGGCTGGCTCGGCGTGGCGCTCACCGGCTCCGACACGTCGAGCAACGTGCTGTTCGGAGGCATGCAGAAGGTGGCCGCGCAGCAGCTGGACCTCAGCCCGAACCTGATGGGCGCGGCGAACAGCTCGGGCGGCGTCATGGGGAAGATGATCGACGCGCAGTCCATCGTGGTCGCCTCCACCGCCACGCGGTGGTTCGACCACGAGGGCGATATCCTGCGCTACGTCTTCTTCCACTCGATCGCGCTGGCATGCCTGGTCGGCCTGCTCGTGACGCTGCAGGCCTACGTCTGGCCGTTCACGGCGATGGTCGTGCGCTGACCGGCGACACGACCCCGCCGCGCGCTCCCCGACGCGGCCATCCCTCCGCCGGCCACCGCCTCACGCGTTGACGACGTGCCGGACCCCCTCCAGGAGCATGTCCACGTGCTCGTGGAACACCCAGATGTGGGTGGAGACCCGTACGCCCCGGGTGCCCCGCTCTTCGCTTCCGATGGTCCGGATCACCAGGTTGTACCGCTCCCGCAGGTAGTTCATCAGCCCTTCGGGGCTCATGCCCGGCGCGGAGAAGGCCGTGAGACCACCGCTCAGATATCCGTCCATGCTCGTGTGGAGGCGGATACCCGGGATCTCCGCGAGCCCCTCCTTGAGATGGGTCGCCAGGGCCTGGATCCGACGTTGGATCCGTTCCTTCCCCACGGCGGACTGGAAGTCCACGGCCTCTCCGAGGGCGAAGACCAGAGGATCGGCCCGCTGCCCCAGCGTCTCGAAGCGCCGCCCCGTGTCCGAGGTGTCCCATCCCGAGTTGGCGATGGTGGGCCACAGGCTTTCCTGGAGATCACGCCGGACATACAGGATCCCGCATCCGCACGGGGCACCGAGCCACTTGTAGGGGCTGGCGGTCCAGTAGTCCACGCCGGTGTCGTGGAGGTTCAGGTTCAACATCCCCGGTCCGTGGGCACTGTCGGCTACCACCAGCACTCCGTGGCGGTGGGCCATCTCGCTTAGTTCCTTGATGGGTGCGATCAGGCCCGAGATGTAGACGGTGTGGCTGATGCTGATGACCCGGGTCCGGGGGGTGATGGCGGCCTCGAAGGCGTCGACCACCTCGTCCACGGAGCGGGGGGGCAAGCCCACCGGGACCTCCTTCATGACGATCCCGTACCGGGCGGCCTTCAGACGCCATGGATGGATCCCGCCCGGGTGCTCCATGTCGGACAGGAGAACCTCGTCGCCCGGCTTCAGCTCCAGGCCGTTGGCCACGAAGTTCATGCCCTCGGTGGTGTTCCGGTTGAGGACGATCTCCTCGGGATCGGCTCCCACGAACCGGGCCACCTTGGCTCGGACCTCTTCCCTGCGGGCGCCGAACGTGCTGTACACGTCGCAGGGGGCCGTGCACTGGACCTGGAAGGAGGACATGAGCGTGTTGAACACCGGCTCCGGCATGGGGCCCACCGTGCCGTTGTTCATCATGATGAGGTCGTCCTCGAACAGGTAGTGCTTTCGGAGAGCCTGCCAGTAGGCTCCGTCCGGGCTCTCCTGGTCGAGGTCGAGGTTCAGCCGCTCGACGCTTCCGTAGACCGCGGCGTTGAGGGCCCGTGCGGAGCCGAGCGAGAGGGCCGTGGTGCCCAGCCCGAAGCGGAGGAACTTCCTCCTGGAGAGGGACCGGCCCGTGAGGTCGGAGGAGAGGAGGGGGTCCCGGGACATGATGCGCCTCCCATGTGGCGTTACGGGCAGGCGTTTCAAGTCGGTCGATGGTGCTCACAGGGATGGTGGGGCATCGAGCCCCGCGCGGCAAGCTCGGAGGCGTCCCCGGCATGGGGGTCCGGCTCGGAGGGGCTTTCTCGAAGGGACCGGCCGGGTCAATATCCCTGCACCATTGCCCCGTTTCGTGCAGGAGGTCCCATGGTTCCGACGTTCCGGGCGATCACGGTGCTCACGGTCGGCGCCGCTCTGGTCACGCCGTCGCCCGCCGCCGCACAGACCCCCGTCCCCGAGCTCCGCGTGGACTCGATCTTCGCGGACGTGGACGGCCCGACGACCCCGGGGTGCGCGCTCTCCGTGATGCGCGGTGGAGCCCCGGTCTACGAGCGGGGCTATGGGATGGCGAACCTCGAGTACGGGATCCCGATCACGCCACAGTCGGTCTTCCACGTCGCGTCCGTCTCCAAGCAGTTCACGGCGATGGCGGTCGAGCTGCTGGTGAACGAAGGGAGAGTCTCCTGGGACGATGACATCCGCGCGTACGTTCCGGAGGTACCGGACTTCGGGACGCCGATCACGCTCCGTCACCTGGTGCACCACGTGAGCGGCATCCGCGACCAGTGGAGTCTCCTCTCGATGGCGGGCTGGCGCTGGGAGGCGGACGTGGTCACGCAACGCGACGTGCTCGACATCATCTCGCGCCAGACCGCGCTCAACTTCGAGCCCGGCGAGCGCTACCTGTACTCGAACACCGGGTTCACGCTCCTGGCCGTCGTGGTGGAGCGCGTCACCGGCACGAGCCTCCGGGAGTTCGCGCGCGAGCGCCTGTTCGCCCCGCTCGGCATGGACGCGACGCATTTCCACGACGACCACGAGATGATCGTGAAGAATCGGGCCTGGGCGTACGCGCCCGACCCGGAAGGACTGTTCGGGCTGAAGAACTCGATTCCCGACTTCGATGTCGTAGGCGCGACGAGCCTCTTCACCACCGTGCACGACCTCGCGGCGTGGGACCGCAACTTCATCACGGGTCGCGTAGGCGGCCCCGAGGCGCTCGAACGCATGCGAGGGCGCTTCGTGCTGAACGGTGGGGACACCGTCGCGTACGGACACGGCCTCACGCTCGGCACGTACCGCGGCCTCCGCACGGTGGGCCACAGCGGCTCGGACGCCGGCTACCGCGCCAACTTCCTGCGCTTCCCGGACCAGGACCTCACGGTCGCCGTGCTCTGCAACTTCCCCTCCGCCGATCCGGGCGGCCGGGCGCTCCGCGTCGCGGAGGCCTACGTCGACGGCGTGATGGAGCCCCGAGCGGTGACGACCCCACCGGAGCCGGTGGCGGTGCCGCGGTCCGAGCTCGAGGAGGTGGTCGGCTGGTACCACGGAGAGCTTCCCGCGCAGGTGCTCGAGATCCGGATGGAGGGGGATTCGCTCCTGTTCGGCACCGGACGCGGGCAGTCCCTCCGCCCGCTCGGGGATCGCGCCTTCGCCCTGGGGAGCTCGGTGGTGACTTACCACGCTGCCGCCAGCACCGATGCGGCGCGGCTCGAGATCCCCGGCGTGGGACGGGCCGTGCGCATGCCGTCGTGGGATCCCTCCGAGGAGGATCTCCGGGAGTACGCGGGGACGTGGGCGTCCGAGGAGTTGGGAACCGAATACCGACTCGCGGTGGAGGACGGGGACCTCGTCGTCCATCACCGTAAGCTCGAGCCCCGGCGCCTGCGTCCGGTGGGCGGTCCCGGGGTGTTCCTGCTCGGCAGCTCGGAGGCGCGGTTCCAGATGAATGCCTCGGGGATCCCGTCGAGCTTCACGCTCTCGAGCGGGCGCGTCTGGAACGTGCGGTTCCGCCGGGTGGCACAAGGAACCTGACCGGCGGCTCGAGGGAGGGCGGAGTGCTCCTGGGGGCGCCCCGCCGGATGGTTGGGCGGCGTTGGACCTCAGCGGGCCGGCGCTCGGTCCTCGACCCGTGCCGCCTCGGGCGACGACCGGCCTACTCGGGGAACAGCACCCGGATCCCCTCGTCCGACGTGTACATGCAGCGCCCGTTGTGGCCGCAACCGGTCACGACGATGACCCGGTGGTTCCCACCGAGACTCTCGTTCACGTACTTGGCATAGGCCTGCCCGCGCGCTTGTCGGGTGGGACCCTGGGCCATCGCGCCGCACGAGCTGTCGAAGCCGGACAGCGGCAGGATGTCGTCCTGGCCGAGCAGGTAGGTGACGGTCCGCGAGGCGAGCTGTCGCCTGAGTTGGTCGTCGCTGATGTCTGCGGTGTAGCCGGTACGGTTCTGGAAGCCGTAGGCCCACTGGTTGTACTCGGCGCAGCCACGCCCGTCGCCCATGGACCGGAACGCGGGGGTGCCCTCACGGACCTCCAGGATGAAGCCCGGCGCGTTCGCCTCGAGTGGCCAGGCGGCGCCACCGGTCGGGCGCTCGTCGGTCGGGTACGCATAGCTCGAGGGGTTCGACACCACGTAACTGACCGGGACGCCGACGACGTCATGCGCCTTGCTCGACATGCCGTAGCGGTTCGTGACCTGGCCGCCCGCCGAGTGTCCGGTGACGACGATCGCCTTCAGGTTCGGGAACACGTCCTTGCGCGCGACCTTCTTGACGATCTCGTCGAGGAAATCGAACGAAGTCACGGACGGGTAGTTGAGCGAGGGTCCGCCCGAGCGCCATGTGCTGCAATTCCAACTGATCTCGTTGGGGGCGAGCTCATCCCTGCAGCTTCGGCCGTCGTTGGAGGCCATGCGCGGGGAGATGACGATCGCGGTCTCGATCTTGTCGGCGAGGAACGCCGCCGCGAGCGCGGAGCGATAGTAGTCGTCGGGGTTGCGGCCCGCGCCGTGGATCAGGATGAGCGCGTGGGTGATCGCCTCGTTGCGCGTGTCGAGCGGGAAGTTGCGGTACACCAGGGAGCGTCCGGGACCCCCTCCCACCGTGACGAATTCGGTACACTCGGCGGTGGCCGCGAGGCACGGAGTGGGGCCCCTCTGAGCGGTAGCGGGAGTCGGAGTCGCGAACGCGACGAAGGCGAGAATAGGAATCAACCGGCGAATCATGGTGACGACCTCGTCGAAAGGGTTCGACTGAGTATGCCCCCGGTCTCGGCTGCGGGGAAGTCTCGGGGCCGACGAAGCTCGGGGGCTTACGCGTGTGGCCCTGCCGTTGCCGAAAACCCGACGGCGATGGCGCTTTCCGCAGGCCTCGATCAGAAGTAGGCCGTCATGCCCAACCTGAGCATCCGCGGCGATACGCGCGCGAGCGGGGACTTGTACCACGTCCCGGCCCATTCCCTCTTGAACGGAGTATCGATGTCGTCGAAGAAGTAGTAGACCCGTTGGCCGTGGTTGACCATGGTCTGCACCTGCGTGACCTCGTCCTCTCCGGCGACGTTGAACAGGTCCAGCGTGACTCCGAGGTCGAATCCGGCCACCTCGAACACGCGCTCGAGCCGGAGGTCGAGGTTCGAGCGCCCGGGCATCCGCGGCTTGCCGCGCGGACCGATGAAGACGTCGTTGCCTTCGAGGGCGGCGAAGAAGCGCAGGGGCAGTGCGTCGCCGGGAGGAGGGTTGCACGTCTGGAAGATGGGGTTGCAGGGCACGAAGGGCTCAGTGTTCGCCTTGTATCCAAAGAGGGATCGCTGCCCCGAGATCCGGAACTGCGGCGCGTAGTGGTCGCCCGTCTGCACCGTGAAGAACGCGCCTCCGCGGAGCCTCCATGGGAGCACGCCCCACACGGACGCCTTCAGCTCGGCGTCCGAGAAGTCGGGGAGCGGCCCGTAGGAGTTCAGATGCTCGTTGACCCTCACGTACGGCCCCGCCCCGTACTCGGACGGATCGGCGTAGCCGGTGACGTCGTCGAGGTTGCCCTCCAGCCCCGTGAAGACCCCGGACAACGTACCTCCCCACGTCGGGAGTGAGAACTTGAACGTGAGCTGCACCTGTCCGAACGCGCGCGTCGCGTCGGGCGCGTTCGTGAGGATGTAGTCCGGGTCCCACGTCAGCCTCAGCGTGTCCGCGAAGCTCATTCCCGGTGGCGGCCCGCAGACATCGGGATGCGCCGCGCAATAGCGCAGCTCCTCCAGCACGGCGTCGTTCGGAACGTACAGCTCCTGCATGAAGACGGAGCCCCCGCTGAACGGGAGCGGGGATCCGTCGGAACTGCCCGTGTGGACGCGCACGCGCTCGAAGCGCGTGTAGTTGGTCGTACGGTTGCGGTCCACCAGCGCGATCATGTCGTGGTTGGTCCTCCGCGTGTACAGCGCCTCGAACTGGACCGAGCTTCCGAACTGCTTCTGGAGCCCCACGAGCCACTGGTCCACGTACGGCTGGTGGTAGTCCACGACCGGGCCCGTCTCGTTCAGGCGGACCACGCTCTCCCGCGTGAACAGCCCTTGCTCGGCGAGCGCGTCACGCTCCGCCTCGGTGAAGGGCCGCGTGGGGTCGTCGATCGGCGGGCCGCGATAGTACCACGTCTCCTGATTCGTGAAGACGTCCGAGCCGCCGGCGCGGTCGAACATCTGGGCGATCATGTCCTGGTGGTAGCGGCCCCAGTGTCCCTTCAGGATCCACGTGCCGTCGTCGCTCAGCTCCAGCGTGGCGCCGATACGCGGATCCACGGCCCGGTCCGAGACCGCCCGGAAGCGCTCCCCCGTCCGTGGATCCAGCCAACCGGCCCACGCGCCCCACCGCACGCCGGGCGTGAGCACGAGCCGCCCGAGCGAGACCGAGGCCTGCGTGAAGGCAACGGCGTTCAGTACGTCGGCGTCCAGGTGGACCTCGCCGCCCCACTCGGTCGGCACGGACCCCTGCTGCTGGTGCGGCCAGGTGGTGGGATCGGTCGGGTCGAATCCGTCCTGGAGGACCGGTCTCCAGGTCAGGCCACCGTTCCGGGTGCGCTGGTCGAGGAAGCTCCCCCGGGTGAGCTCACCACCCACCTTCAGCAGGTGCTCCTGTCCACCCGCCCGGACGTGGACGGATGTCGTCACCGTGGCCGATGTGCTGGACGGAGCACTCCGCCTGGTGAGCTCAGCGTTGCCGAACGTCGTGTAGGGAGGCAGTAGCGAGAACAGTTGCACGCCGGGTGTGTCCGTGCCGTTGTACGGGTCCGTCCGCTCGTCGCGCGAGAGGTGGTTCACGCTCGCCTCCAGCAGGGCGCGGCTCCCCAGGGATCGGCGCCACGCGACGTTCCCGAACCACGTGGGCGAGCGGTACCGCGCCGCGGCGCCGGCGCCCTCGTACCCCGTCATCCCGTAGTTCTCGGTTTGCGTACCGAGGAAGGCACCCGACACCTCGACCTGTTCCGTGGCGCCCGGCGACCAGGTGAGCTTGCTCAGCACCTTCCGCTCCGAGCGCTTCTCGAGCAGCGGCGAGAACCGGCCGTCGAAGTCCACGTGGTTCAGGAACCGGGCGCTCCGGTCTACGTAGCTGCCGCCCAGGTAGTAGAACAGGCGATCGGGCACGATCGCGCCCCCGACCTCGACCTCGAAGTCGTAACGATCCTTCACCTCGGAGCCGATCTGTGAGCCGACGAGATTGGATGCCGTGAGCGCATCGTTGGAGAGGGTCGCGCGGAGCATCGCGGAGAACTTGTTGCTCCCGCTCTTCGTGACCAGGTTGACCTGACCACCCTGGAACCCACCGTGCTCTGCCCCGGCGCCGAGCCCGCTGACCTCTACACGCTCGATCCAGAACGGGCTCGGCTCGACGAGCGAGCCGCCCAGCCCGGGGTGATTGGCCGCGAGCCCGTCGATCCGGTAGCTGTTGGCCTGGAAGTTGGCGCCGCCCCACACGTGCTGCGGCCGCGCGCCGGGAGTGAGCGCGATCAGCCCTGCGGGATCGTACGGCACGGGCAGGAGATCGAGCGCGGCGCCCGCCACGGTGGTGCCGAAATCCGTGTTCTCGCGCTGGATCTGGATGCGGCTCGCGCGCACGGAGATACCCTCGATCTCGACCGGCACTTCCTCGAGGGCGATGTTGACCTCACGGATCTCGCCACCGGCGACCGCGATGGCCTCCACGGTGCGCGATCGGTAGCCGATGATGTCCACGCGCACGTCGTAGACGCCGCTCGCTAGATCCACGAACCGGGCGATTCCCACAACGTCGGTGCCCATGCCCCGGTGCTGAGTCCCGCCTACGAGGAGTTGCACGGAGGCGCTCGGGACCGGACGCCCCTGCGCGGCGACGCGCACGAGGAGCGTCGCGTCCTGTGCGGAAAGGCCCGGTGCCGACGTGAGCGCGCCGAGCGCGAGAACGGAGGCGGCGAAAGGCGTTAGGATGGGGCGCATGCGGGCCTGCCTGGTCGGGGGCGACGGGAGGGCGCACCCCGCACACGCACTGAACGTGCCAGCGGAGGCCCTCGCGGCGGCGTCGGTTTCCCCGGGCGAGTGTCCCCTGCAGAGGACGAGGAACCGCTGATGCCGTCTCCATGGATGCGCAGCCGCCGGATGTGAATCGGCGACGCACCCGAGATGCTCAGGCGAGGGCGAGATCCGTCTCTCCGAAGTCCCCGCCGACGTGGAGCAGCGGTTCTTCCGCGAGACGAGCCACCGCGTAGGTCATGCAGTCGCCGAAGTCGAGCGCTGCCGGATGTCGGCCCTTGCCGAAGCGACGGAACGCGTCCACGGCTTCGCGCCAGTGCGCTTCGCCGAACGGCACTTCCTGGATGCCGAGCTCGTCCAGCATACGTTCGAGCATACCCGCGCCGTCGTCCCCGAGCCGCGCATGGAGGACGATGCCCGTCTCGGCCAGGGTTGGCGTGCCCGCGGCCACCTCCGGGGCGGACGTGATGCGGTCGAGGATGCCCACCCAACCAGGTTCCTGGAAAACGATCGCGAGGAGCGCGGACGTATCTACGATCATACGCCCTCAGGGCCGTACCCGAGGATCACTTCCCGCTCCTCCTTCGTCGGCGCGCGCCCCAGCTGCCGCTCCGGGACCCGGGCCCATACTTCGCGCTCGAGGAAGCGGCGGACGCGGCCGGCTCGGCCGAAGTCCCGCACGCGGTAGCGGAGGCGGCTGCGGCGCTCGAGCAACGCCTGGCGGATCGCCTCGGTTTTGGACTCGCCCGTCAACGCGGCCACCTCCGTGGCGAGCCGCTCGACCTCGGAATTCTTGATGTTCAGGGGCATGGGGGCTCTAGGAGTTGGTGTATTTATGGAGCAATTATACCATTCGCCCCATCTTCTGCAACCGACGTGCGTCCCGCCGAGGTTCACGCTGAGCGCGTGCGTGATCGTTTCGTGACCGGGTCGAAAAGGTCCGACTGACTGTCAGGTGAGTTCCGCCTCATACAATCAGTCAAAGATCTTTCCGGGGTTCATTATGTTGTTGGGGTCGAAGACTCTCTTGATGCCGCGCATCAAATCTACGTGCGCTGTATTCAAAGAGTGATGAAGATAGGGTTTCTTGACGAGCCCGATGCCGTGTTCGCCAGAGATTACGCCGCCCCGGTCGGCGCAATCCCGGAAAAGCTCCTGGCGCACGAGGTCGATCTTGTCTCTCCATTCGGGCTCCGGAACCGGGATCATTTCTTCGCCTTCGTATCGAACTTTCATCAAATGCGTATGGACGTTGCCGTCGGCCGCATGGCCGAACGTCGGCAACCAGACATCGTATTCCCGGGCGACCTCATAGACTTTCCGGACGTGAGCCGCCACTTCGCCGCGGGGCAGAGATATGTCGAGGATCTCGATCGTTCCGGACTTGATGGCATCGTAGATCCTCGAACGGATGGTCAGAACCTCTTCCTGCTTCTTGAGCGTGTCGGCGACGAAAACGTCCAGGCCTCCGTTTTCCAGGCAGATGTCGCCGATCAGCTCGGACAACCGGTCCAGTTCCTCCTCCGAGTAAGCGTCGGCTATGATCAGGAGTTGGGTCCGGCCCAGCCTGGTAGGCCACGCCAGCCCCAGGTATTTCTCGGTGATGGCGATCAGTTCGACCTCCAGGAACTCGATGGCCAGGGGAACGACCCCCTTCTCCATCAGAGCGGACATCGTCGCCATGGCCTGCTCCAGCTCGGCATAAGGGACGACGAACGACCGCATGAACGGCGGCTTCGTGTGAAGCTGGATCGTGCCTTTGGTCACGATCCCGAGGGTCCCTTCCGAGCCGATCATCAGGTGCATCAGATTGTATCCGGTGCTCGTCTTCAGGAACTTGCCGCCGAGCTTGATGATCTCGCCGGTCGGAAGGACGACCTCGAGTCCGCGCACGTAATTGCGGATCGTCCCGTACTTCACCGCTCGGCTACCGCCGGCGTTGGTGGCGATCAGCCCTCCGATCATGGCACTCTCGTCACCGGGATGAGGCGGGAAATAGAGGCCGGCATCCTCGACGGCCAGCGAGAAGTCGGCCAGCCGCACGCCGGCCTCGGCCGTCGCGAGTTGGCTTTGCGTATCGATCTCCAGCATGCGGTCCATTCTCTCGAGGGAAAGGACGACTCCATTCGGGGACGGCACACAGCCGCCGCACAACCCGGTTGCTCCTCCTCTCGGAGTGACCGGGACCAGGTGACGGTTGGCCGCCTTGAGGACCTCGGACACCTCGACCTCGTCGGCGGGCTTGACCACGAACCCCGGCAGGCAGGCGATGTCGGTCAAAGAGAATTCGTCGTGACCGTAATCGATGATCTTCTCCTCGTCACAGACGACGTTTTCTTTGCCGACAATGGCTTCGAATGAAGCCTGGATTCCGGCCGCTCTCGTCCTTTCGTCATCCATGTGAGGCTCCCTGGAGCTTGGCGTTCGAGCCCTCGGTCAGCGCGTTGGTGCGACCGCGTCGCGGAACAGCACGCTGTTGAAGAGCACGCGGAAGCTCCCCCACGGCTGGCCGCGCCACTGGGGCCGGAACCCGAGCAGGATCGCGTGACCGTTCCCGTGGCGCACGTCGAGGGCCGCGGCCTTGGCCCGCAAGTGCTCCTCGCCGACGAGGTACCCGGACAGGAGGGGTGAGCCGCGCTCGGAATACGACGCGAGGACGCTTCCCGCGAAGCCCGCGGCGGTATCGAACACGGGGCTGCGATCGAAGAAGACCGGCGCGCGGGCCGGCATGCCGGCCATGACCGGATGGACCGCATCGGTCTCGACCTCGAAGATCGAGCCGCCCCCGAAGAACGTGTCGCGGGGCAGCGAGCCCACCGCGTTCACGACGGGGAGATGGAGCTCGCGGACGCACAGGTCACTCGCCTGGTTCATGCAGACGAGCGTGCCGCCGCCCCGTACGAACGCATCCAGCGCGCGGATCCCCTCCTCGCCGAGACCACCCGCGTAGCGCTCCGGCACCGTCCCCTTGGCGTGCCCCGCCTTCAAGGTCGTCGGCCGCTCGGACGGGAGCACGACGACGTCGTACCGGCCGCGCAGCTCGCCGGCGCGGACATCGGCGTCGTACAGGCTGGTGAAGGCGAAACCGTATCGCTCCAAGACCCAGCGGGTCCAGCCCTCGTCCATGCTCGCCGTCCAGGGACGGTAGAGCCCGACCCGAGGCCTCGGAAGATCGATGCCGGCGGCGGGCCCGCGTGTGGCCTGGAGCGCCAGGTCGTCGACGAGCCGCCGGATCGTGCCGTCGGGGAGCCCCGTCACCACGTACCGGCCGCCGCGCTCGGGCGAGAACCGCACGCGCGCGCCTGCGTCCCAGGCCTCGTTGAGCGCCTTGAAGCTGTTGTTCTGGGCCGGGTCCAGGTGGAGAGCCGGGCCCGAGCCTCCGAGACGTCCGGGCGTCGGCCGGATCGCGGCCGCGACCGGGTGGTCGTCGAAGCCGACCCCGGGAACGGCGTCGAAGGGGGCGGCGTCGGCGACGTCGGCGTCCGAGGCCAGAGGCTCGACCGCGAGCGGTCGCAGGGCCGCCCTCGCCTCCGGGGAGAGCGGGTGCGTCGCCGCCACGACCCGCACCCCCATCTGAATGGGAAGCGTCCAGCCCGCCGCGTCGTACGGCTGCTCGAGCGGGCCCTCGGGGTACTCGCGCAGGTCCGGGTACCACTGGATCTCGAGGACCTGGCGGGCCAGCTCGGCGAACGGCTGGTCCATCGGGACGACCCACGTGCCCGCCGGCCAGGTGAGGCCTTCGTGCGTGACCGGTTCCGTGAGCTCGGAGACCTCGATCCCGTTGTAGGCCAGCCTGCGGAGCAGCTCCGCCGGCGCCACGGGGTCCCGCT
The DNA here is from genome assembly GCA_964412015.1 of uncultured Gemmatimonadaceae bacterium. Lineage (GTDB taxonomy): Bacteria > Gemmatimonadota > Gemmatimonadetes > Longimicrobiales > Gaopeijiaceae > SZUA-318. The sequence continues at coordinate 75,569 of CAYPMO010000004.1, read as the reverse complement.
GCTCGCGCGGAACGAACCAGGCGTAGGGCGGCCCGTCGCGGTAGCGCGCGACGACATCGCGCCCCGACTGGTAGCGGTTGTACAGCAGATCCTCCCGGTACTTGGCCGCGTAGTCCAGCACCGCGATCGAGGCGACGCGCATGTACTCCACCGCGTCGCCGAGCCGCCACCAGCCCCCCGTCCACGGGGACGGATACAGCGTTTCGGCGCGGAGGTCCCTCTTGTCCTCGGGGAAGTCGGAAAGCGTGTAGAAGTGCGGCGTGGCGTATCGGAAGAGCGCCGTCTCCGTCCAGAACGCGGCCTGGCTCTGAAGGACGGGCAGATAGTCGATGTAGCCCGGGTACCAGGCGTCGAACCCCGTGCCCATGTGCGTGGCGCCCGGCAGCCCGCGCGACTCGAGCATCTGGGCCATCGCCATGCCGATCATGTTGACCTCACGCGAGATGAGCGCGGGGGCGCGGGGCGTGATGGGCTCGGCGAACGGCGGGAGCCAGATGCGCGTGGGGAAGGGCGACGTCTGGTGGTGCACGTGGATGATCTGCGGCTCCCACGCGCGCCAGACGCGCTCGGCGACCCGTGACTCGATCATGTCGAGCATGTACGCGTCGCGGTTGTTGTCGTGGCCCACGTACTCCTGGTACAGCCAGGGCATCGGCGCGGTCTCGTACGGCGTGCCCACGTTGTTCGTGTACCAGTCGGCGATGAGCGTCTGGCCGTCGGGGTTGAGCGAAGGCCAGAGCACCGTGATCACGTTGTCCCGGATGGTCCGGATGCGGGGCTCCTCGCTCGAAGCGAGCTCGTATCCGAGCGTGAGGATGTGCTGGGAGCCGGCCACCTCGGAGGCATGGAGCCCCCCGCTGATGTCCACGACCGCCTTGCCGTCGCGGGCGAGTTCCCGCGCCTGGGTGTCGGTGAGCTTCCTCGGGTCGGCGACGCGGCGCGCGACGTCCAGCCAGCGATCGAGCGAGGCGAGGTTCGCCTCCGACGAGATCACGACGATCTGCCAGTCCCGCCCCTGCGTCGTCGTCCCGACGTGGACCATCCGCACGCGGTCCGAGGCCGCGTCCAGCTTCCGGAAGTAGTCGATCGACTGCTCGTACGTGGCCAGGTGGAAGTCCGCGCCGGGCTCGAAGCCCAGGACGGACACGGGCGTGGGAAGGGCCTGGGCCGCGAGGGTATCGGGCGCGAGCCCCGGAGCGACCGCGACGCAGGCGAGCGCGAGGGCCGCCGGACGGCGCATCCAGCGGGTCGTGTGCGTGACGTGCTTCACGTTGGACTTCCCGGTTCGGTCAGATGTGGCCCAGCGCCCTCCGTCCGCAGCGCGTCCGCTTCGGAGGGACTGCCCTCGGCGGGTGCCCGGGGAATGTGCGGGCGCGGGTAGTGGATCGAAAGGGTGGGGCGGCGTTAGCATCCATCATGGTCCTGTACTCACGATCCTCGGCCGCGGCGGCGGCAGCGGCTCTGCTCGCTGTCGTCGCGGGCGCGCTCGCACCGCTCGAGTTGCGGGCGCAATCCCCCCGGCCGCCGGAGAACGCGGGCCTCGACGCTCCGGTGCGCTATGACACCGACTTCCTGACGTCCGGGTTCCACCGCGAGCGGCGCGAGGCGGTCGTGTCGGTGCTGCCCCGCGACGCCGTGGCGGTCGTGCTCGGGGGCGTGGAGTCGGGGGGAGCCCTGGACGACGCGCGGGAGTTCACACAGGACCCCTACCTCTACTATCTCACCGGGACGAACGAGCCGGGTTCGGCTCTCGTCCTGATTCCCGGAGGCGTGGAGGTCGACGGGCGGCGCGTGCGGGAGATCCTGTTCGTGCCTCCCCGCGATCCGGCCACGGAGATCTGGCTCGGCCGCCGGTTCGGGCCCGAACGCGCCGAGCGGGCTCTGGGTGTCGAGCTCGCGCTTCCGCAGAAGCGCTTTCCCGAGATCGTCGGGTCTCTGCTGACCCGGGGCGATCATCCGGTCTATCTGCTCCCGTTCCCCGCGGTAGTGCCACCCACCACCGATCTGGCCGACCAGATCGGCGTGCTGGCCGAAGCGGTCCAGGGCCGGACGAAGGCCCTCGACGACTTCACGCTCACCACCGTTCTCGACGGTCTTCGGGAGGTGAAGACCGAGGAGGAGATCGCGCTGATGCGCAGGGCCGTGGACATCACGTGCCAGGCGATTTCGGAGTCTATGCGCGCGATGGAGCCGGGCTGGGCGGAGTACGAGATCGAGGCCGTCATCGAGTACACCTTCCGGCGCATGGGGAGCGAGCGGCCGGGGTTCCCGTCCATCGTGGGGAGCGGCGAGAACAGCCTCATGCTCCACTACGACACGAACCGTCGCACCACGCGGGCGGGCGACCTGGTGGTCATGGACGTCGGGGCCTCGTATCGGGGCTACACCGCCGACGTGACGAGGACCGTTCCCGTGGATGGGCGTTTCACGCCCGAGCAGCGCGCGATCTACGACATCGTCCTCGAGGCGCAAGAGGCCGGGATCGCGGCGGTGAAGGCGGGCGTGTCCTTCGGCGCTCCGGGGGAGGCGGCCTCCCGTGTCCTCGTGCGCGGCCTCGCCAGACTGGGCCTGCTCGAGGGCCGCGACGACTTCGGCGGCCTCCGCCGGTTCTTCCCGCACGGGACGAGCCACTACCTCGGGCTCCAGGTACACGACGTCGGGTCGTATCGCTCGCTGGAAGCGGGCGTGGTCATCACCGTGGAGCCGGGAATCTACATCGCGCCCGCCGAGGATATAGCTCCCCGCTGGTGGAACATCGGGATCCGCATCGAGGACGACGTCCTCGTGACGGACGGCGAGCCGGTCGTGCTGTCGGCGGCGGTCCCGAAGGACCCCGAGGAGATCGAGGCCCTCATGGCCGGGGGGCCGACGGCCGCACCTCCACGCGCTCGATGACGTCGCCCTCCAGGACCGAGTCCACCACCTCCATCCCCGCCGTCACCGTCCCCAGGATCGTGAAGTCGTGATCCAGGCGGACGTTGTCCACGAGGTTCACGTAGATTTGGCCGTCGCCCGTATCACGTCCGCGGGTGGACAGCCCGACCGTCCCGCGCCAGTTGGACGACAGGCCCACCTCGTCCCGGGTGAACGCGCCGTGGCCGGCGTATTCGTTGGCGCCGGGGCTTCCGCCCTGGATGACGAAGTTGGGCGCGGCGCGGTGGAAGGTGAGACCGTCCAACGTGCCCGCGAGGGCCATCCGGTAGAGCCGCGCCGCGTTGGTGGCCGCCTGCCACGGGAGCAGCCGGACCTCGAACGCGCCGCCCCGGGCCATGTGGAAGACCAGCGTCGCGCGCTCCATCGCGTGCAGCTCGTCGAGCGTCGGGAGGGGTAGCCGGGTCGACGGAATGGGTGCCGGGGACCAGGGCGCTCCCGTCCACGCTCGGAGGATGTCCGCGGCACGCCTCGCGACGGCGGGGTCGTGGTCGGTGAGGAACAGCTCCACTCGGGCCGCCATCGTCTTGTCCCCGGTTTCCTCGAGGAGCGCCAGAAGCGCTACGCGTGCGTCGCGGAGCGTCTCCCATTCGGGCCGGGAGATGCGCGCGAGGGCGGTCCATGCCGCCTCGGCCACCGTCGCGCGCGCCGCGGTTCCGGAGAGCAGCCCGGCCACCGTGAGGAGGAGTTGGCTGTCGTCCGCGGTCCGGAGCGCCGCGAGCAGCTCCGGATCGGCCGGCCTGCCGAGGACGGTGGAGAGACCCTTCAGGGCCTCCGTGCGCACGTTCGGGTGAGGATCGGACGCGAGGACCCGCAGCGTGCCCGGATCGCCGGCGCGCCCCGCGGCCGTGGCGAGCCACGCGCGGGCGAAGGGGTTCGGGTGTGTGGTCCAGCGTGGGAACAGGGCCCGGGCACGCGCGGGCGCGACCGCAGCGAGCGACGCGAGCGCATGGGCTCCGACGTGCCAGTCGGACGGCGCGGTCGAATCCGCGCGCGCCGACGTGGCGAGGAAGGCAGCCTGCGCCGCCCGGTCGGGACAGGGAGGGGCCAACGCGTCCAGAGCGGCGAGGCGTACGGGGGTGTCCGGGTCGGTCTCGGCGGTGGCGAGCAGCCGGGCGCACGCCCGGCCGGAGAGCGGAGCGACGCCGAGGCCGCGCCGCACGGCCTCCAGGCGCACGCGCGGCGAGGGATCCGCGAGAGCTGCCCCCACCAGCGAATCGCGTGCAGGTTGCGGGACCGCCGATAGCCGCATCGCGGCCGAGAGGCGAACAGCGTCCTCCCGGTCGGCGAGGAACGTGGCCATCTCGCTCGGGTCCGGACCGAGCGACGCGTAGGTTCCGAGCAAGACGGTGCGGACCCGGGACGCGCCGACGTCGCCCACGGGGGCGTCCACGGCATAGCGTGTCATCTGCCGGAGGCGCTCGCGCAACGCGGCCGGCACCTCAGCGCCGCCCAGGAGCCGCACGAACGACGCCATGCCGAGCGCGACCCCCTCCATCTGCCATGGAGGGGCGTTTCCCCCGGAGCCTCGGCTCAGGGCGACCAGCGCCCGCGCGGCGGCCGAGCGTGCGGACCCGTCGAGCCGGAGCCGTCCGAGCGAGCGCGCCATGGCGCCTAGAACGTGCGGGTCGTCCTCGCTCTCGAGCGCGTGGAGCAGGGGCTGCAAGGCAGGTAGGCCGCTACTCCTGTGGACGGCCTGGGCCAGGGCGTTGGCGGCCTCACGGCGCACCCCGGTCCGCGGATCGCGGAGGAGTGGCGTGATGTGCTCTACGAGCGAGGGGTTTTCCAGGCGCCCCAGCGCGCGCACGGAGGCCGCGCGGAGCGTGGCCGAAGAGACCGACGTGCCCCGGAGGAGCATCTCGAGCTCCGGGCCGGCGGTGGGGCGGGCGTCCTCAACCGCGACGATGCGGAGGTAGCCGAGGCCCGTGAAGTCGGGACGCCCGGCGTCGGGCGGCGAGCAGGCGACGGCGAGAAGCGCGAGGGTCGGGATGCAACGGGAAGCGAATCGGCAGGGCATGGACCGGCTCCGCAGGGGGCAGCCGCAACGTACGGGGTCACAGGGCCTGGGGGAAAGCACGGCGCCCGGCCGCGGCGGTCGACGGGCGGCCCAATGCAACACTTGGCGATTCGCATGCGTCTCACTATAATGTTAGACATGATAGTTTCCGCGCTCGAGAGCCCCGACCACCCCAAGGGGTGGCCGCGGATGGAGGCCCGATGACGAACCCCGACCCGGAGGCGTTCCTTCCGCTCACGGCGCCCGAGTACCACGTGCTGCTGGCTCTGGGTGACCAGGCCCTGCATGGCTACGGCATGATGCGCTCGCTCGAGGAGAAGACCGGCGGCCGGGACGAGCTGCTGCCGGGGACGCTCTACACAACGCTCGCCCGGATGGTGGCTCAGGGCCTCCTGGAGCAGTTGAGTGAGCCTCCTGAACCGGGGGCCGACGCGCGCCGGCGCTACTACCGCGCGACGCCGCTCGGGCTGGCCGTGGCCAGGGCGGAGTCGGCGCGCCTGGCGCGCCTGCTCGAGGTCGCCGCGGCCGCGAAGCTGATTCCGGGGATCCGATGAGGGGAGGCGGGAGCGACATGTTCGGGCGGCTCGTGCGGGCCGCCCTCCTCTGCTGGCCCGCGTCCGTGAGGGACCGGGACGGTGGCGAGATGGAGGCGGCCGCGACGACGGTCTGGGCGGAGCGTCGGCGCCGAGGGGCGGGCGCGGCCGCGGCGTTCGGGGTGAGGGTGCTGGTGGATCTGGTGGTCGAAGGCGTGAGGGAACGCGCGCGCCGTCGACAGGGAAGGGAGGGAGGCATGGGCCGGGGTGACGGATGGACCGACCTGCGCGTGGCCGCGCGGACGCTCGCGCGCACGCCCGGGTTCACGGTGACCGCGATCCTCGTGGTGGCGCTCGGCGTGGGCGCGAACACGGCGATCTTCTCCGCGGTGAAGGCGACGCTGCTCGCGGAGCCGCCGTACCCGGAGCCGGAGCGGCTGGCGTTCCTCGACCTCGCGGACTCCTCCACGGTGGCGCCGGAAGCGGCGTCGGGGCGCGCGGCGCACCGGCGTCCGCGGACCATGCCGTGGTCGTATCCCAAGTACCTGGCGTTCCGCGAGACGCGCGATCTCCCCGTCGAGCTGTCCGCGGCCTACGCGCGACGTGGACTCACGCTCACGGGGGTCGGCGACGCGACCTTCCTGAACGCGGAATACGTGACTCCCGAGTACCTGCGCATGCTGGGAGCGGCCCCGGCTCTGGGGCGAGACTTCGTAGCCGGGGACGACGTCGAGGGGGCCGAGCTCGTGGCGATCCTCGGGCACGCGCTCTGGCGAGGGCGCTTCGGCGCCGATCCGGGTGTTGTCGGCGCCGACATCACCCTGAACGGCCGGCAGGTCCGGGTCGTGGGCGTCGCCCCGGCCGGCTTCCGCGGCCTCACGGGAACCGCCGAGCTCTGGATGACCGCGTGCGGAGGCGCGTCCCTTACCGCGCCGTTCGTCATCGGCGGGGCGCGGGCCCACTGGCTGCGCGTCGTCGCCCGTCTCGCGCCCGGCACGGACATCGCGCTGCTCGACCACCGCATGCGCGACGTTGGACGCGCGGTCGAGGAGCGCTACCCCGACACCGACCCGACGGTCGTGCACACGGCCACGGCCCAGTCGTTCGCGGAAGCCACCGTGAATCCGCAGGCGAAGAAGTCGCTGCTCGTGCTGACAGCGGCGGCCGCGCTCCTCCTGCTCGTGGCCTGCGCCAACCTCGCCGGCCTGCTCGTCGCGCGCGCCGGCGCGCGCGCGCGCGAGACCGCGGTGCGGGTCGCGCTCGGGGCCGGCCGATGGCGCGTGACCCGCACGTTCCTCGCAGAGGCGCTGCTGCTCGCGTCGGCGGGCGGACTCGTCGGCCTCGCGGTCGCCGCGCTGGGGTTGGACGCGCTCGCCGCGCTCTGGCCCTCACGGTTCGTCGACGCCAGCTGGAACGTGCGGGCAGCGGGCGTGGCCTCCGTCGGGCTGGATCTGGCCGTGGTGGTGTTCGCCGCGCTCGCCGCGCTCCTGACGGGACTCGTGTTCGGCGTGGTGCCGGCGCTGTCGGTCGCCGCGGGAGACCCCGCGGACCGCCTGCGTGCGGGGGCATCCACGGCGCGCGGAGGTCGAGGCATCCTCGACTTGCGCCGCGCGCTCGTCACGGCCGAGGTGGCCATGGCGCTCGTGCTCATGGTGGGCGCGGGCCGGCTGCTCCGCTCGCTCTCGGAGCTCAACCGCGTCGGGCGCGGGTTCGAGCCGGGCGACCTGCTCGCGTTCGAGTTCGCGATTCCACGCACGAGTCCCTGGGCCGAAGACGAAGCCGCGTTCCACGAGCGCTACCTCGAGCGGCTCCGCGCCATTCCCGGCGTCGAGGGTGCCGCCCTGGTGTGCGTGCCCCCGCTCGGGGGACACTGCATGATCACCGGGGTGCGCGAGGCCGGGGACAGAACCTGGGGCGAGGGCTCACGGCCCTCGATCGGCGTGCACTACGTGAGCGACGACTTCTTCTCGACGCTCGGGATCCCGGTCCTGGAGGGGCGGACGTTCACGTCGGAGGACCAGACCGGCAGCCGGCCGGTCGTGGTGTTGAGCGCGGCCGCGGCCCGGGAGCTCTTCCCCGACGGTGTCGCGCTCGGGCGGACGATCGCGATGGGGACCGGCCTCACGTCCGAGGAGCGCGGCCCCGCCGAGATCGTGGGCGTCGTGGGCGACGTGCTCTTCGACCGCCCGGCCAACGGAATCATGCCCGAGGCGTACATCTCACACCGGCAGGATGTGGGAAGCGGCAGCATCGTGTTACGCACGCGCGGAGACCCCCTCGGGTTCGTGCCGGCGGCGCGGGCGGCCCTGGCGGAGGTCGACGCCGACGTGCCGCTGTTCGGCGCGCGGAGCGTGGACGACCTCGAGGCGGAGGCGGCGGGAGACACGCACGTGATGGGCCTGCTGCTTACCGTGTTCGCCGCGCTCGCGCTGCTCCTCGGGTGCACCGGGGTATGGGCGGTGGTGGCGTTCGCGGTGGCGCGCCGCACACGCGAGATCGGCGTGCGCATGGCGCTCGGAGCCGACGGCCGCGCGGTGGTCCGCTCCGTGCTCCGGCAGGGTCTGGGCGTAAGCGTGCTCGGCGTGCTCCTGGGCGGCGCGGGTGGTTGGGCGGCTTCGCGGGTGCTGCGGAGCCTCCTCTTCGGGGTGGGCCCTGCCGATCTCACGGCCTACGTGGGCGCGTCGGCGACCGTGCTCGTCGTAGCGACGCTCGCGGCGTGGCTGCCCGCGCGGCGCGCGACGCGGGTCGATCCGATGGTGGTGCTGCGGAGCGAGTAGACGGGGGGCGGGCGGAGGGCCGACCGCGGCAGTGGGCGCAAGCTCGGTGCCGCCGGCGCGCTCGTGCGCTCAGTCCGAGACCGTCATCTCGTACATGGGCTCGAACCGCGCGGTGAAGTGCCGGAGCACGGGTGCCTGCTCGACGATCCGGAAGCCGCCGATGCGCTCGCGTCGCTCGGCTACCTGCGAAGCGGTGTCCACCACGTAGTCGATCTGGCTCTTCGTGTACACGCGCCTCGGGATGGCCAAGCGCACGAGCTCCATCTTCGACCCTACCTCGCGCCCGGTGGCCGGGTCGGTTCGCCCGAACATGACCGTGCCGATCTCGACCGAGCGGATCCCTCCCTCCATGTAGAGCTCGGCCACCACCGACTGGCCCGGCAGCTCGGCCGGCGGCACGTGGGGCAGGAAGGCCGCGGCGTCGATGTACACGGCGTGGCCGCCCGGCGGCTGCATGATCGGAATGCCGGCGTCGCTCAGGTGCTCCCCCAGGTAGCGCGCGACCTCGATGCGATAGGTCAGATAGTCCTCCTGGAGCACCTCCTCGAGCCCCACCGCGATTGCGTCGAGGTCGCGCCCGGCCATGCCGCCGTAGGTGGGGAACCCCTCGGTCAGGATGAGGAGGTTCTCTTCCTGACGTGACAGCGCCTCGTCGTTCGTGCAGAGGAAGCCGCCGATATTGGCCAGCCCATCCTTCTTGGCCGACATCGTGCATCCGTCCGCGTGGGCGAACATCTCGCGCGCGATCGCCTTCACCGGACGGTCGGCGTACCCGTCCTCGCGCGTCTTGATGAAGAACGCGTTCTCCGCGAACCGGCAGGCGTCCAGGTAGAAGGGGATGCCGTGGCGCCTGCACACCGCGCTCACCGCCTCGATGTTGGCCATGGAGACGGGCTGCCCTCCCCCGGTGTTGTTCGTCACCGTGAGCATGCACAGGGGGACGCGCTCCGTGCCGACGCGCTCGATCAGCGCCTCCAGCGCTTCCACGTCCATGTTGCCCTTGAACGGGTGGCGCAGCGCCGGCACCAGGCCTTCGGGGATCGGAAGATCCAGTGCCTCCGCGCCCACGGCCTCGATGTTCGCGCGAGTCGTGTCGAAGTGCGTATTGTTCGGTACGATGTCGCCGGGCCGGCACACGGTCGAGAAGAGGATCCGCTCGGCGGCGCGCCCCTGGTGCGTCGGGATGACGTGGCGGAAGCCGAACACGTCCTGGACGGCGCTCTCGAACCTGTACCAGGACTTGCTGCCCGCGTAGGCCTCATCGCCGCGCATCATGGCCGCCCACTGCTCGGAGCTCATGGCCGCCGTGCCCGAGTCGGTGAGGAGGTCGATCAGCACGTCTTCGGCGCGGAGCCTGAACACGTTGTATCCGGCTTCGCGCAGGTAGACCATGCGCTCGTACGCGCTGGTCATGCGGAGAGGCTCCACGACCTTGATACGGAAGGGCTCGATGATGCGGCGGCTCGGACTCATGGTCACACCGATGCTCTGCGGAGGGCTCGCCTGAGGCTGATCGCGTACGTCGGTTGCGGAACGATCGGAGAATACGGTGCGAGACGGACCGTCTGCAACGTGAGGAAGGAGTGTCACCCGCCGGAGGCGAAGCGCTCCTTGATCCACGCGCTCACGGCCTGGAGTGCCATCGGGCTCATCGTCTCCGGGATCGAGCCGTATTCCGACGGCGAGCCGGTGGTCGCCGTCTGGAAGAGGTGATTGAGACCGGGCAGCGCGCGCGCGACCGCGTCCCGGTTGCCGCCCCGCTCGAGGGCCCGGGAGATCTCGCGCACGTTGGCGTCCGCGGGCACCTGGAGATCCAGCTCGCCGTTCAGCGCGAGCACGGGTACGCGCACCTTTTCCAGCGTGGGGCGGGGATCGTACGTGAGGAAGAACCGGAACCAGGGGGTGTTCAGCTGCCGGAGCTGGGCTTCCAGCGCCTGGGGGGCGAGGTCGTCGGCCATCGAGCCGCGGACTTCCGCCGGTAGAGCGGCGACGGCCTCGTCGAGCGCGGCTCGGAGCTTGCCGGCCGCGACCGCCGAATCGGGCTCGGAGCGAAGGACCTGGAAGAGGCGCTTCTGGATGTCCAGGTTGGCGGCGACCGATTCCTCGGAAGCGCCTCCGGCTCGAGCGATGAGCGCGCCCTGGAGGTAGAGGATCTCATCCCCGGGGAGCCCCGGACCGGCGAGCATCACGACGAAGTCCACGCCTCCGGAGCGCGTCGCCGCCAGCGGGCCCACGAGGCCGCCCTCGGAGTGCCCCACGATCCCCACGGCGCCGATGTCGCTTCGGGCGTGCAGGAACGCGACCGCCGCGAGGGCGTCCGACGTGAAGTCCTCGGACGTGGCGGTCGCGAACGTCCCGGTCGAGGCGCCCACGCCGCGATCGTCGTAGCGGAGCACGGCGATCCCTTCACGCGTGAGGTGGTCCGCCAGGACGAGGAACGGCTTGTGCCCCATGATCGCTTCGTCCCGGTCCTGGGGTCCCGAACCGGTTACGAGGACCACGCCCGGGAACGGTCCCGGTCCCGAGGGGAGGGTCAGCGTGCCGGCGAGGCTCACGCCGGCCGGGGGGTTCTCCACGCGAACGTCCTGCACGCGGTACGGGAGCGGGGGCGTGGGATTCTGGGGGCGCTCGGGCGGTGGGGGTGCCTCATCACGGGTCAGGACCAGCGGAAGCCGGGCGGGTCCCTGGGTGAACGTACCCTCCAGGCGGGAGCCGTCCCGGGACAGCGTCCCCTCGAACACGGCGGACAGCGGAGCGATCGTGAACCGGAGCGTGTCGCCCCGCACGCTGACCGACGTCGCCGGGATCCCCGCGGCACCCTGGTCGGGGCTGTCCAACGTGCCGGTGAAGGAGTCGTCTCCCGCCGGCTCCACGTGGAAGACCAGGCGGAGCTCGACCGCTCCGACGTCGAGGAGGCCGGTCCACACTCCCCGGAAGTCCGTGGGGCCGGACGCCTGCTGGGCTCCGACGGGGTCGACGGAACCGAGTGCGAGGATCAGGAGGAGGACGGCCGAGACGGGCGAAGGGCGGAACATGGACCGTGAAATGGAGGACGCGGTGCGGTCGCCTCTCCCTCCTCGATCCGCGGCCGGACGCGCCTCAGAACGTCTCGAGAGAGTGGAAGACCTCGGTGCCGTTCTTGAGCCAGTGCTCCCGGAAGGGGTACGGCGATACCTCGCGGCCCAGGAGGGCCCGGGTGAATTCGTGCGGGTAGAGGATCATCGTCCCCCGCTCGTTCTCGTGGACCGTGTATTCGCCGCTGATCTGGACGGTCGTGCGGTATCGGGCGCCGCCACACCCCGCGAAGCCCTGGAGGAGGTGGCTCGTGGACTCCCACTCGCCCTGGGTCACGCTGAAATCCACGATCGGCTGGCCGTTCCCCCAGGCACGCACGCGCAGCCGGCCCGGGGTCTCGATGAACTGGGCGTCGATGTCCCGGTCCAGATAGGGGAAGTGGTACCGTTCCGAGCGGCGGCGTCGCGCCTCCGCGGAGCTGGTGGCCGCCCAGAACGGGTAGAAGCCCGCCTTGGCGTGGTGGCCCCAGGCGGCCACCATGGGCGGCACCACGACGGCGAACATGAGCTCCGTGTAGGGACCGACGTCACTCTCCTCGAAGAGGAACGCGGTCACCGACAGGACGCTCCGCTGGTGGCGCACCTCGATCGGCTGGAGGTACTCGGGGAGCACCCCCAAGGCGTCCGAGGTCGCCATCTCGAAGAACGCGCTGACCCCGGTACGAAAATCGTACGTCCCTACTGACATATCCCGTACTTCTTCAGAACGCCGATGATGATGTCGGCGCCCTTGTCCAACTCCTCTTCCGTATGCGCGGCCGATATGGACATCCGGAAGCGGGACTTGTGCTTTCCCACGGCGGGGTACTTCACCGGGTTGATGAAGACGCCCGCGCGGAATACCTCCTCGCCCATATGGAAGATGCGGGCATCGTCCCGGACCATGATCGGGATGACCTGCGAGGAGGTGTCTCCCACGGGGACGTTGTGGTCCGCGAGTTTCTTGCGCATGAAGGCGACGTTGTGCCAGAGCTTCTGACGCAAGTGGGGTTCCTTGCGGGCGATCTCGAGCGACTTGCGCAATCCCGCCACGATCACCGGGGAGAGCGCGCACGAGAAGAAGCGAGACCGGGAGAAACCCCGGATGTAGTTCACCATCTGGAACGAGCCGGCGATGTAGCCTCCCTGGCCTCCCAGGGTCTTGGAGAAGGTCCCGAGATGGATGTCGATCTCGTCCTCCATCCCTTGGGCCTCGGCCACACCCCGGCCGTTCTCGCCGAACAGGAACGCGGAGTGGGCTTCGTCGATCATGAGGCGGGCGCGGTGCTTGCGGCAGACCTCGACGATGTCCGACAGGGGGGGGACGTCGCCATCCATGGAGTAGACGCCCTCGACCACGACGAGCTTCTTGCCCGGGAAGTCCGCGAGTTTCCGGTCCAAGTCCGCGACCTTGTTGTGCCGGAAGAAGCGCGAGGTGGCCTTGGACAGGATCATGCCGTCCACCACCGACGCGTGGGCGTACTGGTCGGCCACGATCAGGTCGCCGGAGCGCATCAGGCCGGCGATCGTGCCGACGTTCGCGGAATACCCCGTGGGGAAGACGAGCGCCGCCTCCTGGCTCTTGAAGTCGGCGAGCTCGTCGGCGAACCGTCGGTGCAGGTCCGTGGTGCCGCTCAGGATGGGCGAGCCGGAGGCGCCGCCGCCGTACTTGTCCACGGCCGCCTTGATGGCTTCCTTGACTTCCGGCCGGTACGACAAGCCGAGGTAGTTGTAGGAGGCGAAGTTGATGAGCCCGTGGCGGATCTCGTGGGTCTTCGTGTCCTCCACGTCCACCGTGGTGGTGGGAGCCGAGTGGAGCGGCAGCTCGTAGAGGTAGTAGCCCGCGGGCTTGACCTCACGCCACCAGTCGTCGAAGGGCCCGATGAGGGCGAACGGATCGTCCCCGGCGCCGAAGTAGAAATTCGTGTAGTCGTATTCCATCGCGCCAGGGGCGGACGGCTGGGTCTCGGGCATGACGTCCTCCGGGGTCGATTCCGGGGGGGAAACCCTCGTGGGAACCTGGGTCTCCACGTCCGTGGCGGAGCCGTTTCGCTGTTCGGCCATATCCGTTACCGGTTTAGGGCTGGAAGAATCCATCGGTCAATCTTCTGAAAAGAGACCACGCGAGCAAGGAGGGAGCTTCCTTGAGACATTGGGCCGATGCGGCACGCACCTGGTCCCCGCAGGCAGGGTTCCGGCGCATCCTGGCGGTGGACGCACACGCCGCTGGCGAGCCGCTCCGGGTCGTCCTGGACGGGTTTCCCGGCCTGGAGGGAGACACGATCCTGGCCCGCCGTCGGGATGCCCTGGCCCGGCACGACGCGATTCGTACCGCCCTGATGTGGGAGCCCCGGGGACACCCGGACATGTACGGGTGCCTCGTGGTGCCCCCCGTCACGCCCGGTGCGGACCTCGGCGTGCTGTTCACGCACAACGAGGGGTACAGCACGATGTGCGGCCACGGGATCATCGGCGTGACGACCGTCGTGCTGGAGCTCGGGCTCCTTCCTTGTCGTGAGGGCGACAACCGGGTGGGGATCGACACCCCGGCGGGATTCGTCGAGGCCTGGGGTCGGGTCGAGGCCGGCCGGGTGACGTCGGTGTCGTTCGTCAACGTGCCGTCGTTCGTCGCTGTCCTGGACCGCGACGTGGACGTGCCGGGGCTGGGGACCGTCCTCTACGACGTGGCGTTCGGAGGGGCCTTCTACGCGTTCGTGGATGCGGCTTCGGTCGGCTTCGAGCTGCTGCCGGCGGAGGTCGGGCGGCTGATCGACGCCGGGCGGGCCATCAAGGCTGCCGTATCGGCAGCCGACCCTCCTCACCACCCGGTGGACGCCGACTTGAGCTTCCTGTACGGGACGATCTTCGTGGGGCCGGCGCACGACCCGGCGCACCATTCCCGTAACGTCTGCGTCTTCGCCGACGGCGAGGTGGACCGGAGCCCGACCGGGACCGGCGTGAGCGCCAGGCTGGCCTTGCACCACGCGAGGGGCGAGTTGGCGGAGGGGGAGGACATCGTCGTCGAGAGCGTGCTCGGGACGACGTTCGGCGGGCGCGTCGTGGGCACCACCCGGGTGGGCCCCCACGACGCGGTGGTCCCCCGGGTGAGCGGAACCGCGCACATCACGGGCCGGAGCGAGTTCTTCCTGGATCCCGAGGATCCGCTGAGGGACGGGTTCCTGCTGCGGTAGGGGCGGCGAACGCCGCGATCCCGATCATCCATCGTCGGGGCGAGCACGTCGGCCACGGAAGCGCTCGGCGGTGTCGAGAGCCCCTACCTCCCCGGCCCCAACAGCACCGCGTTCATGAACAGGAGCTCGGTCGCTTCGGCGTAGGCGCGATAGTTGGGATCCTCGGCGAACGCGATGAGCTGCCCCCGGCCCACCGGTTGATGGATCAGGTACGCCTTGCTCGCGAGCTGGGACTGCGCGACGTCCCAGACGATCCCGGAGAGCACCATCTCGTCTTCCTCGGCGTACCGGCCCACGTTTTGGCCTCGATCCAGCGTGATCGGGGAGAAGACCCGGGTCCCGTCCACCATGGCTCCGATCTCGCCGTCCGTGCCCGCCGAGAGCCAGTGGTCGGTGTCGAGCAGGACGCGGAGGATGGCGCCGGGCGTTTGCTCCGGAGCCTCGTCCGCCGGGGCGATCGCGTCCAGGTAGTCGATGGGCTGCTCCGGGGTGCCCTTCGCGGGCGCGGGCGTCCCCTCCTTCCTCCCGCCACGGCGCTCCGCGCTCGTGGCCAACAGCCCCGCGCGGCTCGCCCACGCCGTGGACTCGGCCATGGTCACGACGGTGCCGCCGTCCCGCATCCAGGCCTGGATGCGCTCCACGAGGGCCTGACCGACGGCGCTCGCGTAGTTGCCGCTGGGGAAGACGATCACGTCGTAGTCGGAGAGGGTCGCCCGGCCGAGGGTCGACGTGCGGACGGCGGAGGCCCGAAGCCCGTACCGGCGCTCCAGGACGTAGCGGGCCCATCCGACCGACAGGGACGACCCTGGTTGGTCGTAGACGAGCAGGACGCGTGGCTCCCTGAGCGACCGGTTGCGGCCGCTTCCGAGGCTCGTTCCCTCGCGTACGTAGGAGTCGTCCACAGGGACCGCCTCCGCGCCGTGCCGCGCGACGATGGGCGAGAGCCTCTCCGCGAGGTCCGGCCCGTTCTCCGAGGTTCGCACGATCGCCGTGCCCACGCCGAAGGTGCGTCCGTCCAGGACGAAGCTTCCTCCCGCGGACCGGACGCGGATGGCTGCGCCGAGAGCTTCCGTCACTGCGGCGGCACCCGCGGTGCTCCACGGGATCAGGTACCCGACGGTGGCTCCGGGGAGACTCGGGGCCTGCGGCGTGACGATCTCCTTCCGTACAGGTTCGGTCGGCGCTCCGGTCGGCCGTGTGGCGGGGTGCAGCTCCACGTCCCAGAGCAGCGGGAGACTCCACGCGGTGACGTCGTAGATCTGGTCCGGCTGACGGTTGGCGCGCCGCTCGATCTGGAGGGATACGAACTCGTCGTCCATCGGCGTGTGGCGGTCCAGCATATTGCGGAGCAGGCGGTGGCCGGGCTGTGCCAGCGGCACGACGTACGTCCGGCCCTCGGGCAGGGTACGGCCGGCGAGTTGCACGGGGGCCGTCGCGCGACCGACCTCGATGCCGTTGGCGACCAGGAGCTCTGCGAGCCGTGCCGCCATCACCGGGTCGTGCGCCGAGTGGAGCACGTACTCGCGGGGGCCCGTCTCGCCCATCGCGACCGCGCTCCGGCGGAACTCGAGGAACGCTCGCACGACGCGCTCGCGGGCTTCGGCCGCGGCGCGAAGCGTGGCGAGCGCGGCCGTGAAGTGGCGGAGCACTCCGTCGCCGTACGTGAGCAGCGTGCCGTCGCTCCGTCGGAAGACGAGGCCGCGCGCCGACGCCATCTCGTACGTGGCTCCGATCGCCCCCTGCGCCATGGGCCACGACACCCCGTAGCCGGGGAAGAACGCGTCGTACGTGTCGCGGTTGAAGTAGGCGAAGCCCCGCTCGTCGAACGCGGCTGCCATGGCTTGACCGAGGTAGTCGTTCAGCTCGCGCTGCTCATCGGTCGTCCACGTGTTCCCGGGGATGGCGTTGGGAGGGAAGTAGTATGTGGAGTTCCCGCCCATCTCGTGGAGGTCGGAGACCACGTGAGGCATGAACTCGAGGAGCGCGGCCACGCGCCCGCGGGTCTCGATCTGGGTCTGGGCGAACCAGTCGCGGTTGAGGTCGAAGAGGTAGTGGTTGCCGCGGCCGCCCGGCCACGGCTCGTCGTGCTCGGCCGTCAGCGGGTCGGCGTCGGGCCAGCGCCCCACGCCCACCATGTTCTGGTATACGAAGCGGGCGCGGCCGTCCGGGTTCTGCAATGGGTCGATGAGGACCAGAGACTCCCGGAGGACCAGGTCCACGGTCGCATCGCCCTGTGCGGCCAGGAGATGGTAGGCTTCCGCCAGCGCGGCTCCCGCCGTGCTGACCTCGTTGCCGTGGACGTTGTGTACGAGGGCGACCACCACCGGCAGATCACGCACCAGCGCCTCCGTGTCGGCGGCGTCGAGCCCCCGTGGGTCCGCGAGCCGCTTCAGGTCGGCTTTCACCGCTTCCAGTCGCGCGATGCGCTCGGCCGAGCCGATCACGAGCAGGATCGTCGGACGTCCCTCGAAGCTCCGGCCGTACTCGATCAGGCGGCTCCGCTCGGGGGCGGCGGCAGCGAGGGCCCGGAAGTACGCGACGACCTGGTCCGGCGTCGTGATCGCCTCGGTGACATCGTGGCCCACGACCTGGCGGAGCGTGGGGATGGATGGATCGTATCGGGTCCCGGGAGCGAGAGTCGCGGTGGGGGGGACCTGGAGCAGGAGTGCGAAGGCGAGTGCGGTGAGCATGGCCGATCCTCGGGTGGCGCGACGGAGCGGCGCCCGTGCGGGGCCGCTCGCGCCAACATAGCCCATGGGGCGCCCCTGTGAAGCCCCGCGCGCGTCCCCTCATGCTCGTCGCTCCGTGCGGGGGATGACGTAGCGATTCAGCGCCTTAGTTTGAGGAGCGTTTTTTCTCGCCCCGGGGCTGCGCGGCCGCGGGGCGGAGCTGCCCCGGGCCGGTGTCCCATGAAGAAATCGCCCTGCATCATCTATACCTGGACCGATGAGGCCCCGGCCCTCGCCACGCACGCGTTCCTCCCCGTCGTCCGCTCGTTCGCGGGAGCCGCGGGTGCGCCGGTGGAGACACGGGACGTGTCCGTGGCCGGCCGCGTCCTCGCCGCCTTCTCGGATCTCCTGCCCGAGGCACTGAGCGTCCCGGACGACCTGGCCGAGCTGGGCCGCGTCGTGGACACGCCCGAGGCCAACATCATCAAGCTGCCGAACGTCAGCGCCTCGCTCCCCCAGCTCAAAGCGTGCATCGCCGAGCTCCAGGCCAAGGGTTACCCCTTGCCGGACTACCCGGAGGAACCCCTGAGCGATGAGGAGCAGGCCGTGAAGGCGCGCTACGACAGGGTGAAGGGAAGCGCGGTGAACCCGGTGCTTCGACAGGGCAACGCGGACCGTCGCGCACTGCGTTCGGTGAAGGAGTTCGCGCGCAGGAACCCGCCGCGCCTGCGTGTCTGGCCCTCGGACTCGAAGACCCACGTGGCGACGATGGGCTCCGGGGACTTCTTCGCGAACGAGAAGTCCGTCACCCTCGTCGAGGCCACGACCGCCCGGATCGAGCTCGTGGCTAAGGACGGAACGGTGACCGTGCTCAGGGCGTCCCTTCCGCTCCAGGCCGGCGAAGTGCTCGACGGCACGTTCATGAGCAGGAAGGCGCTCGTGACGTTCCTCGAGGAGCAGGTACGCGACGCCAAGGAACGGGGCGTGCTGTTCTCGCTCCACCTGAAGGCGACGATGATGAAGGTGTCCGATCCGCTCGTGTTCGGCCACGCGGTCCGGGTCTTCTTCGAGGACGTGTTCACGAAGCACGCCGCCGTCTTCGAGGAGCTGGGGGTCGATCCGAACAACGGGCTCGGCGACCTGCTCGCGAAGATCTCCGGCCTGCCCGCGGACCAGCGCGCGGCGATCGAGGCGGACATCCGCGCCACCTACGAGAACGGGCCGGCGCTCGCGATGGTGGACTCCGGGCGGGGCGTCACGAACCTGCACGTGCCGAGCGACATCATCGTCGACGCGTCGATGCCGGCGATGATCCGTGACTCGGGCCGGATGTGGAACGCCGCCGGCGAGCTGCAGGACTGCAAGGCCGTGATCCCCGATTCGAGCTATGCGGTCGTCTACGACGCGGTGGTCAAGGATTGCCAGGCGTATGGCCAGTTCGATCCCGCGACGATGGGGAGCGTGCCGAACGTAGGGCTCATGGCGCAGAAGGCCGAGGAGTACGGCTCGCACGACAAGACGTGGGAGATCCCGTCCGACGGGAAGGTCCGCGTGGTGGACGCCGAGGGGCGGACGCTCCTCGAGCACGACGTGGAGCGGGGCGACGTGTGGCGGGGATGCCAGACCACGGATGCCGCGATTCGCGACTGGGTGAGGCTCGCCGTCGCGCGCGCGCGCGTCGAGGGCGTTCCTGCGGTCTTCTGGCTCGACCGCGCGCGCGCCCACGACGCCCAGGTGATCCGGAAGGTGGAGGCGTACCTGCTCGAATACGACACGGCGGGGCTGGACCTCAGGATCCTGCCTCCCGTGGAGGCGATGAGGCTCTCGTTGGAGCGGATCCGCCATGGGGGGAACACGATCGCCGTGACCGGCAACGTGCTCCGCGACTACCTGACGGATCTGTTCCCGATCCTCGAGATCGGGACGAGCGCCCGGATGCTCTCCATCGTGCCGCTGCTGAAGGGTGGTGGCCTGTTCGAGACGGGTGCCGGCGGCTCGGCGCCCAAGCACGTGCGGCAGTTCACCCAGGAGGGGCATCTGCGCTGGGACTCGCTCGGCGAGTATATGGCGCTGGCCGCCTCGCTCCAGCACCTCGGCGAGCGCTTCGACAACGCGGGCGCACGGGTCCTGAGCGATGCCTTGGACGCGGCCATCGCCAGCTACCTGGAGAACGCGCGCTCGCCCTCGGCGAAGGTGCACGAGCTCGATAATCGTGGCAGCACGTTCTATCTGACGCTCTACTGGGCCCGCTCGCTCGCCGAACAGAAGGCCGATCGCTCGCTCGCCGAGCGGTTCGCCCCGGTCGCGACGGCCCTTACAGAGAACGAGGCCCGGATCGTCGCGGCGCTGAACGCGAGTCAGGGATCGCCCCAGGACATCGGGGGCTACTGGATGCCCGACGCCACCCGGGCTTCGGCGGCGATGCGGCCGAGCGCCACGCTGAACGCGATCATCGAGAGCCTGTAGCGCAACCTCCCGCGAGCGGCGGGCCGGCGTCCCCGGAGCGCCCCGGAGCGGAAGGGCCCCGCGGCTGAAGCCGCGGGGCCCTCCGATGCTTTCGTGGTTGGTCGCCGGCCGACTCAGGCCGTCGCGGTCTCGATCCGCATCTTGTAGAACGACCGGTAGATGAACACGATCGCCCCGGCGAAGAACAGCGCCGCCAGCAATCGGGTGATCGTCACGTTCGCGCCGGCGGTGAGGTACACCCCGAACTCGACCGCGAGCAGGCCGAACAGCGTCGTGAACTTGATCACCGGGTTCATGGCCACCGACGACGTGTCCTTGAAGGGGTCGCCGACGGTGTCGCCGACGACGGTGTGTGCGTGCAGGTCGGTGCCTTTCATCTTGAGCTCGGTCTCCACGATCTTCTTGGCGTTGTCCCAGGCGCCGCCGGCATTGGCCATGAAGATCGCCTGGAACAGGCCGAACGTCGCGATCGAGATCAGGTATCCGACGAAGAAGAACGGCTCCACGAACGCGAACGCCAGCGTCGAGAAGAACACCGCCAGGAAGATGTTGAACATCCCGCGCTGTGCGTAGAGCGTGCAGATCTCGACGACCTTCGTGCTGTCCTCGGGAGAGGCTTTTTCCGCGCCTTCCAGATTGATGTGCCTCTTGATGAACTCGACGGCGCGGTACGCGCCGGTCGTGACCGCCTGTATGGACGCGCCGGTGAACCAGTAGATCACGGCACCGCCCGTGATCAGCCCGAGCAGGAAGGGCGGATGGAGAATCGAGAGATTCTCGATGCCGGATGTCAGGCCGTGCGTGAGCGCCATGATGATCGCGAAGATCATGGTCGTCGCCCCGGTCACGGCCGTGCCGATCAACACCGGCTTCGCCGTCGCCTTGAACGTGTTACCGGCTCCATCGTTCTCCTCCAGGAGCTCCTTGCCGACCGTGAAGTTCGGCTTGAAGCCGTAGTCACGCTCGATCTCCTCGTGGACGCCCGGGATGTCCTCGATCAGCGACAACTCGTAGATGGACTGGGCGTTGTCCGCCACAGGGCCGTAGCTGTCCACGGCGATGGTGACCGGGCCCATGCCCAGGAAGCCGAAGGCGACGAGCCCGAACGCGAATACGGCCGGGGCCTGCATGAGCTGGGACAGTCCCATGGTGCTCACCAGGTAGGCGATCGCCATCAGGCCCATGATCGCGATGCCCAGCCAGTAGGCCGAGTAGTTCCCCGCGACGAGGCCGGAGAGGATGTTCAGCGAGGCGCCGCCCTCGCGTGAGCTGGTGACCACCTCCTGAACGTGCCCGGACTGCGTCGAGGTGAAGATCTTCACGAGCTCCGGGATGATCGCGCCCGCGAGCGTGCCGCAGGTGATCACCGTCGAGAGCTTCCACCAGAGGGAGGGATCCCCACCCAGGTCGGGGAGGACGATCCACGTGACGACGTACGTCACCAGGACGGACAGGATCGACGTGAGCCACACCAACTGGGTGAGCGGCGTCTCGAAGTTGAACTTCTCGACGCCGCCGTACCGCGATGCTGTGATGGCCTTGTTGATCAGGTAGGAGCCGCCGGACACCAGGATCATCATCACGCGCATCAGGAAGATCCAGGTGAGCAGTTGGACCTGGATCTTCGGATCCGGCACGGCGAGCACGATGAACGTGATCAGCGCGACGCCGGTCACCCCGTAGGTCTCGAAGCCGTCGGCCGTCGGGCCCACCGAATCACCCGCGTTGTCGCCTGTGCAGTCGGCGATCACACCCGGGTTCCTCGGGTCGTCCTCCTTGATCTTGAAGACGATCTTCATGAGGTCCGACCCGATGTCGGCGATCTTCGTGAAGATGCCGCCCGCGATCCTGAGGGCCGCCGCGCCGAGCGACTCGCCGATCGCGAAGCCGAGGAAACATGCGCCCGCGACGTCCAGGGGGATGAACAGCAGGATCGCGAGCATGAAGAAGAGCTCGACCGAGATGAGCATCATGCCCACGCTCATGCCGGCATGGAGCGGAATCTCGAGGACCCCATGGCCCTTGCCCCGGAGCGAGGCGAACGCGGTGCGCGAGTTGGCGAGCGTGTTGATCCGAATCCCGTACCACGCCACGCCGTAGCTGCCCGCCATGCCGATGACGCTGAAGATCAGGATGATGAGGATCTTCGACACGGCGAGGTCCGTGAGCACGAAGTACCCGGCGATCACGACACCGATGAAGGCCATGAGCAGCAGCAGGAACTTGCCCTGCTGGATCAGATAGGCCTTGCAGGTCTGGTAGATCAACTCCGAGATCTCGGCCATCGCCTTGTGGACGGGGAGCTTCTTCACTCCCGCATAGGTGCTGAAGCCGAAGTACAGGCCCAGCGCGCACGCGAGCAGGCCGCTGAGCAGCACCTGGTGCCCAGTGAGCCCGAACACGAACTCGTCCGCCTTGAGGTCGGGAAGCAGGAGGTTCACCTCGCCGCCCGGCCGGTGCTCCTGGGCGAAGAGGACCCTCGGGAAGAACGAGGCGGCCAGGGCCGCCAGGGCGGGTCGATAGGACATGACACGGCGTAGTATGGGGAGCCGGTTCATTGGTGTGGGCTCGTCAGGAAGGTGAACGTGGCCGAAGGCGCCTGGAAAGGCGCGCTAAATGTACAATGGCTCGGACGGCCTGGACACCGGGCCCGGACTGCCGCGTGGACGGCCCCCACGAGGGCCTGCGGGGCCCTCCCGGTGCGCCTTTCCTAGGATGTGCCGGGCCGGAGCACGAACCAGTCGTAGGCCGCACGAGCCACGTGCGCGATCGCGCGCTCCTGAGTGGCCGTGTCGGCGCCGGATTCCTTGACGAACGCGGCGACGATCACGTGTCCCGCGTCGCCCGGGAGCTCGAGGATCCCCACGTCGACGGTCACTCCGATCCCCAGGCTCCCGGTCTTGTGGGCCACGCGGGTCCCGGGAGGGAGCATCCCCTTCAGTCGTGCCGCGCCGGTCTCGCAGCGGAACATGATGTCCAGCAGCAGGGACGCACGTTCCTCGCCGAGCGCCTCGCGATTCCAGATGGTCGAGAGGAGCCTGGACATCCCGCGCGGCGTGGCGGTGTCCCGGGTATCCCGGTAGAACGCCTCCCGCGCCGCCGCGCGGTCCGCGTCGGTGACACGACGTTGCAGCTCGCGGTAGGCCGTGGGCGTGCGCTGGTCCTCGGGAGGTAGCTCCTTCACCCCGACGGCATCCGCGATCAGCTCGATGGTCGGCCGGTCTACGGAGATCCCCTCGATGCCGAGCTCCGCGAGCCTGGCGTTTACCGCCGCCCCGCCCCCGGCCGTGCGGAGCAGAATGTCGGTGGCGGAGTTGTCGCTGATGAGGAGCATGAGCTCCATGAGGTTCCGCACGGACAGCGACACGCCCGGGTCGTTCAGGAGACGACTGATCTCCCCGCTTCCCGGATGCAGGTCGCTCTCCCGGACCGTGATCATGCTGTCCATCCGGAGGGCGCCGGCCTCCACCATCGTGAGGAGCTGGACGGCCACGGGTACCTTGAACGTGCTGGCCATCGGGAAGGGCACGTCGCCGTTCACGAAGACCTCGGCTCCCGTCTCCAGGTGGACGACCCCGACGCCCATCGTGCCTCCGGAGATGGGCGCGAGGCGCTCGATCTCGAGTCGGAGCCGCTCCAGGCCGGGGTCGGCGGGGGTCTGGGGGTGTGCGGGAAGGGGCAGCAGGGCCAGGGCGACGAGCGCCGCCGGCGTCACGCGACGAATGCGCATCATGGGTGATTCCTCCCGACGGATCTCCGACCGTTCACCGGCCCGGGCCGAGCAGCACCGCGTTCATGAACAGGAGCATGGTCGCCTCGGTGTAGGCCCGGTAGTTGGGGTCCTCCGAGAAGGCGACCAGCCGCCCGCGCCCCACCGGCTGATGGATGAGGTAGGCCTTGTTGGCGAGTTGAGGCTGCGCCTCCTTCCACACGGTTCCACTCAGCACGAGGCTGTCCAGCCCCGCGAAGCGCCCGACGTTCTGCCCCCGATCGAGCGTGATGGGGGAGAACACCCTCCCGCTCTCGGCGAACACCCCGATCTCCCCGTCGGTGCCGGCCGCCAGCCAGTGCTCGGTGTCGAGCGACGCCCGGAGGATGGCGCCGGGCACCGGCTCGGGCGCCTCGTCGGTGGGGACGATCGCGTCCAGGTACTCGATGGGCTGCTCGGGCGTGCCGCGCTGGGGTGGCTCGGTCCCTTCGGCGCGCCCGCCTCTCCGCTCGGACGTGGTGGCGAGCAGGCCCACGTGCTCGCGCGTGGCCCACCGGGTGGATTCGCCCAGCGTCACCAGCGTGCCGCCGTCCCGCATCCACTGCTGGAGACGGTCGAGCAGGCCCCGGTTCACCACGCTCGAGTAATCCCCGCTCGGGAAGACGATCACGTCGTACTGCGAGAGCATGGCGCGGCCGAGCGACGAGCTTCGGACCACCGATGTCCGCTGTCCGTAGCGCCTTTCGAGGACGTAGCGGGCCCACCCGACCGAGAGGCTCGAGCCGGGCGTATCGTACAGGAGGAGCACGCGTGGCTCGCGGAGCGCGCGGGCGCTGCCGCTTCCCAGCGATGTCCCCTCGCGTACGTACGAGTCGTCCACCGGCACGACCTCGGCGCAGTGCCGTGCGGCGATCCGACCCAGCTTGTCCGCGAGGTCGGGACCGTTCTCGGCGGTGCGCACGATCGCGGTGGCCACCCCGAAGCTACGACCTCCCAGGACGAACGCGCCCCCGGCGGAGCGGACGCGGATGCCCTCGCGCAGCGCCTCGGCGACGGCCGCCGCGGCGTTCGTCCCCCACGGAAGGAGGTACCCGACGCGCGCCGGCGGAAGAACCACCGCCACGGGGGGCGCCTCGTCGCTCAGGCGTTCTCCGAGCGCGCCGGTGGCGCGCTCGGCCTCCAGCACCTCGACGTCCCAGAGGAGCGACTGGCTCCAGGCCGTGACGTCGTAGATCTCGTCGCGCTGCCGGCGGGTACGGCGCTCGATCTGTCGCTGGATAAAGGCCGTGTCCATCGGCACGTGCCGATCGAGGAGCATGCGGGCCATGCGGGACGCGGGCTGCTGGAGCGGAACGACGTAGGTGCCCGGCGCGTCCAGGGTTCGCGTGCCGATCCGTACCGGGCCGCGAGCCGTGAAGACCTCCACGCCGTTCTTCACGAGCAAGGAGGCGAGGCGCGCCGTCATGCCCGGGTCGTGACCCGTGAGGACGTATTCGGCCGGTCCACGGTCGCTCCCCCGGATGCCGTCCTGCCGGAACGCCAGGTAGTCACGCAGGATGCGCTCCCGGTGCTTCGCCGCAGTGATCATCGTCTGGATGGCGGCCGTGAAATGGTGGGTCACGGCGTCCGCGTAGGTCAGGAGATCGCCGTCATCACGCAGCAGGACCAGCGCGCGCGGGGAGGCCTGCTCGTACGTCATCCCCAGGGCTCCGTGCGTCATCGGCCACATGTCCACGTACCCGGGATAGAAGAGGTCGTACGTGTCCCGGTTGAAGTACGAGAACCCGCGCTGGTCGAACACCTCCGCGTTGGCCGAGCCGAAGACGTCCATGAGCTGGATCTGGGCCTCCGTGAACCAGGGATTCGACGGCGGCGCGGTGGGCGGGAAGAAGTACGTGGAGTTCCCGCCCATCTCGTGGAGATCGGCCAGGATCTGCGGATGGTATTCGAGGAGGATGCGCACCTTGCCCCGCGTCTCGACCTGGCTCTGGATGAACAGATCCCGGTTCAGGTCGAACAGGTAGTGGTTGACTCGTCCGCCCGGCCATGGCTCGTCGTGCTCGACGGACCAGGTGGCCGGGTCCTCCCACCGGGAGCGCCCCATCGTGTTCTGGAAGACGAACCGGGCCCGGCCGTCCGGGTTCTCCATGGGGTCGATCAGAACGAGGCTCTCCTGGAAGATCAGGTCCACGTCCGCATCACCGCGGGCGGCCAGCAGGTGGTAGGCCTCCGCCATCGCGGCGCCGCTCCCGCTGATCTCGTTTCCGTGGATCCCGTGGAGGATCATCGTCACGACCGGGAGGCGCTCCAGGAGCGCCTCGGCATCGGCGGCGGACAGTCCCCTGGGGTCGGCGAGCCGCGCGAGGTCGGCCTTGATTGCATCGAGGCGGGCGATGCGCTCCGCCGTGCCGATGACCATGACCACGAGAGGCCTCCCTTCCCAGCTCTCCGCGTACCGGATCAGGCGCGTCCGGTCGGGGACCGCGGCGTGGAGCGCCTCCATGTACCGGATCACGTCGTCCGGTGGCGTGATCTCCTCGCGGAAGTCGTGGCCCACGACCTGCTCGAGGGTGGGAACGGCGGGGTCGTACCGCGTGCCCGGCGCGAGCTCCTGGCCGGGCGGGGGGACCTGGACGAGGGCGGCGAACAGCAGCGGGGCGATCATTGCGACTCCTTCGTGACGAGGGCGGAGGCAATATGGGGCGGACCGGTCCGCGCCGCTTCCCCACGCGGGCGCTGGCGGGACCGTCGCGCCACGTGCCTCCGGGGGGACCTCTTCGGCCCTGTTTCCACTATCATATGCGCGGCCAGTCGCAATCTTCACGGAGCCCGCCTTGAGAGCCGTACCCATCCTCATCGGTCTTCTCGTCCCGGTCGCCGTCCGGGCCCAGGAAGAACCCCCGCCTCCGGGCCTCGCCGACGTCGAGATGGCGCGCTCGCGCGCCTGTGTGGAGAGCCTGGCCCGGTACGATGAGCTCAATGCCAGGCTCCAGCCCTACGGCGCCCGCCTGGATCGTCTCAGGGCCCTGGGACTGGCCGTGTCCCTCGAGGACATCACGGAGGCGGCACCCCTGAGCGACGCGGACTCGGTCGAGGCGGCCGTCGCCCATTGGTTCGCGACGGACAGCGCCCTGGCCCAACGATGGGTCGCGGAGAGGGATTCCACCATCCAGGAGGAGCGATCCCGTGGCCGCACGGCCATCCTGGACCGGATCCGCCAGGCCATGGATGCCGTGAGTGCCGAGGCGCAGGGACACCTCACGGACGCCGACTCCATCGAGGCCGCCGTCGAGCCGTGTCTGGGCGCCGTCTTCGTGCGCGGCGCGGTGCTGGAGGCGTGCGCCGGGAGCACGAGCAACCTCTGCCAGGCGGCGGCGGACACCGCGACCGGCGGGGAGTATCGCTTCGTGGACAGCGCCGAGGACCTGTGGGACATCGAGGAGTACCGGGCATGGTCCACGCCCGAGCCGCTCCAGGGCGCCCCCGACGGCGCGTTGATGGGCGCCCGAACCGCGGCCCTGGCTCGAAGGGGCAACGTGGTGCTCTCGGTTGCGGTAGGGCCGCTCATCCGCAACCGGTCGGAGCTCGATTCGGTGTCGATCGCCGGCTTCGAGGCCAACCTCGATTCGTTGGGATACGTGTTCGAGCACCCGCTGTTCGTCATGGCTCCTGCCCTCGAACTCTACCTCAACGTGCCCGAGCCTGTGGGTGGGGAGACGCACCTGATCGTGCATTTCGGGGACCTCTCCGGAGAGGACGACGTGATCTGGAGTGCCCCGGCGGGGGAGCAGGGCGTGCTCCAGGCGTCGTTGCTGGTGTCCGGTCGCGACCTCGCCCGGCTCCAGACCGGTGACCTGGTGAGCCTCACGGCCGTGCATGTGCCGGAAGCGCCGGAAGGGGAGGAACCGGTAGCCCAACCCGTGTACACGGTGACGCTGCTCCAGGTCGGCCAGTCGGCGAACATCGAAGCCCTCCTCCAGTACCTCTCCGGCGGAGGGCTCAGCCGCGACCTCTCTACGATCATCCCACCGCCCGCCGGCTGAGCCGCGCGTGACGTTGCGGCCCGGCACCGCGAAGGCCGCGGCGCCGGGCCTACTGCTCGTCCGCTGAAGGTCCGTACATCCCCGGGACGGGTACGTCGAGCAGGCGGAGATACACGGTGAGTTGCGCGCGGTGGCCGCCGATGAGTGCCTGACCCTCGCCTGATCCGGCGGGGCGCTTAGGTTTAATCATCCATGGCCGACGAGAGCTCCCCTGTGAGCGGTCCCACGCTGGATCCCGGGACCTTCGACGCCGCTGTGAGCTACCGAGAGCTCCTCGGGCGGCGCGATA
>CAYPMO010000004.1:0-47881 GCA_964412015.1 uncultured Gemmatimonadaceae bacterium | reverse complement strand
GCGGCTCGTGCTGAACAGCCGGGTGCGATTCGTCGTCGGGGGCACCCTCCTGCTCGGCCCGTGGCTGGTCTCGCTCGCGGGAGGCCTGGAGGCATGGGGCGTGCCGGTGCTCAGCGGAGCCGCGGCGGTCCTGCTGGCGCTGAACTTCGTGCTGTTCCACCAGGCGCGCGCCCACGTGGAGCCGGCCTCGTCGGCGGGGGCGTACGCTCGCCTGAGGCGCCTGGTCTACGTAGGGATCGGTGTGGATTACCTCGTTCTCGCGCTCGCGGTCGCCTTGCTCGGAGGCGTACGCTCACCGGTCACGACGTTCTACCTGCTCCACGTGGTTCTCGCGAACATCCTCCTCACGCGTCGGTCCGCGATCAGAGTCTCGATGGTCGCCTATCTGCTGATCTGCCTGCAGGTCTACGGGGAGGTGACCGGCTGGGCGCCAGCGCCGGCGCTGAGGTCTCCAGCATTCGTCACACCGATCGACAACATGACGGCGTTCGCGATCGCGGTGGTGTACGGAGTGCTCTTCGTCCTCGTGGATGGCCTCATGATCTCGCTGGTGGAGAGGATCCGCAGCGGTGAGAGGGATCTCCTCGTCCAGAACCGGCGTCTCGACCAGCTCTCACGCCTACGCCGTGAGTTCCTGAAGGTCGCCATCCACAACCTCCGCTCGCCGGTGGGCGCTTCCCAGATGCTCCTGGAGAACCTGGTCTCGGGGCTGGCGGGTCCCCTCAAGCCGCAGCAGCAGGATTGGGTACTCCGAATCGGCCGCCGCATGGAGGGACTGCAGGAGATGCTCCAGGACCTGCAGATCCTCGGGCAGCTCGAGACGGAGGACGTCGAACGCACAGCGGAGCGGCTGCGCCTCGGAGACGTCCTTCGCGACGTCGCCGACGACTACGGTGAGCAGGCACGCGCGGCGGGGATCGAGCTGGTGACCCTGGATGGGGAGGACGTCCCGGAGGTACGTGGGATCCGCAGGCTCCTCCGGGAGGCGGTGGCGAACTACGTGACGAACGCGATCAAGTACGCACCGAGATCGGGTCCGGTCGTGCTGGAGACGAAGACGCTCATTGCCGACCGCGGTCCGTGGGCGCGTGTGGAGGTCCGCGACTCCGGCCCTGGCGTGCCTCCCGAGGAGATGCCCCTCCTGTTCCAGGAATTCGCACGGGGCATCCAGCGGCGAGCCGGCCCCGAGCATCCGGCGAGCAGCGGCCTCGGGCTCTCCATCACGAAGAAGATCATGGAGACGCACGGGGGCCGCGTGGGCGTGGAGACCCGCCCCGGCGAGGGGAGCACGTTCTGGCTGGAGATGCCGTCGGCGGACTTGATCGAAGCGGAGAAGCGAACGGAGCTCGTGACGGGCGGCGGCTGAAGCGTGGGAGCGGTCCGGGCGCCGCGGACCGCGGGCTACGGGGCCCCCGGCCGGCCCGCCGGCCCGGGGCCCCGACGGTCAGCCGATGCGGGCGCGCAGGATGCTGACGAGAGTATCGCCGCGGATCGGCTTCTGGAGGATGGCCGCCACGCCGAGCTCTTCGGCCGCCTTCTCGAGGGAGAGCGCGTCACCGACCGAGGAGAGCAGCAGCACGGGGATGGTGGCGCCTGCGGCCCTGAGTTCCGTGGCCAGGGTCATGCCGGCGTCCACCTCCTCCATCATGAGATCCACCAGGGCGGCGTCGGGGGCCGACGTACGGAACGCCGCGAGCCCCTCCTCGGCGGAATTCGCTTCCACGACCTCGTAGCCCGCCCCTTGGAGGATGGACCGGACCGCCTCACGGTAGTCCGGATCGTCCTCGACGTAGAGGATCCTCTTCTTCGGACTGGTCACGCGCCCACCTCCATGGGATGCAGGCTGCCGCCGGGCTGGAGCGCCTCCGCGAGGTAGGTGACGGCCGTCTCCAGATTGGCCTGCGCATCCTTGCTGATCTCGTCACCGAAGTCGTGGAAGTCGTACCCTCGGACGGCCAGCGCGTATCCCTGCGTGGGCGCGTGGAACACATCCTTCGCCAGGCCGAGGACGCCTTCGGGGGCCAGTGAATGCGTCGTGAACTCCAGCGTTCCGGCGCGCGCCTCCAACTCCCTCAGGAAGAACGGGGGAGGGGCGCACATGCAGGCGTCCAGGAAGACGACGACATCGTGCTTCGCCACGTCGTCGGCGTCCTCGACGTTCAACTGGTACTTGGTCTGGACGGTTACCCCGGGGATGTCCAGGGCGCGGATCCTCTCCGCGAGCGCCATCCCGAGGCCGTCGTCACAACGGCCGGGATTTCCGTACCCGATGACCAGCACCTTCGTATCGGGAGACATGATACCTCCTCACCTCGAGGCAACCGGTTTTCTATCCTTGATGCGCCGGTCCACCACATTTCCGGCGTGGTCGAACACTTCCACGTAGAGGGGCATTTGCCCCATGGCGTGGGTCGCGCACGACAGGCACGGGTCGTACGCCCGTATCACCACCTCCACCTGATTCATCATGCCTTCGGTGATCGTGGTACGGCCAGTCATCACCTTCCGCGCCACCCCCGCCACGGCCCGGTTCATGGGCTCGTTGTTGTTGGTGGTGGACACGATGAGGTTGCACATGGTGACCAGATCTTCGTCGTTCACCTGGTAGTGGTGGAACAGCGTTCCTCTGGGTGCTTCCAGAATAGCGATACCCTCGCCGCGCCGCTTGCCCGACACCACCAGATCGGTGCCCTGGAGATCGGGGTCGCGAAGCAGATCGCCGATCTTCTCGACCGTGTGGAGCACCTCGATCATGCGAGCCCAGTGGTACGCCATCGAGATGTGCACCGGCCGTCCCTTGCCGACCGCCTTGAACTCCTGGCGGGCTTCCTCGGCCAGAGGGGTGTCGATGAAATCGCACGCGTTCACCCGGGCCAGGGGACCCACACGGTACCAGCCCTTCTGCGGTCCCAGAGAGCGGATGAACGGGAATTTCATGTACGACCAGGGGCGGACCTCCTCGGCGATGTAGTCCAGATAGGCCTGGGCGTCCACCTGATCGAAGATCGTCTTCCCGTCGGCGTCGATGGCCCGGAGCACCCCGTCGTACAAATCCATGGCCCCGTCGGTCCGTACGATGCTCAGGAAGTTGGAGTCGAACGAGCCGAAGTCGGCCAGCTCGTCGAGGTGCTCCGTGGTGTAGTCCCGTGCGATTGCCACCGCGTCCTGTCCCCATCGCAGCATCTGGGGCCAATCGGCCAGGAGAGCGTCGCGCTCCTCGATGGAGAGGTTCTTGTTGATTCCGCCGGGGATCGCACCGGTGCCGTGGATCTTCCGGCCGGCCGTCGCGGCGATGACCTCCTGTCCGTACTTGCGCATCATGATCCCCTGCCGGGCGAGCTCGGGATGCTTGGCTGCCACGGCCAGGACGTTGCGCTCGAGCGGATCGGCCTCGAACCCGAAGAGAAGGTCGGGGGACGACAGGTGGAAGAAGTGCAGCGAGTGCGACTGGAAGACCTGCCCGTAGTGCATGAGCCGCCGCATCTTCTCCGCGGTGGGCGTGAGCTTCTCTCCGCCCACGATCCGGTCCATCGCCTTCGCGGCGCAGAGATGGTGGCTCACGGGGCAAATCCCGCACAGCCGCTGGACCGCGACCGGCATCTCCCAGTACGGACGTCCCTGGATGAATCGCTCGAAGCCCCGGAATTCCACGATGTGGAGCCGCGCTTCCTCGACCTCACCCTGCTCGTTCAGGTGGATCGTGACCTTGCCGTGACCCTCGACGCGGGTCACCGGCTCGATGACGATGCGGCGCGTCTTGTTACTCGTACTTGATGAGCTCATACGGCAGTTCCGCTGACTTTCCGGTGATGAGAGCGTTGAGCGCTTGCCAGATGGATTCCGCCGAGGGCGGACATCCGGGCAGGTGGTAATCCACCCGCACCACCTCGTGGCAGGGGTAGACACGGTCCAGCAGCATCGGGATCTCGGGGTCGTCCGGAATCCGGTTCGTCGGGTTGTACACCGACGGTCCGTTCAGATACGCCTCGCGCAGACACTCCCTCATGGGGACTAGGTTCCGAAGTGCCGGGATCCCCCCCATCGTGGCGCAATCCCCCAGCGCTACCAGGACGTCGCAGTTCCTCCGGAACTCCCGTAGGGTCTCGACGTTCTCGGCATGGCAGCATCCACCCTCGATGATCCCGATGTCGCAGTGGCGCGAGATGTGCTTGATGTCGTCGATGGGAGAGCGGTCGAACTCGACCAACTCGGCGAGTTGGAGGATGCGCTCGTCTATGTCCAGGAGGGACATGTGACATCCGAAGCACCCGGCCAGGGACGTCGTCGCAATGCGTTTCTTGGCCATGGATCACTTCCCCTCGATGTCCGAGCCGATGGGCTGGTGGTCGAAACGCCGTTGACCCATAGGCACGCTGTAGCCCCTGCGCTTGGGGAGCAGCGCGCCCACCGGGCATACTTCGATGGCCCGGTCGGTGACGTCGGCGTTGGTGTCGGAGAGGCGCGCTTCGGCGTTCACCACAATGTGGCGATCCCCCGAGCGTCCGGCGAATCCGAAGACGTGCTTGCCGTCCAGGTCGCGTGAGGTCCGGACGCATCGGCCGCACAAGATGCAGCGATTACGGTCCAGGATGATGTCGGGGTGGGAGGCGTCCACCTCCCTCTCGGGGAACTCGTAGGGGAACTGGGGCGCCGTGATGCCCAGACGGTACGCCAGCGCCTGGAGCTCGCAGTTCCCACTCTTCTCGCAGAACATGCAGAAGTGGTTCCCTTCCACGAACAGCATCTCCACGACCGCACGGCGGAAGTCGCGCAGCTCGTCGGAATCGCTCTCGACGAACATGCCGCTGTTCACGGGCTGGACGCATGCAGGGGCCGGCCGGCCGTTGACCATGACCGTGCACACTCTGCATCCGCCATAGGGCTCGAGTCCGGCCATGTGGCAGAGGCGCGGGATGTACACGCCGGCGGCGTCTGCCGCCTCCATGATGGTCTGGCCCGCCTCGGCCTCGAGCTGCTTTCCGTCGAGCGTGAAGGTCACCGGGTTGATCATCGCGTGTCTCCTAATCGGCCCAGTCGGACATCGGTGGGGGCGGTGGTGACGCCTGTCTGAGCGCTTTGTGCTCCGCGACCGCGGCGGCTAGATCGAAGGACCTGCGGTACCCGTTGGGGTCCTCCGCCACCAAGGCTTCATACATGGGACGGAACGCCTCGAGCGACGTGAGCACGGGATTGCACGCGGTTTGTCCCAGCCCACACCGGCTGAACTTCTTCATGGCCGTGGCCGCGCGCTCCATGGCGACCAGGTCGGAGGGCTCGCCATGCCCCGAGATGATCCGGTCGAGGTAGTGCTCCAGGATCACGTTCCCGACGCGACACGGCGTGCAGTAGCCACAGCTCTCGTGCCGGAAGAACGCCTGGTAGGCGCGAACGACCGCGAGCAGGTCGCGATCGGGACCGAACGCCACGATGGAACCGCCGGTAGCGAGGTCGTCGAAGCAGATCGTCCTGGAGAACCCGGCCGGACCCACCAGGCGCCCCGACGGGCCTCCCACCTGCACGGCCTGGGTGTCCTCTGCGCCCGCCTTCGCCATCAGGGCATCGAGGCGGGTTCCGAACGGGACCTCGTAGATGCCCGGCCTGCAACAGTCACCCGATACGGACAGGAGCTTGGTCCCGGTGCTCTGCTGGGTGCCGTACTCGGCGAACGTGGCCGGGCCTTCCTCGAGGATCTTGGTGATGCACGCGAGCGTCTCCACGTTGTTCACGACCGTCGGAGCTCCGAGGAACCCTCTCTGGGCGGGGAAGGGCGGGCGGTTGCGCGGATCGCCCGCGCGGCCTTCCAACGAGTTCAAGAGCGCCGACTCCTCTCCGCAGATGTAGGCGCCGGCTCCCAACTGGATGCGGATGTCGAAATCGAATCCCTTCTTGCCGGCGACGTCCTTGCCGAGGAGCCCGTCGGCGCGTCGCCGTGCCAGGACGTCCTCCAGGAACGGGTACAGGTACTCGTATTCGCCGCGCAGGTAGACGATTCCTTCCTTCGCGCCTACGGCGTACCCGGCGATCGTGAGCCCCGCGAACACGCGATCGGGACGCTCGGTGAGGAGGACGCGGTCCTTGAACGTGCCCGGCTCTCCTTCATCCGCGTTGCAAACGACGAACTTCCACGATCCAGGGTTCGTCCGGGCGAACTCGAGCTTGATCCCCGTGGGGAACCCCGCCCCGCCGCGCCCCCGCAGGCGCGCGGTCTTGAGGGCACGGATCACCTCGGCCGGGTGGACCGACACCGCCTTGCGGAGCGCCTCGCCGCGGTTGATCGGGCTGAACAGCGGACCGGTCTCGTGGAGGTTGTTCCTCACCATGGCGTGGACGAGAGGATGCGCGTTGTTGCCGTCGCCCAACGTCTTCACGAGGCGGTGTGGGTCGCCGTGGGCCTTGAGCTCGCGAACCACCTGCCAGACGCGATCCGTATTCAGGTCGGTGATGGGGACGTCGTTGACCAGGGCGGCCGGCGCCTGATCGCAGAGCCCGATGCACGGCGTCGTGGTGAGAGTGATCTGCCCGTCCGCGGTCGTTTCACCCGGCAGAATATCGAGCGCTTGCCGGAACGACTCCATGACCCGTGCGAAGCCCTTCATCCGGTCCACCACGTCGTTGCACACGCGTATGACGATGCGGCCGGTCGGCTCCAGGGTCAGGAAGTCGTAGAACGAGACGAACGAAACCACCTCCCAGCGCGGGATACCGAGCTCCTTCGCCACGTACGTGATGGCGTCGGGAGGGACGTGCTGGTGGTCTTTCTGGATATTCCGGACGATGTTCATCAGGGCGGTCCGGGACCGCCCGTGGCGCTCGACGATCTTCTGCAGGTCGGATGTCTGTAGGCTGCTCATGCCCGCTCCGGCGGAGTAGAAGTCCCGCCAACCCCGCAGGCTGTCGGTGAAGCCGGGGTTAGCTCGCACCTTATTTCACAAATACGAAAACACAAGGGGTCCTGCACATCTGTCGGGAACCTCCGCACAATGGTGTAGGGAAAGTTCCCCCTGGTCTGCCGACCTTGCGTGCGACCGCATTCGGGTACCTTTTGAGGGGTCTGTTGAACGTGTCCACGGGCCGCCGCGGCCGAGGTTCGGCCTACCCTCCCCGACGGGTCCGTCCACCGCTCGGAGTCACTCCGACGTGTGACAGGGGGATGTTATGCGAGTACGCTCCGCCCTATTAGGCCTTGCTGCTTTCATCGCCGTTTGCACCACCGCGTGTGAGAGCGCCCGACCCACCTTCCGTGTGGCCGTCATGAAATTCCAGCACGAGACCTGCACGTTCTGCCCGGGTGGGGACGTGACCGTCGAGGACTGGAACCGGGGCGGCCCCGCGGTTTCGGGGGAGGCGCTACTCGAGTCCGACGGCTACATCCGCGGGTTCGTGCGCCAGGCCCGGGACTACGGCGACATGGAGTTGATCGGGCTCACATCGCCGGACGGCGTCTTCGGTGGGTCGTCCCGCAGTTGGAACACCGAAGAGACGTTCAACCATTTCCTTGACGCGATGCTGGAGGAGCTGCGGGCAGAGTTGCCCGTGGACGGCGTGTACCTGGCGCTCCACGGTGCGATGGGCGTACGCGACGTACCCCGGCCCGAGGCGGAGATCGCACGCCGGTTCCGCGAGGTGGTCGGCCCGGACGTGCCGATCGTGGCGACGTTCGACCTCCATGGCAACGAGGACGAGGAGTTCCTCGAGTACGCCGACTTCGCGATGACCACCATGTACTATCCTCATTTCGACACGGGTCAGCAGGGCGAGAGGGCGGCTCGGGCGCTGCACCGCACCCTGAGCGGCACCTACAAGCCGACCACGGCCACCCGCAAGCCCGGTGTGATCACGCCCACGGTGTACCAGTGGACCGGCGCCTCACCCTCCCTGGATATCATGGAGCGCGCCAAGCGCTGGGAGGCGAGGGAGACGGACGTGTTCGTGAGCGTCTTCTACGGCTTCCCCTGGACGGACGTCCCGGATGTGGGCGCGACGGTCGAGGTGATGACGAACGACGATCAGGCCCTCGCCGACAGCATCGCCGAGGACATGAGCGACTACATCTGGCGGGTACGCGAGGCGTTCGCCAGCGGGAAGCTTCCCCTGCCGGACGAGGCGGCTCGCACGGTGAGAGCCGCGATCGCGGCGGGGAGGGTCCCGGTGGCGGTGGGCGACCATTCGGACCGTCTGGGTGACGCGACCCACATCCTCAAGGCCTTCGAGGCGGCGGGCATCGAGAAGGTGTTGTACGGGGCGATCACGTCTCCCGCGACGCTCGATGCGCTGCAGTCGGCCGGCGCGAAGGCAGGCGACCCCTTCGACGCCGAGATCGGCGGGATCTCCGAGTCGGGCGGCTCGCCCTATCGCATCCGAGGCACGATCTCCTACGTCGGCCCGTGGGCGCGCTACGACTACACGGCCGCCGTGGAGTTCGGCGAGGGCAACCTGGTGATCCTCGTGCCCACCTACACCCAGATCACCGATCCTGGCCGCTTCCGTTTCGGGCCGGTGGACCCGGACGCGTACGACGTGTTCGTGGTCAAGTCGCGCGTGCACTTCCGCGGAGGCTTCGATGAGACCGGGTTCGCGAAGACGATCGTGGTGGTGGAGGCTCCCGGGCCCTTCGTCGGCACGACTTTCCTGGACGCGCTCCCCTACGAGCACGTGGATCTGACGAAGCTGTATCCCTACGGCACGCCGGAGGGGAGGTAGCCCCATGGCGACCCTGACGGAGCCGCACGTGGCCTCCGTTGAGGAGATCCGCGCGCTCTTTCCTTCGCTCGAGCGCGTCCATGCCGGACGTCCCGTGGGGTACTTCGACGGCCCCGGCGGGACGCAGGTCCCCCGGTCGGTGATGGAGGCCGTCGCCGACTATTTCCTGCACCACGTAGGGAACCGGGGCTGGGGGTTTCCCACCAGCGTCGAGACCGACGAGGTGATGGCCGCGGCCCGGCAGGCCATGGCCGACCTGCTGGGGTGCGACCCCGCGGATGTCGCCTTCGGGCCCAACATGACCACGCTGACGTTCCACCTGAGCCGCACGCTCGGGAGGCGCTTCGGTCCCGGTGACGAGATCATCGTCACGCGGCTCGATCACTTCGCGAACGTCTCGCCGTGGAAGGCGCTCGAGCAGGAGCGCGGGGTGGTGGTGCGCGAGGTGCCGTTCCATCCGGAGGACGGCACGCTGGATACGGACGCCTACGAGGCGTTCCTCTCGAAGCGCACGAAGCTGGTGGCGGTCGGGTGGGCGTCGAACGCGCTCGGCACCGTGAACGACCTCGTGCCGCTGCTCGAGCAGGCGAAGTCGGTGGGCGCCCTGACCTTCGTGGACGCCGTGCACTCGGTGACCCACCTGCTTCCGGACGTGCGGGGGATGGGGTGCGACTTCCTGGCCTGCTCGCCGTACAAGTTCTACGGCCCCCACGCGGGGGTCCTGTACTGCCCTGCGGAGCTCATGGACGAGTTGGATCCGCCTCGGCTGTCCTGCGCTCCGCAGGCCGCGCCGGACCGGTTCGAGACCGGGACACAGGCCCACGAGGACATGCCGGGCATCACGGCGACCGTGGACTTCCTGGCCGGCCTCGCGGAAGGCGGCACCCGCAGGGAGCGACTGGATCGCGCGTACCGGGAGCTGCATGTCCGGGGCGATGCGCTCATCGGGCGGCTCTGGCGGGGCCTCTCCTCGATTCCCCGGGTGCGCGTGTTCGGTCCGCCGCCGGGTACCCCTCGTACGCCGACGCTCTCCTTCGTCGTCGAAGGCGTGCATGCGCGCGCCGTCGCCCAGCACCTCTGGTCACGGCACGGCCTCTTCCTTTCCTCGGGCGCCTTCTATGCCGCGTACGTCCCGGGGGACCTGGGGCTCTCCGATCCGCTGGTGCGGGCGGGGTGCATGTGCTACACGACGCAGGAGGAGGTGGACCGGTTGCTCGAGGGCGTCGAGGACGCCGTGCGGGTTCTCTCGGGGGGCGGACCGTAGAAGGGGGGCGTCAGGGTCCTTCGCGGATCCAGACCAGGAACGACCCGCCGTCCACGCGGATCTCCTGGGGGCCGCCGCGCAGTCTCGCGTAGCGGCCCCCGACGCCCCGCATCGGGTCCGCACGCTCACGGTCCGCCACCTGGCGCCAGGCGCCCTCCGGGAGCTCGAACCGGAACACGCCGTCGCCCACGCCGTTGTGGGCGAGGACGAGGACACGTCCCCCCACGACGTAACCGAGCATGTGCCCGTCGTCGGGCGTGATGAAGCGGTAGTGGTCGCGCGGCACGTCGGCGATGCGGAAGACCTGTCCGTGCTCGGACATCCGGAGCGCCACGAGGCCCCTCCACCAGTCCCGCATCGCCGCCTGGGGCGACCCCGGCGTCAGCGTGTCCCAGCAGAAGCGATTCGGCGCCCGGAGGTTGTACGTGTCATCCCGTCCGTTGAATTCGATCGTCCCGCCCAACGCTTGGACGATGCGTTTCTCCAGCGGTGCGAGCCCCTTGGAGCGCAGCATCTCGGTGCCGCCGTGGATCACGACGGGCCCCGCCGACGTGAGGAGGAGTCCTGCCGCGATGCGCACGGCCGCCAGGTCCACACCCTCGAGCCCGTTGTGGTCTTTCAGGGCGAACCGGTCCGCCAGCGCCCAGTTGTCGTGGATGTCCAGGTACGAGATGCCGTCCGTCGAGCGCCCCTCCTCGGCGTAGTCGTTCGCGAGCGCTCTCATCGCGGCCCCCCGGACGCCGGGGTCGCCTCCGCCCCACCCGCGGTCGTTCACGTCGAACGGCGAGCCCTGGAACGCGTTGCGCGCGTCGTCCTGGAAGAACGTGATCGGCGCATCGGCCTTGTTCCATGCCCAGTCGGGGTTGGCCCGGACGTCGGGGTCGCTCGGGGGGATCCATGGCTCACCGTACACGATGAGGTCCGCCGGGAGGCTTCGCTTCAGCCACAGGAGGGTCTGCTTGTCGATCTGCGCGGCCAGGTCCACGCGGAAGCCGTCCACGCCCAGCTCCTCGACCCAGTGCCGCGTCTGGTCCAGCAGCCAGCGCCGCACCATCGGCCGATCCTCGGACTTCACCTCGTTGCCGAACGGGCCGATATGGTCGACGTCGTCGTCGGTCCGGAAGTAGTACGGCAGATCGAAGACGTTGAAGCCCAGCAGGAGATGCCGGTGATCGATGTTCTCTCCCGTGTGGTTGGCGACGAGGTCGATGATCACGGAGATCCCGACCTCGTGGAACGCGCGGACGAGCGCCTTGAACTGCTCGCGCTCCGCTCCCGGCTCGGCGTCCCGCGAGCGGTAGCGGCTCTCCACCGCGAACGCATGCGTCGTGCGATATCCCCATTGGTAGTTCTCGCGGTCGATCCCCATGGCGCGGGCGAACGGATCGTCGGCGAACGCGGCCCGCCACTCGTCGTCGCGGTAGTGGACGAACTCCTGGACCGGCAGGAGATGGACCACGTTGATACCGAGGGCCAGCAGGTGGTCGAACCCGACCGGCTCTCCGTGGACGTTGACGAGCCCGCCGCGCGCCATCGCCGGCAGGGTCCCGGTCTCGGCGGGCGCGACCGGGAGGAGCTCGGTGAAGTCCTGGACATGCACCTCGTACGCGACGACGTCCTCCATCGCGGGGCGCCCGCCCGCGACCGGGGGAGGAGGCGGCCCGTCCCTCCAGACGCGGGACTTGCCCCAGGCGTCGTCGTTCACCCGAGCGTACGGATCGGAGACGTGCACCGGATGGGTCTCATAGAACCAGTTGCCCGGGTCGTCCGGCCCGTGGACCGTGAAGTCGTACCAGCTCCCGTGGAGATCGCCGGGCTCGGCCGCCTCCCAGACACCGTCGCGGTCGCGGACCATGTCCACGACGCGGAGCGCGCGCGCCGGCGGGTCCTGCGCTCCCCGGTAGAGGTACAGCCGGACAGCGTGGGCGCGCGGGGAGAAGACCCGGAACGTCGTGCGGCTCCCGTCGTCCGCGACGACGGCGCCGAGTTCCTTGGACGAATCCATCTCCCGGAACAGCGGATCACGCCGCACCGCGGTGCGCAGGCCGAGCGCGGGGATCTCGAGCCAGCGAGCGCGCAGCGGGTCGAGCTCCACCGCGGGGACGAGCACGGCGGCCGAGGACGGGCCGCGCACTTCGGCGATCGCGGTCGGGCGCCCGCGACCGTCGGTCAGCCGGTAGGCGGACGTCTCCGCCGGCCGCTCGGCGCCCAGAACCGCGAAGCGGATCTGGGTGGGCCCGTGGATCTCCGCGCGGAGCCGGGGGTCCTCCGGCGTGCCGGCCGGGACCTTCCACGGCCGGCGCACGTCAGGCTTCCTCCGGCACGGCTTCGGCCGCCAAGGCGGCGAGACGCGCCGCCACGACTTCCGCCGCCTCCCGGACGGCGTTGAGGCGCCGCACCCGCGCGATCACGGTCGGGTCGTTCAGAACGTCGTCGAGCAGCCTTGCCATGGGGCGCTGCCAGTTCGGCCGCTCCGACGACGTCGTCCCCGGCAGGTTGACCTGCTCGACCTCGAGCCAGAGGTCCTCGAGCCACGGGATCACGAGGGGGCTGGGCGAGCTGCCGAGCCAGTCGAGGAGGGCACCGAGCAGCTCGGCCACGTCCCCGGGGGATACGTCCAGCGTGGCGGACAGCCGCTCGATGGCCTCCGTGCGGGCGTGCCGCACCTCGGGTGCCGCAGACGGGTCCAGCAGGCCGTATCGTACGCGCTCGTCGATGTCCACGCCCGCGACCCACCCCGCCACCGTCGGCGTGTCATGCGTCCCGAAATGCGCCACCTCGGTTCCGGAAGGGGGGACCGACGGTGGAGCGAACTGGGCGAGGTACGTGCCGTGGATCCCATGACGCGGAAGGGCCGCGTTGACCTCGGGCGGCACCGTCCCGAGGTTCTCTCCGACGATCTCGCAGGCGTTGCGGTGGGACTCCAGCGTGAGAACGGCGAACAGTTCCTCGGCCGGGTACGTCACGTATGTCCCCTGATGCAGATCGAAGCCGTGCGGGATCCAGTACAGGCGCGTGAGCGCCATGATGTGGTCGACCCGGACGACGTCGGCGAGGATCGCCTGGTGCGCGATGGACGACGCGACGTAGCGGTGTCCCTCCCGGCGCGACGCCTCGGGAAGCACGGGGGAGAATCCCCAGTCTTGTCCGCTCGGGAAGCCCCGATCCGGCGGCGCGCCCACCGACATCGTGTCGGCGAAGAGGTAGGGCCGGGACCACGGATCGTAGCCGTCGGGATG
The DNA here is from genome assembly GCA_964412015.1 of uncultured Gemmatimonadaceae bacterium. Classification (GTDB taxonomy): domain Bacteria; phylum Gemmatimonadota; class Gemmatimonadetes; order Longimicrobiales; family Gaopeijiaceae; genus SZUA-318. Next base: position 34,678 of record CAYPMO010000004.1, on the reverse strand, counting down.
CACGCCCACCGACAGATCGAGGCCCAGACGGACGCCGTCCTCGCGGATGCGCCGCTTGAGCTTCTTGAGCTGGCGTCGCACGGTGCTCTGCGCCACCAGATGGAACCGCTCCTCGTCGGGGTCCACGTCGGCCGGCCCGAGACGTCCGAGGCGGGGTCCCTCCGGCCAGGACCGCCAGTTCCTCCCGAGCCGTGCCTGGGCGCCACGGAACCGGGCGTACCGCTGGAGCTCGGTTTCCAGGGTAGCGGGTCCCGGGGCGGGAACCTCGGCGAGCGCCGAGCGGACCTCCGCGTCGCCATGCGTGACGTCGAGCGTCGCGATGGGCGCCGCGGCCCGGTGTTGGTCGTCGAAGGCGAGCACGAGCTCGCTCCAGAAGAGTCGACTCACGGGAGCGTACGGGCTGGGCTCCGCGGGGGGGTCGTTGAAGGTCGGCAGGAGCGGGAGCACCGTGACGAGATCCCCGCCGTGCGACGCAATCCAGCGGCAGAGGATCTCGAGGTCGCGCAGGTCTCCGAGCGAGCGGCTGCGCGACGAGCGGAGGGCCGCCAGGTGCGCCCCGACGCCCCACGCGAGACGGGCGCGCTCCCGGTGCCACGTCCGTTCCGGGGCGGCGATGACCGTGCTCTTCTCCGTTCTGCCGTCGGTCTCGACGACGAGGCGGTGGTAGCCGAAGGGTAGGGGTGGGCTCGCCGACGGCTGTCCTCCGGCGCCGTCCAGGGGGACGGCCGAGCCGTCCTCCAGCCGGATCTCGCCGCGGAGGGGGCCGGCGGCGCCGGGGAGCAGCGGGCCCAGCACACCCTCCCACGCGACCAGGACGGGAGGAATGTGCCGGGCGGCCTTCGAGGCCGTGTACGCTTTCAGCGCCGCCGCTGCGTCCGCCGGGGCGGTGATCTCCGCGCCGAGGGCGGCGCAGACCCGGACCAACGTGTCCGGCGACACCTCCACGGGGCGGTCCAGGCCGTCGACGTAGGACGTGTGGACGCCCATGGCCTTCGCGAGCGCCGCGAGCACTTCGAGCTCGCGGCTCACGTCCGCTCGGTGGACCGGGAGAGCCTGGCCATCGTTTCGTCGCCCGCGTGGGCGTGGACGGGAAGCTCGTTCATGGAGAGTTGGGGGGCTGCTCGCGTGATTCGGCACGCTCCGCATAAGTTATCGTGGCCTGCGCCGGAGTCCTACCTGTCGGATCGTCCCCCGCTGGGTGAGTCCAACCCCCGGACGTCACGTCATGCCTGCCTTCATCCGAATCGCCGCCTTCCTCCTTCCGGCGTTGTGCGGCGCGGCGTGGACGCCGCCACCCCAGGTCCCGGGCAGGAGCCCCAAGGCGCTCGTGATCGTGGTGGACGGGCTCTCGGGTCAGCGGGTGGCGCGATCCGGCACCCCGTACCTCGATCAGCTCCGCGCGGACGGCGCCTGGTCGGCACGCGCGCGCGGCGCCGCGCCGGCGGGCCGCGGAGCGGGGTGGGCGACCCTCCTGACCGGTGTCGGGCCCGGGAAGCACGGGATCGCGGGCGAAGATCTCTCGGGCGGAGCCTTCGCGCGCTACCCGGACTTCCTGACGCGCATCGAGGGTGCGCGGCCGGAGCTCTCCACGCTGGCGGTGCTCGGATGGCCGGAGGCGACCCGGCCCTCAGGCGGCGGAGAGCCCCTCATGTCGGCGGAGGTGGACTCGGTGGTCGTGTCGGGTGGGGCTGGGCTCGGGGCGGGGGGGGCGGCCGACGCCGACGTGACGAGCCTCGCCGCGATCGGGCTATGGGGGTCGGACGTGGATGTCGCGCTCGTCCACCTCGGGAACCTGGAGGCCATCGGCCGCGCGGCGGGCACGGTGGGACCCGAGTACGGCAAGGCGCTGGAGACGATCGACGGGCAGATCGGGGATCTTCTCGCGGCAATCCACTCCCGCGAGAACCGGAGCGGCGAGGACTGGCTGATCGTCGTGGCCTCCACCCACGGCCTGACCGCCTGGGGGGAGAGCGGTGGAGACTCGACCGACGGGTCGGAGGTGATCTGGTTGGCGTCGGGGCCCTCGGCGCTCCAGGGCACCTTCGTGACGCCGCCGTCCATCGTGGACATCGTCCCCACCGTGCTCGCGCATCTGGGGATCCCGAGCGAAGCGGCATGGGGCCTGGACGGACACGCCCTGGGGCTACGGCCAGCCGTGCCCGCGGGTGCCGACCCCTACGGCCCGCTCCTCGGCACGCCGGGGGAGCTCCGCCCGCACTGGGAAGACCCTTCGGTCGTGGGGCTCGCGGAGCTCCCCGCCCGCGCCACGTTCTTCCCGTTCGAGAGCAGGGAGCTCGCGCGCGCCGGCGACCGGCGCGCCTCACAGCGGTTCCTGGACCTCGACGGGACGTGGTCGTTCCGGTGGGTCCGCAATCCCGGCGAGCGCATCCTGGACTTCCATCGTCCGGGCTTCGACGACATCGACTGGGACCGCTTCCCGGTTCCTGCCAACTGGGAGATCCACGGGTACGGCGTGCCCATCTACGTCAACATCCCCTACGAGTTCGAGAAGAACCCTCCGTTCATCCACCACGACGACAACCCCGTGGGGCAGTACCGCCGCCGCGTCACGATCCCCGGGTCCTGGATGGAGAGCCGGGTGATTCTCCACGTGGGTGCGGCCAAGTCGGCGATGTACGCCTGGGTGAACGGCGTCCGCGTGGGATACTCCGAGGACGCGAAGCTACCCGCGGAGTTCGACGTGACACCTTGGGTCCGCCCGGGCGAGAATGTCCTCGCCCTGGAGGTCTACCGCTGGAGCGACGGGAGCTACCTCGAGTGCCAGGACTTCTGGCGCATCAGCGGAATCGAGCGGGACGTGTACCTCTACGCCGAGCCCCACACGCGCATCGCCGACGTCCAGGTGAGGGCCGGCCTGGACGAGCGCTACCGGACGCCGACGCTCGACGTGGCCGTGGACGTGGCGAGGGACGCCGTCGGCCCGATGCCGGACCGGCTTCGCGTGGAGCTCCTCGGGCCGGAGGGGGCCACGCTCGCCTACGCGTCCCATCCCGTATCGGCCGGGCCGGGTGGAAGCGTGCGCGTGACGCTCGAGCGGAGGGTCCCGGGGGCGAAGCCGTGGACCGCCGAGACCCCGAGCCTGTACACGTTGGTCGCGACGCTCGCGGACCTCACCGGGAACGTCCTGGAAAGCGTGAGCACGAAGGTGGGGTTCCGGGTGGTCGAGATCCGCGACGAGCAGCTCCGCGTGAACGGCGTCCCGCTGACGATCCAGGGCGTGAACCGCCACGAGACCGACCCGGTGAGCGCGCACGTGGTGAGCGAGGAGCGGATGTTGGAGGACCTGCGCCTCATGAAGGCCGCCAACGTCAACGCCGTGCGCACGTCGCACTACCCGAACGACCCGCGCTTCTACGAGCTCGCCGACTCGCTCGGCTTCTGGGTCGTGGACGAGGCGAACATCGAGTCCCACGGGATGGGCTACGATCCTGACGTCACCCTCGGCAACGACCCGGAGTGGATGACGGCGCACCTGGACCGCACACGACGCATGGTTGAGCGCGACAAGAACCATCCCGCGATCATCGTATGGTCCCTGGGCAACGAAGGCGGCAACGGGGTGAACTTCCAGGCCACCTACGACTGGATCAAGCAGCGTGACCCCACGCGCCCCGTCCAGTACGAGCGGGCGCTGCTGGAGCGCAACACCGACCTGTTCGTGCCGATGTACCCGGACCTCGACGAGCTCGAGCGCTACGCGCAGAGCCTGGACCCCCGTCCGGTCGTCATGTGCGAGTATGCGCACGCGATGGGGAACAGTGTCGGCAACTTCTCGGACTACTGGGAGCTCATCGAGCGCTACCCGAAGCTCCAGGGAGGGTTAGTCTGGGATTGGGTGGACCAGGGGCTCCGCAAGGTCACCGAGCGCGGAGACACGATCTTCGCCTACGGAGGCGACTGGGGCCCGCCCGGCACGCCCTCGGACGGCAACTTCCTCATCAACGGGCTGGTGCAACCGGACCGCAGGCCCAACCCGCACTATTGGGAAGTAAAGGCCGTCTATCAGTGGGTGCGCACCGAGGCGATAGACGTGGATGCCGGTAGGTTGCGCATCCACAACCGATACCAGTTCCGCGACCTGGGGCACCTGGCCCTCCACTGGGCGGTCCGGATGGACGGCGAGGTCGTCCTGGACGGTGTCGCCGCGATGCCTCCCGTGCCGCCCGGCGGCTCCGCCGAAGTTGTGCTCGGCATCCCGAAGATCGAGCGGGTTCAGGGAGCGGAATACGCGCTCGAGGTGCGCTACCTGCGCGAAAGTGCCGACGAGCTGCTGCCGGCCGGGCACGAGGAGGCGTTCGCGCAGTGGATCTGGCCGGCGCTGCCCGACGTCACGGGAGCGTCCTCCGGGCCGGCGGTCGCGGTGCAGGAGCGCGACGACGCGATCGTGCTCGGCGCGGTCGATGTGCGGGTGGAAGTGGATCGGCAGCGCGGCCTCGTGCGCTCGTACCGCGACGGGGACCGCGAGCTGCTCGGCTCGGCGCTCGCTCCGGACTTCTGGCGCGCCCCGACCGACAACGACTTCGGTGGGGGGTGGCAGAGGAAGCTGGGGGCGTGGAAGGGTGCGGGTCCCTCGTTCCGTCCCTCGCGCGTGAGCGCGGCGACGGTTGCGTCGGGCGCCGAGGTGACCGTGGAAGGGATGGTCTCACCGGGTGACTCGAAACTGACGCTCCGCTACCTGCTCCATCCGGACGGAACACTCGAGGTGAGCCAGGCGCTCTCGCCCACGGCGGGCGCGGATATCCCGCGCATGCCCCGGTTCGGGATGAGGACGGAGCTCCCGTCCCGATACCGGCGCACGGAGTGGTACGGGCGTGGGCCGATGGAGTCCTACCAGGACCGGACCGCCGGTGCCCGCCTGGGAAGGTGGACGCTCGACGTCTCGGAGTGGGCCCATCCGTACGTTCGTCCCCAGGAGACGGGAAACCGCACCGGCGTGCGGTGGCTCTCCCTCCGCGACGACGAAGGGTGGGGGCTCCTCGTCGTGGGCGCGCCCGAGGTCGAGGCGACGGCGATCCCGTACGCGCGGGAGGACCTCGATCCGGGCGAGCGGAAGGTCCAGGTGCACTGGGCGGAACTCCGGCCGCGCGACGCGATCTTTCTGAACGTGGACTTCAAGCAGATGGGGGTGGGGGGCGTGGACTCGTGGGGTACGACCGCGCTGCCACGGTACTCGCTGCCGTACGGACCGCACGCGTACACGTTCCGGTTGCGGCCGCTCCGGCCCGGGGACGACGCCCCGGCGCTCGGGCGCGCGCTGCGCGCGCGCCGCCCGGGGCTGACTCCGACAGGCTCTTAGGAGGCACCTTGGTCATCTACGGTGTTGCGTTGCTCTCGGCGTGCATGCTCGCCGGTGCGTTCGTCGGCGACCTGCTGGGTCTGGCCATCGGCGTGGAGGCGAACGTCGGGGGTGTCGGGATCGCGATGCTCCTGCTCGTGGTGGGCACCGACGCCCTCATCCGGCGGGGACGCTTCAAGCCCGTGACCCGGCAGGGCGTCACCTTCTGGAGCTCAGTGTACATCCCCATCGTGGTCGCGATGGCGGCCACGCAGAACGCGGTCGCGGCGCTGGAAGGCGGGCTGGCCGCGATCCTGGCCGGGTCCCTCGCCGTGGCGGCCTGCGTCACGCTCGTTCCCGCGATCAGCAGAATGGGCTCGGCCCCCCCGCCCCCCGACGGCGAAGGCGAGGGCGAGGAAGCGCGATGAGCATCCTCCGGATGCTGGGCGACGTCCTCGCCGCCAACGGGCTCGTGACCGCGTTCGCGTTCACGGGCCTCCTCGTCTGGCTCTCCTATGTCGCGTCGAACCGGCTCACGGCCGGGCGCATCCACGGCTCGGCGATCGCGATCCTCGTGGGTCTGGCCCTGGCCTGGGTGGGAGGCGTGGCCACGGGCGGCTCGAAGGGGATCGCCGACGTTCCCGTCCTGGCAGGCATGGGGATCCTGGGAGGTGCGATGCTCCGCGACCTGGCGATCGTGGCCACCGCGTTCGGCGTGGACCTGCAGGTCATCCGCAGGGCGGGGCTCGGCGCCGTCGTGTCGCTGCTCGTGGGGGTCTTCGGCTCGTTCGTCGTGGGCGCCGCCGTCGCATACGCGTTGGGCTACACCGACGCCGTGAGCATGACGACGATCGGCGCGGGCGCGGCCACGTACATCGTCGGCCCGGTCACAGGGACGGCGATCGGGGCGGGGTCGGACGTGATCGCGCTGTCCATCGCCGCGGGCGTCGTGAAGTCCATGCTGGTCATGACGGGCACGCCGTTCGTCGCACGCTCGATCGGCCTCGACAACCCCCGCTCGGCCATGGTCTTCGGCGGCCTCATGGGCACGACGAGCGGCGTGGCGGGTGGACTCGCCGCTACCGACCCGAAGCTCGTCCCGTACGGCGCGATGACGGCGACCTTCTATACGGGCCTCGGGTGCCTCTTCGGGCCGTCGGTCTTCTACTTCGCGGTGAGGGCGTTGTTCGGATAGGGAATCCGGGCGGGTGCGCGGTTCCGATGCCCGGGGCCGCGCTGGTGTCCCGTTCGATCGTCACTCCACCCGGCGCGCGGGCCAATGGAAAGCCCATTGGGCGAGCGCCGTCCAGAGCCCGCCGTCCTCCAGCGCCGAGTAGCTGAACACGGCCACGCCCTCGGCTCCGGCCATGCGTGCGCGCTCCACGTGGCGCGCGAGCGCGATCCCGTCCATGCCGGGCACGTACATCCCGACGAGGACCGGAGCCTCCACGCTCGCGGCGTGCTCGTCGGCGAGCCATGCATAGTCGAGACGGGCACCATATTCGGGCGTGATCGTCCAGTACACCATCGGTGCGAGCGCGTCCACGAGTCCCAGGCGATCCCAGGCGCGCGCGTCCTGGAGGACGCTCCCGTAGCCTGTGCTCACGCCGCTCCAGCCCCGCGTGTTCCGGAAGATGCCCCACACGGCCGCCGAGAGCTTCGAGCTGCGCGCAACCGCGTTCATCGAGTCGCGTACCTCGGCCACGGCGCCCGTCACCAGGCGGCGGCGCATCTCGTCGAACCCCAACCCCGGCTCCCCGGCTCTCGCCGAGTCCCAGGCCGCCAGCGACGGCGCGTCGTACGAGTACTCGGTGCTCGGATATCGGATGAAGTCGAGGTGGATGCCCGCGACGTCGTAGTTGCGCACGATATCCGCGGCCACGGCCGCGAGTCGTGTGCGCACGCCCGGGTGGCCCGGCGTGAGCCACCGGCTTTCGTTGGCGACATAGGGCATCACGGTCCCGTCGGACTTCACCATCGCCCAGTCGGGGTGCTCGAGGAAGGCGTGGAGCGGCACCGAGACCGACGGGGGCGTGGATCCGGCCCAGCCCGTGAAGGCGTTGATCCAGGCGTGGACGTCCACTCCCCGCCGCCGACCCTCCTCGACCGCCACGCCCAGCGGGTCCCAGCCGGGGTCCTTGCCCAGGGCGCCCGTGAGGTTGGCGGCCCACGGCTCCAGCGACGATCGGTAGAATGCGTCGGCGCGGCCGCGCACCTGGAGGTAGAGCACGTTGAAGCCGGCGTCGGCCGCCTGCGTGACGATCGTGCCGATGTCCGCCGCCGACGCGTACTCGAAGCGGCTCACCCAGAGCGCACGGGTCTCGGTGAGCGAGTCACCCGCCGCCAGAGGCTGCACGGTGAACGCGACGCTGTCGCCGCCCGCGGCGGTGCGCGCGTGGATCCAATGCATGCCGGCGGGGCCACCGCGGAAGCCGATGCGGAGCCGGATCTCCCGGGCGGATCGCTCCAGCACCTCCAGGTAGAGGAACGGCGGTCCGCTCACCTCGGCGGAGGCCAGCCGGTCTCCGGCGAGCGTCACCTCGATAGGCGAGACGAGCGGATGCGCGCTCGACGGCGAGGCCGCGTCCAGCGACGGCGGCAACGCATCGGGCGCCGAAGGGCCCGCGTCCCGGCAGCCCGTCACGAGGAGGCCGACGGCCAGGGTACGCAGCGCGGCGCGCGAGCGTGCGTCGAGAGTCCCACCGAGCATGGAGGAAAGAAGACGCCGTCGCCGGAGGTGCTCAAGAGAGCGACGGGAGCGCGGACGTTGACCGGAAGCTATGAGCATAGCATGCTCATATCATGAGTACGCGTCTCCAGGTGGTCGTGTCCGAACGGGAGCTCGGGGAGATCCGGGAAGCCGCCGATGCCGCGCGCACCACGGTCTCCGAGTGGGTGCGGCAGGCGCTCCGCGAAGCCCGCGCCCTCCAGCCCGACGAGCGAGGCGGGTCGGGGGCCGGCGTCGTCCGCGAGGCCAGGCCTCCCCATGGGGATCTGCTCGCGCAGGTCATGGCGCGCTACGGGCTCGTGGACGCGGACGCCGCCGTCCGGTTCGCGTTGGAGCGGGCGGTCTATCCTCCGCTCGACCGGGCGGGCATGCTCGCGATGGAAGGCTCTGGATGGGAGGGTGACCTGGACGTCCTCCGCGGGGCCGAGCGACCCGAGGCCGTCCTGTGATCCTGGTGGATACGTCGGCATGGGTGGAGTACCTACGCGCCACGGGCGGCCGCGAGCACCTGACACTCCGCGAGCGGATCGCCCAAGGGGTCCCGCTCGCGACCACCGACGTAGTGATCATGGAGCTCCTGGCCGGCGCGCGGGACGAACCGCACGCGTCCCGGCTCCGCCGGATGCTCGCGGCCCTGGAGCCGATGCCGATCTGCGGAGGGGACTACGAGGAGGCGGCCGGCATCCATCGGCGCTGCAGGCGTGCGGGGGAGTCCGTGCGTGCGCTCAAGGACTGCCTGATCGCAGCGGTGGCGCTCCGGGAAGGCGCGTCCCTCCTGGCGCGGGATCGCGACTTCGAGGTCATCGCACGCCATACGGGCCTGTCGCTGGACGCATAGTGTCCTGAGTGGGACGCTCAGGCCGCTGGCCGGCCGCGGTCTCCGGGCCGGTGGCGGCTCCGGCTTCGGGCGCGTCGACCCGATGGGGTCGCTGCGCCCGGAGTAGCACTCTACCGTCCTTCCGCGTGGAGTCGGACTTGCTCGGCGATCTCACGCTCCAGGCGCTGTGTGCTGGTGCAAGCGACGGCCGTGTTGCTCGTCCCCTCGGGATTGCGGGCGCTCACCTGGATGACGGTGTCGATCCGGGATCCGCCCGCCTCCCCAGAGAGGACCACGCTGCGGATCGACATCTCGACGCGATACCTGTCGGCGAACGCTCCCATGAGCCCCGACCCGCACTCCAGGTACCTGGAGAGTGGGGTGTCGCCGAGCCGACGGGAGACCACGAATCGGGGATTACCCAGCATGCGGTTCGCGTCCGATCGCTCCTTCACCTCGATCCCGAAGTGCTCGTAGGCGAGCTGGAGCCCGGCCCAGGCCGCTTCGGGCGTGGCCCGGATGGCGTCGCTCACGACCGCCCGCTCAGTCGGGATGAACACGTCCACCGTGCTGCCCCCCGACGCGTAGACGGACGGCGGGCGCGCGCTCGCGACCGGGGTCGAGTCGGAGGTGCTCGCGCACGCCGCGTAGAACACGCACAGGAGAGGAGCAAGCGTTCGCACGGGACCACCTCCCGGAATCACACCTGTCGCGGCTGCCGCGGCGTCGGTGGGGAAGACGGGTGCTTGAGGTACAGGGACCTGCGGATCTCCCGCACCTCTACCGAGATCTGCAGAGCCACATTCTCGGGAGCGGGGAGGAAGCGGCTCCTCAGGATATCCAGAGCGGCGACGCCCACCGTTCGCCGTACCTCCTCGGGCCGGCCGTCCAGGAGGCGGATGTCGAGATGCACGAAGGCGGATTCGCCCTCGCCTGTGCCTACCGCCCAGCGGTCCACCTCCTTCCACCGGCTCTTGCAGTTGGCGATTTGGACGCCCGCGACGGATTGCAGCATGTGATGCAGGCGGACGAACAGCTCCGCGTCGGGGGTCCGGTCCCTCAGGTTCGATGTATACTCCAACGTCAGGTGTGGCATGGTGCTCTCCGTCTCCATTCGACCGCCGGCTCGATCACTCTGATCGTTGGCCCCCTCGAGGCTACCGGCCGCGCGTGATGATGTGGATGACGCCGTCTCCGGCGTTCGTTCCGAAGTACGTGGTGGCCTCGATTCCGCTCAACACCTCGATACGCTCCACGGACTGCACCGACATGCCCCGCAAGAGTTGGATGTCCGTCAGCGGCATCTGGTCCACGTAGATCAGCATGTGATCGTCGGACTCGACCGAGGAGTGCCCCCGGACGCGAATAGCCCCGGGCTTGTCGCCGCCGGCCGTCGTGAAGCTCGCGAAGCGGACGGTCGCCCGGAGAGCGTCCCAGGCCGTGTTGGCTCCGGTCGCGGCGATGTCCTCGGCCGTGATGACCTCCCCCCTGGGCGCGTTCGGATCGAGGCTCGAGTCCGTGCGGGGGGGCGCGCACGCGGCGGTCGCGAGGAGCAGGAGGTGACCTGCGGTGACGAGCCTTACGGTCGAGCGCAGCGGGTTCACGCGATCACCGGTTGATGTGCACGACCTCGGCCGGCGGGAAACCGTTGAACCAGGTCGCGGACGCGTTGCTGTACGCGCCGATATTCTCGGCGTACACCAGGTCGTCGAGCTGGAGCCGCGGCAGATTCTCCGCCTGTGAGATCGTGTCGAGGCCGTCGCAGGTCCGCCCGAAGATCGTGGAGATCTCGGCGCGGCCTTTCTGGAAGGTCTTGAAGTGGTAGGGGCAGTGGTCGAAGATCAGCCCCGAGAACGTGTGGTAGACACTGTCGTCGATGTAGTAGCACGGCTTGCCGTCCCGGACGGCCTGACCGATGACGGTCGCGACGGACGTCGCGGCGGTGGCCACGAAGAAGCGGCCCGGCTCCGCCAGAATCTGTATGTCCTGAGGGAACAGCCGGTCGATCTCCACGTTGAGGATCCGCGCCAGTTGGCCGAACGGCGGGACATGGCGGTTGTACCGCACGGGGAAACCACCGCCGATGTCGAGGATCTTCAGGTCGAAGCCATGTGCCAGCGCCTGGTGCCACACGCCCGCCGCCACGTTGAGCGCCTCCACGAAGTTCTCGAAATTCGTGCATTGGCTTCCGACGTGGAAGCTCAGGCCCTCGACCACCAACCCTGCCTCGTGGGCCTCCTCGATGAGGGCGACCGCCTCGCCCGGCTCGCAGCCGAACTTGGACGACAGCTCCACCATCGATCCGGTGTTCGGCACCCGGAGACGCAGCAGGAGTCCCGCGTGTGGCGCGTATTCGCGCACCTTCACCACCTCGACGTGGTTGTCGAACGTGACGAGGGGTCTGTACTTGTCGAGCGCGAGCAGGGTGTCCTTCGCCTTCACGGGGTTGGCGTAGACGATCTTGTCCCACACGAATGCTTGCCGTTCGGCGGCCGGGCGCCTCTTGATGAGATCGTAGACGAGCATGAACTCGGCGAGCGACGCCACGTCGAAGCTCGCGCCGGCGTCGAACAGGGTCCGCACGATCTCCGGCGCGGGGTTCGCCTTTACGGCGTAGTAGCCCTGCACGCGCGGCAGGTGCCTCCGGAAGCGGGCGTAGTTCTCACGGATGATGTCGTGGTTGATCACGACGAGCGGCGTGCCGTGCTCGGCTGCCAGCGACTTCAGTTGCGCAGGCGTCGTCTTGACCATCGGGGTCATTCGAGCACGGGGTCGGAGCCGTCGAGCATCTTCACCTTGTTGTGGGTGAAGTACTCCTTCGTCAGCGCCTTCAGAATCGCGGGCCTCTGCTTGTACAGCCTTCGGAGCGGCCGCCTCTCGTGTCGCGCCAGCGCATAGTGCGTGAGGATCGGCATGGCGATCGTGGTGTCGGTGTAGCACACGACCGCGTCCGGCAAGCGGTCCGGGTCGACCTTGCCCCAACTCACCGCCTCACTCGGTGTCGCGCCGCTCAGACCCCCGGTGTCGGGCCGGGCGTCGGTCACCTGAAGGAAGAAGTCCTGCCCGAACTCCTTGATGCGGAGTACCTCCTGGATCTGCGGCTCCGTCTGCAGCATGAAGTTCTTCGGGCTGCCGCCGCCCCAGAGCACCACGGCGCTCCGGCCGCCTGAGCGCTTGGCCGCCAGAACGATGCCGGTGGTCTCGTTGATGTCGATGGACGGGTTGATCCGGAGCTTGTTCCCGCGCAACTCCACGCCCGCGACGTTCATGCCGATCGTAGAATCGCCCGGGGACGAGGTGTAGCAAGGAACGCCGGCGCGGTACGCCGCCGCCAGCACCGACACGTTCCTGAGGCCCGCCTTGCGCTCCCACTCGGCCGCATACCTGCCCAGCAGGTAGTGCAACTCGGCGGTGCCCATCTCCTTCTGGAACTCCGGCCGCACGAGAATGCTGCGCAGGGTCTCGTCCGTGGCCATGAGGCAGTCGCTGTAGCCGATCAGCACGTCGTAGATCCGGACGATGTCGTTGTCGCGCAGCTCGACGTCGTTCATCGTGAAGCTGCCCATCCGGACCGGGCAGTTGAGCGCGAAATGGAGGTCGTGGTAGAGATTCGCGCCGGTGGAGACGATCCAGTCCACGAACCCCGCTTTGATCAGGGGCACGATGGAGGAGCACCCCAGGCCCGCGGGTGTCAGCGCTCCCGACAGGCTCATGCCGATCGTGACGTCCGGCTGGAGCATCTTCTGTGTGAAGAGCTGGCAGGCTTCACGCAAGCGCCCCGAGTTGTACGCCAGGAACGCATCGTCCACGACGTCCGCCAGCTTATCCCTTCCCGTGAGGTTCTTCGGGAGCACGCGCTTGCCGGAGAAGTAGAGATGCCGCTCCGGACAGGCCTTTTTCCTCATCCAGTCCGGCATCTCGGACAAATCTCTTCGCTCCCGGCTGTGGGCCTTCGCCTTCTTGGCCATGTTTGCCGCTCCCTCGTCGCGGGTGGTGTCGGAGCATTATAGCGCGCGTCGACCACGCCGGCAGGATGCGGAAGAGGCCGGTCCCGAGGGGGACCGGCCTCTTCCGTTTTCTACGGTGCCCGGACGCCGGGCTCCTAGCGGAAGAACGTGAGGAAAACGCCCGCCGCCACCGCGGACCCGATGACCCCGGCCACGTTGGGTCCCATCGCGGGCATGAGGGGGTTGACCCGCCCGTGGGTCTCCTTCGACACGAACGCCTGCACCACCCGGGCGCTCATCGGCACCGCCGACACGCCCGCCGCGCCGATGCACGGGTTGATCCTCCGGCCTTCCGTCAGGAAGAGGTTGAGGGTCTTCGCGAACAGGACGCCTCCCGCCGTGCTGAACGCGAAGGCGAAGGCCCCCATGATCAGGATGTTGATGGTCTGGACGGTGAGGAAGTTCTCCGCGCCCATGGTGGCTCCCACCGAGGTCGCCAGGAGGATCGTGACGATGTCGAGCATCGCTCCGCCCGCCGTCTTCCTCAGGCGCTCCGTTACGCCGCACTCTCGCAGGAGATTGCCGAACATCAACATCCCCAGGAGCGGAGCGGCGGACGGCACCATGAGGGACCCCAGGATCCCGGTAACGATCGGGAAGAGGATGGCGGTGATCTGGGAGACGGGGATCGCCTGGGGCATGTCGATGGCCCGTTCCTTCTTCGTCGTGAGCAGCCGGATGATGGGCGGCTGGATGATGGGGACCAGGGACATGTAGCTGTACGCCGCGACCGCAACGGCGCCCAGCAGGTGGGGCGCGAGCTGGATCGTGATGTAGATGCTGGTGGGACCGTCGGCGCCTCCGATGATCCCGACGGAGGCTGCTTCGCGCGCGGTGAACCCGAGGAGGTAGTACGCTCCCAGCGCCGCCACGAAGATCCCGAATTGGGCTGCCGCCCCCAGCAGGAAGGTCATGGGCCTTCCCAGAAGGGGCCGGAAGTCCGTGAGCGCCCCGACCCCCAGGAAGATCAGGGGCGGGAGGAGCTGGGTCTTGATCCCCGCGTCGTAGATCACGCGCATGATCCCGTCCGCGGAGGAGCCCATCTCCGCCAGGGGAAGGTTGGCCAGGACGGCTCCGAACCCGATGGGGATCAGGAGGAGGGGCTCGTAGCCTTTCGCGATCGCCAGGTAGATGAGGACCCCGGCGATCACGAACATGACGATGTTGCCGATGCCGAGGTTGGCCAGCCCCGACTGTCGGGCCAGCTCGACGACGATATCCATGGGGCGCCCGCCTCAGGCGATGGTCATGATGGGACGTGTGCTGTCGATCTCGTCTCCGATCTTCACGTGGATGGCCGTGATCGTGCCACCGCACTGCGTGCGGATGTCGTGCTTGGCCTTCATGGCCTCCACCGCCGCCACGACGTCACCCTCCTTCACGACGTCGCCCACCTTCTTCATGATGTCGGCCACCTCGACCTTTCCCGCGAAGGTGCTGAAAACCTGCCTCGCTCCGGGGGACGCGGCCGGAGCCGCCGTCGTCGCCGGCGCTGTCGTGACCGGGGCCGCCGGAGCCGCCGCCCCTTCCGCCGCGGGCTCCACGGTGACGGAGAAGACGCGGGTGGTGGCGCCCTCCTGGACGCTGACGCGGCTCGTGATGGGACCGGCCAGGACCGGTCCGGCGGCAGCCGCGGGGGCCGCGACCGCGACCGGGGACGCCGCCACGGGAGCCGGCTCTTCCTTCTTCTTCAGCGGGATGTCGATCTTGGGATTCCCCCGCAGGAAGCGCAGGCCCTCGTTCAGCTCGTCCTTCTTCCCCGGCACCATGCAAGCCAGGATCAGGAAGACGTTCTCCTCGGTCACCGGCAGGTTGTTCGCCTCCAGGATTTTCTTGGCCGGCTCGACGTTCTTCGGGGCCGCCTCGAGCGGGTCCCCGTCGAACGGCTCGAGCTTGAGCTGCTCGGAGGCCTTCTTCACCACCTCGGGATCCGACGGAAGGGGAGTCTTGCCGAAGTAGCCCAACACCGCCTTCCCGTACCCGGCCTCGATCTTCTGCCACCGTCCGTACATCACGTTGTTGAAGGCCTGGAGCCAATACTGCTGGCTGCCGGGCGTCACGCTGGTCCACGCCCCGCCGGCCTCCACCACCACCGGGAATTCCGCGAGGACGTCGGAGTACTTATCGAGGATCCCCGCCTTCACCATCATGTGGACGTTGGGGCCGATGGCGCCGCCCGGCATGGGGAAGCCGAGCACGCGGGCGTCCGCGGTCGTGGTGGTGGGGTTGAAGTCGTAGTCCTTCATTCCCTCCGAGAGGAGCGCCTCGATCTCCGGGAACTTCGAGACGTCCATGTCCAACTCGTATCCGGTTCCCTTGAGCGCGTGGACCAGGGAGCGGCCGTCGGGCTGCACCGTGCCCGAAGCCATCGGACGGATGGAGACGTCCACCCCGTCGCACCCGCCGTGGATCGCGGCCAGGTAGCAGGCGACCGCGGTCGAAGCCGTGTCGTGCGTGTGCATCCAGAGCGGCATCTCCGGCGGCATGATCTTCCGCAGGCCCACGACCGTCTGGTAGATGGTCATGGGGTCCGTCGTGCCGCTGGCGTCCTTGAGGCAGATGGAATCGACGTGGATCCCGCTCTCCAGCACGCGCCTTCCGATGTTGATGTAGAACTCGGGGGTGTGGACCGTGCAGGAATGGAAGGGGAGTCCCATGAGCGCGATGGCGACCTGGTGGTGCATCCCGGCGTCCACGATGGGCCTACCGGTGTTGACCAGGTTCGTCACGTCGTTCATGTAGTCGAAGTTCCGGTCCCACGTGGTCCCGGCCGCGGCCATGAGCTTGCTCTGGAGCGCGAGTCCCTCGGGGGATTGTGTCGTGAGTGTCACCCCGGAGACGGAGCGCGTCAGGATCTGGAGGTCCACGTCGGGCCCGACCGCGGCCCGCATCTTCCGCATGCACTCGAAGGGGTTTTCCCCCAGGTAGAAGAGGGGAGCCTGGAAGCGGGCCCCACCGCCGAACTCGAAGTGCCGGATCCCCGCCTTCGCGGAGAGCTCCATGGCCGGGAGGAAGTCGTTCAGACGGACCTTCCCGCCGAAGCTGCTCTGTAGCCCATCCCTGAAGGGCGTGAACATCACTCGGATTTTCTTGGGCTTCTGCGCGAAGATCATCGGTTCTCCTCGATTCTCGTGATTCGCGTTCCGGGGAAGGCCGCGGCTACGGCAGCGGCCAGTGCAGCCACCAGGGCAGAGTCACCACCTTCCACTCTCTCGGGGAAGACGGCCATGAGGATGCGCATCACACCGGCCAGGAAAGCCAGCAGTACGAACACGATGATCAGCGCGAGGACGCAGATGAGCACGACGCTCGGTTCCGCCATGCCGTTCTCCCTTGCTCAGGTGTCGGTTGGAGGTGTTTCCCGCACGTGACCGGCGGCGGACCCGGCCGTCGCGATCGGCCGATCCAGCACGATTCGTCCCCTCTGAACCGGTTCCTGCCGCCCTTCGAGGTACAGTTCCAGCCTGTCGCCCAGCCTGACGACACGGCCCTCGGCCAACACCGTCGGATCCCACTCCGGTTCCTCGGGGCAGACGGTGACCTCACGTCCCACCACGAGGGACCGCTCCCGGTAGCGATCCAAGAGAGGGCGGAACCCCTCGGCCAGGAGCAGGCGGTAGTTGCGCTCCAGCGATTCCAGGAGCGCCTCGAGCAGCGGACCCTGCCGCACCGCGTGACCGACGCGCTCGTGCGCGCCCGGCACGAGGGTCGACTCCCGGAGACACGCCACGGCGGGCGCGAACGGATTACGGTCCACCACGGGTGTCGCTTCCACATTGACGCCGATGCCCAGGACGACCGAGGCGACGGTCGTGTCGCGTGCCTGCGTGTAGGCCAGGATTCCCGCTACCTTGGCCCCGTCCACCAGGATGTCGTTCACCCACTTGATCCCAGCTCGTCCCTGCAGGCCCGGGACGGTGTCCACGGCGTCCACCACGGAGAGAGCAGCGAGGACGGTGAAGGCCACCTCGAAGCGTTCGATGACACGCTCCGGAGCGAGGTGCACGGAAAGATGGACGTTGCCCGGGATCGCGGCCCAGGAGCGCCCCTTGAACCCGTGGAACGCGAGCCCCGACCCCGCCACGGCCGCCACGTGGTCGGGCAAGGTATGTCGCGCTCGGGCCAGCCCGATGAGCTCGTCATACTGGGAGCCGGTGGAGAACTCCGAGAGGAAGAGCTGCCTCCAGGGGCCACCGCCCGCGGCCACGTGCCAGATCGTGCCGCCCTCCGCGAAGAGGGCTTCGATCAGGGCAACAGCGTCGGCATGGGGAGCGTCCAGGGGCGCAAGGCGCCCGGCGACGTCCCTGGACAGAATCGCTGCGGCGAAGGAGGGCGAGTCGGTAT
The DNA here is from genome assembly GCA_964412015.1 of uncultured Gemmatimonadaceae bacterium. Classification (GTDB taxonomy): domain Bacteria; phylum Gemmatimonadota; class Gemmatimonadetes; order Longimicrobiales; family Gaopeijiaceae; genus SZUA-318. The sequence continues at coordinate 17,486 of CAYPMO010000004.1, read as the reverse complement.
ATACCTTCACGGCACGTCGGCGCCGAGTCCTGGGCAGGCATCGGTAGACTAACGGGTTATCCTGCCGGCATCAACTGACGACGGAGTGACTTCGCAGATGATCGACCTGGCCCTCGTAGGGTTCTACCTCGGCGGGATGCTGTGGGTCGGCTGGCGGTCCCGGCAGGGATCTCCCGATGCCTACTGGGTGGCGGAGCGCCGGTATGGTGCGTTGCCCCTCTCCGCTTCCTTGGTGGGCACCATCTTCGGCGCCTCCTCCACCGTGGGGATCGTCGGGCTCGGGTACGCCAGGGGACTCACCGGAGCGTGGTGGGCCCTCGTGGGTGGAGTCGTCCTCGTGCCGTTCGCCCTCTTCGTGGCACCGCAGGTCAGGAACCTGGAGGTCTACACGCTGCCCGACATCCTGAGAAGGGCCTATGGGTCCAGCGTCGCGGTCCCCGGAGCGCTCCTCATCGCTCTGGCCTGGTGTGGCGTGGTCGCGGCGCAGATGGTAGCGGCGGCCCTCCTCCTCGAGAGCGTCTTCCAGCTCCCCTTCCAGGGGGCGCTGGCGATCGTGTCGGCGGTCTTCGTCGCATACTCGTTCTGGGGAGGGCAGATCTCGGTCATCCGGACCGACTCGTGGCAGCTCGCGCTCTTCGCGGGCGCCCTGCTGACGGCGCTCGCCCTCGTCCTGGGGGCCGTGCCCGGCCGGGGAGGGTTCGCCGGGATGGACCCGGACCTCCTGGCGTTCCCCGTCTCGTCGCGCTTCGGGTGGTATGAGCTCCTGGCCTATTATGGCCTGGTACTCGGCCTGCCGTATCTCGCCGGTCCCGACATCTATTCCCGCACCCTCTCGGCCCGGGACGAAGCGACGGCGAGAAACGCTTCCCTTCTGGCGGCGGGGATCGTCATCCCGGTCTCGCTCCTTCTCGCGCTCCTGGGGCTCTTCATCCACGTCGTCCTCCCTGGGCTTCCGGCCGAGAGCGGACTCCCCGCGGCGATCCGGGAGCTCGCTCCGCCGGGGCTCCGTGGGCTGATCACGGTCGGCTTCCTCGCGGCGTTCATGTCATCGGCCGACACGACCCTCCTCTCGGCCTCGACCATCCTCTCCCTCAACGTCGTGAGCCCTCTGGGCCACTCGTCCCGGGAACGAGAGCTACGCCTCACCAGGGGCCTCCTCTTTCTGGTGGGAGGGATCGCGTGGGCGATCGCGGCGACCCGTCGGGAGATCATCGCGTCTCTCCTGTTGGCCTACACGATCTTCGCCGGAGGCGTGGGTCTCCCCACGCTGGCGAGCTTCTGGCGGGAGCGTCTGGGGATCACGTCTACGGGTGCGCTCTCGGCCGTGCTGCTCGGAGGCATCGCGGCGCTTCTGGGAGAGGTCGGGCGGGGCGCACCGCTCGCGGCGCTCCTCGGGCAAGGTGGAACCGCTCTCCTCGAGACATGCCTGGGACCCCGCTACGGGAGCATCCTTCCGGTCATCGTCTCCCTGATCGCGCTGCTCGGGGTGAGCCGGGTCGAACGGCTGATCCGTGCGTAGGCGGCGCCGCACATCCGGCGCCGCGCCCGAGCGCGTACGATTCAGACGCCTGCGTCAGCGACCGCTCAGCTCCCTCCGCCCGTTCGAGCCGGCCGTCGATACCGCACCGGAGGCGCGGGCTCGGCCTTCAACTCCACGCCCTGGGTCTGGAGCAGACGGAGCGCCTCGGTCACGGCGGCCTCGAGCTGCGGGTCCCTGCCCGCCGCCACGTCCTTCGGCGCGTTCATGACGTCGATGTCCGGAGCGATGCCCAGGCCCTCCACGTCCCACTCGCCGTCCACGTTGAAGAACCCGCCGCGCGGCGCGACGAAGCGTCCCCCGTCGAGAAGCGGCGGCGTGTCGGCAGTGTGGACCAGGCCGCCCCAGGTCTTCTTGCCGACCAGGGGCCCGATCTCGTGGAAGCGGAAGAGGTAGGGCATGAGGTCGCCGCCCGAGCCCGCGCGCTCGTTGATGATCATGACCTTGGGGCCCCAGAGCGCGGCCATGGGCTGCGTGAAGACCTTGTGCGACGGGGTGCGCGAGTTGAAGTACCCGGTGAGCTCGCGGTCGAGAACCTCGATGATATAGTCCGCTGCCGAGCCGCCGCCGTTGTTGCGCTCGTCCAGCACCGCACCCTTCCGGTCCTGCTGCGCGAAGTACATCCGATTGAAGTAGGTGTAGCCGCCCTGGCCGGTATTGGGCAGGTAGACGTAGGCCAGACGGCCTCCGCTCATCTGGTCCACCTTCTTCCGGTTGCCTTCGATCCACGCCCACGTCCGGAGCTGACCTTCGCTCGACACGGGCTCCACCACGAGCTCGCGCGCGCCCTCGAGGCCCGGCCGGCTGTTGACCTTCACCGTGATGGTCCGTCCGGCCGTGCCCTCGAGGAGCTCGTAGGGGTTGGTGGGAGGCGACAGCGGCGTGCCCTGGATCGCCACCAGGAAGTCACCCTCCTCCACGTTCATGCCGGGCTGTCCGAGCGGTCCCACGAGGCCCGGGTTCCAGCTCTCGCCGGTGTAGATCCTCGTGATGCGGTAGCCTCCGTCAGCCTCCTCCAGGTCCACCCCCAGGAGTCCCGTACGCGGGTTGTCGAGCTCGGGGTAATCGCCCCCGCGCACGTAGGAATGCCCCACGGCGATCTCGCCCGAGACCATGTCCAGGAGCTGATTGAAGTCCGAGCGGTGCTCGACGTCGGGGAGCCAGCCGGAGTACCAAGTCCAGACGTCGTCCCACGGCGCACCGTGCGCGTTGTCCACGTACAGGAAGTCGCGCATGAAGCGCCATCCGTCGCGCAGCATCTGCGCCCACTCGGCCTTGGGCTCGATACGCACCCGCAGGTTCAACGTCAGCCGCTCTTCGCCCGCCCTGGGCGGCGCCCCGCCGGCGTCCGCGATCGTCCAGTTCGGGCCCGAGCGCCACAGGATCTTCTTCCGATCGTGGGACACCGTGGCCACGTTCACGCCCTTCGTGAACTCGGTGGGCTTCCTGTCCTCGAGGCTGTAGCGATGCAGCGTGTAACCCTGCTCGTTGGGCACGGACTCCGCCACGAAGACCATACCTTCCGGCCCCTCGACGAGGCCCTGGTAGCTCCGCACGGGAAGCTCGGGCGCGCTCACGATGCGCGAGGCGATGCCGTCGAAGTCGATCACGACATCGGGCGGAGGCGTGGCCCGCGACGCTCCGCCCTGGTCCCCGGTGGCTCGCGTGCCGGCCTGGGCGCCGATCGTGTCGGCACCCTCGGCGGCCTGCCCTTCCTCGTCGCTCTTCGGGAGGAAAGGTGAAGGCTCACCTTGCTTCAGGATCGCCACGTAGAGCGCCCGGGTGACCGGCCGGTCGTAGGCCGTCATGTCGAGCCACGCCGAGTTGAGGGCGAAGTCGGTGGAGGCCAGGAAGTAGAGGTACTTCCCCGACGCGTCCCACACGGGGGTGATCGCGTCGGCCATACCGTCGGTGAGCCGGTGCGTCTCGCCCGTGCGCGTGTCGTGCACCATCACCGCCCGGAACATGCTCCCCAGGCGCTTGGTGTAGGCGATCCAACGCGAGTCCGGCGACCACACCGGGTCGATGCTCCGGCGCGGATCGGCGTAGTCCTCCCCGTCCACGTCGGTGACGCGGCCGGAGGCGAGCTCGACGATCCGCACCCGGAAGTCGGTATCTGTGAACGCGATCTTCGTTCCGTCGGGCGACCAGGCGGGCGTGTAGTAGAACGTGTTGCCGGGAATGGCGAGGCGGCGCCGGTTGTTGCCCTCCTGGTCGGCGATGACCAGCCCGTACTCGCCTCCGTCGTCGTTGAACCAGGCGATCTGCTCGCCGTCCGGGGACCAGACGGGATAGCGGTCCGCCACGCCGGACGAGGACGTGAGGTTGCGCCACGACCCGGACTCCGCCGGAACCGTGAAGATGTCGCCACGGTGCTCGAACAGGGCGCGCTTGCCGGTCGGGGACAGGCGTGGGTTCGAGAGCTGGTTGGTGGAGACGTCCTCCCAACGGGTCCGTGCCCAGTTCTGGTCACCCCGGGCCTGGATCACGAGCCCACGGCTCGCGCCCGTCGCCGGGTTCACCTCGTGCAGGTAGCCTGCCTGCTCGTACACCACCACGCCGTGGCCCGCATCGAGGCTCTTCACGTCGAAGTCGGCGTGGAACGTCAGCTGCTTCTCCTGCTTCGTGCGCGGATCGTACGACCACACGTTCGAGGCCCAATCACGCTCCGACATGTAGTAGACGACGCCGTCCATCCACGTCGGATCCATCTGGCGCTCGCCGTCCCACGGAGGCGTGTCGAGAACGAGGCCGTCGAGGTCCACGACGCGGACCGGTTGGGCCTGCCCGCCCCGGTAGTTGCGCCACTCGGGGTCCCAGTAGCCGATCTCCTGGTAGGCGAGCATGCGCCCGTCGTCGCTCATCTCACCCCGGTACGCCTGGTGCACGGGGAGTGGTGTGGGGAAGCCCCCGGTCAGCGGCACCGTATGGAACCGGGTCAGCCGCGTGGGCACGCCCTCGCGCCCCGACTGGAAGATGATTCTGCCGTCGGGCGTCCAGCCCTGGACGATGTCCGCGCCCGGATGCCACGTGAGGCGCCTGGGCTGCCCGCCCGCCGCGGCCACGACGTACACATCCTGGTTGCCGCCGTACTCGCCCGTGAACGCGATCCACCGCCCGTCGGGGCTGAACGCGGGTTCGGTCTCCGCGCCATCGTCGGACGTCAGGCGTCGGGCCTGCCCGCCGTCCCGGCCGACGACCCAGACGTCGTTGGCGTGGACGAACGCGATCGCGTCGGGGCCGACCGACGGCTGGCGGAGGAAGCGGGTGCCCTGGGCGGTGCCGTGCCGCGGCAGGGAGGCGAGCAGGGCGAGAGCGAACGTGGCGGCCGCGGCCGCAGGGGCGGAGCGTAGCATGGGACGGACCCCCGAGGAAGGTCGTTCGAGAGGATCCTGGGAGACTAGGAGTCCGTCCGGCCGCGTGCAATGCGACCGGGCGCGATCCGGGACCTGCTAGAACTCGTCGGCCTGACGGAGCACCTCTCGCGCCTTCTCCGCCCACTCGTCGTCGGCCGGGTGGCGCTCGAGGAATCGCTCGAGATAGGCCCGCGCGCCGATGCGGTCCCCCGAGACCCACCGTCCGAATCCCGCCTGGTAGAGCGCCGCCTCGTCGTCGGGCCAGAACTCGAGGACCAATTCCGCGAGGGGGCCGGCCAGGTCGTGACGCTCCTGCATGGACAGCTCCTGCGCGACGTCGCGGACGGGCCCGACGCCGTCGGGCCTCTCCTCCTCCGGCAGGGCCAGGAGGAGCGAGCGCGCCGTCGGGATCTCGCCGGCGAGCGCGTAGCATGCCGCCTTGTATCCGACGCCCTCCGCGTCCGCCGGGGGGGGGTTGAGATCGGTGGCCAGACGGGCGTCGGCCGACGTGCAACGCGCGCGCACGGTATCGAACCACGCGCGAGCCGTTGCCGGAGGCACGGTCCGAGCGGGCTCGGGCGGCGGCGGCAGTTGGGCGACCGGGGGCGGCGGCTCCTTGCGCACCAGCTTCAGCGTGGGCGGCACGAGGATGAGCGCCAGCAGGGCGATGGGCACGATCTCGCGGCGTTTCATGGCATCCGTCTCACCGCAAGGCGCGTGCCGGCGGCGAAAGGCGAGGTGTGGCCAGGAGTCACGAAAGCCGGCCGAACAGCTTTGCCGGGCCCCGGCACCGAGGTACCGTCGCAATCTGCCAGGGGGTGTGGTGGCCGCGGCCTCCGAGACGGGAGCCCCTCGACAACCTCCGGGTACTGATGCGTAGAGGTGCATGGATCCCAACCCGGAGGTGTCCATGGCCCACCAGATCCGGCGGGTCGAGTACTTCTACGCCACCGTCCACGACCGCCCCGGCGAGGCGCTCCGCTTTCTCACCGCACTGGCCGATCTGGGCGTGAACCTCATGGCCTTTACGGTCATTCCCATGGGGCTCCACCAGACCCAGCTCACGATCTTCCCCTCCGACACGTCCCACTTCACCAGCCAGAGCGAGCGCGCGGGGTTCACCGTCGACGGGCCCCACCAGGCATTCCTGGTGCAGGGAGAGGACGCGCCCGGTGCGCTGGTGGGCATCCACAGGCGCCTGTACGAAGCGGGGGTCAACGTCTACGCCGCCACGGGGGTGAGCGGAGGCGGCGGGCGCTTCGGCTACGTCCTCCATGTGCGGCCCTCGGAGTTCGAGCGGGCCGCGCAGGTTCTGGAGGTATGAGCCGCATCCGGTCCCGAGGCCCTGGAGCCGGTCCGGGGCCGGACCGCACGTTCAGCCGAGCGGGTGCAGGACCACCTGGTTGGTGTTGAAGAGCGGGACCAGCACTCGGTTCCGGCCGGCATCGTAGCCGATGTCGGCGGGTGCCTCCACGTCCTTGACGGCCTTGGTCATGACGCCGTCGGGCCCGAGGCGGTACACGCAGCGGTCGCCCCAGCTCGAGATGAGGAGCCCACCATCAGGGAGCACCGCGATGCCGTCGAGCTGCCGCTGGCTGGCAGGCAGCACCGCCGAGCGCCCGCCTGCGGCGTCGAGCCGGTACGCCTCACCGCTGCCGAACGTTACGACGGTGATTTCCCCGCTCGCCACGGCAACCCCGTTGGGCCCGCCGAGCGTGCTGTCCATCGCGACGACCCCGATCCGGTCGTCGGCCGCAGTCAGCCGGTAGACCGCATCGGTACCGGAAGAGACGAAGCCATCGGGTCCGGCCTCGAACCCGGAGTCGGTGAAGACGATCGTCCCGTCACCTCCGGCCGCGACATCGTTGAGGAACGTGGCGCCCTCCGGGCAGATCTCCCCGGCGGGCATGCCGGTGGCCGCGTCGAACTTCCGGATGCAGTCGATGTCGGCCACGTAAAGGACGCCGTCCTGGATCGCCATTCCTTTGGGGGCATTGAGCGTGGCGCCCTGGACCCCGCCCTCGATCCATTTCAGCGCGAGCACGGTGCCGTCGGGAGACACGCGCGAGATGAACCCGTTCCCGTCCTTCTCGAGCGGGGTCCCGTTGATGTTGGACACGAGGTAGACGTCGGAGTCGGCGTCGTGGAGGACGGACTCCGGGGTGGAGAAGCCGACGTCGGCGATCACGATGTCGGTCGCGGCGGTGCCCGCGGCGGGTGTCTGTTCGGCAGGCTCTCCGCCGCCGCAAGCCGCGAGGACTAGCGTGACCGCGGCGGATACGACGGAGCGATGGGGACGAACGATGGGCGTGGGGGCGATACGGGCCATATGGCCTCCATGGGCCGGGGGAGGGTGACATGCGTCTGCAACGTACGGGTGGAAATCCGCCGCCGGAAGCCTCCCGGCGCGCGGCGGAGCCCACCCGCGCGCTTCATGTCGGCGGCCGCGATCGCTCTCGGCTACGCCTCGTCCTCTCCCGCCGCCGTGATGATCAGCTTGTGGGCACGTAGGCGCAGCCCGTTGATGCGGATGAACCCGCGTGCGTCCTCCTGGTCGTAACCGCCGGCCTGGTCCATGGACGAGAGCGCCTGGTCGTAGAGCGAGCTCGTGGAGTGCCGGCCCAGGATGGTCACGTTGCCCTTGAAGAGGCGGACGTGGACCTCGCCGGTGATGAGCTTTTCCGATTGGCGGAACGCGGCCTGGATGAAGTCCATCTCCGGTGAGAACCAGAACCCGTTGTAGATGATCTCGGCGAACCGCGGAGAGAGCATGTCACGCAGTCGGAGGACCTCGCGGTCCATGGCGATCCCCTCCAGGTCGCGGAGCGCGGCGTGCAGCACCGTGCCGCCCGGGGTCTCATAGACCCCCCGCGACTTGATTCCCACGAAGCGGTTCTCGACCATGTCCACGCGCCCGACGCCGTGCATCCCACCCACATCGTTGAGGTAGAGGAACAAGTCCACGGGGTCGGTGAGCTCGACGCCCTCACTCTCGCCCACGACCTTGACGGGGGCGGAGTCGCGGAAATGGATCACCAGGTCGGTGGGCTCGTCGGGCGTGTCCTCGAGCGCGCGCGTGAGCTTGAACATGTCCTTGGGCGGCCCGGCCGCGGGGTCCTCGAGCAGGCCGGCCTCGTACGAGCGGTGCATGAGGTTCTCGTCGCTCGAGTACGGCTTGTCGGCGGTGGCCTCCACGGGGATCCCGTGCTCCTCGGCGAACGCCAGCAAGTCCGAGCGGCCCTGGAAGCGACCCAGGAACTCCCGGTCCTTCCAGGGCGAGATGACCTCGAGCTGCGGAGCCAGCGCCGCGAAGGCGAGCTCGAACCGTACCTGATCGTTTCCCTTGCCGGTCGCGCCGTGCGCGACGGCGACCGCCTTCTCCTTGAGCGCGATCTCCACCTGTCTGCGCGCGATGACCGGCCGGGCGAGGGACGTACCCAGTAGATAGCGGTTCTCGTACACGGCGTTTCCGGCGATGGCCGGGAAGATGAACTCGGTGACGAACGCGCGCCTGAGGTCCTCCACGTAGACCTTGCTCGCTCCGGTGGCGCGGGCCCGCTCGGCGATGAGATCGAAGTCCTCCTGCTGGCCGACATCGGCGACGTACGCCACGATGTCGTGACCCTTCTGGAGGAGGAACTTGAGGATGCAGGCCGTGTCGAGACCGCCGCTGTAGGCCAGAACCACCTTCTTGTCCTTGGACACCGATCGCTCCGGAGAGTGCATGTGGCGGGCAGGCTTCTTGAATAAACATACGGACCAACGCCACGTCACCCCCTCGGCGCGTGAGGGGGTGAGGTCGCGGGGAGCTCCCGCGGGTGGCTACCGGCGGTCGCCTGGTCTGTACTCGCGCTCGATATGGCCTTCGAGCTGGTTGCGATAGAAGTAGACCGGGCGCAGGTCGCCGGTCGCATAGCGCTCGGCCTGGTCCTTGAAGTGCGGCGAGTCCGGGTCGCCGCTCACGCCGCCGGCGGTCACCGCCACGGCCCGCACGCTGTCGCCGAACTCCACCACGGCGACGAAGCTGTTGCCGCTGGTGCCGTACCACCTCTTGGTGCCCTCGTAGGCGCGCGCGCCGAACGAGGCGAGCGAGCCCCACCGTGAGGACGTGAAGCCCACGGGAGTGCTCGGTTCCTCGTCATCGAACTCCTGGACGATGTCGCCGGTCAGGCGCTGGAAACGGTTGATCTCGCCCCACGGCGTCCGCCACGAGCCGAAATCCGTCTCGAGCTTGTTCGACGCCGCCGTCAGGGCGTCGAGGAGCAGGTCCGCCGGGGCGCGCTTCGTGGCGTACTCGAGCACGGAAAGCCCCGCCGCCTGGGCACCGTCGCGCGCCGCGCGCATGAGCTCGTCGCCCCAGAACACCGCGAGCGAGGTCGGCACGGACTCCACGCCCCAACGGAGATCCCAGTCGCGGAGCGCCCCGATCTGCTCCGCCAGCTCCGCCTTGCGCGCGTCGGATGCGGGGAGGCCGTCGTAGGCGCGGAGCACCGCGGGGATGAGGTCGACGAAGCCGGGCAGCCAGCTGTCGTACGCGGCCTCGCGGAGCGACTCCATCGTGAAGTCGGTCTTTCCCTCCAGGACCTCGATGGCATGAATGCCGCGCGCGTTCTCGCCGCCTGCGTCCATGTACGGCGGGTACTCACCCCGGTTCGGACTGTAGGGCCCGGCTGCCGAATACGGCCAGTTGTTGGTGTTGTAGACCCACCCGTTCGGCGGATTGATCACGTTCGGGCTCTCGTCCAGCGAGTGGACGCCACGCCAATCGGTGGTGGTGTCGCTGCCGGGCACCGGCTCGCTCCAGTCGAAGCCGGTATCCCGCACCGGCACGAAGTTCGCGTGGAAGTACGCGATGTTGCCGTCCGCGTCGGCATAGAGCGTGTTGTTGGACGAGTTCGTGTGCAGCTCCATGGACTGACGGAATTCCTCGAGGTTGCGCGCCTTCGTGCGTGAGAACGACTGGGTGAGCGCCTTCAGCGGCTCCTCCATGAGCGCGATGCTGATCCAGTGACCGTCCTCCTCGCGCACGATCGGCCCGTGCTCCGTGCGGTACACGGTGAACTCGCGCTGGGCCATGCCGGTGTCCGTCTTGTAGGCGATCGTGACCTGCTTGGTGACCACCGGCAGCTCCTCGTTCCCGTGACGGTAGACGAGCGTGCCGTCGTCCTTCCTGATCACGACCTCGGCGTACTCGTCGATGTTGTCCACGCTGCTCGACGTGTGCATCCAGCCGATGCGGTCGTTGAACCCCTGGTAGACGAAGGGCTGCCCCCAGGTGACCGCGCCGTAGGCGTTCAGCCCCTCGTCGCTGCTCACCTGGAGCTCGTCGCGGAAGAAGAACGAGGTGTGCGGGTTGATGAGCAGGAGCGCGCGACCGGCCGTCGTGTTCGACGGAGCGATCGCGATGCCGTTGGAGCCGGCCGGCTCCGTGGCCCGATCGAAATCGTCGGTCGCTCGTGCGACGTGGGCGGGCAGCGCCGCCGTCGTGCCTGGCGCGGCGTCCGTGGCGAGCCGTGTCCTTTCCTGGCTTCCGTAGAACGCCTCGAGCTCGCGGAGGTTCACGCGCTCGATGTCGCCGCCGATGCTTCCCTCGCTGAACGTGAGAGCCATCCACGGCTCGAACCGGGGGAGGACCCTCGGCTTCACCTCGGGATGCGTGTGCAGGTAGTAGTTCAGACCGTCCGCCCATCCGTCCATGAGCGCCTTCAGCCAGTCCGGGGCGGCCGCGTACTGGGCTTTCATCTCCTCGGGATCGATGAACATCCGCATGCGGAGGTCCCGCCAGATCGCATCCTCACCCTGGGCCTCCGCGAGGCGTCCCTGGGAGTTGAGGAAGTTCGTCTCGACGCGGTTGAAGTCGTCTTCGGCCTGGGCATAGGCCATCCCGAACACGGCGTCGGCGTCGGTGGGGCCGTGGATATGGGCGATGCCCCAGTCGTCCCGGATGATCGTCACGTTCGCGGCCCGGCTCTCCCAACGCGCGACCTCGGGGCTCGCGGGCTCCCGGGCACACGCGGCTGCAGCCAGCGCGAGGGCAATGAGAAGCTTCTTCATGATCGGCGACTTCGCTCGGAAGTTGGAGACACAAGGGGCAGGGTCAGCACGGATTGTACCCCTGCCGGGGACATCGGGCCAGGCGACCCGAACCACGGTCCGTGGGAACGGCCGTGAGTCGGCCTTGGGCGTGGACACGGTGCTTCGCTAGCTTCGGCGAGCGCAGGAGAACCCGCAAGAGGACGGTGCCCATGATCGACATCCTGTTGATCCAGGCCGCGCTGGCGCTCTTCTCCGGCGGCTCGGCTCCGCCGCCTCCCGCGGCCGCCGCCGACTCCATCGTGGCGTCCTGGGTCGATGCGGGCCGCATCCCGGGAGCAGTCCTGGTGGTCGTTCAGGACGGGGCCATCGTGCTGGAGAGGGCGTACGGTTGGGCGAAGCTGTTCGAGTATGATTTGGGCGAATACGGGGCGTCCGCCGCCGGGGAGTCGCGTCCTCGCGCGTTACGGCGTCTCGCCGGGCCCGTGCCCATGACGCTGGAGACGGCCTTCGATCTCGCATCGGTGACGAAGGTCATGGCGACGACCTACGCCCTCATGCTTCTGGCGGACCGCGGCGCGCTGGACATGGACGCGCCGGTGCACGTCTACCTTCCGGACTTCCGCGGAGGCGGCAGGGACGCGATCACGATCCGGCACCTCCTCACGCACCGGGCCGGCCTCGAGGAGTGGGTGCCCACCTACTACCATGCTTCGGATCCGGACGCGGCGTACGCGTATGTTCGCGATCTCCCGCTGAAGTGGCCGGTGGGCGAGGAGCGCCACTACTCGGATCTGGGGTTCATGGTGCTCGGACGGGTGGTGGAGCGGATCGCGTATCAGCCACTCGACGAGTTCCTCCGTGACGAACTGTACGGGCCCCTGGAGCTCGACCGCACGGGATTCCGCCGCCGTGTCTCGGATCGGCCGGGCGCGGCGACAGGCGGGCCGCGCGGCCCCTTCGCGGCCAAGTCACACGGGAACCCCTACGAGCACCGCATGGTCCACGACTCCGCGTTCGGCTACGACATCCCCGGGGATCCGAACGCATGGGACGGCTGGCGTCGCTACACGCTCGAGGGCGAGGTGAACGACGGGAACGCCTGGCACGCTTGGGAAGGCGTAGCGGGCCATGCGGGACTGTTCTCGACGGCGCGCGAGCTCTCGGTGCTGCTTCGGCTTCTCCTGAACCAAGGGGAGTGGGAAGGGCGCCGGGTCCTCCGGGCCGAGACCGTCGACGCGTTCCTGACGCCGGTCGGACCGGGGCAGGCCCTCGGGTGGCAGGCGCCGGACTACGCGCCGCCGGGCAGTTTCGCCCACACCGGGTTCACCGGGGCATGGGTTCTGGGTGTGCCGTCGGAAGGACTGGGCGTCGTCCTGCTCGCGAACCGCCAGAACCGGGGTGTGGACGAGCGGGGCCTCTACCCCGACCTCGGGCCCCTGCAGCGTGCGGTGGCCGCGGCGCTGCTGGTCGGGGCCCGAAGTCGCTCACGGGGCCGGGGATCCGTGGGCGGGATCCGGGGAAGACCGGAGGGGTAGAAAAGATATACATCCTACGGACCGAAGGCCTGGCGCCCTCCGATCCCAACCTCTCACCGGGGGGCACCACATGGCCCGCATCGCCATTTCCCGGCCGGATGGAAGTCCGTCGCCGTATTTCTGGACCGACAAGGAACCGGGCGGGAAGCGTCTGAAGACCGTCTACAAGGAGACCCCCGAAGGCGTGAAGCGCATGAGGGGTGTCCATTTCGACGTGGTGCGGAGCAAGATCCGGAAGGACTGACGCGCCGATCGGTCGCCGCCCCGGCCCCCCGCGCCGGGGCCCCGAGACGAGGCCCCGACCCGACCTCCTGCAACCCCCCCGGGATTACCTGCGTCTAAATCCCTAGAACATCTAGGGAGCGGCCAGAAGACCGGCTCCCGCAGCGGGGGGGACCCAATGTCCGACTCCAGAGCCGACCTCCTGAAGGGCACTCTGGACCTTCTCGTCCTCAGGGCCCTCAGCGACGGCCCCCGACACGGGTACGGCGTGGCTCGGTGGCTCGAGGAGTCCAGCCTCGACCTCCTGAGCATCGAGGAGGGATCCCTCTACCCCGCGCTCTACCGCATGGAGGACCGAGGGTGGATCCGCTCGGAGTGGGGACTCTCCGACTCGAACCGGCGGGCCCGCTATTACTCCCTCACCGACATGGGGAGGGAGCGGCTCCGCGAGCAGGCCTCGGCGTGGAATCGCCTTGTACGGGCGGTGTCGCTCGTGCTCGCGGAAGGCGCCGGCTGAGGACGCCGACGTGGCTTCCCCCCTGGATCGCTGGCTGCGGATCCGGTCCCGCTTCTCGCGGAGCGGTCTCGAGCGGGAGGTGGAGGACGAAATGGCGTTCCACCTGGAGATGCGGACCCGTGACTTCGAGGCCGGGGGCATGAGCCACGAGGAAGCGCGACGCCGGGCCCTGGAGCGCTTCGGCGACGTCGAGCGCGCCAGGCTGGAGGCGATGGCGCTCAGGAGGGGAGGGATGAAGAGGGAGAGGAGGGCCCGGTTCGTGGATGAAATACGGCAGGATATCCGGTACACGATCCGACAGCTCTGGAAGCGGCCGGCCTTCAGCGCGATCGCGCTGGCGATGCTGGCCCTGGGGATCGGGGCCAACACGGGCATCTTCAGCGTCGTGTACGGGGTGCTGCTCCAGCCGCTCCCGTTCCCGGAGCCCGAACGACTCGTCCAGGTGTGGGAGACGCGGCTCGACCGGGGATGGAGCCAGACGTCGGTCACCCCGGCGAACTTCTGGGACCTCCGCGATCAGAACGAGGCATTCGAGAACCTCGGCGCCTATCGGTTCACGTCCGCCAACCTCACCGGGTTCGAGTATCCGGAGCGCCTCTCGGCGGGAAGGGTGACGTCGGGGTTCTTCGGCCACGTGCTGGGCACGCCGCCCATCCTGGGGCGTGACTTCCTCGATGAGGAAGACGACCTGGGCAGCGAATCGCGCGTCGTGCTCCTGAGCCACGACTTCTGGCAGGGGCGCTTCGGTCGGGATCCCGACATCCTCGGCACGACGCTCACCCTGGACGGGGAGCCTTACTCGGTGATCGGCGTGCTCCCTTCCGGCACCCCGTGGCTGGACTACGGCGACGTGTACCTCCCGCTCGTGCGGAGCCCCGAAGACGCCCGCGCGAGCTTCGAGTTGCCCGTGGTGGGTCGGCTGAAGCCCGGGGTGACCCTCGAGGCCGGTCTCGCCGACCTGGAACGAATCGCGTCCACCCTGGCCCAAGCCTACCCCGAGGCCGACGCGGGCATGGGGATCCGGTTGGAGGGCTCCGGGACCTGGCTCACGGACTCGAGCACGCGCCGCGCCCTCTGGATCCTGCTGGGAGCGGTGGGCTTCCTGCTCCTCATCGCCTGCGCGAACCTGGCCAACCTGCTGCTGGCCCAGGCCACCGGACGCAGCCGCGAGACGGCGATCCGCGCCGCCGTCGGGGCGAGCCGTGGACGCCTGCTCCGGCAGGGACTCACCGAATCGGTCTTCCTCTCGCTGCTCGGCGCCGGGCTGGGGATCGCCCTGGCCGCGAGCGGCCTTCGGGCTCTTCGTGCCCTCGATCCGGGTGACATCCCGCGCCTGGCCGACGTCGAGATCAACGGCTGGGTCCTGGCCTTCACGCTCGGCGCCGGCGTTCTCACCGGCACCGTGACCGGACTCGTGCCTGCGATGCAGGCGTGGGTCACGCAGGCAGCGCATACGCTGCGGAGTGGAGGGGCTGGAGTGGCCGGGAGTCGAAAGTCGAGGCGCCTCCGGAGCGCGCTGGTCTCCGCCGAGGTGGCGCTGTCCCTCATGCTGCTCGTGGGGGCCGGGCTCCTCATCCGGAGCTTCACCGAGCTCCTGGATGTGGACGCGGGGTTCCAGGCCGAGAACCGTCTGGTGGCCTCCGTGAGCCTGCCTCCGTCGTACGGATCCGAGGAGACCGAGACGTTCCTGCGCCAGTTCATGGACGCGGCGCGGGGCATTCCCCAGATCCGCGAGGCCGCCGCGGTTTCCGGCCGGCCCATCGCCGGCGGAAGCACGGGGCTCGGCATCGTCCACCCGGACGATCCGCAGCCCGAGGGTGGGATCCCCTGGGCGACCTGGCGCCTCGTGACGCCGGGATACTTCGCGGCCATGGGACTGCCCCTTCGCAGAGGACGGCTCTTCGACGAGACGGACGAGCTCGTCCCGGGGGAGCGCGCTCCCTGGAGGATCGTGATGAGCGAGCGGCTCGCGGAGCTGCTGTGGCCCGGAGAGGACCCCATCGGCAGGACCGCCCTCCTCTGGGCCGGCCAGGAGGATCGGCCGGGCGAGGTCGTGGGCGTCGTGGGCGACATGCGGGAGCGAGGACTGGACTCGGATCCCACGCTGGCCGTGTACCTGCCTTACTACGGAGCGGGCTGGAGCCCGTCGTTCCTGTTCCACACCTCGGGGGAGCCCACCGCGGTCGTGCCCGCTCTGCGGACCGTCCTCGCCGAGCTGGACCCCGCGCTTCCGCTCTCCGAAGTCACGACCCTGGAGAACCTGATCGGGCGCTCCATGGCGGGCCGCCGCTTCATCGTGGCGCTGGTGGGACTCTTCGCCGCCATCGCGCTCCTGCTCGCCATGGCCGGCGTCTACGGCGTGCAAGCTTACACGGTCGCGGGGCAGACGTCCGAGATCGGGGTGAGGGTCGCGCTCGGCGCCGGCCACGCCGACGTGCTCCGGCGCATCGTGCTGCGCGCGATGCGCCCGGCCGCGGTGGGGATCGTCGTGGGGCTCGCGGGGGCGCTCGCGCTGTCCCGCGTCATGGCGAGCCTTCTGTTCCAGGTGCGGGCATCGGACCCCGCGGCCTATCTGGGAGCGGCCGGCCTGCTCATGGTGACGGCCCTCATGTCGTGCTGGCTTCCCGCGCGGCGGGCCTTGAACGTGGACCCGGTCATGGCGGTGCGGGCGGAATGAGCGACTGCGGCCCGTAGCGGGTCTTTCCGGCCGACGGCGGCTGGAGCTCCGTGGTTGGGGACCGACGCGACCATCCGGGTGCGGCAGCAGCGACACGCAGCACGAGCTCCGCGACGACCGGGCGGTGGTCCGAGGCGTCCGTCTCGAGCACCCGGGCCGCGCTCGCGCGCAGCGGCCCTGCGGTGAAGACGTAGTCGATGCGCCGCACCGGGGCATCGCCCGGGTAGGTGGACCCCGGACCCGACGACGCGCTCCACACATCGTCCAGCCGCTCGAACAGCGGGGCCAGCTCCTTCCGGTCGGGCGGCGCGTTCAGGTCGCCCATCAGGATCGTGGGCCGCGCGGCCCCCCCGAGGATCGCGAGCATCTCCGCGACCTGAGTGGTCCTCACCGAGGGATCGGGACGGTGGTCCAGGTGCGTGACGAACACGTCGACCGGCGTCCCGTCCACGTCCACGGTCACCTGGAGGAAACCGGGCATGGGCGTGGGGGCAGCATCCTCCTCCTGCGTGGACAGACGCGTGAGGAGGTGGTTACGCCAGGAGAGGATCGGACGGCGCGTGAGGACCGCCACGCCGAACTCCCGGCGGGACTCCCCGTCCTCCGGAGGAGGCAGCGAGTAGATCGGCCCGAACCGGAAGTCCACGCCGCACGCCGAGGCGAGGTCGGCGGCCTGGTGCGCGAATCCGCTCCGCTCGCTCCAGTGCACGTCCACCTCCTGGAGGCCGACGACGTCCGCCTCGGAGGCGCAGATCGCCGAGGCCTGGCGCGCCAGGTCCTCGTGGCCGAAGTGGATGTTCCAGGTCATGATGCGGATCGGAACGGAGTCGGGCGCGGACGTGACGGGGGCGACGACGCCGGGCACCGCGACGCAGGGCGCGGCGACGCCGATGGACCACGCGGTGAGAAGGAGGGAGTTCGCCCGGCGCGCCTTCATGGACGTCCTCGGGTCGGTGGAGCAATGGAGTCGAATGCGGTCCGCGATTCAGGCCGACTGGTGCACGACCGCCCGGATGATCATCCGGCGGATCGCCGGCCGCTTGGCGTCGATCAGCGTGCGGAGCTCCACGTACCGTCCCTGCTTGAGCCCGTCGCCCGGCGCGAAGATGCCGTCGGGATCGTCCAGCTCGCCCCCCCGCTCGAAGAAGAGCCGGACGTGATCCTCGTGGGGGAACAGCCCGAAGACGTATCCAGCCTGGGGGTCCTTGAAACCTATGCCGTTCCAGCCGGGGTACGCCGTTTCCGTGGCCGTCGGAAACGTATGGCGCACGATCGAGCGCACCTCTTCCGCGATGCGGCGTACCTGAGGTGGATACGGCGCGAGGATGGTCTCCGGGGTAACCGGCTTGGCCTTGCGGGTGGCCTTCCTCTTCGCCGGTCGCTGGGTCATCGCGTCCCCCGTGTTCTGTCCTGGGCGCTTTTCGGGCCGGCGTCACCGACGCCTCAAGGCGACCAGGATACGGGCAGAATCGACTCCTGGCCAGCGGGGCGGTAAGAATACCAGCCCGACACCGTGCCGGCCCCGGCCTGCGCCGGGCCCATCCAGGACGGTACCCCATGACTCCAAGATCCCGCGCCGAGCCGTCCCGCTGCTTCTGGGTGCGCG
>CAYPMO010000003.1:0-167243 GCA_964412015.1 uncultured Gemmatimonadaceae bacterium | reverse complement strand
CCACAATGTCCGACTTGCCGAGTCGCCCCCCGCACGGGGGGCGTGGATTGAAACGCCTTCAGGGTCACGTTCGCGGCCGTCACGGCTGTCGCCCCCCGCACGGGGGGCGTGGATTGAAACTTGGGCATCGTCACGGTTGTCCTCCGGTTGCGTCCAGTCGCCCCCCGCACGGGGGGCGTGGATTGAAACTTGAGTTGGCCACGAACTTCGACCGCGACGTGTGGTCGCCCCCCGCACGGGGGGCGTGGATTGAAACGTGGGAGCGCCGCCCTTGCCGTTGCCGCCCGGGAGTCGCCCCCCGCACGGGGGGCGTGGATTGAAACTACTACTTCACCACCGATCCCCGATGGTCCATGAGTCGCCCCCCGCACGGGGGGCGTGGATTGAAACCGGTATCTCAGCAGAGCTCTCGCCCTTGCTGCTCGTCGCCCCCCGCACGGGGGGCGTGGATTGAAACATGCGGCCGGCGTCTCCGTGCGAACCTGCTTGAAGTCGCCCCCCGCACAGGGCCGGATCAACGGGCCACTTTGATGGCGAAGAAGAACGTTCGCGGCCGGGCCGGGCCGTACACGTAGTTCGAATCCCTGTGGGCTCCCACGTCGAAGTCATCCTGGTACGCATCCAGGAGGTTCTGCACCCCCAGGGAGAGAAACACGCTGCGCGTAGGGCCCACCTCATAGGAAGCCTTCAGGTTCGCCTCGTGAAACGTCCTGCTGTGCTCGATCTCGTCGGTCGGGATGTTGCCCTGCAGGTGGAGCACGTTCATGGGCCCAGTCAGCGTCCCCGACAGGTACAGGGTGAGCCTTGTCAGGGGTGACCAGGAGGTCGTGTAGAAGCCGTAGACGCTCGGTGTTCTCAGGTACCGGCCCGTTGGAGGGAGATCCTCCGACCACGTGACCGGGTCGTCGTAGCGGCTCTGCTGAAGCGTGAGGCCGGTCTCGAGGCTCAGACCCTCCCGAGCGATCCGGGCGCTGAGGGTCACGCCCCGGACCGTTGAGTTGCCTCCGTTCCGCCGCTCCAGAATCGAGTTTCCGTCCGCGTCCTCCCCCGCGTCCTCCAGAACGAAGGCGTCGTAGAGACGGGTATGGAACGCCTCCACGGTCGCCCCGATGAAGCGGTCCGGGCTCCGGTGGTTCAGATCCAGCGAGGTCGAATAGCTGACGGAGTGTTCCTTCACGAGATCGGGATCCCGCCGGATATAGGAGATCCCCCCACCGGCAAGAGCGATGTGCAGATCGGCGTCGAAGGCCTGGGGGGCCCTGAACCCCGTGGATGTCGAGGCCCGCCACTGGAGCTCCGGGGAGAGATCGACCAGAACGCTAGCCCGTGGGTTCAGCACCACGTGTTCAAGGTTGCGGTGACGATCCAGCCGGGCGCCCGCCAGCAGGCTCAGGGTTTCCACCGGCCTCCATTCGGCCTGACCGAAAACCCCCAGCTGGTGGGTGGTCTCGATGGTGGAGATCCCGAACCCGGGGATCCGGTCGTCCACGTCTTCGAAGGTGTACTCCACCCCCCCCGTTACCTCCCAGGAGCGGATGGGCCTGCCCGTCACCTGCGCCCCAGCCACCAGCGTCGCATTCTCTGTGGAGCCGTAGGCCTCGGGGTCCCGGCCCACGCCGGTGTAATGGTCCCGGCCCGTATGCTGGCCCGATGCGTACAAGCTCAGCATTCCACTCCGGCCGAAGGCGCGGGAGAACTCCGCTCCGCCGCCGAAGATCCGGTGAACCCTCTCTTCGGCCTGGTCGGCCTCGTGCGGCGGGGCGTCCAGCCTATTCCCACCCCGCCGCTCTTCGAAGATCCCGTGGGCTTCCACCGAGAGCCTGCTCGAGGCGTCGGGTCGATAGAACGCCCGCAGGCCGAGAGAGTTGTTGCGTATCCGCGGCAGCTCGGAGAATCCATCGGCGTTGGCGTCGTAGGCGTCGCGGCTTCTCAGGAGTCCGAAGAGGCAGAGACCCGACCCCTGTCGTTCGTCCGCGACAGTGGACACGAGAGACAGGGACCGGTCGCGAGAGCCGCCGATATGCCCTCGGTTGAGGGAGATCTCGAACCCGTCGTCGATGGGCTCCCGAGTGATGATGTTGACCGTCCCGGCAATGGCGCTCGAGCCGTAGAGAGCGGAGCCGCCTCCCCGAACGACCTCCACCCGCTCGATCATGCTCCTTGGGATCTGCTCGATGCCATAGAGCCCGTTGAGAGCGCTGAACACAGGCCGGCTGTCGATGAGGATCTGGGAGTACGACCCGCCTAGCCCGTTCATGCGGATCTGGGTGTAATTGCAGGTCTGGCAATTCACCTCCAACCGGACTCCCGGCTGGGAGTTCATCCCTTCCGAGAGCGTGACGGTGTGGGTGGCCTCGAAGATCTTGTCGTCCAGGACCTCCACCACGACCGGGGCGTCCTTGCGAAGCCTCTCGATCCGGGTGGCCGTGACCACCAGCGACTCCCCCGGGAGTGGTTGGATCTCCAGGCGCACGACGACAGGACCCGATTCCCCGGGGACGGTCACCGTCGTCTCGTACGGGGCGAATCCCAGCATCGTGATCCGAAGCAGGTGGATACCCTCGGAAAGGCCGGAGATCGAGAAGCGTCCCTCCCTGTCCGAGGATGTTTCCACTCCCTCGCCTTCGACGAGGACGGTGGCTCCCGGCACGGGTCGGCCCTCCGGGTCCAGGATGCGACCGGAGATCCCGCGGACCTCCTGGCCGCCCGACCCTGTCGAAATCGACAGCACCCCGAGGATGGGAAGAAGGGCCCTGAATGCCCACCGGTTCATGCGTTTCGCTCGAGCGCTCAGGATCGCCGCCGCGCTCCGGAGGCCTACTCCGCGAGGGTTGGACGGGACGACGAGCACGGGTCTTTAGCCGAGCCTTAATTCTCTACCTCGAATCTACAGAATCCGATTTTTAAGGCAAGGCTAATAATTGGCCGGGGAGCGCCCGCGATCCTCGCCGCTCGCGTCGTGGCCGGACGACGATCCTCGCTTTCCTCGTCGTCCCGCCCGAGGCTCGACGGCTCAGCCGTCTTCGCGCGAGAAGATGCTAGGATTAGGGAACGTCTTCCGCCTTCACGCTGTGCGAATCCAGAAGATGGGGAGGATACGATGCTGTTGATCGAGGGTACGCTCGTCGAAGGCGAGCCGAGGGATATCGGAGTGGAGGACGGCCGGATCTCCTGGATACGGCCCACGGCGGGACAGGAGCCCGCGACCGCGCGCGGCGGCGGCGAAGGCCCGTCGGCGATGGAGCGCATCGCCGCCAACCGATCTCCCGCGGACCGCACGATCGACGCACGGGGCCTCTATGCATTCCCGGCCTTCCGCAACGGGCACACCCACGCGGCGATGACGCTCTTCCGGGGCGACGCCGACGACCTCCCGCTCATGGAGTGGCTGAGCACCCGCATCTGGCCCGCCGAGGCCCGGCTCACCGAAGACGACGTGTACCACGGAACGCGGTTGGCGGCCCTGGAGATGATCCGATCGGGGACCACGTACTTCAACGACATGTACTGGCATCATCCCGGCGTGGTCCGCGCGGTCGAGGAGATGGGACTGCGCGCCCACATCGGCGCGGTCTTCATCGACCACGGTGGGCCGACCTGCATCGACGTCGGCGCCCAGCGGGATGCCGTCCTCCGTCAGGTGGCCGAGCGCCACACGCTCGACCCGCGCATCCAGGTGGCGCTCGCGCCGCACGCGATCTATACGGTCGCGACGGAGACCCTGACCTGGATGGCCGAGCTCTCGGCGGAGCACGATCTGATCCTGCACATCCACCTTTCCGAGACCCGGGACGAAGTGGACGACTGCGTGGAGCGCCACGGCGTGCGGCCCGTCCGCTACCTCGAGCAGCTCGGGCTCCTGAGTCCGCGGCTGGTCGTCGCCCACGGCGACTACCTCGATCAGGAAGAGATCGGCCTGCTCGCCGACGCCGGCGCCACCGTGGTGACCAACCCGACGGCGAACATGAAGCTCGCGACCGGGAGCATCTTCGATTACCCGGCGGCCCGGGCCGCCGGCCTGCGCGTGGCGCTCGGAACGGACGGTCCGGCCTCGAACAACAACCTCGACATGATCGAGGAGATGAAGGTGCTGGCGCTCGTCCAGAAGCACCGCGCCGCGGACCCGACCGCGCTCACCGCGAACGAGGCGCTGAAGCTCGCGACGGCCGCGCCGGCCCAGACCTTCCGACTGGGGAGCGGTCGCCTCGAAGAAGGCGAGCCTGCCGACCTCGTGCTCGTGGACCTCTCCCACCCCTCCACCCGCCCCGTGCACGACCCCGTGTCGGCGCTGGTCTACGCGGCCAACGGTCGCGCCGTCCACACGACGATCTGTGATGGACGTGTGCTCATGCACGCGGGGAAGCTCGAGGTGGGGGACGAAGCCGAGATCATCGAGGCCGCGGAGAGGTCGGCCCGCGGCCTGATTTGAGACGGGCGCGAGATCCGCGTTTCCTCGGACGCACACGCTTGTACGCCATCCCACGAGCGCCTACTCTCCCACTGTGCCGTCCACCCGGTCGGAGGGCTCCTCGCGCCTCCCCGGAACGCCCAAGACAGGGGTAACCACCCATGAAACCCGCCTCCACCGCCGCCGTAGTGCGGTCGTTCCTGCCGGTCGTCCTGTCGGCCCTTTTCGCGATCCCAACCGCCGCCCTGGCCCAGAGCACTCTCGAGGAATGCACCGCCGGCGTGGCCAGCGCCAAGGCCACGACCGACGGACGGCCGCTCCTCTGGAAGACCCGCGACACCAACGCCATCGACAACGAGGTCATCTGGAACACGTCCGGGAAGTACCACTTCGTTTCCGTCATCACGGCCGGGCAGCCCGAGTCGTCCTGGATGGGGCTGAACGAGAAGGGCTTCGCCATCATCAACACCGCGTCCTCGGACCTGGCGTCGGAGCGGTCCGGGCCCCCGGACACGGCGTCGGAGCGGTCCGGTCTGGGCAACGGGACCCTCATGGCCCGTGCGCTCCGGGAATGCGCGACCGTCGAGGAATTCGAGGCGCTGCTGAAGGCCACGAACGCGATCGGCAGGCAGACGGCCACGAACTTCGGCGTCATCGACGCCACCGGAGCCGCGGCCTTCTTCGAGACCGCCGGAACCCAGTACTGGCGCTATGACGCCGCGAACACCGAGAAGGGCTACATCCTCCGGACGAACTTCGCGATCAACGGCGCCCGCGAGGAGCTGCACGCACGGCCCTACAGCATGGATCGCTACCTCCAGTCGGATCAGCTCATGCGAGGCTTCTTCCTCACGGATCGGATCGACTTCAAGGAGATCGTGAAGATCCAAGCCCGGAGCTTCGGAGACGCTTCGGGCAACCTGGTGCCCCTCCCGATCACGGGAAGTATCGAGGGGCACCCGTCGGGCTACTACCCGCACAGCTCCAGCATCAACCGGAACACGTCGGTCTCGTTCGCCGTGATCCAGGGGGTTCTCCCGGGAGAGGATGCTCGCCTCAGCACGATGTGGACGATCCTCGGCCAGCCCTCCACGGGAATCCTGGTGCCCTACTGGCCCGTGGGCGCAACCCCCGCCGAAGCGGACGGGCCCGAGACCGCTCCCCTCGCCGACGCCGCCAACCGCATCCGGAGCGAGCTCTACGAGGAGCCGGCGGCCGGAGCCGCCGCGGGCGACGCCCGGGCGCCACGTCCCGTCTTCATCAACATCCGGGCGCTCCAGGACGAGAACGGAGACGGGATCTGGAAGATCACGATGCCCGTGGAGGACTCCATCATCGCCGAGGCGGAGCGTAAGCTGGAGGGATGGCGGGCCTCGGGTCCCGACGTAGCGGCCATGCTCGCGACGGAGCGCAGCATGGCCGCTCGAGCGCTGGCCACGATCGAACGGGCCTACGAGTACCACAAGGGAAGGCGATAGGGTACCAGCGAGGCCATGACCCTTCGAGACGCCGCGCTCCTGGCCGCCGCCGCGATCCTGGTCGGCGCCTGTTCGCCCCCCGACCAGCCGAGCCGCCTCCACAGGATCTCCGTCGGCCGTTGGGTCGACCCGTTCATCGGGACCGGAGGCCACGGCCACACCTACCCGGGTGCGACCCTCCCCTTCGGGATGGTCCAGGTGGGCCCGGACAACGGGCGATCGGGGTGGGATTGGTCCTCGGGCTACCACTGGTCCGACTCGATCGTGACCGGATTCACCCACACCCACCTGAGCGGCACGGGGATCGGCGACCTGCTCGACGTGCTCGTCATGCCCGTCGTCGGCGCGGTGGACCTCTCGACGGAACGTGGTGACGACGGGGTGCGGCCCTATGCCGACCGCCTTGACCACGCGGACGAGACGGCGGGTCCGGGCTACTACGCCGTCACGCTCGAACGGAGCGGCATCGAGGTCGAGCTCACCGCGACGGCGCGGGTCGGCCTCCACAGGATCCGCTTCCCGGCCAGGTCCGAGGCGGGCCTGGTCGTGGATCTCGGCTTCTCGGAGAACTGGGACACACCCACGCACGTCGAGCTGACCCAGGTTGCGGATACCCTCTTCTTCGGCCGCCGCTACAGCCAGGGATGGGCCGACGACCAGAGGGTCCACTTCGCGCTGGCCACGTCGCGGCCGGTGCTCGCGGTCACGTGGGCGGGCGACGATCCGCGGATCAGGGCGCACCTGGCGTTCGGACCCCTCGGCGGGGAGCCGCTCCTCCTCAAGGTCGCGCTCTCCTACGTGGACGAGCCCGGAGCGCTCGCCAACCTCGATGCCGAGACCCCAGCGTGGAACTTCGACGGCGTTCGCGCACGCGCCGCGCAGGCCTGGGAATCGGAACTCGGGAAGGTGCTCGTCTCGGGCGGCAGCGCCGAGGATCGCGTCACGTTCTACACGGCGCTGTACCGCACGCGCCTGGCCCCCATCCTCTTTCAGGACCAGGACGGTCGCTACCGCGGCGCGGACGGCTTCATCCACGTGGCGCGCGACTTCACGAACTACTCGATCTTCTCCCTGTGGGACACGTTCCGCGCGGCCCATCCGCTCTACACGCTCCTGGACGCGGGCCGGGTCCACGACCTCGTCGCATCCATGATGGCGTTCCGCCGGGAGAGCGGCCTGCTGCCCGTGTGGTCGCTCGTGGCCAACGAGACCAACACCATGACGGGAAACCATGCGGTTCCCGTCGTGGTGGACGCGGTGTTGAAGGGCCTCACGCGGGTGGCCGCCCGCGACGCCCTGGAGGCCGTCCTGGAGAGCCAGACCTCGGACCTCCGTGATCTGGACGATTACAAGCGGTATGGGTGGATCCCGTCCGAGCTCGGGGTGGAGTCCGTGACGAAGACCCTCGAGTACGCGTTCGACGACGCTGCGGTGGCCCGGCTGGCCGCGTTCGCGGACGCACCCTCCACGGCGAGCGTGTTCCGGCGCCGCTCCCGCGCATGGAAGCACGTCTACGACTCGGTGACGGGCTTCATGCGGGGCCGCCGCTCCGACGGAACCTGGGTAGAGCCCTTCGACCCGCTGCATTCCGACCACCGCCAGAACACCGACTATACCGAGGGGAACGCATGGCAGCACTCGTGGTTCGTGCCCCACGACGTCGCCGGGCTGGTGGGCGCGATGGGCGGCGAGGAGGAGTTCGTCCGGCGCCTCGACGAGCTCTTCGAGCAGGACACCGTGATCCACGGCGAGAACGCCTCGATGGACATCTCGGGGCTCATCGGGCAGTACGCCCACGGCAATGAGCCCAGCCATCACATCGCCTACCTGTACTCGTGGGCGGGCCGGCCCGAGCGCACCGGCGAGCGGGTCCGCCAGATCCTCGACACGCAGTATCGAGCGGCTCCGGACGGACTCGCGGGAAACGAGGACTGCGGCCAGATGTCGGCATGGTACGTGTTCAGCGCGCTCGGGTTCTATCCGGCCGACCCCGCGTCGGGCGTGTACGTGCTCGGGGTGCCCCACTTCGACACGGCAGTGCTGCGCGTGGGGGGAGGAACGTTCGTGGTGCGCGCCGTCCGTGCGCGACCCGCCGACCGGTACGTACGCGCCGTACGCCTGAACGGTCGGCCGTGGCCCCTCACGTACGTCCGCCACTCCGATCTGACGGCGGGCGGATCGCTGCGGTTCGAGATGGGCCCGGAGCCCGACCCGATGTGGGGCCGCGAGCCCTGGTCACGCCCCCCGTCCGACTCGGACTCGCCCGACGTCGTCGAGGCGCGGGCCCGGGCCGAAGCGGCGGCTCGCGGCGAACCGTCCGGTACGCCGTGACCGCGGTCTCCACCGTCCCCCGGGGTACCCGTCCCCAACGGCCGCCCCCACCGCATGCGCTCACGATATCCCTGCTCGCCCTCGCGGTGCCCATCGCCGCGACCACGCTGGCTTCCGATTGGGTCGAGACCGACGGAGCGCTCCTGGTGTGGCTACCGCCGCTCCTGCCTGCGTTCCTGCTCGCCTACTACCGTGGCTGGACGGGTGCTTCGTTGGCGCTCGCGGGGGGCATGGCGACGCTGGCGCTCACACAGGCCGAGATCCTCCTTCTGGAACTCCACACGCCGCCCTGGCCGTTCCTGCTCGGGGTCGTCGTGCTTCTGGTCGTCGTGTCCATGGGGGCGGGAGCAAGCGCCGAGCTGCTCCACCGCGAGAGAGACGCCGCCGAGCGAGCCGCGCTGACGGACTCCCTGACCGGGCTTCCCAACCGTCGACACGCATCCGTCTTCCTGGAGGCCGCGTGGGCCGCGGCCGCGAGGGGTCGACCTCTTACGGTGGTGCTCTTCGACATCGACCATTTCAAGCTGGTGAACGACCTCCACGGACATGCCGCGGGCGATCGGGTACTCCAGGAGCTCGCGAACGTGCTTCGGCTCCGGACCCGACGCATGGATCTGAGCGCGCGGTTCGGGGGTGAGGAGTTCATCTCGGTCCTGCCGGATTGCTCCATGGCCGATGGCGCGGCGTACGCCGAGGTGGTGTGTACCGCGGTCTCTTCCGTGGATTTCGGGTGGGGTCACGTCACGGTCAGCGCCGGCGTGAGCGCCGCGGTAAGCGGGATGGGATCTCCCGACGTCCTCGTCGCCACCGCCGACCGCGCCCTGTACGAGGCGAAGAAGCGGGGCCGGAACCTGGTCGTCCGGGCGGACCTCGTCCGCTGGTCGATCGAAGCGATCCCGTCCCCCGAGCGGACACCGACCCGCGCCGGGGCCACGTCCTTGGAGGGCTTGCGGGTGATCCTCGTGGACGATGACGACGTCACGCTGCGTTCCGCGACACGCCTCCTTCAGCGCTACGGGTGCAGCGTGCGCGCCACGACGTCAGCGCGCCAGGCCCTGGCTCTCCTGGTCGGCCCCGATCCCGTTGACGTCCTCGTGACCGACATCGTCATGCCGGAGATGAGCGGCTTCACCCTCGTGGATCAGGTTTCCCGGGTGCGGCCGGGTCTTGCCGTGCTCTACGTCTCCGGATACCCGAAGGCCGAGGTGTACTGGGGGGGTACCCCGGGCGTCCGGAGTGCCTTCCTCGGGAAGCCCCTGGACGCCGAGGACCTCCGCGACACTCTGCTCTCGCTCGTGTCTTCCGGGGGGAGGGAGGCGACCAGCCGACCTGTGACGCGACACGCTGAGGAGCATGAGGGCACACACGTGTCGCCCGGCCGCCCCGCGGGCGGGGGGAAGGCCGTTTCAGCTCCGGGCCTTCAAGGCCGGATCCTCATCGTGGACGACGACGAGCAGGTCGTCCGCTCGCTCCAGAGGCTCTTCACGCGCGCCGGTTATGCGGAGCCGCTGGGGCTCTCCGATCCACGCCGGGTGGCGGGCACGCTCGCCGACGAGACCGTGGACCTGATGATCCTGGACCTGTCCATGCCGAACATGAACGGCTTCGAGGTGCTGGCCAGGATCAAGGGTCTCGTCGGGCCCGAGACGTACTTGCCGGTCCTGATGATGACGGGCTCCGACGATCCGGATACGCGGCGTCGCGCGCTGAAAGCGGGCGCCATGGACTTCCTCAACAAGCCGTTCGATCCCGCGGAGGCCGAAGCCCGCGTGCGCAACCTCCTGACCACGCGCTTCCTGTACCAACGTCTCGCGAGGCACCGCGACGTGTTGGAGGAAGAGGTGTCCACCCGAACCGCGGAGATCGCGGACGCGCGGGCGGAAATCCTCTACCGCCTCGCGCGCGCCGCGGAATACCGAGACGACGTGACCGGCCGCCACGCCGAGCGGGTGGGCCTGCTCTCGGCCACCTTGGCCTCGGAGCTCGGCCTGTCGCCGGCTGAGACGGACCTGATCTATCGCGCCGCGCCCCTCCACGACCTCGGCAAGATAGGCGTGCCCGACGCGATCCTGCTCAAACCCGGACCGCTCACACCCGCCGAGACTGCGGTCATGCAGAGCCACACGACGATCGGCGCGGAGATCCTCGGGGGAAGCCTTCATCGAATCCTGGAAGTGGCGCGCGCCATCGCGCTGAGCCACCATGAGCGGTGGGACGGCGGGGGATATCCACACGGTCTCGTGGGTGTCGCGATTCCCCTGCCGGCGCGCGTCGTGGCCGTCGCCGACACTTTTGACACGATCACGCACACTCGTTCGTACAAGGAGGCACGCTCGGCGGCGTCCGCCTTCGGCGAGATCGCCCGCTGTAGCGGGAGCCAGTTCGACCCCGCCGTCGTGGACGCGTTGCAGGCTATCGTGGATCGCGTCGGCCTCGAGCGGATCCACGATCTCGCGTCGCCGTTGGACGCGGCAGAGGACACACAGGCGCGCTGACGCCGCCCGGCGGGCCTGCGCGGGTCGGCTCGTCGCACGATCGGGGCGCCGCGGTCACGTCAATCCACGCGCAACCCCGCTTTCTCAATGGCCTCCGACAACCGCTCAACCGTCCATGGCTTGGGCAGGAACACGGCGCCTTCGGGCAGCGACTGCGAGGCCCGTACGTCCGACTCGGGTCGCCCGCTCGTGAAGATGAACGGACGGTCGTCTCCCGCTTCACGGAGTCGCCGGTACAGTTCGACGCCGTCCATCGTCTTCATCGTCACGTCACAGAGAACGAGATCGACCGAGCCTCCGTGCATCGTCAGAAACCGGAGCGCTTCCTCGCCGCTGGCGACCTCCAGCACGCGATGGCCCACGCGCGCGAGGACCCTGGACGTGGTCTGCCGAAGCGCGTCGTCGTCCTCGACGACGAGGATCGAGAGCGGCTCGGCCCGCTCGGTGGCCTCGCGGACGGCGACCAAATCGGCAGTGACGGGCTCCTCCTCCGTCGCGACGGCCGGAAAGTACAGGCGGAACGTCGAGCCGGTACCCGGCTCGCTGTAGACGCGGACAGAGCCTCCGTGCTGGCGCATCAGGCCGTGAACGGTCGAGAGCCCGAGGCCCGTGCCCTTGCCTTCTCGCTTCGTCGTGAAGAATGGATCGAAGATCCGCGCCATCGTCGCCTCGTCCATACCCACACCCGTATCCGAGACCGTGATGCGTCCGTAGCGCCCTCTCTCGATCCACGGTCGGTCTCCCGCGAACGCGGCGTCCGATACGAGCGCGTCCACCTCGATGTGGATGCGGCCGCCCTCGGGCAGCGCGTCCCGCGCGTTACTCACCAGGTTGAGGAGGATCTGCTCTACAGCCCGAGGATCCGCACGCACGGTGGGGCCGGGCTCGGGCAATCTCAGGTCCAATTCCACGTTGGTCGGCACGAGCTTCAGGGCGAACGGCGCGGTTTCCCGGACCACCGACGCGAGGTCGACAGGGAGCAGGTTCAGTTCCGCGCGCCGGCTGAAACCCATGAGGCGCCTGACGAGGTCCCGACCGCTGCCGGCCGCGCGCTCCACGTCCTCGAGCATCTCGCGTTGCTCCTCATCGAGGGCGCCGGGATCGGTCAGAAGGAGGTGTGTGTTCGTCAGGATGACGCTCAAAAGGTTGTTGAAGTCGTGGACCACACTCCCGGTGAGCCGGCCGATTGCCTCCAGCTTCTGTGACTGGTGAAGCTGAGCCTCGATGGAGCGCTGTTCCGTCACGTCCACGAAGGCACCGACCCAGCCGTCGTCCTCCGCCTCATCCCCGGAGCTTGGAGACCACCGCCCCTGGAGCCACCGACGCCGCGCCGCGGCATCCGCGATCCGGATCTCCTGGGCGAATTCCCCTCTCTCCGACGTCCGTGACCGCCACCGCTCCCTCACGGGCACGCGATCCTCCTCCGGGAGGAACTCCCACCACTCGGCACCGACACAGCGCCCCTCCTGCCGCCCGAGGAAATGGTCCCACCACGGCGTCGCCTCTCGGACCCGCCCCACCCCGTCCACGCGCACGATCCCGACGGCCGCCAATGCTTCGAGCGCTTCATACCGGCGTTCCGCTGTGGCCCTTCTTCGCTCGGCGCGCCGCCGCGCGGTCCTCAGGCCGACGAGCCCCAGCCCGGTGATCGCGAGGAACGTGCTCCAGGCCGCCAGCAGCATCCGGTGCTCACGGCGCTGTCGCGCCAACTGTTCCTGCACGATCCGGTGCACCTCCCGCTCGAGGTCGGTCGCCGCCCCAGCCAACGCCGCGATGCGTTGCCGCCACGAGACCGCGTCGTCCGAGCCACCGGAACCCACCGCTGTCGCACGCGCCTCCACCGGGAGCGCGCGGTACCGTTCGGCGACGGAGTCCACGGCGGGATCGTCCACGAGGGGGTTCCGGCGGAAACGCACGAGCGCGCTCCTACCCGCGAGCAGGTCCTCGAGAGCTCCGACGGCTTCGTCCAGACGGGCGACGTCGGTTCCCGGCGGCCAGGAGGGATCGCTCGTCAATGCTCCCTCCCAGGCCAGCACGGCCTCGGCCACGGCGAGTTTGGCCCTCGCGAGGTCGTCGAGCGCGATCACCGTCTCCTCGAGGGTATCGACCACCGATCGGTTGTCGAGCTCGAGGGCTAGCACGGACAGCACGGACAGAATGGAAAACACCGAAGTGGAAAGCCAACCCGAAACGCGTGCCGGAATTCGTGACACGCCGCTCATCAGCCTGTCCCCCCTCCGGGGCCTATCGGGATGTGGACGTCGTCGGGCGTGAGGTGTAACCGTGCCAGGACATCAGCCTGAGCGGCGCTCCCCACGTATCCGGCGAACGCCGAATCCACGGCCGCTCGCAGCGCATCGTCGTCCGGCCGGAGCGCGATGGCGCTGCAGCCCACCACCAACGAAGCCACTACCGATGGCGCGTCGTACGTTGCCCAGGCCAGGTCGGTCGACCCCTCCGCCGTCGTCCGGGCGGTGGGCGCGCTGAGCGCGAGGGCTTCCGCCGCGCCCGAGCGCAGAACGGAGATCTCGGTGAACAGATCCGGCACGACGACCAGTCGCTCGGAAGGGATCCCCAGAATCCGTGCCGCACTCTGCTCCACGGCGCCTTCGATCACCGCCAGGCGAAGCGATCCGCCCGCGCGGAACGCTTCCAGGCCCTGAGGTCGAGGCGTCGAAGAGCGGTGCAGGAGCGCCGGGCGCGCGCACACCGTCGGCCGTGAGAAGGCCACGAGATCGCGCCGCTCCGGGGTGTCGAACATGCCCGATGCGACGGCGTCCACTCGACCCGCGACCAGAGCCGGAATCAAATCGTCGAAGTCGAGGAGGGTCCAGCGGATGCTGTCGACGCCGAGGGCCCCCATGGCCGCACGAAACGCTTCGACGGATTCTCCGCCGACGTGCCCGGTGTCGTCCACGAACGCATACGGAGGCTCATGGGCGTACCCCGCGCGGATGAACCCCTCCTCGGCGATGCGGGTGAGGGTGGACGCCGGGCCTCGGCACGCCCCCAAACAGACAACAATCAGCAAGTAAGGCCGAATTTGAAGCCTCGCCAACGGGGTGGCGAGGCGATCCCTGTGCGCCATGGTCTTCGCCGAACCCGGAGTGAGAGCCGGAGGGAAGCACCGTGTCGATCGAGCGCCGCGCACCGTGCGGTACGGAGACGCGCCTGGTCTTCAACGATAGGTGGCGTGGTTTGGCCGCATCAACCCTCTCAGGATCCCTTCGGCGGCGCGCCGGTGGCCGCGAGGCTTGCCCAGGCCGAGGACCTCTGGCAACCTTGCGTGATTTGCAAGCAGCACTCCTCAAGCGCAGCGCATACCAGCCCCCGGCCGTCTATGGAGGAGAGAATCACAGGCAGCTTCCCGGGCTATGGGATCCGGCTTGGCGGCCGGAGCCGCGTTCGGGATGGCGACACACACGACATCCATGGCGCTCACGGCGGATCTCGGAGCGGCACGGACGCGCGATCAGGAGATCTCTCAGGAGGTGAACCGTGTTCTCCTCCAGTTGTGGTGAATGAAGGACATCGAGGCGCGCCCCGACTGGGCGTTGGCTCGTGACCCGGAGATGGCGGTGATCATGCTCACCGGCATCGACGTCCCCGAGATCGCGGTAACGTGCATCGAGCACGGCGCGCGAACTTACCTGGTGAAGCCCGTGGACCAAGAGTTCCTGCGGCTCGCTCTTCGCGATGCCCTGGCGGTCCGCAGTATCTTGACCGAGCACAACGACCTCTCGACGCCTTAAGCGGAACGCGATCATGGCTACGATACTCTTGGTGGAAGACCACGCGGACGTCCGCTCGGCGATGCGCAGGGCATTGCAGCGTGCGAGCCACACGGTTCTGGAGGTGAGCGACGGCGGGGAGGCCCTTCGCACCCTCCAACGTGAAACTGTCGATCTCCTGGTCACCGACATCAACATGCCCGGGATGGACGGGATCGAGTTGATCATCGCGTCGACCGAGCGGTGGCCGGACTTGCCGGTGATCGCGATCTCGGGCGGAGGATTGCTGCCGAAGGAGCTGCTGCTGGACAATGCGCAGGCTCTTGGCGTGGTCGCCACGCTCGCCAAGCCGGTGGGGGTCGCAGACCTCTATGCCGCTGTCGCCAAGGCACTCGAGCGACGCCGGGGTATGGAGCCGAGCACGCCGGATTCCTGAGTCCCGAGCGTTTTCCTCCGGCTGCTCAGCGCCGAGTGTGCCCGCCTCGGGGACCCGGTCCTCCCTGGCGCTCCGCACCGAAGTCCGGCGCCCTGGACAGGGCCCTCACTTCCTCCGTGAGCCGCGTCACGCTGAGCGGCTTCCCGAGAAAGGAAATAGCGGCCCTCGGGACGTGCGCCGTCGTCACGTCGAGGTCCAGGTGTCCGGAGATGAAGAGGAAGCGAAGCTGGGAGTCGAGTCGGTACAATTGTTCGGCAAGGAGGATTCCGCTCTCGCCTCCCGCCAACATGACGTCGAGAACCGCGACCGCGAACGGAGGGTCGGCGGTCCGCATCTTCTCGATCGCCTCGGTCTGACCCGACGCCCTCACGACCTGCCACCCCTGATGCTCCAGCACTCGTGACACGACGCTCCGGACCGTCCAATCGTCGTCCACAACCAGCACTTTCGCGACGTGGTCCACGGTATCTCTCCCGATCGTTGTCTCATGCGCTCCGGGGGCGGTCCGTCACGCTTCTTGCACGTAAAGGGTCAGGACCGCCGTGACATGGCCGGGACCGATCCGGACAGCACCCTGTCGATGGCCTCGATCAACTGCGGTACCTGGAACGGTTTTTCCAGGAAGGGCAGGCCCGGTTCCGCCCGCAGCTGGCGGATAATCGCCTCTTCGGAGTAGCCCGAGAAGAATAGGACGGCCGTGCCCGAATGCGACTTCCGGAACTCGCTGGCGAGATTGATGCCGTTCACGTCCGGCAGCATCAGATCGGTGAGGAGAACGTGGATCGGCCCGTCGTTCTGCTCGGCGAGCCGCAGGGCCGCGGCGCCGCCGCCCGCCGCCAAGACCCGATAACCCGCGCGGCGCAGCGCCCGCTCGAGCTGTCTTCGCACCATGACGTCGTCCTCGACGACGAGGATCGTCTTTCCCTTCCTATCGGGGACGCGGGCTTCGCGGGCTTCGCCGAAATCCTGCTCCCGCCCGCCACGCAGGTCCTCGGAGGGGGCCTCTTCCATCAGCGGCAGATACACCTGCATCCTCGTACCACGGCCGAGTGAGCTTTTCACCCGAACGAAGCCCTCGGCCTGGCGAACGATCCCGAAGACCGTCGGCAGGCCCAGCCCGGTGCCTTTCTCCTTGGTCGTGAAGAAGGGCTCGAAGATGCGGAGTTGCGTGGGTCGGTCCATGCCGACTCCCGTGTCCTCCACCTCGATCACGGCATGAGGCCCAGGCTTCAAGCCGCCCCGATGCCGGAGGAACTCGCGATGCGCCGGCACCAGCTTCGTCCGGATCGTGATGTCGCCGCCGTCCGGCATCGCATCCCGCGCGTTGACCACGAGGTTCATCAGGACTTGTTCCAGGTGGGACGGGTCGATCAGCACCATTCCGCTCGGCTCACCCAACTCGAGCCGCATCGCGACCGTCTCCCCCGTCAGACGATCCAGCATGTTCTCGAGGCCTTCGAGCGCCTTGTTGACGTCCATCACCTCCGGGCGAGACACCCGTTTGCGGCTGAATGTGAGGAGCTGTCGCGTCAACTGGGCCGCGGTGCGCGTCGCCTGCAGTGCGTCCGAAAGATCCCGGCTGATCTCGTGGTCATCGCCGATTTCCATCATCGCCAGCTCCAGGGGTATGCTCACGGCCGTCAGCAGGTTGTTGAAGTCGTGCGCGATGGCTCCGGTCAACTGCCCGATCGCCTCCATGCGCTGAGCGTGGCGCAACTGCTCCTCCAGAGCCTCCTGCTCCGTCCTGTCGACAATCAGGACGATCACCGCCGGCCGGTCGTGCCACGTGATGGCTTGAGCAGACACCTCAATGGCCCGCTCACTCCCGTCCGAACGCGTGATCCTCAACTTCTGCGGCGGAGGAGGTGCGTGGGGGGGGCCTTCCTGGTACGCTTCCACTGCTTGCGCGACCACGTCGAAGAAGGCCCCGCGATGACCTTCGCTGAATACCTCTTCCGCGCTCGTCAACTCCGTCAGGTCGCGTACGGGCCTGCCGAGAATCTGGCCCAGCTTGGGATTGGCGTAGACGAAGCGCTTGTTCTGAACCACGCACACACCGGCGAACGATTGCTCGACGAGCGCCCGAAAATGCCCTTCCTCTCGCTTGGCCGTCCTGATCTCCCGGCGAACCAGGGCATAGATGACCCCGGCGGACGAGACGACGAAGAACCATCCCTTGATCGTCTGGAGCCGACTGAGGATGTGGATGTCCGAAACGGTGGCGTCGAGCAGCGTATCCGAAACGAGGATCCACACCACCCCCAGCGCGAGGTAAACGAGCGCGGCGCGGGCTGCCCCATAGGACGGAAGCGACCGCGCACATGGGGTGCTGGAGCGGTCCTTTCCCATGGCCTTCCTCCGTTGAACGGGCTTCTCCCAATGGTGTATAACAATGTGATACCAATACGTGGGCGGTACATATTGGGCCACGAACGAAATGATGGCTAGAGGATGGTACCGGCCCGCACTTGCCTACCTTCTTCGGCACCGCCAACATGACTCGTCAGCGTCTCGTACCCTCGCTTCGTGGACGCGGACTTCTGCCGCAGACCCGGAGAAGCTCACCGGGCCCGACACGCTCGAAGCCCCAACAGAGAACGATCTGAGGGGTCGCCTCCTCCGACGGAGGTACCGAATCATGACTATTCTCGTTGTGGACGACCGCGCTGAGAGCCTCCAGGAGCTCCAACTCCTCCTGGAGGCCAACGGCTACCCGACTCTCGCCGCCACGGACGGAACCGAAGCGCTCGAGAAGGCGAGAGAGAATCCGCCCCACCTCATCATCAGCGGTATTTTCATGCCCGTGATGGACGGATTCGCATTGTGTCGCCAGTGGAAGCGAGACGAACGTCTTTGCTCGATCCCGTTCGTTTTCTACGCCGACACGTGCACGGATACGGAGGACCGTGACTTCGCGCGCCGCCTCGGGGCTGACCGCTTTCTCAGCAAGCCGATAGAGCCCGACACGCTCATGAAGACCATCCGGGAACTTCTCGAGGCCGGGGACCGCACCCGACCGGCCTCCGTGACGGTCGAGGCGTCTCCGGAAGACGAAGCCGTATATCTCAGGCGATACAACGAGGCATTGGTCCGCAAGCTGGAAACCAAGATGCGGCAGTTGGAGCAGAGCAACCGCCGACTGGAGCGCGACATCACCGAGCGCAAACGCGCAGAAGAAGAACTGCGGTTCAGGAACGCTCTTCTCTCCACGCAGCAGGAAACCTCGATCGACGGAATCCTGGCGGTGGGAGAGGACGGTGCGATCCTGTCTTACAATCGTCGGTTTGTCGAGATGTGGGACATCCCACCGGAGATAATGCGATCCGGGTCTGACCAGCGTGCCTTGCAGTACGCCAAAGACAAGGTCGCCAATCCCGACGAATTCATCCGGGAAGTCACGGACCTCTACAAGGCCCGGAATGAGAGGAGCAGAAGTAAGATCGTGATGAAGGACGGTAGGACGTTCGACCGGTATTCGGCCCCGATGATCGGGCGAGACGGGCTGTATTACGGCCGCGTCTGGTTCTTCCGCGACATATCCGAGCAGCGGCTCCTGGAAGAGCAGTTGCGGCAGGCCCAGAAGATGGAGGCCGTGGGGCGTCTCGCCGGCGGTATCGCGCACGATTTCAACAACATCCTCACCTCGATCCTGATCAGCACGGACCTCCTGCTGCCCGATCTCGCCGGCGACCCTCGGCGGGAGGATGTACTGACCATCCGCAACGCGGCCACGAGGGCGGCCGCACTCACACAGAAATTGCTAGCGTTCAGTCGGAAGCAGGTCCTCGCGCCGCAAGTCCTCAATCTCAATCACTTGATCGCCGATATGGAGGATATGCTACGACGCCTCCTGGGCGAGGACGTCTCCATAGTGATGTCGCTCGCGCGAGACCTCGGCCACGTCCAGGTCGACCCGAGCCAGTTGGAACAGGTGATCATGAACTTGGCGGTGAACGCGAGAGACGCCATGCCCCAAGGAGGCCGCCTGCTCGTGGAGACCAGGAACGTGGACGTGAATGGTGAACACGTCCAGCCGCATGCCGAAGGGCGACGCGGCCCTCACGTGCTGCTCGCCATCACGGACGACGGCGCGGGAATGGACCAGGAGACCATGCGGCACATCTTCGAGCCGTTCTTCACCACCAAAGCAGCCGGCAAGGGCACGGGGCTCGGACTCGCCACCGTCCACGGGATCGTGAACCAGAGCGGAGGACATATCCGCGTACACAGTGAGCCCCACCACGGGACGACGTTCAAGATCTACTTGCCCCGCGTGGAAGCGGTGATCGACAAGGCGGAGCGAGCGAGCGTCGGGCGCGCTTCCACGAGCGGCTCGGAGACGATCCTGCTCGTCGAGGATGACGACCCGGTCCGGAGGACGGCCGAGCGCGTCCTGCGGCGCGCCGGATATGACGTGCTGGCCGCCAGCGGCGCCGGGGAGGCTCTCGCGACGGTATCGAGCCTCGGACGCCCCGTAGATCTCCTCATCACGGACGTGATCTTGACCGACGCGACGGGTCCGGAGCTGGCCGAGCGACTCCTCGAGACACACCCCGGATTGCGGATCCTCTTCGCGTCCGGCTACAGTGACGAAGCGGTGGCGCGACAGGGATTGATCACGCAGGGGAGTCCCTTTCTCGAGAAACCGTTCACCGTCGATACACTCCTGGAGAGGGTCGGGGAGGTCCTCGCGGGGCCCGCCACTGTCTCTCCCCGGCCGCGACCTCCACATACGGAAGAGACCTCATGGCGACGATCCTGATCATCGACGACGAGCCGGAGATCCTCAGGGTGCTCCGGCGCGTCCTGGAGGCCAAAGGTCATGTGGTAGAGGAGGCATCGGATGGCCAGACGGCGCTCCGGCACTTCGCCGGCCATCCCACGGACCTCGTCATCACGGACATCTATATGCCCGAGATGGACGGCATCGAGTTCATCATGCGGGTGAAGGAAGCCTTTCCCGAAGCGAGGATCATCGCCATATCCGGTGGCGGCGGTCTGGTCAAGGAGGAAGTCCTCGGGGCAGCGGCCGAGTTGGGCGCCGACATGATCCTGGAGAAGCCGTTCTCCGCGGATCAGGTGACGGACGCCGTCACACAGGTGCTGGTGCAGCCGCCCGCGGCATCCCCCTGAACTCCGGGGACGTGCTCGGGCGGGCCTTGCCACCTCGCAGGAAACGCCACAGCCTGTAAGGTTATCACGCCGCCCGCACTTTATTTCGCGCGCGTGCGAAGGTCCCTCGTATCCTCAAGTCCGGCGCGGACAACGGACTCTTCACACCCGGGCACGACGGGACTGGAACTCGCCGATTGGTTGGTCCGGCTGAGGCCCAGGTTGCGGGTCCTCTTCGTATCGGGCTACAGCGACGAGGTGGTCGCGCGGCAGAAGCTGGCCGAGCAAAGACGGCCATTGCTTGAAAAGCCGTTCTCACTGTACACGCCTTGCTCAGCCGCGTTAGGGAGGCGCTCACCTCTCCCGGCACCGATCTCGATCCCCGACCCTCCCAGCCGTGATGGGCTCAGCGGTGGCGGCGCCCCTGGTCATTGACGACGGGCCCGGGATCGTCAGCTTACGTGGGCGGACGCGTCGGAAGGCCAGGGTCACGACGTCGCGGACGCGTGGATCTACTCCTGACACCTACATGCCTGAGATGGATGACATAGAGCGCGCTATGACAGCCGTCGAACGGGCGCTGGCGGTACTCTGAACGCCCCCCGCCCGACCGCGGCCACCCTCCTCCTTCTCTCCCTCGCCGCCTGCCAGGGAGAGCCGAACGCCGTCCGGTCCATCACGTTCGACCAGGGGTGGCGCTTCCACGGTTCGACCGACACCACGTGGTACATGGCCGTCGTCCCCGGGACCGTCCACACGGACCTGGTCGCCGCCGGCCGCATCCCCGAGCCGCTGATCGGCGACCACGAGGAGGAGCTGAAGTGGATCGAGGACGAGACGTGGACCTACCGTCTCGACTTCGACGTGGACGTGTTGATGCTCGCCGAGGAGCGCGTGGACCTGGTGTTCGAGGGTCTGGACACCTGGGCGCAGGTCACGCTCAACGGACGGAACATCCTCTACGCCGACAACATGTTCCGGACGTGGCGCGTGCCCGTGAAGGGTGCCTTGCGCATCGGAACGAACACGCTCGAGATCCAGTTCCTGCCGCCAGTGCGTGAAGGCGCCGCTCGCGCCGAGCGGAACCCCTGGCCCATCCCGCACCAGGAGCCCGACGCCTCGGGCACCCGCGCCTTCAGCCGGAAGGCGCAGTACCACTATGGCTGGGATTGGGGTCCCCGGTACGTCACGTCGGGCATCTGGCGGCCCGTGCGCCTCGAATCGTGGAGCGGTGTGCGGATCGAGGACGCGCGCGTGGCGGGCGTTCGGCTGCACGGAGATACCGCCACCGTACGCTTCGCGGTGGATGTGCGGACAGCCGGAGCGGTGGGTGGCGGCAGCGGCATGAGGATCCGCATCAAGGACCGGGACAGGACCTTCAAGCCAAAGCGTCTGAACACGGAGGCGCCGCCCGCCGGCGCTTCGGCCTCGTTCGAGATCTCGATCGACCTGCCGGAGGCGGAGCTCTGGTGGCCGCGCGGCGCCGGGGTCGGCTCGCCCCATCTCTACGAGTGGGAGGTGTCCGCGTCGGTGGGCAAGATCCTCGACCGGCGCAGCGTCAACGTGGGCGTTCGCACCGTGGAGCTCGTGACCGAACCCGACAGCATCGGCCAGAGCTTCTACTTCCGCGTGAACGGACGGCCCCTGTTCACGCGGGGAGCGAACGTCGTGCCGCCCGATCACTTCACGCCCCGGGCGGATTCCGCGACCTATAGGCGCCTGATCGGCGACGCGGCCGCGGCCCACATGAACATGCTTCGCGTCTGGGGAGGCGGGATCTATCTGCCGGACCTGTTCTACGACCTGGCCGACGAAACCGGGATCCTCGTGTGGCAGGACTTCATGTTCGCCAACACGCTCGTGCCGGGTGATTCGGCGTTCGCGGCGTCGGTTTCCTCCGAGGCGGCGGACCAGGTGCGGCGTCTCCGACACCACCCGAGTCTGGCTCTCTGGTGCGGCAACAACGAGATCGTCGAAGGATGGAGGAGCTGGGGCTGGGAGGACGCGTACCGGCCCGACGTGGCGGAGCACGTGGAGGGGGCGTACCGCCGGGTCTTCGAGGCCGTGCTCCCGCGGGTCCTGGAGCGATTCGACCCGAATCGTCCGTACCTCCCCTCGTCCCCCCGCCACGGCTGGGGTGACCGGAGGAGCCTGACCGAAGGGGACAGCCACTACTGGGGTGTGTGGCATGGCATGGAGCCATTCCGCGCCTACGCCGAGAACGTGCCCCGCTTCGCGAGCGAGTTCGGCTTCCAGGCCCTGCCGGAGCCGATGACGATAGCGTCCTTCGGCGCGTCGGAGGAGCCGACGTCGCTCACGGACCCCCTGATGCGCGCGCACCAGAAGCATCCGGATGGCTACCAGACGCTCCGCGCCTATCTCGCGCGCGAGTGGCCCGTTCCCGCCGACGACTCG
Source organism: uncultured Gemmatimonadaceae bacterium (assembly GCA_964412015.1). Taxonomy (GTDB): domain Bacteria; phylum Gemmatimonadota; class Gemmatimonadetes; order Longimicrobiales; family Gaopeijiaceae; genus SZUA-318. Next base: position 144,837 of record CAYPMO010000003.1, on the reverse strand, counting down.
CTGGACGCATGGAGCTACGTCACGCAGCTCGCCCAGGCCGAAGGCGTCGGGCTCGCCCTCGAAGCGCATCGGCGCTCCTGGCCGCACACCGGCGGCACGCTGTACTGGCAGCTCAACGACACCTGGCCCGTCGTGTCGTGGTCGAGCCTCGACTACGCGGGACGCTGGAAGGCGCTCCATTACCGGGCGCGCGACGTGTTCGCTCCGGTCGCCGTGTTGGGCGATGCGTGGAACGGTACCGTGGCAGTCTGGGTCGCGACGGACGGAAACGAGACCGGCGGCGACGGATCCGACTCCGCGTCGCCCGGAGCGAGCTCGACGGAGGAGACGCTCACGCTCCGTGTGCGGGACTTCGAGGGCGCGACGCTCGCCGAACGCGGCGTGCCTGTCTCGCTGCCCTCGGACGGTGGAAGCGTCCTCGCATGGCGAGGGCCGGCATCCGAGCTGCTGCCGGCCGGAACCGATCGGGCGTCCGTCGTGATCGAGGCGGTGCTTCAGACCGACGAGGAGTCGAGCGTACGGGACCTCGTCTTCCTCCAGAGCCCGGCGCGACTCTCACTCCCCGATCCCGGCCTGCGCATCGTGGACGCGCGAGAGGACGAGGACGGCTGGCACGTTTCGGTGACGGCGGATCGGCTGGCGTACGCCGTGCGCCTCGCGGTCGAGGGCGTGGGCGCGCGCTTCTCCGACAACTACGCCCACATCCTGCCGGGCGACACCCTCGACGTGCTCGTTACGCCCGAAGCGCCGACCCGGGACCTCCCCGATCGCTTGCGGCTCCGCTCGTTGGGGCGTCGCTGATCCCACATCATTGAATTCGTCGGTGACATTTGCCAAATTTGTCACCATGGCGGATCGAGTCAGGGAACCCATCCAGGTCTATCTCACAGGGACCGAGCGGGCGGAGCTGGACCGGCGAGCGGCCGAGTTGGGTGTGTCCCGCTCCGAGGCGCTCAGGCGGGGCATCCAGGCGCTCGCGCAGCCGCAGGCCGCAGGACCGCTCGGGGCGCTGGTTGCCGACGGCCATCTCGCGCCCCCGGTCCGCCGCGAGGGCACCCCACCCCGGGGAGCGCCGGTCGCGAGCCTGTCGACGCTCCTCGACGAGCTGGACGGCGACCGGCGCGAGCGGTGATCTACCTCGACACCTCAGTGGCGCTCGCGCACCTCCTGGCCGAAGACCGGGAGCCCCCCGAGGCCCTGTGGGACGAGGATCTGGTCGCGAGCCGGCTCATAACCTACGAGATCTGGGCGCGCCTGCACGCCCGCGACCTCGCCCGAAGCCACGGCGATGCCGCCCGTCACCTGCTCTCCCGCGTCGGGCTCCTGGAACTCACGCCCCCCGTTCTCGAGCGGGCGCTCCAGCCGTTCCCCACCGCCGTGCGCACGCTCGACGCCCTGCACCTTGCGTCCGTTTCGTTCCTCGCCGAGCGAGGGTTCGAGGTGGCCCTCGCCACGTACGACGCGCGTCTGCATGCGGCGGCCGAGGCGATGGGGATCGTGGCCTATCCGCTGTAGGAGAGCACCGAGAGGACGGAGCGCGGAGTCGCGACGACCTCCAGGTCGTGACGCCCTCACGTGAACCACCGGGGCCGCTCCTCCGTAGTATCTCCTGGGAGGGTTGGCTCAGAAGAGGAGGTGTCGCGTGGCCCAGTGCCAGGGGACGACCCGCAAGGGTGAGAGGTGCAAACGGGAGGCGCAGCCCGGCTCGGCCTACTGCGCGATCCACCAGGACCAGGCGGTTCGGGCACCCAGGGCCCGCGAGGTCGTCGAGTGGGACCGAGAGATGATGACGGCCGCGGCCCTCGGCTTCGCCCTGATCGGCGCCATCATCCTGTTCCGGATCCGGAGGTAACCGGCAGGGACAGCCCCGTCAGGTGGGGGAGCGTTGCCGGTTCGCGGCGCCGCTCATGACGTCCAGGTTCCGGGCGTGCACCTCCTGGTAGAACGCCGGAAGCGGAATGTCGGCGTACATGGGCAGCCGGCCCTGGACGAGGAGCTCGAGGTACACCCGGCTGTAGTCCAAGAGCTCCCGCCCGCCAACCCGCCCGTGCGCCGGCACGACCACACGCACCCGCTCGTCGGCGCACCACGTCCTTAGACCGGCGATCCACCTGGTCACCGCCGCGGCGTCGTTCACCTCCGGCAGAGGCGTCTCCACGGCATCCCCCGCCAGCAGGACTCCCCACTCGGGGATCCACCCCACGATGCTGTCCGGTGTGTGGCCCGCCAGGGCGTGGAGCTGCAGCGTCGCATCCCCCAGATCCAGGGTGAGATGCTCAGTGAAGGTCACGTCGGGGGGCACGAGGCGGACGGTGTCCCAGACGTCTGGCTCCATCTCACGACGGGTCCGCAGTTCCTCCGGGACGTCCGTGGCGAAGCGCTCCAGGGTCTCCTCGCTCGCCACCACCGCTTCCACGTCCGCGAGACCGGCCGTCCCCCACGCATGATCCCAGTCGGCATGGGAGTATACGACGGTCAGGGCCGGAGCGCCGGCGGGAGGTGTGGCGGCGCCTGTGAGGTCCGCGCGCCCCCGCAGCAGCCCGGCTACGTCACGCATCTGCGCAGGGTGGGCCAGCGTGTCCCAGACCACGGCGCGCTCGGCGCCCACGAGCACGGCGGCACGCACGTCGAAGTCCTCCACCTCCGTCTCGAGGAGGTGGAGACCGGGACGGAGCGTACGGATGGTCGGGATCCTGATGCCCGGGAACGGTTGAGACGTCACGGCGGGATTCCAGGAGGTTTGAGGACTACGGAATCATGCGACGCGCGCCCGAAAGCGGCGAGCCCGGACAACGCGGTTCGATCCGCGGCCCCGCGGGATCCGGTATGCAGCGCCTCCGGAGATCCCAACCCCCCTGGAAGATATTAATACGTCATGTTATTATGACGTGCCGTAATTACTTCCAGTCTTACTCCGCTCCCCCTCCCGCATCGCCTCCATGATTCGCTTCCGCCTTTCCGAGATCCTGGCACGGAAGGGGTGGACGCCGTATCGCCTGTCCCAGGTAACCGGCCTCACCCCTCCGACGGCATACCGTCTGGCGGACCCCGAGCTGCGCTTCGGCCGCTTCACCGCCGACACGCTCGACCGGCTGTGCCGCGCGCTCGACGTCCAGCCCGGCGATCTGCTCGAGTGGATCCCGGACGACGAGGGGCACAGGCGACGGTGACGCACCGCATCGCGCGCGTCGCATTCCTGGGAAACCACCTTCCGCGCCAGTGCGGCATCGCCACCTTCACCACCGATCTCAACAACGCGATGGCGGCCGTGTTCCCGCGACTCGACCGCATCGTGCTGGCGATGAACGACGCCGGAAAGCGGTACGCCTATCCGCCTCACGTGCGCTTCGAGCTTCCTGAGAGCGACAGCGACGCATACCTGCGCGCCGCCGACTTCCTCAACGTGAACACGGTCGACGTCCTCTCCGTCCAGCATGAGTACGGCATCTTCGGCGGGAAGGCAGGCAGCCACCTGCTCACGTTGCTGCGCGCGCTCCGTATGCCGGTCGTGAGCACCCTCCACACCATCCTGGGCGAGCCCAACGACGGTCAGCGCAGGGTCATGGAGGAGCTCACCGGGCTGTCGGAACGCCTCGTGGTCATGAGCGAGCGCGGTGCGGCCCTGCTGCGGGACCGGTATGGGGTGGAGGCGGCCAAGATCGATCTGATCCCACACGGGAGTCCGCTTGTGCCTCCGTCGGACGAGGCGAAGGAACGCCTGGGAATCCAGGGCCGGCCGGTGTTGCTCACGTTCGGTCTGCTCTCGCCGGACAAAGGAATCGAGTACGTCCTGGACGCTCTCCCGGCGATTCTGGCAAGGTCTCCGGACACCGTCTATATCGTCCTGGGAGCCACGCATCCACACGTCAGAGAGCGGAGCGGCGAGACCTACCGACTCTCGCTGGAATCCCGGTCGCGTGACCGCGGAGTGGAAGGGAGCGTGATCTTCCACAACCGCTTCGTGAGCGCGGAGGTATTAGCGGACTTCCTCTCGGCAGCGGATATCTGCATCACGCCGTACCTCCAGCCCGAGCAGATCTCCTCCGGGGTGCTGGCCTACGCGGTGGGCTGCGGCAAGGCCGTCGTGTCCACGCCCTACCGCTACGCGAGCGAGCTCCTCGCCGACGGCCGCGGCCTGCTCGTGCCATGGCGCGACGCACCGGCGATCGCCGAAGCGGTCACGGACCTCCTCACCGACGACGCGGCGCGCGATACGATGGCCGCGCGCGCGCGTGCGTTCGGGCACGGTATGGAATGGCCGGCCGTGGCCCGGGCCTACCTCCGGAGCTTCGAGCGCGCCAGTGTCGAGCACGCGGAGGGGAGAAAGGCGTCCCTCGCCGCGCAGACCCTGGCCGCCCGGCCACCTGGGCTCCCCGAGTTGAACCTCACCCACCTCGAGCGGCTGACCGACGACACCGGGGTGCTCCAGCACGCCCGGTACAGCGTGCCGCGCTACGACGACGGCTACTGCCTGGACGACAACGCACGGGCGCTCCTGCTCATGGCTTCGGTCGAGGACGCGGGGACGGACGAGCGCGCGACCGTCGGAGCGCTGGCCAGCAGGTACCTGGCATTCGTGAGCCATGCGTTCGACGCGGAGACGGGGCGGTTCCGGAACCTCATGTCGTTCACACGGGACTGGACGGAAGAACGCGGGTCGGAGGACAGCCACGGCCGGGCGATCTGGGCTCTGGGCGCGGTGCTCGGCCGGTCCGACGCGCCTGGCACGCGGAGCCTGGCCGGCGACCTCTTCCACGACGCGCTGCCTGCCGTGCCCGACTTCGGCAGCCCGCGCGCGTGGGCCTATGCGCTCCTGGGCATCGACTACTACCTCGGCGCGTTCAGGGGCGATCGAAGCGTGGAAGCCCTGCGCTCCCTGTTGGCGGAGCGCCTGCTGGCACTACTCGAGCGCACAAGCGGCTCCGACTGGTGTTGGTTCGAGGACCGCCTGACCTACGCGAATGCGCGGCTCTGCGAGGCACTGATCGTGTCGGGCGCGAGAATGGAGCGGCAGTCCATGCGTGACTCCGGTGTCGCGTCCCTCGCGTGGCTCCACTCCATGCAACGGACGGCGGAGGGCCACTTCGCTCCCGTGGGATCCAACGGCTTCGTGGAGCGAGGCGCATCGCCGGCACGGTTCGACCAGCAGCCGGTGGAGGCATGCGGCTTCGTGTCGGCTTGTCTCGCAGCGCATCGCGAAACCGATGACGCGAGCTGGGCCCGCCGTGCCCGCTGGGCGTTCGACTGGTTCCTGGGGCACAACGAGATCCACCAGGCCCTCTATGACCCGTCCACCGGGGGTTGCCGCGACGGACTGCACGCCGAACGGGTGAACGAGAACCAAGGCGCGGAGTCGACGATCTCGTTCCTGCAAGCACTCCTCGACATGCGCGCGGCCCAAGCCGCCGCCGTCGTGAATCCCTCGCCGCACGTAATGGCCCCATGACCGGCTTACCACGATATCCGACGCTGCTTCATCGGTACGAGGGGAATCCCATCCTGACGGCAGCCGACTGGCCGTACCCCGTGCACACGGTGTTCAACCCCGGTGCTACTCGACTTGCTGACGGCACCACGCTTCTGCTGTGTCGCGCCGAGGATCGCCGCGGACACTCGCACCTGTGTGCCGCGCGCTCGAAAAACGGAATCGACGGGTGGCGGATCGACGAGGAGCCGACGCTGTTCCCGGATCCCGAGAGGCATGTGGAAGAGCTCTGGGGTATCGAGGATCCCCGCATCACCTTCATCGAAGAACTGGGCAGGTACGCGGTGGCCTACACCGCGTTCAGCAAAGGCGGCCCGGCCGTGGCCCTGGCGCTCACGGAGGACTTCCGGACCTTCGAGCGCCTCGGCCTGGCCATGCAGCCCGAGGACAAGGACGCCGCGCTGTTGCCGCGGCGCATCGGCGGAAACTTCGCGCTCCTGCATCGCCCCATGGTCGCGACGGGCGGCCACATCTGGATGTCCTTTTCGCCGGACCTCCGAAACTGGGGGAATCACAAGCCGGTGCTGCAGGCGCGAAAGGGCGCGTGGTGGGATGCGAACAAGGTCGGGCTCTCGCCGCCCCTGATCGAGACGCCGCGTGGATGGTTGATGCTCTATCACGGCGTCCGACAGACGGCGTCGGGCGCGCTCTACCGCTTGGGCCTGGCGCTCTTCGACGCGGAGCGCCCGGATCGGTGCCTCCTGCGCGGCGACGAGTGGATCTTCGGCCCCGAAGCACCGTACGAGTGCGCCGGAGACGTGGGTAACGTCGTGTTCTCCTGCGGCTGCACCCTCGGCGATGACGGCGATACGCTCAACGTCTACTACGGTGCGGCGGACACGAGCATCGCGCTGGCCACGGGTAGTATCCGGAACCTGCTGAAGTGGTTGGATGCGCACGGCAGCGCGGAGCGGTAGCCCTCTCACGCCCCGGGTCTCCTCCCGATCTGATACTCCTCGGGTGGCTCGGCCTCGAGCAGCCAGCGCACGAAGTAGTCCCAGCGCCGGCGCATCATGTACGGCTCGTTGCCGAAGCCGTGGTCTTCGGTAATGCTCGACTGGAGTTCACCCCAGAACGAAGAGACGATCGAGAACCCCTTCCTGGCAGTGGCTCCGCCGCTGGCCACCTGGACGGTGAAGGCGTAGGTGCCTTCGTCCCACAGGAAGCCCGAGATGATGCCGCTGGGCGACAGCGTCAGGCTGGCCGGAAGAGTGCCCTCGACCAAGGTCCAGACGTAGTTGCCTATTCCCCCCCTGGCTTCCAGCGTCACACTGTAGTCTTCGAAGGTCGTCCCGCGCGGCAAGGAAGTGGTGGTGATCTCGAGCGCCGCGGTCACGACGGAGATCGACAGGTCCTTCGTAGCCGTCTCCCCCCCGCTCGCTACTTGGACCCTGAAGTCGCCCGTGCCCACCTGGGTGGGCACCCCTGATATGATCCCGCTGGTCGAGAGGCCCAAACCCGCGGGGAAACTCCCGCCCACCAGGGACCACACATAGCTGCCGGTTCCGCCGATGGCGGTCAACGTGGCGTTGTATGCGTCGAGAAGGGTTGCAGGAGGCAGCGCCGTCGTCGTGATCTCGAGCGCAGGATTCAGCACCGTGATCGAGATCTCCTTGGTGACCGATGCGCCCCCGCTCTCCACCTGAACCGTGAAAGTCTCCGTGCCTTCCTGGGTAGGGGTCCCCGAGACATCACCACCAGAAGAAAGGGCCAGGCCCACCGGCAATTGCCCCTCCACCAACGACCAGACGTAGCTGCCGGTTCCACCCTTGGCGATCATGGCGGTTTGGTACGGTATGCCGACGTATGCATCGTCCAACGCGGTGGTCGTGACCTGGACCGGCGGATTGAGAACCGTAATCGACAGGGTCTGGGTGGCCGTCGCCCCACCGCTGGCCACCTGAACCGCGAAGGAAAAGGTGCCTGCCTGACTGGGGATCCCCGAGATGACACCATCCGCGGATAGGCTCAGTCCCGGTGGTAGCGTTCCTCCTGCCAGAGACCAGACGTAGCTGCCGGTTCCACCTTGGGCTTGGAGTGCCTCGCTGTAAGGCGTTCCCCTCTCCCCGTCCGGGAGGGCACTCGTGGTGATGGAGCCCGTGACCGGCACCGTGGCGGTTCCCGTGACGCCGTCCACCCTCACCGAGATGATCGCTTCGCCGGAAAAAACGGCCGTCACCAGGCCGTTGTTGTCCACCGTCGCGACGGCCGTGCTCCCGCTCGACCACGTCACCTGTCTTCCCTCGGTGTACAGCCGGTTTCCGGCAGCGTCTCTGGGCACGGCCGAGAGTTGGACCGTCTGACCCACGACAAGGGACCGGCTACCCGGGCTGACGTCGACCTGCGCAACCTCCAGGACGACGTACGTGGTGTCGGTGCAAGACTCGAGCCCAGCGGCGAGGCACGCGAATCCCACACCGCCGAGGACGCCGAGAACCGACCGAACTCTCATCGGGTACGTCTCCTTCCGATCAGAAACGGAGTCGCACAAGATCGAGCTCCAAGCGGCGCATCGATCCCCGTAACCGAGGTGGATCCACCAATATCCGCGCCTCCGCGTGCCGGGCTGTGGTGTTCCGTTGCCTGGTGACCGTCCTGTTTGCGCCCCGGTACGCGTCAAGGGCGCTCCCCACGGCAAACGCGGCCGCCATCATCAACCCGGTAGCCATGTAGGGACGCTTTGTGGACTCACCCACCACGTAGTCGGAGGGACATTCGCCATCGAATCTGGCTCCGCACTGGATTTCTTTGGTTTGCCAGACAAACCCGATGGAAGCTGCGGTTACCGCTCCTCCCAGAAACGCCAGACCCCGCCCGGTACGATTCGTCGTCATCTGTCCCAGGCCCGGGATCAGCAGGCTCCTGAACGCTGCCGCTCGCGCGCTGACCTGCTGTGCCCCCACCGATTCGGTCTCGCCTTCGGGGATCACCGGCTCCTCTTCCGGACGCTGGGGAATCGCCGCGGTATCACCTGCCTCGGTCGGAAGCGCCTCCCAAGGGCTCACCCCCGCCAGGTGGGGCAGCACCGCCGAGAGTGGAAGGTAGAAATCGAAGGCCGTCTGGCTCACGGATGGGATCTGGGCATTCCCGGTCTCGCGTCGGACCCCTTCCCTGACGAATTCCGTCAACTCGCCGAGCGTCACGATCTGGTCGGAGTCCACGTCCGCGGACCCCGCCAGGCCGTTCAACAGGAAATACGTGAACACCCCGTGGCCGCCACCCCAACGGACGTCCTCCCTGGAGACCTGGTTGACCTGACTCGCGGTGAAAGCGATCACTCCTCCGAGTGTGTTCTCCAACCCTTCGAGGAAGTTCTGATTGATGCGGTTCACCGACAGCTCACGAGCCGCGAGCTGTCCCCCGACCTGGGCGCTGTGGCACGCATCAGCGAAGAGAATGACGTGGCGGGCCTCGACCTCCCTCACCGCTCCCGAGAATTCCTGCATGTCGAAGGCGGTTGCCCGCAGGTCGTCCACTTCCGCGTCAAAGGGCAGCAGATAGTGGAAGTCGGTTCTCTCCCGGTCCGGTGCACCGTGCCCGGCGACGTAGATGACGACGATGTCCTGGTCGGTCGCCCTGCTCAGAAACGTGAGAATCGCCGTCCGGATCGCACGGTAGGTGGCCTCTTCATTCAGAAGGAGGAGGGTGTTCTCCGGACGGAAGCCCCCGAGGCCCGCCCGCTCCGATAGGAGGAAGGCATGAAAGGCCTTGGCGTCCGCGGCCGCGTAGCGGAGATCGGGGATCTGCGGGTCCTGGAAGTCCGAAATGCCGATGACTACGGCCCAGCGTCTTCCCGCAAACCCTCCTTCACCCTCACTCCATGCATCTTCCGGGGTGGCGAAGGCCTGGTCCACCGGGAGCGTCCCCACTGGGTAGCTACGCAGGACTCGGCCGCCGCCTATGACGAGGGCCACGACATCCACGACTTCCAGCCCTTCCTCGACCCGGACGTACCCGGTGAACCGATACTCTCCGTTGGGGTCTCTCGTGAGGGAGGCCCTGACCCCGTTGAGGCGGACCTCGGAGATCCCCGAGGGGTGCTGGACCAGTCCGACAACCCTCAGCGACCTCTTCGTTCGGGTCTGGAGACCACGGGCATCCTCCGTGGCCCACTCCCTCGGCTCGAGGATCTGTATCCAACCCTCACGGGAATCGAATTCCTGTGCACCGAGGGGTAGCCCGTCGCAAGGGATGGCCGTTGAGAGAACAAAGGCCATCACGAAGAGGCCGTGTGACCGCGGCAGAGAGACTGCCGGCAGGGTGACGGCCCACCACACCGAGTGACCGGTAGGTGGCACGCGTCACCTCCGTGTTCCGGGATCAGAACGCGACATCGGCATGGCCTCCTCTTCTGTAGAGGTCGCCGCAGGGGATGAAACGTGACCTAGCTGCGGCGGCCGACGTGCGCCGGACCCTCCTGCGCACCATCCACCCCTGCAGCGTCGTCGAGGTCCCGAGGCCGGTAGCGGACGCCACGCCCCCCCCGCCCTCCGGTCACGTTTCCCCTTCTCCTCCGACACAAGAGGAAGGAACAGTCTGCATCGCGGCAAAAGAGCGCTGGTCCTCCGGATCCTGGTCGAGGACGAGTTCATGCGATGCGCGGAGGTGCGGTGCGGAAGCTCATGCCCCGCTCCTACGGCCGGATGGAAGCTCCAGGCCTCGGGCCCTCCACAGGAGGTAGTGAAATGACAGCGCGAGTTACGAGGTCCGCCACGTGGATTTTGGCTGTGATGGCGTCAGCAGCCCTGCTGGCGGGATGCGGCGATTCCTCCACCGAACCCGACGCCCCGGACTACGCCGGGGTGTACGAAGGGACTACAGGCCGGGATCTCGCGGTCCGCATGGTGGTGGGGTCCGGTAACCGCGTGGACAGCCTGTCCGTCCGCATCAAGCTCTCGGTGGGGATGGGTACCTGCACCGGACCCCTGCTCCTCGAGTCACCGGTCGCCATCAGCGGTGACTCCTTCAGCGGGACGGCCGCCTTCCCGGGCTCCAACATCACGACCAGCGTCACCGGTACCTTCTCGGGCTCGTCGGTGACGGGCACCCACGGCGGATTCTCCGGGTCCTTCTCGTTGACCTGCGGAGGCATGTACGCCGTGGGGACCGGATCGTTGCTCTCGTCGGGTACGTGGAGCGCGACGAAGAACTGAGGCCTGCTCGGGTTCTAGAGATCCTCCCGTCGACGCTCCGGCAGGCTGAAGCCCAGAGGCTTCTTCCTGCCTGAATGGATGGTCCGTCCGTGAGATGAGCATCGCGCAGTCACTCAGGGGGTGGCCGATGATTCCGCTACGTGCTCTCGTGCTCTTGACCGTCCTCTCAGCACTGGCATTCCAATCAGCTGCTAGCCAAGTGCAGGATCTGACCCACGATTCGGAGGAGGAGTCGCCGTTCAACACCGTCCATCTGACGGGCTCGCTCGGTTTCTCGACCACGGGGTTCGACCCCGTGGCGACCGCGAACCTCGGACTCGGAGAGCGCGGCTACGGATTCCTTTTGGGTCTTGGCGTTCAGTCGGCCCGGATGTTCGAGGCCCACCTCTCTATGAACATGGAATGGCTGTCGGACTCCGAGTCGTTCACACAGGCCACTACCGCAGGAACCATGGAGTCCGAAGTCTGCTCCTACGGCCTGAGCGTCGGCGTCGGGATCTTCACACCAACCCTCAAGTCGGGACCGGATGCCGGCCCGTCGGTGGCCGTGGGTGTTCTGGCAGGTCGTGACTTCAGGCGGGCGACTAGAGGCATCGGTACGTGTACCGACTGTCGTTACGACGAGCTCGAACTCGGGGGCGGTCCGTACGTGGGAGGAGCCCTACGGTTGATAGTGTTCTCGGGAATTGGCTTCGAGGTTCGGTACCTGAAGTACGCTGACTCCGGGGATCCAAGGAGCGGGCTTGGGATCTCGCTCTTCGTCTTCGGGCTGGGCGGGGTTTGACCCGAGCCCAGGAGTCCGTAGGAGCGTCTCATGGCCGTCGGTCGCGGCCGCCCACCGGACGTTCCACCCCCAGAGCCCCATACAGTGGACGTCCTGCGGCACGTGGTGTTTTCCAACCCGATCGATCTCTTCACGGGACGGGAGATGCTTAACGGACTCTCGCCGTGAAGGCGGGAGTTCTAGGTTGGGGTCCCATGCCCGAAGAGGGTGAACACGGCGTCGTGGAACAGCGGCGAGGCATCAATCCCTTGGTCCGCACAGATCGCAGCCACGTTGAACTGGGCTCATGAAGAGCTCGGACTCAACGGCGTGTGGTGGCTGTCAGCGTCCGCCGGACGAGGCATAGTTGGCGATGGCATCGTTGACATCGCGGTATACGTTCCCGAGGGTGTCCTCGACAATGACCGGAACCCAGTTCACCGCTCCGTCCGAACTCAAATCGAAATGACCAGGAACAACAACATAGGTCTTGCCGGCCTCCAGATCAGCAGCGACCCGCATCTCGGCGTTTTCGACCTTGATGCTCGACACGAGAGCGTACAATCCCGTATGGTCCCTGCCCGGAATGTCCACCGCGTACAAGCCTTCGGCGTCTCCGGGATAATAGCCACGATATAGCAGGCTGAATGAGTGGTGGCCCGGCGACAAACGGACGGCGAACCCACACGCGACCGTCGGCAGCTTGCCTCGGTGGGGACTGTGGTCCTGACCATCGATCGCGAGGAGCCATAAACCCGAGCTGGTCGCTCCGTCGGGAGCTCGCACAATCACGTCCTCTGGGCCAGGCACGGGCGCCACAAACCGTGTGACCATATTCTGAGAGGCGCTCTCTAGGTAGTGCCGCTCGCCATCGCGCAAGTGGTCCCCGACGATACGGAAGGACCCACCGCGATCGATAGCGTAGCCGTCTTTCCGCGACTCGATTAGCACGAGGTCCCGCCCACCCCAGATCTCGAGCTCATAGTTCCGACCGGCTTCGACGGCAAAAGCGAGGCGGTGCTCGATTTCGCCTGGATCCACCGCGGTCAGTCGGTGCTCGCCCGGCAAGAACTCGAGTCTTGCCCCGCCTTCGAGCAAGGTCGTATCGCCATCGATCTCGGCAATCGACCATTGGGCGAACCTCCCGTCTACCTGCGCGACCTGCTCGGCCGGTCTTGGAGGACCGTCGTAGAATTGCATTGGTGTACCGCAGGCGCTGAGTGCGAGGATGAGAGCCGAAGCGACGCAGGAATGGGTATTACACCTGGGTCTGCCGAAACGCGGCGCCGTACCGCGCCTCGGCTCGGTTGTCGTGTCAACAAAGTTGGCTTCGTCGCTGGGGGCGGACGTAGCCTCGAGACCATGGAGGGTTCCTGCTGTCGTCGGCGGCATGGTACAACCTCTGGGGCAAGGAGGAATCAGATCCACCGGGATCTTCAGGTCCGGTGCAGCGAGACCGAATGTGTCAACGTCCCGGAGGGCGATACGCCGGGAGAAGGATTGCGTTGAGCTTGTGCGTCGAGTGCCCCGTTACTTGCCAACACAGCAATCGGACCCGGCCCGGCTCAGCGGCGCGCGCGGAGCTGTCGGGCGAGGGGGTCCTCTCAGCCTCCCGACCCGGATCGGACGTGCCGGATCTCACCCGCGCTTAAGATCTCGACTTCCGCGACAGTCCTACGGCAACGGAACACCCCCGGCGACACCATCTCTGAATCCACGCATAGCAACGCATAGGCTTTCCCCGGGAGTGCCGTGAAACTATGGGAATCCGTCCTCCAAATGTCGTAGCTTGGATCGGGTCGAAACCGGTGCACGACTGTGTGCAGTCCGGGACGGATGTGAATGTGGCAGTAAACTTCCTTGTAGCCAGGGTACCCTCTTTCCTCCTTGCCCTTTCCCACACAAAGGGAGTCGGGCGGTTCTCCATCAAGGGACATCAGGTAGGAGCCTTCCCAAGTCCGATAGATGGCTTCTTCCGATTCTGACAGGTGCGGTCCCGCGTAGGCCCAGTAATCGACGACCGCAGCGCAGCCGGTCACCGGGAGGGTGGCCAGAAAGACGATTGGCGGCGTTAGCCTATGCCTAGACATACGAACATCTCTTCGCGACCTCACGGGCCCGCTTCGGGGGACCGTCAAAGAGCCGGACTACCTGGAAGGAGCCACACCCCGCGAGGGCTGAGACCGCCAGCGCGACGAAGACGAGCGCCAGTCTGCAACGGAGCATCCCATTCATGGCCATTGCGTCGGACTCGGGACTTGACTCGTGACCGGAGCCGGGCGACCCCGGCGAGGGACAACCTGGTCAAGGGACAGGCGAGAACCGTCTCCTGAAGCATCTCCCCTCCACTCTTGAGAGTCCGAAACGGCACCAGAACGTGACATCGCCACGCGCCGTCGTCCGACCGCCATGGTAAACGGAGACGGCGAGGCATGGCCAGCCGCGCGGCTGGGCCTGCGTCAGCGAACGGTGTGGACCGTCCACATGGCTGCATGCCACTCGCCCGACTGCGTGCTGCTGTGGCCCACCACCTGACCGCGGTTGTTGATGCTGGCTACCCAGATGTGGTCACCCCCCCAGCGTAGCGAGCCGCGTGAAGTCCCCATCGTTCCACACGTAGCCTGCAGATGCAGGGCCGCCCGACTTGCCGAACACCTGGATTGACACCTGACCCCGGTTGTTGATACTCTGAGCCGCCGACGTTTGGGAGTCGTGTCCGGAGGGGTGGAGACTCGTCATCTCACCGCGCTCCCACAGAAAAGCTACGTGGCTCATTCCAACCACCTGACCACGATCGTTGATGCCGGAGCCATAGCTGAAACTCTGGGGCAAAGCGCCGAGATCTGTCATCTCACCGCCGTACCACAGGAATGCGTGGTTCGTGCCCGAATCGGTCCCGCTGTAGCCGATCACCTAACCGCGGCCGTTGATGTCCCAGGCCACGCTGAGCTCGCCACCCAGCGTACCCAGGTCGGTCATGGCACCATTCTCCCACACGAAAGCATGGCGCTCGCCCGACTCCGTGTGGCTCTCCCCCACGACCTGCCCCCGCTCGTTGAGCGCGTAAGCTCGGCTCACTTGACCACCAAGCGTTCCCAGGTCGATCATGGCGCCGTCCTCCCACAGGAAGGTTCTGCTCTCGCCCGCTTCGTCATAGCTATAGCCCACGACCTGACCACGTTCGTTGATTCCCATCGCTGAGCCATACCTACCGCCCAACGTCCCCAGGTCCGTCATCGTGCCCCGTTCCCACAGGACGGGGTGGTCCCGGTTCCTCACTCCCACAACCTGACCACGGTCGTTGATGTCGTAAGCGATACCACTCCCCAGGTCGACGACCTCGTAGCCTGCGGCGGCGCGACTGGCCTGGAGCACGGCCGGGAAGGTTGTCCCCTCGGGTTCGATGGGCTGATCACACCCAGCGACAAAGAGCCCGACCAGAAGAAGAAGCGAGAGCTGTCTCATGTAGCACCTCCTGGGTTCCAGGTATTCGGGCGCGCCTCCGGAGAGCAGGGAAGACTCCTCATTCTCAAGAGTCCGAAACGGCAACAGAACGTGACGCCGCCACGGCGGTCTCCGGTGACCGCGGTTGCACGCCACCGGGCCCCGGGATTCGCGGCTGCCACCTCCCCTCCATCCTCCCGTGAATGGGTCGTCGGGCGACAGGCCACGGTCACGTTTGCCGCTCGACACAGACAGAAGAACAGAGGGGCGGGAAGAGCCTACACCCTCGAGGTGTCCGTGACCGTTCTGAGCATCGCCGTCGGGGCCGGCGCAGGGCGTGCGAACGACGCCTTGTTCAAATTTGTTGGTCACGGAAGCCGGCACCGATCAGGACGTGCGGGCCAGCGTGAGCTGGGTCTCGGGGTAGGCCGCACAGCATGAAGCCCCCGGGGCATCCACCCGGGGGCCCCTCGGCTCACGGCCCGCCTTCCCGTTCCGCTGGTCCTGGCCAGGAGTTTCGGCTCGGCGGAGGGCGGATGGACCAGCTGGTCGCGTCGCTCCTTCGAGTCGGCGTCGGCGGCCAGGCTACCCGGCAGGTCGAGCTCCCGGATCTGGGAGGCGTAAAGGAGTCCGTTGTCCCCATCGCCCGGAGCCAGGTCACGCCAAGGGACTGCCCGCGCGGCGATAAACGCACGGTATGCCTCAGCACCGTCGCTCCCGACGATGCGACCGAAGCGCAGCTCGGCAGGCCATGCCATGGCATCGTCTCCGCCGCCGCCCGCCTCCTCCTTGGCGATGCTGTCGAGCTTCAATCAGAAGCGAGCTCGGCTCTAGCGGTCGACATCTGCGGAACCCCTCCTGTCTGCAAGCGTGTGTAGCCCCAAAGCTCGCAAAGGTCTTCGCCGTCTCCCGTCCGGTGCGGAACACAGGTCCCTCGCATGAACGGGTGAGGCCCGGCCAGAGCGACACCTCGCACGATCGCGATTCCCTCAATCCCAGCCCACGACACGCCGCCTCTCCACGCCGGCTACTTTCGCTGCCAGCCAGGCCAGGCCTTTGCCGGCGAAGGACCCGAGGAAGAAGACGAGGCCGGCGGAAAGGACAACCAGAAGCACGCCTACGTACGCTCCGAGAAGGGGTATGCCCATCCCACGAGCGATCACGTACACGATGAACAGGCCGACAACCGTCGGCGTCAGCGCGACGGCGAGGACGCCGAAAAGAGCGACCAGCAGATATTGGGTTCCCATGATCATCAAGCCGCCCACCACGTGCCCGACGACGTAGAGCGCACAGAACAAGGCTCCGAAGACCTCACCACCTCGCCTCATCCACACTCCGACGGGGTCGTACAACCTCCGGAGTGCGACGTGCTCGTCGCATGCTTCGCGCAGTGGAATGGGTGGCGCGAACTCGTGGAGAACGCAGGCCGTATCAGGCCCGACCCTGCCATTCCGAATGAGCGTCACCAGATCCTCCTCCCCTACCTCGACCATCTCCCCCTCGGACTCGGCGGGGCGCACAAGCCAGTGGACCTGGTTGTGGGCGGCCTCGGCTAGCTTCTTCCACTTCTCCTCCGATGGAAGCTCGAGCTCGCTCCCGCAGTGCGGACAGGTGATCCCATGACCCAGCAGCCCATCGTAGGCCCAGAACGAGGCGTGGCAGGCCGGACACCCGAACTCACGCGATTCGACCCTGCATTCGGCCTGGCAGTGAGGGCAGATGGGTTTGATATCCTCCGGCGACGAGGCAGAGATGAGGGGTCCCAGTTCGGTCGTGGCGAACCTTGATCCCACCGGACCGATCCGCTCCTCACAGCTCTTGCACTTGATCGTTATCTTGCCCTCGACCTCGCCGGCGTTGTCCTCTCTTCGCTTGTCCATGCGGCCCTCCTGAATGGCCTGGTGGGATGAGTCTTCTCCACCCCTTGAGGACCTGCACCGCCCTATCTCCAGTCGTGGGAAGAGGCAAGTCGTGACCTCGGGCGGGTGAGGGAGTTGGAGTCGCCACGCGGGGACGGGTGGTGGGCCAGGGAGGAGCGCTGATCCGGGCGGTGGGGCCGTCGTCCATCCCCAGGCTGGACGAAGTGGCCGTGGACCCCGCGTTCCTGGGCTTCACCCTTGCCGTGTCCCTTCTGACCGTGCCGCTTCGCCGTCGTGCCCGCCGTGGAAGGTGGAGTCAAGCCATTGCGCACGCTCGTCATCCCCCCCCGACAGCTCTACTTCATTCAGTCCACGGTGGGCGCAAAGATGTGACGTGACGGTCCCGTGGGCCCTGCTACAGCGAGCGGCTCACGAGGACGAACGGCGCCCAGTGGAAGGCGTTGGGGTGGGTCGCGCGGTAGGCGAGCTTCGCGTTATGCAGGGCGGCGGCTGCGTCCTCACCCTGGGCCAGGCGCCGGTAGAATTCCGCCATCAGGACTTCGCTGTAGGGACCGATGGGCCAGAGTGTCCCGACGACCGTACTGGCGCCGGCCTGGAGGAAGGCACGGCTCACGCTCAACGGACCCTCGCCTCCGAGAATCCGCCCTCCGGCGGTCTCGCAGGCCTCGAGGATCACCAGGCTGCCCGGCAGACCGAGCTCCCGGATCTCGTAGGCGTACAGGAGTCCGTTGTCCCCATCGCCGGAGGCAAGGGTCACGCTGGCGAAGTCCGGGTTCGCAGGCGTGGGATGTGCGTGGGCGGTGATATGTACGATCGAGGCGTTCCTGGCCTGTTCCACCAGGGCGGGCTTGGTGGCACCGCTTCCCGTCAGGCGAATCACGGGGCGGTCGCCGGCACTGCCGGGCGGGATGTCGCTCCCGGGGCAACGAGCTGCCTCACCGGCGAGGTCGGTCGGGGAAACGACAAGCACCGGCCCGGCTGGAAGAACGGCGGGGGAGGCCGCGGCGTCGGCTAGGGAAGGCAGTCTGCTCACGATGTGGACGTCCAGCACATGGACAGGAGCCGAGTCCACCTCCGAGACGATCAGCGCGTCGAAGGGCAGAACATGGAGCGGTGCGTCGGGCACGATCACCCAGCGGGCGTATCGGCCGATGAACGGCTCCAGAGGCGCCAAGAGATCCCTGTACAATCCTCGTGCCACATCGGCGTCGAGGGTGGCCCTGGCTAGATCCACGAAGCTTCCCACTCGAGGGCGCACGCTCTGATGCAGGCGCCCGATCCGATCCGCCAGGGCCCCAGGATCGATCGGGAGAGTCACGATGCGGGACGCCTCCCGGGTGAGAACCAGGACCACCACGGCGCTGTCGAGCACCACGAAGTCGAGGAGTGCCTGGTCCGGCTTGAGACGGCTACGGACCCGCGACACGACCGCCGCTCCACCGTCGCTCCCGGATGGAACGATGCCGCGGGCCTTTCTGCGAACGGACCATTCGGCGAACCAGGCGGGCGCGTCGCTCCGCTCAATGTCCTCCCGCACGGCCGAGAGGGCCCGGTTCGAGATGCGGAGCTGCTCCACCCGAAAGCCGGCCCGAACGAGATCGGCCGACAGCGAGGTGGCGACCGAGTCCTCGAGGTCCGCCGCGCGCCGATAGGCCTCCATGGCCGCGCCGGTCCTTCCGGCCCCCACCAGGGCGTCCGCGAGCATGACCAGAAGGTCGGCTTCGAGCTGGGGCTCCCGTGTGCGGGCACCTTCGGCAGCGGCCTGCGACAGCAAGGCGACGGCCGTCTCGTGATCCAGCGCCCGCACGTGGAGACGGGACAGGACTGCCAGAGCCCGGCTGCGAAGTCCGGCCGCGACGTTGGCGACCTTACCCGCCAGGAAGACCGCGCTGTCGGCCGCAGCGGCTGCCGCACCGAAGGCCCGTCGTCGATACTCGAGCTCCGCGGTCTCGAGCATGAGCCGGGCCAGGGCTGCGACCTGTCCGTATCGGCTGGTTTGGTCTCGCGCTTCGCGCAGCGCTTCCGCCGCGCCATCGAGCTCTCCGGCGCGGGCGAGAACTCCCTGCAACACCGGCGCGAACTCCGGATAGTTGGGCCGCTGGCGGGCATCGTGGGCGCGGGCATACCGCACCGCGAGCGCAGTGTCGCCCGTGGCCTCGCTGATCCTCACCAGAGCCGCGAGGGAGCGTACGGCGTCCGGCTCGTCGACCTCCCAGGAACGAGCGTAGGACTCCACCGCCCGGTCCAGGTCCCCGATCATCTCGTAGTACTCGCCCGCCCAGTGGTGATAGCCGCCGAGCGAGTCCACGGCAGAGAGCATGGCGTGAAAGTACGACCGGGCCGCATCGTACTCCCCCAACCGCTGGAGGAGCCTCCCCATGTCGTAGTAGGCCATCATGCGGACCGGCTGTAGTCGGCCTACGCGCGTGAGTTCCACAAAGGCCATGCCGGCCTGTCGTGCGTCCCGCTCCCGGCCCAGGGCCTCGTAGAGATGCAGCAGGTTGTGTTGAGCCTCCGTCGCGCGCTCCACGCTACCCACCCGATCGGCCAGGGCCCCGGCCGCCACGAGGTCCGGCTCCGCCGCCTCGAGCCGTCCCAGCTTGACCAGCGTCCGGCCACGGTACCCGAGGACGGCCGATCGAAAGTCCACGGCGAAAGTGTCGGAAGCGGCAGCGAGCTCGTCCCAGAGGACGAGGCTCTCCGTCAGGCGTCCGTTGTCGAGCAGATAAAGCGCATAGCCATAGCGATCGGACAGACCAGTGTTGACATCGGTGTCCCGCGTGAGCGCATAGCTTGCACGCAGCCAGTCCCACCGGCGGGTGCGCAACGGCTCGCTCGGGGGCGTACCCGCGAACCGTGTCGCGACGCGCAGGGCCTCCAGATACGTGATCCGGAGAAGGGGGGGTGACCCGGAAAGAAAGACCTCGGCCTCATCCTCGCCGGTGCGGGCGGCCTGCTCCCGCCGGAGGGCGATGAGGGCGACGGTACGCCATCCGAAGCTCTGGGCCCGGAGGATGGGATGCTGCTCTTCGCGCTTCCACTCCTCGACGATCTCCAGGACGCGGTCCCATGCTCCCGCTTCGGCGAGCCGCGTCAGGAGCATTTCCGTGAGGTGCAGGCTGGCGGGGAATCGCCGGGTCAGAAGTTCCGACAGCCTGATCTGCTCTCCGGCGGGCATGGCCCCGGATGCCTTCGCCTGGATCAACAGGGCGCAGGAGCCATTCCGGCCTCGTTCGGTCGCCTCGTCCGGCTCCGGCTCCGTGCGGCGCGACGCATCCCACTCGGACAGGACATAACGGGCACAGACGCTCGCGTCCGAAGCACGATCCAGCGCCAACGCTTCCAGTGCATCACGGACGTCCCACGGGAGCCGCACATGGGTGTTGTAGTAGGCGAGGAGGTCCACGATCGCCGGGATGTACGTGGCATCGGCCTCCCACGCGGCTCGCATACGCCGGAACATGCCTCGCTCGTCACACCGGGCGAACGCATCCAGGCCTTCCTGGTGCAGGGCGACCGCGCGGAGGCGGGGATCAGCTCCCGGAAGGTTCGTGGTTTCGATGTCGCGTCGCGCCCCGCCGGAGAGGCTTCGCTGGACGGAGATTGCGATCATCACCACGGCCGTCGCCGCCAGCGCGACAGCTACGACCCGCCTCACCTCCGTGCTTCCCGCACGCTGTCGGCCAAGGCCCCGGCCGCCGTGTGAATCGCACTCGCGGAGCTAGGGATGGCCTCGAGATGCCCCAGGGCCGAGTCGGCCTCGTTGAGGCGGAGCCATGCCTTCGCCAAATAGAAGTGGGCCTCGGCGGCGTAGGGGTTGCCATCGGGTTCCAGGGCAGCCGAGAGACTCCCGACGGCCGCCTCCACCGCGCCCGTCTGGAGCTGCGCTATTCCCAGAAAGAACTGGACCCCTGGCCCCGGCTCCAGGCGGGCCCCGACAGCCAGCTCCCTGGCGGCCCTCCGGAAGTCATGCGCCCGGTAGTGCTCCATTCCCCGGTCGATGATCGCCGTCCCACTGTCGGCTCCGGTCCTCACGGGGAGTGGCGTGAAAACGGGAACTGCTTCGAGACGCCCGAGCCGCTCGATCTCGTTCTCCAGCGGCAGAAACAACCACAGCAGGACGACTGCGGCGGCGGCGAGGGGACTCACCCACACCAGCGGACGCCACCGGGTCCTCTCACCGCGCTTCAGGAGCGCCTCACGCAACACCATGCCTTCACGCACCGCTCGCTGGCATTCCTCGCACTCGAGCAGGTGGATCTCGAAGCACGCCTCCTCGGTCGGAGAAAGCGTGCCCGCCACGTAGCGATGGACGGCATCGTCGGCGTTGAACGCAGGACAGGGATCGGAGGTGTTCACACTCTTTTAGTCTCCCCGCCACCGGAATCGTGACGTCGGAGGTCCTTCTCGATGAAAGCCCGCAGCTCCGCGAGAGATCTCGACTTCCGCTTCCGCACCCGCGCCGGAGGCTCACCGAGGTCGGCCGCGATGTCCACCAAACGCTCTCCATGCACGTAGAAGCGTCGGAGGAGGGTCTGATCTCGGACACGTAGCCTACGCAGGGCCCTTTCGACGCGGCTCACCTCGTCAGCCTGGACCAGCGCCTCGAGAGGGGACGGTGCTTCCTGTGAGAGTTCTTCCAGTACGTCGTTCCGTCGCTCGCGGATACGCCGCTTGATCGCGTCGGTAATCACGTGGCGTGCGATCCCGTGGACGTAGGCCGCCAGAGACACGGACGAGGGAAGGTGTCCTGCCCGCACCGCCTCGACCGCACGGGTCAGGATTTCCTGCACCGCGTCCGAGATCTCGTCTTCGTCGGCCAGGGAGCGGACTACGATCAGACGTACGCCGGACACGAGCGTGTCGGAAAGAAGCTCGTGGAGGTCATCCACGAGTTCCGCGTGCGTGCTCACGAAGCCCTCCGGAAGACACCGGCACGGCAGCTCGATTCAAGTTAAGCCGCGGTTCCGCGGGGCGCGAGCGTTCGGGAGGCGACAGAGCATCCAAAGGCCTCGTCGAACCGGTCCGGAAGTGATCTGGTCGAAGAGGAGGTGGCCTTGGGCGGGAGCCAGGGGAGGCGGATGGTGGACAGGTCGAGGTGCAGGAGGGTGGAGCGGACCGACGGGAGGCCCATCTTCCGTTCAGGAGGAGGCACCTGACGCCCTGGGGGGTGGTCGGCGACACCGAGAATCCTCATCAGCGCCATCGTCGTCCTCGGGGTGCCGGACGTACGGGGCTGTATCAGAACACCCTCCTATCCGTTGATCGGCGCCTGCGGAAACGTGACCGGTCCGGCGGGTAGGCGGGGGGTCACGTTTCCAAGTCTCGGGCGACAGGATAAACGGCAGAGTGTCTCACCTAGCCGGGCGCCCCGCCCGTTGGTCTTGGAGGTCCTCATGAAGTCACCGCGTCCCGCCCTCCTGCTCTTCCTACTCGCGTCCGCATCGATCCAGACAGCCTGCTACAACCACGCCCAACTGTAGTCTGGGCCGCGGCTGCCGGAAGCGGAGGAGGCAACGTTCTTCTATTACCGCGATAGGGACGGGCTCGAGATCGTCCGAATAGACGACAAGCCATTCATCCTCCCCTCCACCAACATGCTGCAGAACGATGAGTATGCCCTGCTGCACCTGCTGCCCGGGGAACACACGATCTTCGTGTCGCCCGCCTGGGGCCTCTACCGTGGCGACGTGGCCAACAGCAAGGGCATGACGGCAGTCGCGTGGGGGTTCAACTGGCAGCGGACCTCCAGCGAGCAGCGGGAGGCGGTCCAGGCCGAGATCCCCGGGTGGCTCCTTCGATTCGTCGCAGAACCCGGGCGCAGGTACAGACTGGACACCGACACCGCCACCGCATGGGCCGATGTGAGAGAAGGCACGACGGCGGGAAGACGATTCGACCTGGAGGTCGTCGTGGTCGAGGGGGATACCCTGACCCTGGAACGTCCCGCGGGATGGGATGGATGGGCTCCCTGCGTTCGTGTGTTCGAGAGAGAAGAGGAGCCAAAGCGGGTGAGCGAGATTCTGTCCGGGGTGTCGGGGAGAGGCGGGTGACGGCAGCCGGCCGGGTCGCCCTGGCGACGGGCTTTCGGCCCGCGGCCTGTTCTTGCCGGCATCTTCTCGTTGCGGTCGTGGTACCCGCGCTTCTGCTGGCCGGCTGCGGGCCCCGCAGGTATCAGCTCTATGCGGGCCTGCCCCGCCCCCAGGAGCGACAAGCCATTCTGGTGGTGGCCCGGTCCATCGATGTTGCCACCATCACAACGGGGATACCATCCCCAGCGCGGCGGAGGAGGTCCGGCTCGAGCCCGGCTCGTATCGGTTGGAATGTCGCGACAGAGGCACCTGGTACCGCCCTGGCGGCGAGGAGCGCCGACTGTCCTTCGACGCGCAGGCCGGACACCGGTATCTCCTCCTGGAACCCTACGTGCGCGACGCTTCGGCCTGGAATCCGTTCATCGTCGATCCCGGTGCGAACGCCCTGGTCGGGGGGACGCCCCCCGGGGACAAGGGGAGGCCAGTTTCGACTAGGAGCCTGACCCTGCCTGTCCCTGCTGCGGCGAGGGAGGACCGATCCCGGGGCGGCGAGGTCGTGTGGGGAACCTCGAGGACCATGCTCCAGGTCGAGAGGCTCAGCGCGGACCCGGACAGTGTCGTCTGGCGGTCGGCAGCGATGCTTCTCGGCAACCACACAAACGGGTGGCGGCGGATGTTGATAGGGCTCGACGCCGAGGAGGAGACGGCCATGGTCTACGAAATCGTCCTCTCACGTCCGTCCGGGGATGCGAGAGTCGAGTTCGTGGACGCGGAGGAAGGTGGCAAGGTGGGCTTCGTTCCCGTGGAGGTCGGGGAGTCGGTAACCGGGTGCCAGGGCGCGGTCGTCCTGCGGCTCACCTTCGAGGACGGCTACTTGCAGGAGGCCGTGGGCGTCTACGACGGCTCGGATTTCTCATCGTTCGACGAGCGGATCCCCTACCTGGACGCGACCGGGCTCCACCTGCTCTCCATCAGCCTGCGTGGCACGAGGCCGTAGGGGTCCCGACGGCCGCATGGAGGAGAGCTCTCGTTACGCGAGATGCGAGGTTCGACTTGACCGGACGCTCGAAGACACGGCGTTCAGGCCGCTGCGGTAGGGGCGGGGCGGATGCCGCGCGGTGGCGATCACCGTGAGCGAGTACGAGCGCCCGATAGGGCTGAAGAACCGCGACTTCGAGATCGACAACGAGGAGCGGCGGGAGAGCCACGCCTCCACGCGCGACCCGAAACCGCACATCGAGGGGGTCCCACAGGGAGGTGAGGGAACGGATCTTCCACTGCCATCTCGTCGTCCTCGACCGCCTCTTCGCACAGGGGCCGAAGGGAGCGGTCCGCTCCCACGAGGGCACCGCATGCACCGCCACTGATACCACGGCGTGCACGCCAGCCCCGCGCGCATCCGCTGGGCCGTACTCCTCGCCCGAATCTGCGAGGTCCCACCGCTGCTCTGCCCCGCCTCCGGCGCCCAGATGTCCATCCCCGCCCTCCTCACCGACCCCCCAGTCGCTTCCGCAACCCTCCTCCACCTGGACCTCCGCCACCGACCCCCACCCCTCGCTCCCGCGCGGCCACTACCGCCTGGCCTCGACGACTGATACCGCCCGCGCGATCCCGCCATCCCGATGACATAACCGCCCATTCCCTCCTGCCGGGCGTCTCTCTGCACCAGCGCAGCGCAGAGCCCCCCCGTGAAGGCGTGAACAGCGTCACGTTTTGACGTCTGCCTGGACTCTCACTAGGAAGGGGTGCGTCTCCCGGGCACCCCCGTCGCGTGTCCGGCCAACCGCAAGGGGAGGCCCCGTCGACAGCGCTGGGCGGGAGAAGTTCCACATGTAGAAAGGGAGGACACCGTGAACAGGATGCTGACTCTGTCGGTCGTAGCCCTGGTGGCGACAGCCTGCCAGGATCTGGCGGTGCCGGTGATGGAGGAGAACGGCGTCGGAGCGGCCGCCGCCTCGAAGGCCAGGGTCGCGGGAGCCGACGGAATCGACCTCGGCGTCTCGGAGTCCATCTGGACCATCAGTACCTCCGGTGTTCCGGTCCTGGATCTCGGCACGCTGGGCGGCGACCACAGCGTGGCCACCGACATCAACCAGCGCGGGCAGGTTCTGGGCGAGAGCCAGACCGTGTCGGGAGAGTGGCACGTGTTCGTCTTGAGCCAGGGGACCATGGAGGACCTGGGCACGCTCGGCGGCGATCAAAGTTGGGTCGCGGGGATCAATGATCGGGGGCAGGTGGCAGGCGATAGTTGGACGGCCGAGGGCCGGCGAAACGTCTTCCTGTGGGAGCGAGGGGAGATGCGGGACCTGGGCTTCCAGGCAGACGCGCACGACATCAACAACCGGGGTCAGATCGTCGGTGTTCGTGAGATCGGGATGGTTGGCGAGACGACGACGTTCTTGTGGGACCGGGGAGAGGTGACGGACCTCGGGTCCTTCCATCCCGATGCTACGGAAAACGACGCCACGGCCATCAACGCACGGGGCCAAATAACCGTGTTCTCCCGGGTGCCAACCGAGACCCGGCCCGAGATTGCCTTTCTCTGGGACCAGGGGACGAAAATCGATCTGGGCACCCTGCCCGGAGGCTGCTGTGCCTTCCCCGGTGACATCAACGACCGGACCCAGATCGTAGGCTGGAGTCACATGGCCAACGATGAGGTTCACGCGGTTCTGTGGGAGGACGGCCGGCCCGTCGACCTGGGCACGCTGGGAGGCGACTGGAGCGAAGCCGTAGGCATCAACGAGTGGGGCCTGATCGTGGGTTCGAGCAGGACGGCGACGGGCGCAACCCACGCGTTCGTGTGGGACGGAGCCGGAATGGAGGACCTGGGCACACTCCCCGGTGGCACGGAGAGCTGGGCGCTCGGCGTGAACAACCGCGGATACATCGTCGGATATGGCACCACCGCCACCGGCCAGCTTCATGCCGTCATGTGGCATTGAGGGAACGGGACGTCGAGCTGTGGGTGAGGAGTGGCGGAAGAGTGAGGGTAGGGCACCCGGCTGGAAGGGATGAGGGATGGGTCGGCGGAATGGCAGGACGGGCGGGACAGCGCTGGCGTGGCCGGCGGCCTCGGGATGTGGCGGGCTCGGCGGGTGTGGGGTGGACGGATGGGGGTGGCTCCGCCTGGGGCCTGTCGATAGCGATCACAGCCGATCGGGCGTGCGTTGGCGACGAGCACACCGTGGTATCGGGAGGGTGCATCCGGGGTGGGGGGACGGACCTGGCGAGGCGTTCGAAGCGCGGCCCTCTGTCAGCTCCCCCGCCCCTTCCCGATCTCGTACTCCTTGGGCGGCTCGGCCCGAAGGAGCCACCGCACGAAGTAATCCCAGCGCCGCCGCATCATGTACGGCTCGTTGCCGAAGCCGTGGCTCCGGTTGGGGAGCAGGATGAGGTCGAAGTCCTTGTTCGCGGCGATGAGCGAGTCCACCACGGCGAGCGTGTTGTTGGGCGGCACGTTGGAGTCCATCGTCCCGTGAGCCAACAGGAGCTTGCCCTTCAGGTTCCTCGCCACGAGTTGGTTAGCCTGGTTGTGGTAGCTGGTCGTTCCGTCCGGATTCGTCACGAGCAGCCCCTGCCACTTCTCGCCCCAGTCGTCCTCGTAGATGCGATTGTCGTGGTTGCCGGCCTGGGAAACCGCGACCTTGTAGAAATCGGGGAAGCGCAGGATGCCGGCCGTCGAAGCGAAGCCGCCCCCTGAGTGACCCCAGATCCCGACGCGGTCCAGGTCCATCCACGGGTGCCGCGCGGCGAGTTGGCGGATCGTCGTCACCTGATCGGGAAGGCCGTTGTCGCCCATGTTGCCGTAATAGGCATCGTGGAACGCCTTGGAGCGCTTCGGCGTCCCCATCGCGTCCACCTCGACGACCACGAACCCCAGCTCGGCGAGGGCCTGGTGGTCGCGCCGGGCGGCGCTGAACGAGCGGCTTCCCACGGAGCCCGACTGAGGTCCCGGATAGAGATAATTCACCACCGGGTATTTCTTCGAGGGATCCAGGTCCGTGGGGGTGTACATGAGACCGTACAGGTCCGTCACCCCGTCCCGCGCCTTCACGCTGAACGGGATCGGCTCCTTCCAGCCGGCAGCCACGAGACGGGAGACGTCCGCGGTCTCCAGCTTCACCACCTCGCGGCCCCTCATGTCACGCAGCACCGTCACGGGCGGGGTCACCGGCGTGGACCACGAGTCCACGAACCACCTGCCCGACGGTGACACCGTGATGACGTGGTTCGCGCTGTCGGGCGTGAGGAGGCGCGGCTCGCCCCGATCGAGCGAGACCGAGTAGAAGTACTCGAAGTACGGGTCTCCGTCCTCACGGCCCGCACCGGTGACGTACAGCGTGCGGTCGGCCTCGTCCACGTGCCGAACCTGGAGCACGTTCCACGACCCCGAGGTGATCTGCCGCTTCAGCGCTCCCGTCCCGAGGTCGTACAGGTACAGATGCCCCCAATCGTCCCGGCGGGACCACCAGAGCACCTCGTTGGACCGCTCGAGCAGGTGCCAGTTGACCATGTCCTCGCCGGACTCGAAGAAGGTCTCCTCCCGCTCGTCCAGCACGTCGCGGACCTCGCCGGTCTCGGCGTCGGCGATGCGCAGGCGCGCCTCCTTGTGGTCCCGGGAGCTCGAAACGAAGGCGAGCTGCCGGCTGTCCTCGCTCCACTCCACGTCGGCGAACGCGCCGCCGCAGAAGACGTGGTCGCAGATCGTCGAGCGATGCTGGTCGGGCGGAATGCGGAGCCGCACGACCCGCGGCCCGTCCACGTGCACCACGACGCGCGAGATGCGGAAGATCACGGTGTCTTCGGGGAGCGGATACTTCCACACCTCGATGCGCGGGTGCCCGGCCCGCGTGCTCACGAGACCCATCTCGCCGACGCCGCGCGCGTCGTGCTGGAACGTGGCGATCTTCCTCGAGTCGGGCGACCACAGCACGACCGGGCGGTCACTCTTCGTCCAGCCGGCGTTGTCGGTGGCGTAGCCGAAGTCGGGAATCCCGTCGAAGGTGAGCTGCGTCTCCGTGCCCGTCGTGATGTCTTTCACCCACAGATTGTGCTCGCGGATGAACGCGGCCTTCGTGCCGTCCGGCGAGACGGCCCGGTCTCGCGCGGTCTCCTCGCTCGCGCCCGCCTCGGAGCACCGCGCCGCCGCCGGATCGCACACATACCGCTTCGAGGCGACCTCCACCGCGATGCCACCCTCCACGAGCTCGAAGCGCGTGAACGGAAGAGCGAAGGGGCGGACCTCCTCCCCGGTCGCCGCCGAAAGTCCACGGGCCACACCCTCGTGGTCGAACGCGCGCGCCCGCGTGCGACGCTCTGGTTCCACAAGAATGAATTCCGAGCCCTCCGCGAAATCGTTCCGGTACCAGAAGCGGTCATCATCCAGCCACGTGGGGCGCACCGATCCCCCCAGCACCAGGGGACCCATGTTCGCGGAGAGATACCGCTCGGCCCGGGCGTAGTCCTCGGCCGTGAGCGCGTCCGGCCTGTAGGGCATCGGCTGCTGCGCGAGAGCGCGGGGCACGGGAACGAACGCGAGCGCCAGAGCCAGGAGGCTCAGGCGGACCGGAGATGCGTGGCGAGTGGCCATGGGGCTTCCTGGAAGCGGGGTGACGTCCCGGCCATCATAAACCCGGCGTCCGGGTACGTCAGCCCGGTCGGGCGCTTCCTTTGACATGTAAGTATCGGTATTATTGGATATGCCCAGCTACGAATTCACCTGCCAGGACTGCGGCGCCGCGTTCGAGGTCCGCCTCTCGATGTCGGCGTACGCCAGCGGCGAAGGACGCGTGTGCAGCCGGTGCGGCTCCACCCGGGTCGAGCGCGCCTATACCACCGTGAACGTCCTCATCGGAGGCCGCTCCCCGAGCGACGGGAGCTGGTCGGGCGGCGGCAGTTGCGGGAGCGGAGGCTGCGGGAGCGGCGGCTTCACCTGAGCGTGAGCCCGGCGCCCCGTGGGGGCGCGTCACAGACGGAGGAGGACACCTCGACGCCGGCCGACACCGGATCGCGGCCACCCCATGGCGTGGCGTTTGACGCTTCCGCCGGGCGGCTCTATCGTCGGCACGTACGACTGCGGACCCTACGGGTCCCGCGCCGCGATCCTTCCTTCCGGAGTCCCCGACATGCGCCGCCCCATGCTCTTCCTGGCCGCGCTCCTCGCCCTCGCAGCCCCTGTCTTCGCCCAACAGCCGACCGGGCGCGCATTCACGCCCCAGGACTGGTACCGGCTGACCACGCTCTCCTCCCCCGCGATGTCCCCGGACGGACGCTGGGTGGCCTTCACCGTCACCACCGTCAACGAGGAGGAGAACCAACGGCACTCGGAGATCTGGATGGTCGCGACGTCGGGTGGCGAGCCGGTCCGCCTCACGGCCCCGGGAACGGAGAGCTCCGGCCCTCGCTGGTCGCCCGACGGCTCCTACCTGTTCTTCACGTCCCGGCGCGAAGGCGGTGAGGGAAGCACGTGGGTGCTCCGCATGGACCGCGCGCCCTCGGGTGAGGCGTTCCAGATGGAGGGGTGGCACGAGGGCTCGGTACCGGCAAGCGGCACGTTCGTGGTGTGGACCGAGGGAGGAGACCGGGGTGGGCCCTTCGGTCCTCCGGCGCCGGAGGAGCCGTCCGCTGAACGTGCGGAGCGCGAGGGCGGTACCGCCGATCCGTACGCGCGCATGAAGCCCATGGCCCGCCCGCCATTCCGGAGCATCACGAAACCCCTGGATCCGAGCCGCTTCGACGGCATGCAGATCGTCGAGTTCCCCTACAAGGCGAACGGGAGGGGTTTCCTGCCGAACCGCCGGGAGGCGCGGAAGTGGGAGGCGGCCCAGATCTGGAAACAGACGCTCGGCGACACGGCCAAGACGAAGGTCACCGACGCACCCTATTCGCACCGGAACGCCGTGGTGTCGCCCGACGGGGCGTGGATCGCGTTCGTGGCCGATCCAGCCCTCCGGCCGGACTCCGCGGTCCAGGCCGAGAGGGATTCGCTGGCGAAGCTCCCCTACGACGCCGAGCGCGACGAAGCGCCGAGGAACGACGCCGACATCTTCGTCGTCCCGGTGGGAGGCGGCGAGGCACGCCGTCTCACCGCCCAGAACGGAAGCGAGAGCGGGATCACGTGGTCCCCCGACTCGCGCCAGATCGCGTTCACGTCGAGCCTCACGCGCACGTCGAACCGCCGCCTCTGGTTGATCGACGCGCAGGGGGGCGAGGCGCGCGACATCCTCGGGGAATGGCGATACGAGCCCCAGGGGATCGAATGGATGAAGAACGGGCGCATCGCGATGAGCGCCTCGATCGGTGGGCGTAGCGCGTTGTTCCACGTAGACCCGAAGACCGGCTCGATGGAGGAGGTGATCTCCGGTCGACGCCGGATCAGCGGCTTCACCTGGGACGCCTCACACGAGAAGGTCGCGTTCGTGGCCACCTCCGTGGACAAGCCGACCGAGCTCTTCGTGGCCGACGCCGACGGGAAGAACGAGACGAAGCTGACGGGCTTCAACGACGCGCTGAACGCCGAGATCGCCTGGCCCACCGCCGAGCGGTTCACGTACACGTCGGTGGGCGGCCTGGAGATCGAGGCGTGGCTCCAGTTCCCGTACGGGTACGAGCCGGGCGAGAAATACCCGCTGGTCCTCTACATCCACGGCGGGCCCCATTCGGCGTACGGGGAGGGATGGTTCGACGAGTTCCACAACCTCACGGGCGCGGGGATGTTCGTCCTCTACACCAACCCGCGGGGGTCGAGCGGATACGGCGCCGACTTCACGTACTCGACGCGAGGACGCTGGGGGAAGGAAGACTACGAGGACCTCATGAAGGCCGTGGACATCGCGATCCAGCGTCCCGACGTGGACGCGGAGAACCTCGGCGTGACCGGCGGCAGCTACGGCGGGTTCATGACCGCATGGGTCACCACGAAGACGCAGCGCTTCAAGGCGGCCCAGACCGACCGCATGATCAGCAACTGGTTCTCCTGGTACGGCACCTCGGAGGCGCAGGGCCTCACCGAGTTCGAGTTCTACGGAAAGCCCTGGGACAACCCGGAGCTGTACTGGGAGCTCTCGCCCATCAAATACGTGGACCAGGTGCGGACGCCCACGCTCATGGTGCAGTCCGAGGAGGACCATCGGACACCGATGACCGACGCCGAGCAGTGGTTCATGTCGCTGCGCAAGCAGGGAGTGCCGGTGGAGTTCGTGCGCTACCCGCGCTCCACACACGACCTGTCGCGCACGGGCGAGCCGTGGCTCCTCGTGGATCGCCTGGGGAGGCTCCGGCAGTGGTTCGGCCACTGGCTGCTCCCCGAACCCAGTGCGACCGATGCGGGCTCGTCCGGCGGCGGTCGCGGCCCCGGCGGGGCCTGAGCCGAGGCCGCGGAGGCCTCACCCGTCATGCCGCTCGCCCTCGTCACGCGCGCGGAGGGCCACGACGACCGCATCGCGATCGTGGCCCCCGAGGGGATCTTCACGTACCGGGATCTCCTGGCCACGTCGGGCGCCGTCGCAACGCGCTTGCTCGCGGGCCGCGACGACCTGGAGGAAGCACGCGTCTGCTTCCTCGTCCCTCCGGGCTGGGACTACGCCGCCGTGCAGTGGGGGATCTGGCGGGCGGGCGGTGTGGCGGTCCCGCTCGCGACGTCCCACCCTCCCGCCGAGCTGGCCTATGTTCTGGACGATGCCGATCCGATCCGGGTCGTAGCGCACCCCTCGCTCCTCGACCGCGTGGCCGAGGTCGCGGCCGAGCGCCGCCTCACCGTGCTTCGGACTCCGGCCCTCCTCGATGCCGGCCCGACGGCCGTCCTCCCCGACGTCGCGGCGGCCCGACGGGCGATGATGCTCTACACGTCGGGCACGACGGGCCGTCCCAAGGGCGTGGTCACGACCCACGCGAACAACGAAGCGCAGATGCGCTCGCTCGTGGAGGCGTGGGGGTGGACGCGGGACGACCACATCCTGCTCACGCTCCCGCTCCACCACGTGCACGGCATCATCAACGTGCTCACGTGCGCGTTGTGGTCGGGCGCGGTCTGCCAGATCCTCCCGAAGTTCGACGCGGTCGAGACGTGGGAGCGCATGGCGCGGGGGGACGTCACGCTCTTCATGGCCGTCCCCACGCTCTACGGACGGCTGATCGAGGCCTGGCAGGCGGCCGACGCGGACACCCGAGCTCGCTGGAGCGCCGGCGCGCGCGCGCTCCGTCTCACGGTATCGGGATCGGCGGCGCTTCCGGTGCCGACACTCGAGCGGTGGGAGACGATCACGGGCCAGCGCCTCCTCGAGCGCTACGGGATGACCGAGATCGGGATGGGGATCTCGAACCCGCTGGACGCGGAGCGCCGCCCTGGCCACGTGGGACGCCCTCTTCCCGGCGTGGAGGTGCGCCTCGTGGACGAGGCGGGCTCGGTCGTCGCCGAGGGCGTGTCGGGGGAGATCCAGGTACGCGGGCCCGGCGTGTTCCTCGAGTACTGGCGGCGCCCCGACGCCACGGCGGACGCATTCACGCGGGACGGCTGGTTCCGCACGGGCGACCGCGCCGTCGTGGCGGATGGAGCCTACCGTATCCTCGGGCGGGAGTCCGTGGACATTCTCAAGACCGGCGGCGAGAAGGTCTCGGCGCTGGAGATCGAGGACGTCCTGCGCGCGCATCCCGCCGTCGCCGACTGCGCCGTGGTCGGCGTGCCCGACCCGGACTGGGGCGACCGCGTGTGCGCCGCCGTGGTGGCGAGCCCCGGGACCACGCCCACCGCCGAGGAGCTCCGCGCGTTCGCGAAGGAGCGCCTGGCCCCCTACAAGGTCCCGAAGGACTGGCGCGTCGTCCCTCAGCTTCCGCGCAACGCCCTGGGCAAGGTGACCAAGCCGGCGGTGAAGGTTCTGTTCGGCGGCTGACGGGCCCGGCCAGGGGAGGGCGAGGGCGGAGGCGCTGCGCGCGCGGAGGCGCTACTTTGTCCCACGCATTCCCACACGCACCTTTCCGAGGCCCGGCCATGATCCATCGTCGCCTTTGGACTCTCGGCGCTCTCGCCGCCCTGGCCGCATGTGGCGGGGGTGAGCCGCCCGCTACCGAAACCCCGGCCGCCGAGACGGCCGCTCCGGCATCCCAGCCCGAAACGTCCGCCGCCGCCGTGGACCTCACCGGCATCACGCTCCCCGAGGGTGTGACGGCAGAGATGGTGAATGCGGGCGCGGCCGCATGGCCCACGCAGGCCTGCATCGCATGCCACGGCACGGACGCACGCGGGGTGGCAGGGCTCGGGCCCGACCTGACCGACGCCACCTGGCTCCACTCCGACGGGAGCTTCGAGGGCCTCCGGACCCAGATCGTCGACGGCGTGCCGCAGCCCAAGGAGGTCGCCGCGCCCATGCTTCCGCGCGGCGGCACGATGATCGACGACGCCATGGTGGACAACCTGGCGGCGTACCTCTGGGCCGTTTCGCACAAGGGCATGTAAGCAGACGGGACGCGATGACACCCCCCGCGGCGCTCGGCCGCGGGGGCGCCGCCTCGTTCGTTCGACCTCACCGCTTCGGGAGCACGCCATGAACCGCCGTTGCGCCGCGTTGCCGGTCATCACCGCTACCCTCACCGCCGTTCTCGCCGTCGTCCCCCCCGCCCTCTCGGCGCAGCAGCCGAGCCGGCAGGCGCAGGAGGACGTCAGGGCCGCCCTCGAGCAAGTCGCGATCATCCAGGAGAAGGTGATGGTGCCGATGCGCGACGGTACGCGGATGGCCGCCGACGTGTTCGTGCCCAAGCGCGACGGGCGGTTCCCGATCATCTTCTCCCGCACCCCGTACAACTTCAACTCGTGGCGGGACGGCGAGTTCAGCCCTGGGACCTACCGCACGGCCCTGAACGCGGTGCGGCGCGGTTACGCCTACGTGGTGATGAACGAGCGCGGGCGGTTCTTCTCCGAGGGGAATTGGGACATCCTCGGGACGCCTCTCACCGATGGCTACGACGCATTCGAGTGGATGGCCGCCCAGCCGTGGTCCAACGGCAGGGTGGGCACACTGGGATGCTCCTCGACCGCCGAGTGGCAGATGGGCGTCGCATCGCTCGACCATCCGGCCCACACCACGCTCATCGCGCAGGGGTTCGGCGCGGGCGTCGGCCGGATCGGCGACTGGTACGAACAGGGGAACTGGTACCGGGGCGGGGCCGAGCAGATGCTCTTCTTCGTGTGGCTCTACGGTGTGCAGACGGGCGTCCGCCCCACGTTCTCCCCGAACCTCACGCAGGAGCAGCTCGCCCGGGTCTCGCGCTATTACGACCTCGCCCCGGAGATGCCCCGCGTGGACTGGTCCCAGGCGCTGACGCATCTGCCGCCCGTGGACATCCTGGAGAACGTGCAGGGCAACGCGGGCCCCTTCGAGGACATGATCAAGCGGAAGCCCAACGACCCGAAGTGGTACCAGGGCGGGCTCTACCACGATCACATGCCGTTCGACAAGCCCGCGATCTGGTTCATGTCGTGGTACGACGTTTCCACGGGGCCGAACCTCGCGCTCTTCAACCATGCGCTGAAGAACGCCGAGAGCGCGGAAGCCCGCGCCAACCAGTACGCGATCGTCGCACCGACGACGCATTGCGCCTACACGCGCGCGACCGAGAACACCGTGGTCGGCGAGCGCAGCGTGGGAGACGCGCGCTGGGACTACGACGCCCTCGTGTACGGCTGGCTCGACCACTTCCTCAAGGGTGACGGCAACGGGCTCCTCGATACCCTCCCCCGCGTGCGCTACTACACGATGGGCTCGAACGAGTGGAAGAGCGCCGACGCCTGGCCGCCTCCAGAGGCCCGGCTCACCACGTACTACCTGGACAGCGGCGGTAACGCGAACACGCTCCGCGGGGACGGCAGGCTCACGACCCGGCGGCCCTCCGACGACCGGCCCGATCGATTCACGTACGATCCCATGGATCCCGTCCCCTCGCACGGCGGCAACGTATGCTGCACGGGGAACGCCGTGCAGAGCGGCTCCTTCGACCAGCGACAGATGGAAGAGCGCGAGGACATCCTCGTCTACACCACGGACCCCTTCCCGAACGGCGTGGAGGTCACCGGGACGATCGGGATCACGCTCTACGTATCGTCGGACGTGAAGGACACCGATTTCACGGTGAAGCTCATCGACGTCGCTCCCGACGGCAGCGCGTACAACCTGGACGAGACCATCCAGCGGGCCCGGTATCGGGAGGGCTACGACAAGGAGGTCTTCATGGAGCCGGGGCAGGTCTACGAGATCGAGATGTCGCCCCTATCCACGAGCAACTGGTTCGCCCCCGGGCACCGCATCCGGATCGAGGTGTCCAGCTCGAACTTCCCGCGGTTCATGCGGAACATGAACACGGGCGGGAACACTTGGGACGAGTCCACCGGGGTGGTGGCACACAACGTGATCCATCACTCCAGGGAGCATCCTTCGCAGATCCGTCTGCCCATCGTGCGGGGGCCGTCCTCGTAGCGGCGACGCCATCCCGCCGCGGGTCGTCCCCGCGGCGGGGCGCCGGATCACCGAAGGGGGCCGACTCCGCCCGCGGGCGCGGGGCTTCCGACGAATTCTCGCCGGAGCCAACGATGCATCTCCCGCTCCGGATCCTCCTCGTCCGGAGGCTCGAGGAACGCGTACGCGGTCGGGCTGTCCCAGGCGAGAATGGAATGGCAGAGGGTACAATCGTCGACGATGGACTCGCCCCGTTCGTCCACCAGATCGGGACTGTGGCATCGGAAGCAGCCCGTGCCGCCCCGGTGACCGATGTGGTCCGGGTACGGGTTCCACCAGATCCTCATCCCGGGATGCACGTTCCTGCGATAGGCCTCCTGCAGGGTGTGGACGAGCCTTCCGACCGACGCGGGATCGGCGGCGCCTCCGGAAATCGGCTCCGCGTACGTCGTGCGGACCACCGACTCGATCCCGGCCATCGCCTTGGCGGTGTCCGCGTACCGGGCGGACAGCGCTTCGAAGGCGACCTTCTTCACGTACGGCAACGAAGCATCGATCTCGCCGGTGGCGAGCCTGCGGTCCACCGCTTCCTCCGGATCCTCGTAGATGTGAGTGGCCCGGTTGTGGCAGTCCACGCAGTCCATGACGCGGACCTCCTCCCGCGGCGGAGCTACGGCGCTCTCACCGCCGGACCCTTCCGCTCCGGGGCGCGCGTCCGCGTTCAGCGTTCGGTTCGCCCAGCGGTGCCACGCGCCGTCGGACCGCAGCGACTCCACCCAGATCATGACCTCCCGCTCGTCGTCCACCGAGGCGTACCGAACCTGGTTGTGGGATGCGATGTGCCAGTGGATCTCTCCTCGCCTTACACCGCTTCCCGACCCGATTTTCAGGCTCAGGGTGGTGTACGAGGGTGAGGTGAGGCTATCGAAGCTGTACCGGGCCGAGGTGGTGACCCTCTCGCCGTAGAACTTCTCCGGCCAGTGGCAGTGCTCGCAGGTCTCGCGGGCGGGCCGGAGGTTGCGCACGGGCGTGGGGATGGGCCGCTCATAGAGGTCGAACGTCGCCGAGACGATCTGCCAGAGACCGTTCAACTTGGAGTCGATCAGGGCGTCCACACCCTCTCCCACGTGGCACTCCACGCATGCCACCCGAGCATGCGGAGAAGCCTGGTAGACGCTCCACTCCGGGTTCATGACGGAGTGGCAGGCGGTACCGCAGAACACCGGCGTGTCCATGAAATGGAGCATCCGCGCCCCACCCACCCCCAGAAACACGACGTTGACCAGGGTCAGGACGCTCACGATGCCCACGAGGCGGGAACCGGCGAGGTGCGGAGCGAGCAGGTCGGGGGCGAACCTCTGTTCCAGGAGCTCCCTGGTGGACCGTCCGGACCGGCGCCGATAACGGGCCCACGCCACGGGGATCAGGATCAGACCGAGGACGAAGAGGCCCGGCAACGCCATGTAGGTGACCAGCCCGACGTACGCATTCGTCACCGCGCCCACCAAGCGCAGGAGCTCCATGAACACGAACAGCACGAAGGCGGTCGTGGTCAGGACGATCCCCGCCGTCCCGACCCGATCCGTGGCCAGGCCCTGGACGAAGTTCCGGAAGTATCGGAGGTAGCGCTCGCCCATCTCAGTGCTCCCCTGCCTCCGTGCCCCCCGGCCGGTAGAGGTCCCGGAAGATCTCCTTCAGCCGCCCCGATCGGATGTCCGCCTTGATCTCGGCGGTGGGACGCTGCATCCAGGCGTGGACCGGATCGGCGAGGATGCGGTCCAGCGCGGCGTCCACCTCGGGATCGCCATACTCGCGCGCCGCGGGCACGAACTTCATGTAGAAGTGCTGGGCCACCTCGTAGATGCCGTGCCACCAGGTGTAGTCCGGCCCCATCATCGAGGCTCCGTGGCGCGCTCTCCGCCCCTCGTGATGCCAGAGCTCCCAGTAGATCCACTCGATCTCGTTGCTGAACTCGGCGGGATTCTCCAGCAGCCCTCGCGACCGGATGAGATCCATGACCTCCCCGGCCGGGACGGCGAACTTCGTGTTGTAGAGTTGGACGAGACCGTCGAATTGGTAGTAATGGCCGTTCACCCACGTCGCGCCGTGGCAATTCGTGCACACGTCCTTCATGTTCGCGCGCTTCTGTTGCCAGCCGTCTTTCATCACGGAGACCGCGGGCCGGAGGGTCCAGGAGATGCGCCGTCCCACGTCATGGTTCACGGGTTGGCGCTGCGTGGCCGACATGTGGCACGTGGCGCAGGTCGGTGCGATGGAGTAGTCCAGCCCCAGCACCCAGCGCTCCGAAGCCAGGTTCATCTCCGCCTGGTTGGTGAAGTACGTGTTCCCGTGCTTGGACTCCTCGTAGATCTCCTTCTGGGGATGGTCCGGGCCCAGGTGGCACTTGCCGCAAGCCTCGGGCTGGCGCGCCTGTTTCACCGAGAAGGAGTGCCGGGTGTGACAGGCGCTGCAGGCCCCCTTGCTCCCGTCGGGATTGATCCGGCCGATCCCCGTGTTGGGCCAGCTCTCCGCGGCCAACCGGTTGGGTGAGTCCGGGTCGATGCGGATGGTGGTGCCGTGGCAGTTCTCACACCCCGTGATCGCCGCGGGCTCACCTCCGGCGGCGTGGGCCAGATAGGCGTCAGCCGACTCCAGGATCTCGCCGGCCGTGGCGTGATAGGAAGCCTGGACCTGCTCGGCCTCCTCCTCGTGACAGACGGCGCAGTCCTTGGGCGTCACCAGAGTGGCGATCCGCGAGCCCTCGTGCATGAAGGCGTCCGGATCCCCCGCCGCGGCCCGATGGCAGTCGAGGCACGTGACGTTGTACAGGGCGTGCTTCGACTCCAGCCACTGCTGGTACAGCCCCGGGCTCTTCTCCTTGTGGCAGGTCATGCATCGCCCCGCCTCGGACACGTCCTGGCTCGCGGCGACGGGAGGAGCGGCATCCGGCGCCGTCACGGTGGTGCGTACGGACAGGAGCAGCGCGAGGACAACCAGGGAAGCGAGGGAGAGGTGGAGCTTCATCGGCGCACCCTCCATGGCAGCTTCTTCGGATCGAATGCCTGGGTGTCGCGTCGCTCATCACCGGCCGACGACGCCCACCGTCAGGCGGGAGCCTCGACTCGGCACCATAGACTGGCCGATCGACGGCGTCAATCGAACCCCGGCCATGCTTGCCCGTCCCCCGGTGCGCTCCTAGCGTCCACCATCCCCGCAACCCTGAGGCACGAGGACCATGAAGGATCGGCGCGAGTTCCTGGTGACGACGACGGCGGCCGGCGTGGGCTTGGCGTTCGGCGGACGGCCGACCCCGGGCCCCGGCGAGAAGCGGGCCGGCCCGCGGCCCGACCTCCAAGCCCTCCCGCGCGCCCCCCACCCCCTCAGGATCCTCATGCTCGGCGGCACGGGATTCCTGGGGCCGGCCGAGGTGGAGTACGCGCTCGCCCGAGGCCACACGGTCACGCTCTTCAACCGCGGGATCACCAACCCGCATCTGTTCCCCGACACCGAGAAGCTCGTGGGTGACCGCTCGACCGGTGATCTGGCGGCCTTGAGCGGACGGACCTGGGACGCCGTCCTCGACACCTCGGCCAACGTCGCCACGTGGGTGCGGGACTCCGCCGCCGCGCTGGAGGATTCGGTGGGGCGCTACCTGTTCGTCTCGAGCATCTCGGCCCACACCGACAACAGCATCGTCGGGCAGACGGAGGACGCTGCGGTCTTCAGCCATGAGGACTACGAGGATGTCGTCGCGCGCAACGCCCCCATGGGCGAGGCGTTCGGACCCAACAAGGCCGAGGCCGAGCGCATCGTGCACGGCACCTTCGGTGACTGTGGGTTGGTCGTGCGCCCCGGTCTCATCGTCGGCCCGAGGGACACCAGCGACCGCTTCACGTACTGGCCGGTGCGCATCGATCGGGGAGGCGAGGTACTCGCCCCCGGCGACGGCACCGACCTGGCGCAGATCGTGGACGTACGCGACCTCGGCCGGTTCCTCGTGCACCTCGTGGAGGAGCAGGAGTCGGGCACCTTCAACGCGGTGGGCCCGCGCTCGCCGATGACGA
Source organism: uncultured Gemmatimonadaceae bacterium (assembly GCA_964412015.1). Lineage (GTDB taxonomy): Bacteria > Gemmatimonadota > Gemmatimonadetes > Longimicrobiales > Gaopeijiaceae > SZUA-318. The sequence goes on along the minus strand of CAYPMO010000003.1, from coordinate 105,567 downwards.
TGGCCGAGATGCTCTACGGCATCCGGGCCGTCACCGCCTCGGCGGTCTCGTTCACGTGGGTGCCGGCCGACTTTCTCCGCGAACAGAAGGTGGGCGAGTGGATGGAGATGCCCGTGTGGGTCTATCCCGCTCCGGAGACGCGCGGCTTCTCCGCCTGGGACTGCGGGAAGGCGATCGAGGCTGGGCTCGAGTTCCGTCCGCTGGCCGACACGGCTCGTGATACGCTCGCGTGGTGGAAGGCCCGCGGAGCCGACGCTCCGGCCCTCAGGACCGGGCTCGCGCCGGAGAAGGAGGCGGCGATCCTCGCGGCGTGGAAGGCGCGGCGGGTATAGGGTGGTCGACACCTCACGGCGGCGAACACCGGGCCTCGGGCGGCATGGATCGAGGAGCGCAACGGAGCCAGCTCGTCCGGACGGGTAACCGTGAGCGACTCCGCGAAGCCACAGGCGCGCGCGACGGCCGCCAGGGAGCCCAGGCCCATGAGCATCTCCCCGTCCCCGGTCACGACGAGGACACATCGTTCGGGGCGCGCGCACGCCAGGCCCAGGCCCGTCATCGCGGCCAGGCCCATGCCTCCCCAGAGCGGGAACGTGAGCGCGTCGTCCCCCGCGGCCGCGCAGTCCCACGCCGGCTTCACCGGGGGCCTTCCTCGAACCTCTTCACGCCGACGACCTGCTGGGCGATGAGCACCGCCGTCATGGCGTTCGCTCCGGACGCGCGGGCGAGCACGTTCTTCACGGCGGGCGACACGTCCGCGGGCGTATCGGCGCGCACCGTTTCCACGCCCATCTCCGTCAGTAGCGCGACCGCGGAGCGCCCCACGCCGCTCGACTGCATGAGAAGGGCGGTCCTTACGCCGCCGAGCCAGGCCCCCGAGGACAGGCCCACTCCTTCCTCCTCCGAGGTGAGGGGGACGGCGCGTCGTGGACGAGCTCGGGCCAGTCGTGCGACGACGGACTCACCTCCGGTCCGCGCTCGATTTCGTAGACCGTCACGTCGCCGACCCCCTCGTGGACTTCGTGTCTCGTCTCCACCAAGCCCAGCTTACGCGCCACGGCCAGCGATGCGACGTTCCGGGAGGGTACCGTCGCGCGGACGCGTCTGACGCCAGGCTGGCTCAGGGCCCACGTCATGACGGCCCGGGTGGCCTCAGTGGCATAGCCCCTCCCTTCCTCGTGCGGATAGACCGAATAGCCCAGCACCACGGTTCCCTGACCGTCCGGCAGCCCTCCGAGGCCGCACACGCCCACGGCACGGCCATCCTCGACACGGGAGGCGAGCCACACCCACCACCCCAGCTCGTCCGGCGTCTCGGCCATGCGGTCGCGGAACTTCGGCAGATCATCCCCGAACAGAGGCGGGCTCTCGACCGGGATGGCGAAGATCGCTCCGGTTTCGGCGCGCAGGCGCTCGGCGTCGCCGTCCACCCATGCCTGGAGAGCCTGCAAGGTCAGCACGGTGACGCGCAGCCGCTCCGTCTCCAGGCATAGGCACCGGCTCGGCCGTCCGTCCCCCCTGTCCGCTCCTGCAAGCCTCGGTTCCGGCACAGTTCCTGCATCCTTGTCCGATGTGACGATCGGAGACGACCGGGTCCGCCCCCACGGATCGTGTTACGCCGCCGCGTTCGAAGCATGACAGCGAACCACGACGGGAGAGAATCACCATGCAACGAGGGAACTTTACCGGCAACCGGAAAAGGGTGCTGGCCCTGGCCGCCCTGCTGGCGGCGGGCGCCTGCGGCGACGGGACCGGGCCCCTGACATCCCACGTCGAGGTCCTCCTCACGGACGCGCCGACCGAACAGCTCGACAGCGCGCTCGTCTGGATCTCGAAGATCTACCTCCAGGGAGGCGGCGGACTCGAGCCCGATACGGCCGCGTCCGACACGACTTCGGCCGGAGGACGCGTGTACCTCTTCGAAGACGCGGCCAATCCCCTGAAGTTCGATCTCCTCGCACTCCGGGACGGGGTCACGGCGGACATGACGGGCCTCGTCGAGGTGGACGCCGGAGTCTACCAGGGCCTGCGCTTCGTCGTGGACAGCGCCCGCGTCCACCTCGCGGAGGGGCTGGCGTTCGAGGACGGATCACGCTCCGGGACCCTGAAGATCCCGAGCGGCTACACCAGCGGGATCAAGGTCAAGCTGGACGACGTCATCCGCGCCGAAGAGAACAACACGACCACGATCACCGTGGACTTCGACGTGACGGACAACTTCAAGATCCAGACGAACCCCCAGACCGGCGCCGTGAAGCAGATTCTCTTCACGCCGGTTCTCAGGGAGAAGGGGCGGTCCAGCGCGGAGGGTTGACGATCGGCCCACCCGGCGCGCCGGGTGGGCCCGGCCCACCGCTCAGGCGATCGGGCGACGCTCGCACGCGACGACCGCGGGCGTCTCGAGCGGAAGGGACCGGGAAGCTCATCCCGGGGTATAGCAACGAAATTCCCCGTTCGGAGACCCCTCGTGACGCGTCGCTTCCGCCCACGGCGCCTGGCCTGGGCGGCCCTGCTCGCCACGGCGCTCCCCGGGTGCTCGCTCCCGGAGGTCCCAAACCCCTTCGCCCGAGCCCGGGGCGGCGACGGTGACGAGCACGTCCAGATAACCGTGCAGAACCACAACTACCTCGACGCCACGGTCCACGCCGTGCGCGGGGGAGAACGCCTGCGCCTGGGCGAGGTGACGGGCAAGTCGGAGAAATCCTTCACGCTACAGTGGCGCCTCTCGCTCCCGGTCGAGTTCCAGATCCACCTGATCGGCGACGGAGGATGTACGGTACAGGCGATGTCCGTGGAGCCGGGCGACAGGGTCTGGGTGCGGATCCCCGTGGAGATCAGTGGAACCCTATGCGACTACTGGAAATCGTGACCGGACGTGGCCGTGGACGCGCGCGGGCGGTGGGTGGTCTCGGCGCCGCCGCTCTCCTCGTCACGGCTTCCGCCTGCGTGTCTCTCGGGGACGGAGTTCGATCCTCCGACCCGTTCGCGACGGCCTCGGCGGACCGGGATGAGATCGTGATCGAGGTCCGGAATTTCAACTTCAACGACGCCACGGTGTGGACCATCCGGCGCGAAGGCCGCGACCAGAAGCTCGGGATCGTGACGGGCAAGTCCGACAAGACCTTCAGGATCCGCTGGGAGGTTCCCCAGCCGCTGCGCCTGGAATTCGACCTGCTGGCCAGCGTGCGCTGCGTCACGGACGAGCTGACCGTGGATCCGGGCGACATCCTCCAGCTCCAGATCTCCGCGGACCCGACGTACGATCCGATGTGCCGGTAGGAGACACGCCGGGCCCCGGCGTCCCTAACCGACCGCCGGAATCGCAGCGGCGCGCCGTCCGGCCGGCCCCGCACGAAGGCTCTCGGGAGCCCGCCATGCCTCTTCGGGCTCGTCGGAGACCGCCCAGGCCCGGATCATCCGGGCGAGCCGCATCGCGTCGTCCGCCCTTCCGTCGAGCACGACGCCACTGTCCGCGCCCAGAGCGAAGGCCGAAGCCAGAGCCCTTTCGGAGGCCCGGCGGGCCCAGACCCCGACGAAGACCGAGGCCAGAGCGCTTCCGTTCCGCAGCGAGCGGACCAGCTCGAGGGCCCCTTCGGGTTCCTCGACCAAGCTGACGAGGACGGCGCGGACCAACGGACGGTCGGAGCCGAGCAGGGCGTATCCCGCCTCGGCGATCGTCGGGATGGCCAACACGGAAAGATCCCGGGTGGACAGCGCGTCCAGAGCCTGCTCCAGCGCCGGGGAATTCCCAACGACTACGGCGATCCCATCCTCCGGCATGGCCTGCCCTCCCTTCGTGCTCGCGGGCCGTGGGGAGCCCACGGTGTGCCTCCGCACGGTCGGACCGACGGGCTCCAGATACCGTCCAATTCACACCTTCCGGGCATCCACACGATAGAGAGAAACCCCCGACGGTGGATGTGGGGAATAAGGTGCGCCCACAGGTGGGCTTCCTCCCGCCCAGGACGAGGGGGAGGTTCCGGGTCGCGGCTCAATAGAGCAGGAAGGGCTTCACGTCCCTGCTGAACGCCGCGCACTCCTCCTCGACGCCCCGCAGGATCTCACCCACCGAGGAGCCCCTGTCCACGCCCTCGCGGAGCCCGGCGTGCCCCCACAGGATGTCCACGGGCATGAGGCGCTCCTCGTACTCGTACGGGGGCGAGCGCCACCCGAACTCGTCCGGCGCGACGTCCCGAGCGGCCCGGAGGAGCGCCACCGCGGTGCGCACGGGACGGAACGCCTCGCGGTCGATGACGTGGATCTGGACGCCGCCGCACAACGCGCCGCCGTGCTTCTGGAACGTCGGCTCGAACCAGCACGGCCTCAGTCTCGCGCCGGCCGCATCCTCGGACGCGACGGCCTCCACCCACGCGTACGGGTCCAGGTACGGTGCGCCCACCAGCTCGAAGGGTCTCGTGGTCCCCCGGCCTTCCGAGAGGTTCGTGCCCTCCAGCAACACCATGCCCGGGTAGACCGCGCACGACTGCGGCGTGGGGAGGTTCGGGCTGGGAATGACGTACGCAAGTCCGGTGTCCTCCCACATCATGTCCCGTCGCCAGCCCTCCATGGGGACGACCTCGAGGTCACACCGGATTCCGCGCGCGCCCACGAGCCAGCGCGCGAGCTCGCCCATGGTGAGGCCGTGGCGGATCGGTTCGGGTTGGAGTCCCACGAACGACTCGAAGCCAGGGCGGAGCACGGGCCCCTCGCGTACGAGGCCACCCACCGGATTCGGGCGGTCCAACACCACGAAGCGCACGCCCGCCTCGCCGCAGGCCTCCATGGCCAGGGCCATCGTCCAGGAGAACGTGTACACGCGGGCGCCGACGTCCTGCAGATCGTAGAACAGGACATCAAGGCCAGCGAGCATCTCGGGTGTGGGCTTTCGGACCTCGCTGTACAGCGAGTGCACCGGGAGTCCCGTGCGCGGGTCGGCGTAGTGCGCCGATTCGATCATGTTGTCCTGTTTCTCCCCGCGGGCGCCGTGCTGCGGACCGAACAGCGACCGCACGAGGAACCCGGCGGAGAGCATCGCATCCACCGAGGGCGTGAGACCCGCGGTGACGGACGCCGGGTGCATGATCAGCCCGGCCGACGCGCTGTGGAAGTCGCCTTCGACGTCGCCGGCGACGAGGCGGTCGAGGCCCGTGCGGACGGCGGGGGCGCGAGCGTGGCGAACCGGGGTCATCGGACGAAGATACGGCCTCGACGGGCCTGCCGCGCGAGGTCGGCGCTCCCGTCTCTCATTCCATGTGGAAGGCTCGCGCCGGATCCACGCGCGCAGCGCGCCGCGCCGGCATCAGGCACGCCACGGTCGCCACCGTAACGAAGAAGGCCGCCACGCCCAGGTAGGTGAGTGGATCCGAGGGCCCGACTCCGAAGAGCATCCCTCGCACCAGCCGGGAAGCGAATACGGAGGCGGGGATACCCAGCGCCAAGCCGATCGTCACCAGGCGCAACCCACCCTTCACGACCTCGCCCGACACGCTGGCCTCGGAGGCGCCGAGGGCCATGCGCACGCCGATCTCACGCGTCCGCCGTGACACCTGGTAGGCGAGCACGCCATACAGCCCGACCGCGGACAGCAGCAGCGCCACCGTCGCGAACGCTCCCAGGACCAGGAGCACGGCCCGCCGGTCCGAGAGGGACGAGGAGATGACGCTTTCCATGGTCGCGACCTCCGCGAGCGGCACGTCCGGATCGAGCTCGCGCAGAATGTCGCGGATCGGCGCGGCGAGCGTGGCAGGCTCCCCCCCCGTGCGCACGGCGAGCTGCATCGCGGCGGGAGATCGCTGCCCGTAGGGGAAGTACATGGCAATCTCTTTCCCACTGGCGAGTCGCGCCGGGGCCACATCGCCCACGACACCGACGACCTCCGCGCGGTAGGGGTCCGCACCCACATCCACGCCGACCACGCGCCCGAGCGGGCTGCCCTCCGGGAAGAGCGCCCGGGACAGCGACTCACTGAGGATCACCACGGCAGGCGCGCTCCGGACGTCCGTCGAAGCCACGTCCCGGCCCGCCAGGAGCGGGATCCCCATCGCGGCGAAATAGCCCGGCAGGACCATGCGCTGGTACGCGACGCGCTCGAACGCACCTTGCCCGCCCCACTGCTCGATCGGTGCGACACGCACGTTGTTCCCGGGATCCCGGATCGGCAAGAGACTGGCGATGCCGACCGCCTCGACTCCCGGCAGGACCTCGATGCGCCGCCCGAGGTCCTCGAAGAACGGCGGCCGCAGCGTCGGATCGGCGTACCTGCCGGGCGGCAGCGGCACCTCGGCGGTCAGGAGGCCGGCGGGCTCGAACCCGACATCCACGCCCCGAAGGTGAGCCAGGCTGCGCAGGAGCAGTCCGGACACCAGGAGCAATACGACCGTGAGCGCCACCTGGGCGACGACCAGGCCGCTGCGGAACCGGGCGGCCTCGCGGCTGCCCCCCGAGCGCGTGCCGCCGCCCGTCAACTCCCGCGCCGGCTCGGTGCGCGCGGCGCGCACGGCCGGCACGAGGCCGAACAGGATCACGGTGAGAAGCCCGGCACCCACGGCGACTCCGACCGTGGCGGCGGACGTTCCCTCTTCGACGCTCCCGACCTCGCCGACCGGGACGATCGAGAGGATGCCCCGCTTCAGCACTCCCGCGATCAGTACGCCGAGGAGCGCCGCGCCCCCGGCGAGCAGCACGTTCTCCGCCATGAGCTGACGGATCAACCGCCGCCGACCCGCCCCCATGACCGAGCGTACCGCCATCTCGCTTCGGCGCGCGCTTCCGCGGGCAAGCACGATGCCGGCCACGTTCGCGCAGGCCACGAGCAGAAGCGCCACCACGGCGGCCGCCAGCACGCCCAGCGTGGTCCGGGAGCCCTCGACGAGGGCGTCGTGCAGACCGACGAGATACATGCCCTTGTCGCGGTTCGAGTCCGGGTACAGCTCGGCCAACCTCGCCGTGATGCCGTCCACCTCCGCTTGAGCGGCGACCAGATCCACCCCCGGCGCGAGTCGGCCGATCATCACGAAGTTGTGGAACTGCCTGGCCTGCGCCCACTGGCCGCCCCTCACCATCGGGCGCCACACATCGGCACGGACGTCGAAGCGGAACGTCTCGGGGAGGACCCCCACGATCGTGGCCGGCATTCCGTCCAGGTCGATGCTCCGGCCGATCGCCGCGCGATCGCCCCCGAAGCGTCGCTGCCAGTAGCCATGCGTGAGGATGACCACCGCCTCCCCTCCAGGCTCGCCCTCTCCCGCCAGGAAGTGTCGGCCGAACAGCGGATCCACACCGAGCGTGTGGAACAGATCCCACGCCGCATACGGAGCGCTCACGCGCTCCGGGTCGCCGGCTCCCGTAATCGTGGCTTCGATCGCGAAGGGGGTGAAGGCAGAGAGCGACGCGAACGAGGTCGCCTGCTCGCGCACGTCGTAGTAGTCCGGCGCGGACACCGTGTTGCCGCGCTGTCCCTGGTACGTCACCCGGCCTAGAACCAGCTGATCGGGGTCCCGGTACGGCAGGGCTCGGAACAGCGATCCCTCCAGGATCCCGAACATCGCCACGTTCCCGCCGATTCCGAGCCCGAGCGTGATCAGCACGGTGAGCAGGAAGGCGGGTTGCTTCGCGAACGCGCGCAGCGCCACGCGTACGTCCTGCACGAGATCGTCGATCAGTCGCGCGACGGCACCCTTCCGGGAAATCACGTCCGGCCGGCGCCTTACCCGCCCCCAAAGGCCCATCGTTCTCCTCGCTCGTCAGATTCCTGCCCAGAGCGCCACCCGGTCTCATGTGTGACGACAAGAGAGGGCCAGAAGTTGCCACAGGGCGATACGGCCGGGATCGGGTCGCGGCCGGCTCCACCGATTCAGCCCCGGCACCGGACCACGTCTGGCCCCCGTCGTACCGTTGTTGGAGATTGAACCCTGCCCTTCCGCCAGGTCATCCGAAGCGGGCTCGGTGCCGAGCGTCTCCGTGGCGTGCGCCCAGGCGGCCGACGCACCGAAGTCCAACGCAGACACCCAGCCGCTCAGCTCTCCCCGCTCGTGGACTACGCCGACCTGGACGGCAACCTGCTGATCTCCAACGACCCGTACGAAGGCGTGAAGGTCGTGGAGGGCAAGCTGGTGCTGCCGGACCGGCCGGGGCTGGGGCTGCTTCCGGTACGTGTGTAGCGCCGCCCGAGGATCGACTATCCTTCGTAGAAGCTCAGGTCCGGCATGGGGTAGTGCTTACGGTTGCGTGTCCACAGACGCACCCCGGCCGTCGTGGCGGCCGCAGCGATCAGGGCGTCACCCAGCTCGAGGCCGTGTGAGCGAGCGTACCGCGCGAGGTACGAGCCGGCGGTGCGGCCCACCTGGCCATCCAATACGATTTCGCCGCGAGCGTCGAAGAACGCCTGGGTCACCGCCTCTTCGCCGGGCCGAATGCCGGCAAAGACCTCCGCCAGCGACACGGCGGAGCAGTACGTAGGAACGCCGGAGCGTTCGAGACGACGAACCGACTCCACGACCTGCGATCGACCGCGCAGGACCTCGATGATGACATCCGAGTCGTAGAGGACGCCGGCTACGCCGTGGTCCGGCTCCTCCGAGTATCGCGGCGCAGCCGCCTCACGTACGCGTCCGTGGCGTCGAGATCCTCTCGGTCCCGCCATAGCCCGCTGATCCCCTCGAGAGTCGTGAGCCTCTGATCCGACTGTGCCGGCCCATAGGCGCGCCACACGGCCTCTCTCACGAGGTCGGAGACCGTGCGGCCCTGCCGATCGGCGAGCTCCCGTAGGCGGCGGTGCATCCGGACGTCGAGGTAGAGCTGAGTCCTGACCATGCGATGTATATACATCGCTCATGTCCCCGTGTCAATCCACGATCCCCGGTCCGGAACACCACGTGAAGGGGCGCCGGCCCGCCGGGCCGACGCCCCCCGTTGCATCCGGAGACCGCGCGCCCGCTCAGCGGTGCTCGAACACCTCCGAGATGTCCATGATCCGGATGTCCTCGGGCGCCACCTCGATCGGATAGGCCGCGATCTCGACGTCCTCCTGGAGAACCTCCGGCGGCTGCTCACCCGCATAGGTGATCGGCGTGGGCCGACCGGAGAGGAGCAGCTCCTTCATGGCCTCGGCGTCCGAGGTGATGAACACCACGTACATCCCGGAGTACCCGAGGTGCTTCTCGAGGGCCGCATCCACCGTGGTCTTGTCCAGGGCCGCCAGCGCCGGACGGATGGACTCCAGGTACCCGGCGCCCGGACCGAGCCCGTAGAACGCGTCGTCCACGGCGTAGGACAGCCTCCGGCTCACCGTAGACCCGTAGTTGAGCGTGAAGTCATGGAGGTAGCGGCGCGTCCGCTCGATCTGGTCCTCGGGCAGGCCGCTCGCGACCAGCTTGTCGAGCTCCCTCCACGCCGCACGCGTGGCGAAGAGCGTGCGCTGGTGGAGATTGCCCGGCGCGGTCATCGAGATCGGGCGGATCCAGATCTCGAACAGGTTGCTACGCCGCGAGAAGTTCACGGGCCGATCCTGCGTCGCCGACCCGTTCGGGTAGGGCTCGATGTAGGAGTAGTCCCCGTAGTTCATGCCCCTCGTCTCGCGGATCACCTGGTAGAGGTGCGAGAACGAGTTCCGGTGATCGCCCAACCACGCGTTCGCCAGCTTCATCGCGTAGAAGTCCGGCCCGCCGCGGACGAGATCCGTGGGGAAGCCCATCGAGATCGGGGTGGCATCGGTCTCCTTCTCCACGATCAGGATCTTCACACGATCCGGCTTCACCGGGACTGGAGGCGGTGCGGGCGCGACCTCGCCCTCGGGACGCATGTCGAAGTCGGCGCGCACCCGTGCGGCGAAGCCCGCCGGGAAGCCACCGCCGACACCCACCACGATGTTGTTCCGGACGTAGAACCGATCGTAGAAGGCACGGACGTCGTCCAGCGTGATGGACCGGACGCTCCGCACGTACCCGTCCTCGGGGTGCTGGTAGGGCGTGCCTTCGTACGCCATCCAGTAGAGGAGCTCCTTGCTCAGGTCCTCATCCCGGTTGTAGCGGCGCGCACGCTCCAGATAGTTGAGGGTCTGTGACTTGACCCGCTCGAAGTCCGCCTCGGAGAACGCCGGGCTCAGCAGTGCGTTCTTGAGCAGCCCATAGTACGCCTCGAGGTTGTCCACGTGGACGGTGCCCCGGAAGACCGTCATCTCCTTGTCCACCTGGGCGCCGTATCCCGCCGCCATCGGATAGAGCTTCTCGAGGATCTGTTGATAGCTGTCCTGCTGGGTGGACCCGTCGCTCAGCAGGGCCGCCGTCAGGGATGCGAGCCCCTCCTTGTCCTCGGGGTCGTTCTGCGAGCCCACCTTGACCCAGATGTTGAAGGCCACGAAGGGCGAGCCCTCCTCGGCCAGCGTGATGATCCCTTCCCGCCCAGCGTCGGCGCACCCCGACATCAGGCCGCCGAGCGCGAAGGCCGCCACCAGCGCGACGCGCGTCGCGCTCGTTCCGCGTAGCTCGGTCATGGCTCACCCTCCCGCTTGCGTGAGGGTCACGATGGTGCGCCGGCCATCCGTGAGGATCTGGCGCGCGGCCTCACGGAGGTCCTCGACCGTGAGGGAGGCCAACGTGCGGTAGTAGTCGTCGATGGGCTCCAGCTCGCCCGTGTTGATGATGGCCCGCGAGACCGCGTTGGCCACGTTGAGGTGGGTCTCGAGTCTCATCAGGAACCCGTAGCGCATCGCGCTCTTCGTGTCGGCGAGCTTCTTCTCGTCCACCAGCTCCTCCTTGAAGCGCTCGACCTCGGCGAGGAGCTCGGCCTCGATCGCCTTCACGTCCGAGGGGTCCGACACCATCGCCAGCACCTGGATGAAGTCGGGGTCACGGGATAGGCCGAAGCCGGCGTTGAGCGCCTGGAGGCGCCGCTCCTCGATCACCAGCTTGCGGTAGATGTCGGAGTTCGGTCCGAACACGATGTCCCCGAGGATCTCAAGGGCGACCCCGACCCGGTCCGTGGCATTCCAGGCCGGCGCCATCCAGTTCAGCGTCAGCATGGGGAGCGTGCGGCCGCGGTACGTGACCGAGGCCGTGCGCGGCGCCATCTGCTCGGGCTCGGCGGGCACGGACGGAGCTTGGTAGCCGGGCTCCCAGCCACCGTAGTACTGGCGGATCAAGCCCTCGGCGTGGCCGAAGTCGAAGTCCCCGACCACCACGATCACCACGTTCTCGGGCCGATAGAACCGCCGGAAGAAGCCGAGCGAATACTCGTACTGTCCGGGCATCGCCCGGACGTCGGCCTCGAATCCGATCGTCTGGTGGCGGTATGTGTGCCGGGTGAAGATCGTCTCCCGTACCGCCCGATCCAGGATGGAAAACGCCGAGTAGGCACCCTGCTGGTACTCGCCCAGGATGGCCCCCGCCTCCGTGCGGAACGCGGCCTCGTCGTAGGAGAGGTTCTGGAATCGATCGGACTCCAGGTCCACGATCTTCTCCAGGTACTCCGAGCCCGCCACGATGTAGAAGAAGGTCCGGTCCTGGGACGTGCTGGCGTTCCGGTTGCCGCCGAAGGACTCGGTGATCGCGTCGTAGGCGGGGTACTTGGCGGTGCCCCGGAACATCATGTGCTCGAAGAAGTGCGCGAACCCCGTGACTCCCCTCTCGACCTCGTCACGGGCGCCGGTGCGCACGATCGACGCATAGGCCAGCATGCCGGGCGAACCGGCGTGGATCAGGTAGACCCGCAGCCCGTTGTCCAACTCGAAGCGGTGGGTCTCGAACGGGAAGAGGTCCTCCCCCGTCTGGGCGGCGGCCGGCGGGGCCGTCGCGCCCAGGAAGGCGCAGGCCAGCAGGCACGCCGCGAGCAACGCTCTCATCATCGTCCTCCTGAGTCGCGGCCAACACGCTCTCAAGGTCGCGGCCGAGGCGGAGGGGTTCAAGCCTCCGTGAGCCTACCCGCATCGTCCATCGGAAACATCCGTGGTGGCGCGTGCCGGTCCAGGACGAGCATGGAGTTGGGAGGGACAGCCCGCCACCGCGGGTCGTCCGTGAGGCGCTCGGACGAGACCACCATCGCCTCCCCCTCGTCGTCCTTGCGGCGCTCGGGGAAGCGGCGGCCCGCGGGCTCGTACATCTCTCCGTGGAGGAGGTAGAGCGACTCGGGTGACTCCTCGGGATCGGTATCGAATCGGCACACGGCCACGTGATGCCCGTCGGCCACCGCCACGTTCAGGAAGCTCGGCTCGCCCTCCCCGTACCGGTCGACCACGGCCAGGAGCCGCACGATGGCCGCAGACAGCCTCCGCGCCAATTCCAGCGCGCTTCCACCGTCGGTGGCGTCCTCCCTCGCCGGATCCATCGGGGATCCGTCGCGCACGAGCTCGTCTACGAACAGAGCAAACAGGTGCTCGGTGTCGGTGCTCCCCCTGGGTACTCCGAACGCCTCGTCACTGAGCGACTCCAGGAGACCCCGGCGTATGCGCCGGAACGATCCTACGTGGCCGTTCTGCATCATCAGGTAGCCGCCGTATCCGAACGGGTGACAGTTGGCCAGGTTGACGTCGCTCCCCGGGGTCGCCGCACGGACGTGCGCCATGATGCACGGACTGGCCACGACCTTGGCGATGCTCTGGAGGCTCCGGTTGTTCCACGCCGGCGTGATCTGGTGGAAGAGGGCGGGCTCGCTCCAGATCCGGGGCGCATACCAGCCGATGCCGAACCCGTCGCCGTTCAGGGGTTCGGAGCGCTCCTGGGCATGGTAGCTCTGCCGAATGAGGGAATGCTCGGGCTCGGTGATGAGGGTGGACAGCCGGATCGGCGGTCCCAGGTAGAGCGTGAATCGGCACATGGCGGGCCTCCGTCTGGCCGGCAGTATAGGGCGAAGGGAGGGCTTCGCGCGACGCGCCCGGCGGCGCGTCGGGGGCGCCGCATGGCCAGGAGCCGCCGGCATCCATGACGGCAAGGCCACCCCCCCTGGCGCGCGCGGCCCGGGAGCGTTTGCGTTCTCCCGCACTCACCCACTCTCACCGCAATCCTCCTATGCTCCTGGACCTTCTGGCGAGCCCGTACGCTCCCCTCGTGATCTTCTTCATGCGCGTCACCGACGTGACGCTCGACACCCTGCGCGTCCTCCTCATGGTGCGCAACGCGAAGCTGTTGGTCCCCGTCATCGGTTTCATCCAGGTCACCATCTGGGTCATCGCGGTCACCGCGGTGGTACAGAACCTCCACAGCCCGCTCCACGTCATCGGCTACTCCGGCGGGTTCGCCGCAGGGAACTACGTGGGCATGCTCGTCGAGGAGCGTCTCGCGCTGGGGTTGGCCACGATGCACACCATGATCCGGCAGGACGGAGGCCAGGTGGCGCTGGCGCTGCGCGAGCTGGGCTTCGCCGTGACCGAGATGGAAGGGCACGGCAAGGACGGTCCGGTCGAGGTCCTCTACTCGGTGATCTCGCGCCGGAAGGTCGCCTCCTACATCGCGATGGTGGAGCGCGCGGCCCCGCGGTCGTTCGTGGTGGTGGACGAGCCTCGCACGGTGCGGGGCGGATCTATGTTCCCGGGGCTCAGGCGGTAAGAGCGAGCATATCAGGCACCTTGTCATAGGGCTCCGTACCCCCTCGCGCCTGGGTCAAGAAGCCCTCCCCCCTGCGCCGCACCGCCTCAGGCGCTACCATGCTGGATGGCGGAGGTCGCGACGGCCGGAGCGCCTCGCGGCCGCTCGCCACCACTCCGCTCATACCGGCACCGCCCCCCGATGGACGACACCCGCTGGCCAGAGTCCTGGGCCCCGTATATGACGTGGGCCAAGCACCACCCCTCCGCCAAGTACGATCTCTGTGGGAGCAACCTCCTCGAGCTCGCGCTCGACGAGCTCAAGGGGGCGCGGGACGCCGTGGAGATCTCGGGCGAGAACGACGAGGGCTACCCTCCGCTCGTCGAAGCCATCGCGATGCGCTACGGCGTGGCCACCGAACGGGTGGCGACCGCCAACGGCGCGACCGGCGCGGCCTTCCTCGCGCTGGGAGCGCTCATCCGCCCGGGTGACCGGGTGCTCGTCGAGTTCCCCGTGTACGATCCGCTGGTGGGCGCGGCGCGCTTCCTCGGCGCCGACATCCGGATGATCGACCGGAGCTGGGAGGACGGTTGGAAGGTGGACCTGGACCAGCTGGCCCGCGAGATCACGCCGTCCACGCGGGTGATCATCCTCACGAACCTCCACAACCCCACCGGCGTCTACACGGACCCCTGGCTGCTCGTGGCGATCGGCAAGCTGGCGGACGCGGTCGGCGCCAAGGTGCTGGTGGACGAGGTCTACCTCGAGACCCTGACCAACCGGGACACGACCCCGGCGGCCACGCGGAGCGACACGTTCGTCTCCGTGAGCAGCCTCACGAAGGCCTTCGGGTTGGCCGGACTCCGGCTGGGCTGGGTCCTGGCCGACCCGGCCACCATCGAGCGCATCCGAAGGGTCCGCGACGTGGTGGACGCCGTCGGCTCGGTGCCGTCGGAACGCCTGGGCGTCGTGGCGTTCGAGAACATGGGTCTGCTCCTCGCCCGGGCCCGACACATCATCGAGCCCCACCTGCTCATGCTTCGGCGTTTCGTCGAGACGCGGAGCGAGCTGGACTGGGTCGCTCCGGCCGGGGGCACGATCGCCTTCCCCCGTCTCGTAGACACCAACGACGCCGGACCGTTCGTGGAATTCGCCCGCGAGCGCTTCGGGGTCGACATGGTCCCGGGCCGCTGGTTCGGATCGCCCGCCCACTTCCGCATCGCCGTCGGCGGGCGGCGCCGCGTGGTCGAGGAAGGCGTCCAGGCGGTCGGAAAGGCGCTCGACGCCTGGTATCACCGCTGAGCCGCGCTATCCTCCGCGCTTCCACTCCAGCGCCGACATGCGGCTGGGCCCCGGATACGGCACGTCGCGCCCCTTGATCATCCGCCACAGGATCTCGTTGAAGAAGTCGTCCTGCCCGGAGTCCTCGAAGCGTAGGTCGAGCTTCTCGGAGGCCTCCGCGTCCTCACCACCCGTGGGGTTCCGCTCGTCGAGCGGCGTCTCGGGCACGAGCGCCACGTAGGGACGCGGGTCCGGCTCGTCGGCCCAGATCCCCCGGAGCGGCCGCCCGTAGAAATCGAACTGGGAGAGGGAGCCGAGCCCCAGGAGCTCGGTCATCGTGGCCAGCACGTCGGTCGTGTTCGTCCATCGGTGGTGCACCCCCCGTTGGCTCCACGGCGAGATCACCAGAAGCACCGAGCGATGGGAGTCCACGTGATCCGGCCCGTTCTGGGCGTCGTCCTCGAGCACGAACACCGCCGAGCTCTTCCAGAACGGCGTGCGCGAGAGCGCCTCGATCATGCGGCCGAGGGCGAGGTCGTTGTCGGCCATGTAGGCTCGGGGGGTGGGCGCGCCGGCGCGCCCCCCGGCGGTGTGGTCGTTCGGGAGCCGAACGATCTGGAACCGCGGCATCTCACCGGCGCGGACGAACTCTTCGAGCTCGGCGATCCACACGTCGGCCCGCCGCTGATCGGGAATGTCCAGGTTGTAGCCTGGGAACTCGCGGTTGGTGTTGGCCTCCAGGAACGGCTTGTTGCCCTTGTAACCGGTGGGCATGCGCTCGTCGGGGTCCACGTACTCGGGGACCACGAACTCGCCGTAGTTGCGGAACGAGATCCCGGCGTCCTCGGCCAGATCCCACAGATAGCCCATGGCCGGCTCGCTCGCGTCTTCCTCACCCTCCTCCGAGGGGATGCGCCCACGGTTGGTCCCCTCCCAGTCGTACGTCCGCCCGCGGCTGGAGTAGTTCGAGGGCACGGTCTTCTGGAGGTAATCGGTCGTGTAGGCCGCCATGGACCAGTTGTGGCCGTCGGGGCTCGCCTCGGCGTTCACGAAGAAACGGTCGAAGAGGCCGAACCGCTCCGCCAGGGCATGGTGGTTGGGACTGACGGCGCGGGGGAAGAACACGAGCGCGGTGTCCCCATCGCCCGAGGCGATGTCGCCCAGGACCTGATCGTAGGTCCGATTCTCCTTGATGATGTAGAGGACGTGCTCGATCGGCGGATAGTCGGCGGTCCGCTGCGTGCGTCCCTCCCATCCGTTGGCCCGCGCGACGCGTGCGGACAGGGGAGCCAGCTCGCCCGTGCCGGCTCGGGCGAGCGCCATCGTACCCAGCGTGCCCGTGAGCTGGCCCATCGTATAGGTCGGCTCGTTCTCCGCACGTCGCATGAGCGGCTGGGGAAACGTGGGGTTCGGCGCCGTCCCGCGGCCCTTGCCGTTCGCCACCAGGATGGAGTCGGCGCGTACCACCAACGCGGTGGGATACCACTCCACCGGAATGCGCCCCACCAGCGTGTCGCGCGCCGGGGCGTCCACATCGGTGCCGTACCCGCCGGTCGCCGGAGTCAGATCGAACACGGCCACCGCGTTGTTGTCCGCCTCCGCCACGAACAGCCGGCGTCCGTCGTCGGAGAGCGCGAGCGCGTTGGGCGTGC
Organism: uncultured Gemmatimonadaceae bacterium; assembly: GCA_964412015.1. Classification (GTDB taxonomy): domain Bacteria; phylum Gemmatimonadota; class Gemmatimonadetes; order Longimicrobiales; family Gaopeijiaceae; genus SZUA-318. The sequence continues at coordinate 89,123 of CAYPMO010000003.1, read as the reverse complement.
TCCCTTCCGCGGGGCCCTCCGGCGGTGGATCCAGCAGCTCGGTGACGACGCGCCGCACGCGCGTGTCCAGCACGATCACGCGATCCGTGCTCCCCGACGCCACGAAGAGCCGCGAGCCGTCGCGGTTCAGGAGGAGGGCGGACGGGTGGCGGCCCACCTCGACCTTCACCGCCTCGGTGGCCGAGCCGTCCTCGGCGAACCGGAACACCGATACGGTCCAATCCCCCCATGCCGACACGTATACCGTACCGTCGGGCGCCACCGCGACGCCGTACGGGTACCGGTCGGTCGCGTGCCGCGCGAGGACACGTCCGGTGGCGACGTCCACGACGGCGAGCGCGTCGGCCAGGTTCTCTGCCACGTACAGGAAACGGCCGTCCGGAGAGGGTGCGACCTGCGCGGGGTAGCGCGTGCCGGAGCGGTTCGGCGCCTTGACGGCGAGGACCAGCGAGTCGCGGAGCGCCGCCCGCCCGTCCGCCCAGTCGTAGCGGTACACCACGTCCTGGTTGCCGCCGGAGGCGTACAGCGTCCTCCCGTCGGGGGAGAACGCGAGGCCGAGAAAGGCCGCTTCCTGGAGGACCGTCTGGGTGATCTCGCCGGTGAACCGATCCACCACCTGGAGGCCCTGCTCGCGCCACCCGTTCAGCAGGAGCACCGCGTGGCGACCTTCCGGAGCGATCTCCATGGCCAGGGGGAGCGAGCCCACCTGGACTGAGGTTCCGGCCGGGTCGAGGACGTTCCCCGTGGGCAGGCGGCCGATGACCGGGAGGAAGGGTTCCTCGCCGGGACCGGGAGCTTCGGGACCGGGTGCGCCGCAGGCGGCGGCGAGCGCAAGGGAGAGAAAGGCGGGAACCGCTCGGAACGGGACGCGCATCGTGCCTTCCGGGAAGGGGACGGGGGGTGTGTCGAACATAGGCCCGGCGTGCGCCCTCTCGAAAGCCGGGGCCCGCCGTGCTCGTTGCCCTCCAGACCTTGTGGCGGACCGCCGTGGAGAGGAGTTTCCGGACGTCACCTCCTGCGTCCTCCGCACCCCGAGAGCGCGCCATGCCGAACCCGATCGTCGAGTGTGTCCCGAACTTCTCCGAGGGCCGGAACGCCGCCGCCATCAAGGAGATCACCGACGCCATCGAGGCCGTGGCCGACGTGAAGCTCCTGGACGTGGACCCGGGCGCGAACACGAACCGTACGGTGGTCACGTTCGTGGGCGAGCCGGCCGCAGTCGAGGAGGCCGCGTTCCGCGCGGTCGCGAAGGCGGCGCAGGTCATCGACATGCGCCACCACAAGGGCGAGCACCCACGCATGGGCGCGACCGACGTGCTTCCCTTCGTCCCGGTGAGCGGGACCACGATGGAGGAGTGCGCCGAGATGGCCCGCCGGGTCGGGAGGAGGATCGGGGAGGAGCTGGGCATCCCCGTGTTCCTCTATGAGAACGCCGCGTCGCGGCCGGAGCGGATGAACCTCGCACGCATCCGCTCCGGCGAGTACGAGGGGATGGCCGAGAAGCTCGAGGACCCGGAATGGAAGCCCGACTTCGGCCCCGACGTGCTCAACGAGAAGTCGGGCGTGACGGCCGTGGGCGCGAGGGAGTTCCTGATCGCCTTCAACGTGAACCTGAATACCACGGACCGTCGCTACGCCAACGAGCTGGCGTACGTGCTCCGCGAGCGGGGTCGCTGGAAGCGCACCGGGAATACCGAACCCTTCTACTACAAGGGCAAGATGGTGCGCTTCCCGGGAGACGGGACGTACCCCTGCGGGCCCTGCGACTTCGTGGCCGGTTCCTTCGAGGAGCTGGAGAAGCACTACCGCGACGTGCACGGCGGGGATCTGCGCGCGCGCTACGCGTCCCTCGAGATCGATCCGGACAACCCGACCGGCCCGGTCTTCGACGACGGGCTCTTCAAGGACGTCAAGGCGATCGGCTGGGTCATCGAGGCCTACGGCCGGGCGCAGATCAGCATCAATCTCACGAACTACAAGGTGAGTCCGCCCCACGAGGTCCTCGAGGCCGCGCGCAGGGAGGCGGCCAAGCGCGGCATCGTCGTGACGGGGTCGGAGCTCGTCGGCCTCATCCCGTTCGAGGCGATGCGGCAGGCCGGCCTGTTCTACCGCCGCCGCATGATGAAGTCCACGGGCATTCCGGTTCCCGATCTCATGGAGACCGCCGTACAGTCCATGGGACTCCGGGACGTGGCTCCCTTCGACGCGAAGGAGAAGGTCCTGGGGCTGCCGGTCGTGGAGGGTCCCCTGGTGCTCCGGCCCACGTGGGACTTCGTGGACGAGGTGTCCCGGGAGTCGCCCGCGCCCGGCGGCGGCTCGGTCGCGGCGCTCGCGGGGGCTCTGGGCAGCGCGCTGGCATCCATGATCGCCAACCTCTCGGTGGGGCGGGCCGAGATGGACCCCCATTACGAGGCGCTCTGCTCGGTCGCAGAGCGGGCCCAGAAGGTGAAGGACGCGCTCGTCCGCGCGGTGGACGAGGACACGCGCGCGTTCGACTCGGTGCTGGAGGCCATGCGCATGCCGCAGGACACCGAGGAGGAGCGCGCCGCGCGCTCGGCCGCTATGGCTGCCGGATACCGCGTGGCCACCTCGGTGCCGCTCGCGACGGTCGAGGGCTGTGTCGAGGCCGTGCGGCTCTGCCGTGAGATGACGGCGCTCGCACCCAAGGAGATGATCAGCGACGTCGGTGCCGGGGCGCTGCTCGGTCACGCCGGAGCTCGCGCTGCGGGGTATAACGTACGCATCAACCTCCCGCACATCGCCGACGAAGCGTTCCGCGCCGAGGTGAGAGGCAAGCTCGACGCGTTGCTCGCCGCGGCGGCGGAGGCGGCGCGGGAGGTCGAGGAGGCGGTGGAGGTCAAGCTCGCAGGCTGACACCTACGGAGGGATCCACATGAGGCTCACCGCTGTGAAGTCGGGACTCGTCCTCGGCCTTCTCGCGGCCGGGAGCCTCGCGTGCGCGGCGGGCGCCAGCGCGGCGGCCGGCCAGAGTCTCGCTGCCGACTCCCTGGACGATGGTCCGCACGTATACTGGCGGAACGACTCCACGGCGTTCGCCTTCTACCGCTGCCAGGGGTCCTTTCGCAGCTCCGGCTGGTTCCACGTCCGCCGGGCGGTCTCCCTGCGCGGGTTCTGCGCCGACACGGCGGTCACCTACGTGCTGTCGGCCGCTGCCCCGCAGCCGGAGCCGGGCGTGTTCAACGGCGTCTCGAGGATCTTCGCCGTGAGCGACATCCACGGGGAGTACGACGCGTTCGTGGATCTCCTGGTGAACGCCGGCATCGTGCGGGAAGACCTGTCCTGGGCCTGGGGCGACGGGCACCTCGTCATCGTCGGTGACGTCTTCGACCGAGGGGAGCACGTCACCGAGTGCCTCTGGCTGATCCACCGCCTGGAGCGGGAGGCCCGCGCCGCGGGGGGACATGTGCACTTCCTCCTGGGCAACCACGAGGTGATGGCCATGCAGGGCGACCTCAGGTACGCGAACGAGAAGTACCTGAAGGGGATCGTGGCCATGACCGGGGTGCGCTACCAGGATCTGTTCGGTCCGGGCATGGAGCTGGGGCGCTGGCTCCGGACGCGGAACACCGTGGTGCGGCTGAACGACGTCCTGTTCGTGCACGCGGGGCTGGGTCCGGAGGTGGTGAGCCGGGATCTGGACGTGTCGGAGATCAACGAGCAGGTGCGCGGCGCCATCGATCTCCGATCCTACGACCTGGTCTTCAACGACATGCCCGGCTTCCTCCTGGAGAGCGACGGACCGCTGTGGTACCGTCGCTACCACGGAGGCACGGCGACCGATCCGGCGGTGACTCCGGAGGAGCTCCAGCGGATCCTCGACCATTTCGGGGCCTCGACGGTCGTGGTGGGGCATACGGACATCGGCGTCATCCAGGCGCTCCACGAAGGCAAGGTCTACGGCATCGACGTCGCGCTCGAGGATCTGGGCGCGTTCCAGGGGCTGCTCTGGGAGCGCGGCACGTTCTACCGGGTATCCGGCGACGGTACCCGAGAGACCATCGGAGGCGGCCGCTGAAGGGGCCTTCCGATCCTCCGTTCGCTGCCGGGCATGCGATGCCCTCCATCGCATCCACCGGTGTGCGTCTCGCCGCGGCATTCCGCGCACTCGAGCCGCGCACCTACCGCCGCGTGGGCGGGCGGGAGCTGAAGCTGGACCTCCACGTGCCCGCGGGCGGGGGCGGCCCCTGGCCGGTCTTCGTGTTCTTCCACGGCGGCGGTTGGATCACGGGCGCCCGGGAGACGGTCTCCCTCCACCTGCTCCCCTGGATGGAGCGCGGCCGGGCGACCGTGAACGTGGAGTACCGCCTCGCGCGCGAGGCACGGGCACCGGCCGCGGCGTGGGACGCGCGACACGCCGCGCGATGGCTCTTCGACCACACCGAGGAGCACGGGCTGGACAGGGAGCGCCTCGTCCTGGGCGGGTTCTCGTCGGGCGCCCACCTGGCGCTTCTCGCGGCCATGCCCGGCGATCTTCCGCCTGGTCAGGACGAAGATGCGGGCGACGCCCCTGCGGCGAGCGCGGCCGCCGTCGTGAGCTGGTTCGGCATCTCCGATGTCGAGGCGCTCCTCCAGGGGGAGCGCCCGCGCGCCTACGCCCGCCACTGGATCGGCCGCAGGCCCGACGCCCTGGACCTCGCCCGGGCCCTGTCACCGATCCACCGCGTCGGAACCGATACGCCCCCGATCCTCACCCTCCATGGCAACCGGGATCCGGTGGTCCCCTTCGAGCAGTCCGCCCGCTTCCACGAGGCTATGGAGCGGGCCGGCGTGCCCCACCGGCTCCACGTCGTGGAGGGCGGAGGGCACGGGGATTGGGACGAGGACACATGGTCCCGCGCGTACGCTACGGTGTTCGGGTTCCTCGAGGAGATCGGCCGCAGCTAGGATCCCACGACGCGCAGACGCGGAACGTCCGCCCACGGGACCACGATGCCTCCACGTCCGGCGTCAGGATTGTGAATCTCGACACCAGGCCCCGCCACGCCTCCCGGTCCTCGACGCGTGGCCCGGACGCGAGCTCCGCCGGGGATCAGGACGGGATCCGCCCGGCGATGTGCGCCCGGACCCGATCGTCCAACCTGGCTGTCGCGGCAAGGCGCTCGCGCAGCAGGTCCCCGTGCACGAGCCCGCCAGCCACCAGAGCCCGGCAGAACTCCCGGTTTTTCGGACGTCCCGCGATCGCCTTGGAGATCCAGAGATCGTGGGCCTCCAGGCACCAAGCGACGACCCCGTTCGTTCCGGGCGTCTCGAAGCGGACGAGGCGGTCTCGCCATCCGGCCGGGAGGACAGCGGTGCTCTCGACGACTCCCTGGGCATAGTAGCCGAACGTCGCGTGGAACATCGACGCTTCCCCGATGGAGCCATCCAGGAGGTCGGCAAGCCTGCCGTCCATGTCACCGAACACAGCCACGTCCACCTCCACCGACCGCATGGCCTCTTCGGGAAGGTCTCCCTCCACGGTCGCATGGAGCGCCTGGCTCCCGATGACGATGACCTCGCGGACGCCGAGAACCGCACCGGCGGCACGGATGGCGTGCTCGAAGGCCTCCCTCTTCATCGATGCCGGGCCTCCTCTGCCGCGAACTCGCGATACACCTCCGCCCGCGCCCCCGCCGTAAGCACGCCGGCGAACGGCGTCACGTGGCGGAGCTCCCGGGCCCATGGGGAGGGGTCAATGAGGACCTCGGCCAACGCCTCCGCGGGGCGATCGAGCAGGAGGCCCCATTCCCTGAGGGGCTGCGGCGCCTCCGATGCGCCAGCCCGCATCCGCTGGAGGTTCCGCCGCGCCTGCCCGATGATCCTATCCGGCTCGGATATGAGCCGCTCTGCGATGGCCCGATGGAGGTGCAGCGACCTCCGCTCCTCACGCGTCATTGGAGGGGAGAAGTGGACGGTCGCCTCCAACCCCACCGACGCAGCCAGCCGCCGCACGGTGGCGAGCGTGGGGCTCTTCCGCCCGGTCTCGTAGGCCGCGATGGCAGGCTGGGACGTGCCTCCGGCTTGGGCCAGTTCAGCCTGCTTGAGCCCCTTGAGTCGCCGCAAACGGCGGATGTCGGACATGTCACAACATATCTTTTTGGATATAGAGCCGCAAGCCTCGCTACGGCGTCGGGGTCGCCGGGTCGGGCGAAGGGTGGGTTGAGGAGTCGAGCGTCACGGCCAGCGCTGTCGTGGACGCACTATCTGCCGCGATCGGGCTCCAGGCCGGTCTCCAGGCGATCCGCGGATCGTTCATGGCAGGGCCGGGATCGGCTCAGTGCCGGATCCTCGTTGCGGCAAGGCACTCGCGAAGCGCACCTCCCCTGGGCGAGCGCAGTCGCTTCGGGTCGGACTTGCCCAGGCGTGCCCGTATGCCCGAGGTTGATGTGACGACGATGGACGATGGATGATCCGAGCCCTCGACCGGGGCGTACGTTCCGGCCTGCAAGGTCCGGACGTATCGCAGGCTATGAGCCTGCAGGGGTAGAAGTGTGATGGGTGCGACGCACGGTTGGGCAGGGCACAGCGGGACCAGAAAGAAGGGCCTGCTGTTGGTGCCGGAGTTTCCCTTCGACTCCTTCTGGAGCTATCGGTACGTCATGCGGTGCATCGGGCGGAAGGCTGCGTTCCCTCCGCTGGGCATCCTGACGTTCGCCGCATACCTCCCCGACGACTGGGATCTGGAGCTCGTGGATCTGACCGTGCGCGCGCCCTCGGCGGCGGCGCTGCGCGCGAAGATGGCCGCGGCTGATGTCGTCTTCGTCACCGCCATGTCCATCCAGAAGAAATCCCTGGTGGATGTGCTGAGCGGTCCCGCCAAGGGCCTGAAGACGCCGTTCGTCCTGGGCGGGCCCTTCGCATCGTCGTACCGGGACCAGATCCTCGATCCCCAGACCGAGTCCGACCGGGTGCTCTTCGACGGCCTCGACGTCCTGGCATGGGGCGAGGCCTACAACTCGATCGAGGATCTCCTGGCCTGGCTCGACACCGACCCGGTCCACGATCCGGGATCTCCGCGGCTCCTCATCCCCGAGGCCGTGGCCCGCGCGGAGCCGGGATCGCGGGATTACATCAACGACCGGTCCATCTTCCGGTCCCTCGACGACGTGCCGGTGCCACGCTGGGACCTGATGCGCATCGCCGACTACCACTCGATGATGATCCAGACGACCGCGGGATGTCCCTTCCGGTGCGACTTCTGCGACATCATCCAGTTCAACGGCGGCTTCAATCGCCCCAAGGCTCCGGCGACCGTACGACGGGAGCTGGAGGCGATCCTCGCGACAGGGTATCGGGGCAGCGTCTTCACGGTGGACGACAACTTCATCGGGACGCCCGCCGCGACATCGAGCATCCTCGACGGCACGATCGAGTTCCAGCGCGAGCACGGGTACCCGTTCGCCTTCTATACGCAGGCCAGCGTGAACCTGGGACTGCCCAAGCTCCGTTACCTGATCCCGAAGATGAAGCAGGCGGGCTTCGACGCCGTGTTCCTCGGTATCGAGAGTCCGGACGAGGATGCGCTCCGCTGCATGAACAAGAAGCAGAACCTCAAGGTCGACATACCGGCTACCATCGCCGCCATCCAGGCCGAGGGGATCGAGGTCTACGCCGGTTTCATCTTCGGGGCCGATTCGGACGTGCCGGCCACGGCCAACCGGATCGTCGAGTTCGTCAAGCGCACCCGCATCTTCACGGCGATGACCGGGATGCTCACACCCGTGCCGCACACGCCGCTGTTCGAGAGGTTGAGACGAGAGGGGCGGCTCCTCCCCGCCGAATACTCGGGCAACAACACGGACGACGAGGTCCAGTTCGTTCCCCGGGGGATGACCGTGAACCAGATGTACGAAGGGATCCACCGTATCCTGGCGTCTCTCTTCAACCGGGCCGAGTCCTACCGCAGGGCGCTGGACATGCTCCGGTCGGTGGAGCCCCATCTCTTTTCGCGCCGCAGGCTGCAGCCGCGATACCTGAAGAGCGCGGCGCTGTCGGTGTGGAAGCAGGGTATACGGCGATTGGATCGGGCGTACTTCGGCCTCCTCTGGGGAGCCAGCAAACTGGACCGGGGGCGCCGACGCTGGGCGCGGCAGGAGTCCCGCAAGCTCAGGCGGCGGCTGAGCAAGCTCCGCGGCGACGGCGAGGTCTGGGTCCATGACGACCTGGCCTGGATCGAGGAGATCCTCGGCCACGCTCAGGACTACCTGGTCCGGTTCCGGCCCGAAACGCGTCTGGACCAGGTGCGGGAGTGGGTCGCCGGAGTGCAAGCGCAGGCCAGCGTGGGCCGGATCACCGCGGAGGACGCCCGGACCCTCTACACCAACGCCCGGCGATACCTGAAGGTCCAGCTGCGGCGCCACCGGTTCCCGGGCGTCGCCCTTGCGCGCGCGATGGAGGCCGCCATCAAAGGGCTGCACTACGAGCAGGTGATGCACGCGGTGGTGGCGGGAGAGGATCGTCGGTGAGCGACGACGGCGTCCCGCCGAGCCATGGGGCGGGAGCGACGGCTCCCGCCTATCCCGTGATGCTGTAGTCGTACCTTCCGCGCACCGGGTCGCCCTCCGCGAAACGCGAGAGCCGGAACATCCGACGATCGAACGTGGCGGCTTCGCGGAGCACCATCTCGGCGGTCATGAGCCCGACGGCCGGCGCGAGCTTGAAGCCGTGGCCGCTGAACCCCATGCAGAGGAAGTGGCCGCTCCCTGCCGGCACCTCGTCGATCACCGGGTGCCAGTCGGGCGTGATCGCGTAGAGTCCCGCGTATCCACGGCGGAGATGCGCGGCGTCCATGTCGGGGCACCGACGCACCCAGCGCTCTCCCACGATCTCGTCGAATCCGTGGTCGGTGTGCTCCGGATAGGTGTCGGGGTCCACCACGTCGTCGGCCTCCGACGCATCGATGACGCCGACGAGCATGAGGCCGCCGGTCTCCGGGCGGAAGTACGACGCTTGTGCGAAGTCGAGCACCACAGGATGCGGCCCACGCCGCCCTTCGGGCCGGCCGTAGACCGAGACCTGCGCCCTGCACGCATCCGCGGGCACGTCGAGTCCGGCCATGGCCGCCACGCGCGCGCCCCAGGGACCGGCACAGTTCACGACGGCACCCCCGGCGACGGGACCCACCGTGCTGTCCACGCCCACGACCCGTCCGCCCTCGAACCGGATCCCGGTGACGGCGGTGTTCAACAGGAAGCGTGCGCCATGCCGCTTGGCGGCATCGGCGAGAGCACTCGTCGTGAGGTGCGGATCGGCATAGCCCGCATCGGGCTCCCAGGCCGCCGACGCGAGGTCCGAGGAGTCCACGCCCGGGAGCACCTCGGAGATCTCCTCACCGGACAGGATCCGCGTGTCGATCCCGACTCCCCGCTGCAGCGCCACGTTGGCGGCCAGTCCCTCGGAGTCCTTCGCCGGAACCAGGATCAGGAACCCGCAACCTACGAAACCGCACGTTCCGCCGACCCGCTCGTCGAACTCCCGGAATACGTCCAGTCCCCAGCGCGCCATCCGGGCCGTCACCTCGTTGGAGTAGTGCTGGCGCACGATAGCCGACGACCTTCCCGTAGAGCCCGAAGCCAGCGCGTTCTTCTCGAGCACGGTCACCGAGGCCCCCCTCCGCGCGAGCTCGAGGGCGGTCGCACACCCGATGACGCCCCCGCCGATGACGACGACGTCGGACGTGCGTGAGCTCGAAGCGGATGGGAGGCGGAACGTCATCCCAGAACAATGCCCCCGTCGGGCGCCGGCGTCACGGGGTGCCACCCTTGTTCTTCCCCCTCGCCCGATGCAGCATAGCCCAGGCCATCCAGCCCGGAGGACATCGTGCTCCGCTTGCCCGCTCCGTCCGCTCCTGCCCTCCTCGCCCTCAGCGTCCCGCGGCCCGTCCCACCGCTTCTCCTGGCGTCCGCGCTCCTCGTCGCCTGTGCGCCCGGAGGGCCCACGAGCGAGCCCGTGCTCTTCGCGCCCCTCACCGTCGCGGCGTTCGCGTCGGGCAACACGCTCACCGACGCCTGGGCGGACTTCGACGGCGACGGCGACCCCGACCGCTTCGTGGGCTTCAACGGCGAGCCGAGCCGCCTCTACCGGAACGACGGGCGCGGCGCGTTCACGAACGTGGCCGCGGACGTCGGGCTCGTGGTGAGCCGCAGGGTGCGCACGTCCGCGTGGGGGGACTTCGACGGCGACGGTGATCCCGACCTCCTGCTCGGCTACGCTCCCGACTCGCTGGCCTCGGGAGTCCTGGCCCTCTGGCGCAACGAGGCTGGAGCGTCCTTCGCGGACGTGGCTCCGGACGTAGGCCTCTCGCTCGAGACAGGCGCGACGCGCCAGGCCTCGTGGGTGGACTACGACGGCGATCGGGACCTGGACCTGTTCCTCGCGCTGCGGGACGCCCCGAACCGGATGTGGCGGAACGAGGACGGTGTGTTCACCGATGTCTCGGGTGAGAGCCGGCTCGCGGACCCACGCCATTCGGTCGGCGCCGTGTGGTTCGACGCGGACGAGGACGGCGACCTCGACGTGTTCGTCGCCAACATGGACGGCGACGCGAACGGTATGTGGATCAACGAGGGCGGCCGCTTCTGCGACCGCGCGGAGACATGGGGACTCGACGGAGGCGGGCGAGCGCTCGGGGACGAGACTCAGGGGACGGTCCGGCCGTGTCTGGTGGACTTCGACAGGGACGGACACCTGGACCTCTCCACCGCGAACTACGGGCCCAACGGGCTGTTCAGGAACCCGGGTCGCAGCGCACGCTGGCAGAACGTGGCCCCCGCGATAGGCCTGGCCGTGGATGGCCGCTACGACACGTGCGTTTGGACCGACTTCGATCACGACGGCTGGCCCGACCTGTACGTGAACGGGACTATCACGGGAGGCGTGAGCTACCGCGACTATCTCTATCGGCGCGAGGGCGACGTCTTCGAGGACGTCACGCCGGCGGAGCTGCTCGTCGAGGCCGACCACGGCGCGAGTTGGGTCGACTTCGACGGGGACGGAGACATGGACCTCGCGCTCACGGGAACCGCCCAGGGAGCCACCCATGCGCTCATGCAGAACCTCCTTCGCCCTGAGCTCGCACTCCACGCCCTGAGAGTCCATCCGGTGGACGCCGAGGGCCGCGCCACGCTGGCCGGCGCCGAGGTGCGCGTCTACGCTGCCGGGACGTTCGAGCTCCTCGGCACCGGAATCGTGGACACGGGCTCCGGCTACGACGCCCAGAGCGACCTGCCTCTGCACTTCGGTCTCCCGAGCGCCGAACCCGTGGACATCGAGGTGACGCTGGTGGGCGCCGGGAGCCGGATCCCGTCGCGGATCAGCGGCCTGGACCCCGCGGGCTACCGGGGACGCGTCATCACGATCCGGCTGGACGAGCGGGGGAACGTGGTCCGGTAGGGGTCGATCCCGACGAAGCCGCCGCAGTTCGCTCCGCGTCGTCAGCCGCCGACGTGCTGGACCCGCTCGAACTCGGCGATGGCGTTCACGTGGTTGATGACTGTCTGCAGCTCCGACACGCGGGCGGAGGTGAGCTGGTTCTGCGCCTGCATCACCTCGTAGTTCGTGGCCGCACCCACGCTGAAGCGCTGCAGCGTCCCCTCTAGGCTCAACGCCGCGGCTTCGCTGGAGCGCCGTGCGGCCTGGAGCTGGAGGTAGGCGTTGTTCACGTTGTAACCGGCGTTGGTCACCTCGGTGATGATCGACAGCTCCTGGCTCTTCAGGGCCAGGTCGGTCTGCTCGAGCTGCAGCTTGGCCCGCTCCAGGTTCGTCTTGTTGGGGTTCGTGCCGATCGGATACGATCCCTGGATGCTGACGTTCCAGGTGGGAGCGTCGAAGGCGCGGATGTTCGTGAGCGCATCGGCGTAGCCACCTGGCGCCACGAGGACGGGGGAGCCACCCAGCGCATCGCGCTTGTATTGGTCGCCGCCCACGCCCTGGAGGGAGTAGCCCGCCGACAGCGTCAGGTTGGGAAGCGTGTTGGATTTCGACACGTCGAGGTTGACCGCGGCGATGTCGCGCTGGCGCCGCTGCTGGCGGACGTCGGTGCGCTCACTGAGGGCCGTCCGGACAGCCGCCTGGATGTCCACGGTCTGCTGCACCTCCGTGGGCTGGGAGATCGGGTTGATGGTCTGTCCCAGGAGCTCGTCGTCGGGACCGCTCACCAGAAGGACCTTCAACGCCAGCTCGAGGTTGTGCCAGGTGACCTGGGCGTTGAGCACGCCCTGCTCGGCGCTGGCCACCTGGGCCGCGGCCTGGAGCATCTGCGTCTCGGTCATGCGGCCGAGGCGCACCTGCAGGCTGTCCTGCGCCAGGAGTTCCCGCGCCAGCTCCAGGTTGCGCCTCTGGATCTCCGTCTGCTCGATGCCGTAGCGGAGCGCCCAGTACGCGCGTCGCACGCGGTTCGTGATGTTGGCGACCTGGCTCTGGACCTGGAGGTCCGTGATCTGGGTCTGGATCTCCTGCGTCTGCAGCGCGGCGCGCTGGTTGTCGATCTTGAGGCCCGCCAGCAGGGGCTGCTGGTAGTTCAGGCTGAACGTCGAGCTGTAGCTGGGGTTCCGCACTGAGAACTGGTTGTTCGTCTCGTTGCGGTTGTTGTTGAAGTTGGCCGTGAACCGGCCGCCCAACCACGGCATCGGCTTCACCAGCGACCCGTTGAACGTGAAGCGCTTGCTGGTCACCTGAGAGAGCGCGGTGCCGGCGTCGAGCTGGCTGGTGGGGAGGTTCGTGGAGTTGTTGTAGCTCAGGTTCGTGCTGAACGTCGGCGTGAAGGCCGCTTCCGCCGACAGCAACGAGTATCGCTGGATGTCCGGGGCGAGCCTCACCGTCTGGATGTCGAGGTTCGATTCCAGCGCGCGGGCGATGGCTTCGTCCAGGGTCATGGCGACGAGCGTGCTCCCCGGCTCGAGCGGAGGCATCGCCCGACCCACGACGTACGGCTGCAGGCCCGGCTGGATCGTATCGGGTCGCTGCTGAGCAGAAAGAGCGGAGGGAAGAGCGAGCGCGACAACCAGCGCCCACACCGGAAGACCACGCTGATGCTGGAGCATTTCACATCCCCTGTTCGTCCACGATGCCTACCCCTCGACCTGTCCCCCGGAGCTGCCCGAGCCATGCCCCGCCAAGCCTGGCTGCCACGGGATGTCGTCCCCGAAGGGAGGGTCCCACGTCACCTCGACACCCCAAGGGGGCCGGATGTTAGGAACCGACCCTTCTCCCGAGCACCGGAGATCCGGTGGAAAAGCGACGTCTCGGACCGAAAAGCGTTGATCCGGGCCGTCGGTCCACCCTTCGCCGGCGCCTCGGCCGGGGGAAGGCCGCGTCGCCGGTGTTCGACGTCCCCGTCCATGCGCCGCGGATCTCGGTCCCCTTGCCACCCCGCATTCTCCCCGACAGCATCCTCGAAGCTCTTGTCCTCTCAGGGAGGATCCCATGTTCCGTTCCGTCCGTGTCCGCCGCGCCCGCGAGGATGGCTCCTCCGACCGCACGACCGTGCGCCGTGGGCGAGTCGGCCTTCTCGCCATCGTCGTCCTCGCCGCCCCGGCCGTCCTCGGCGCCCCGGCCGTCCTCGGCGCCCAGGAGAAGCGCCCCCTCACGCTCGACGACTACGGGACATGGAACCGCATCACCCAGGTGGCCCTAGCCGCGAACGGCAAGTGGATGGCCTACGCGCACCAGCCGAACGACGGCGACGCAACGTTCTTCGTGAAGGAGCTGGACGGGAGTACCGTCCACGAGGCGGTGAACGGAGCCGGAGCGGGGTTCTCCGACGACGGGCGCTGGGTGGCGTTCCTGACGTCGCCGCCCGAGAAGGAGGCCGAGAAGCTCCGTAAGGATCGCGAGCCCGTGCCGCACACGCTCCATCTCATCGATCTGCGCGACGGCACCCGCACCGAGGAGCCCGGCGTCCGCACGTTCGCGTTCTCCGAGGGCGGCCGCTTCCTGGCGATCCACCGCGACCGCTCCGATGCCGAAGCCGAGCACACGGGCTCCGATCTCCTGCTCCGTGATCTGGCGCAAGGCACGGTCCTCTCCTTCGGCAACGTGTCCGAGTATGCGTTCAACGAGGCGGGCACGGTGCTCGCCTACCTCGTGGACGCGGCCGAGAGAGCGGGCAACGGCCTCTACGTGATTTCGGTCGCGGAAGGCCGGATCCGGGCGCCGAGCACCGGGCCGGACCGGTTCGAGGACCTCACGTGGAGCGAAGCGCACGACGATGTCGCAGCGCTCCGCGGTGAGAACCCCGCCGGCAAGACGCAACGCGCCAATCGCCTCGTCGTGGTCCGGGGCGTGGACACGGCGACGCCGAGCGTGATCGTGTACGATCCCGCCGCCGACTCCGGGTTCCCCGCCGGGTTCGTGCTCTCCGAGCTGGCGCCCACGCACTGGACCGAGGACGGCGCGCGCGTCGTCGTAGGGATCAAGGAGCAGCAGGACTCCGTCAAGGAGGACCCTTCCCAGGAGGACCCCTCCCCGGAGGAAGCGGACGTGGACGTGTGGCACTGGGCCGATGAGCGGGTGCAGTCTGTGCAGATGGTCCAGGCCGACGCCGACCGGCGCTACACGTACACATCGGTCTACAACGTGGAGAGCGGACGGTTCGTGCGGCTCGCCACGAGCGACATGCGGCGCGTGGACCTGACCGAGGACGGGCGCTGGGCGCTCGGTAGGCGTGACGGCCGTTATCGCGGTGACGTCGGCCAGGAGCAGGGCCGCGCCGACTGGGTGCGGATCGACCCCGAGAACGGGCGGGAGCGCGTGATCGTAGAGGCCGTCCGGCGGCCCATGGGCGCGTCCCCCGACGGGAAATGGGCGGTGTACGTCGAGGACGAGACGCTCTACGCCGCGAACCTCGAGACGCTCGGTGTCACCGACCTGACCGCGAGCACGGGCGTGGACTTCATCGACCGCGAGCCGGGCCGCACGGGCGAGCGCGGCGCGTACGGATTCGGAGGTTGGACCGAGGACGGCCGTGTCCTCCTCGCCGCGCGGTGGGACATGTGGGCCGTGCCGCTGGAGGGCGGCCCGGCCGAGAACGTCACGAACGGCATGGGCGAGCGTGAGCAGATCCGCTACCGCGTGGTGCGCCTCGACCCGGAGGCCGACTGGACGGACCCGGGGAGCGCCTTGCTCTCCGCCTATGGGGAATGGACGAAGAAGTCCGGGTACTTCCGGGTCCGCCCCGGACAGGATCCCGAGCCGCTGATCTTCGTGGACGAGATGGTGGGCGGCGTGCGGAAGGCCGAGGACGCCGATCGCGTGATCTTCACGCGGCAGACGTTCGAACGCTTCCCGGACTGGTGGGTCGCCGACGGCCGGTTCGGGAACCCGAAGCAGGTCACCGACGCGAACTCGCGGATCTCGGAGTTCCTGTGGGGCCGGCGCGTGCTCGTGGACTACGAGGACCAGCGGGGCAACAAGCTCCAGGCGACGCTCGCCCTCCCGGCCGGCTGGGAGCAAGGCGAGCGCTACCCGATGGTCATCTATTTCTACGAGAAGATGAGCCAACGGCACCACGAATTCTCGCTCCCCGTGTACGACGACCGGCCGCACATGTCTACGTACGCCAGCAACGGCTACCTCGTCCTGATGCCCGACATCGTCTACGACGAGGGCTACCCGGGGAGTTCCGCGCTCGACGACGTCACGGCGGCGGCGGAGAAGGTGATCGAGCTGGGCTACGCCGACCCGGAGTGCATCGGGCTCCAGGGGCATTCCTGGGGCGGCTACGAGACCTCGTTCATCCTCACGCAGACGGACATGTTCGCCACGATCGTCACCGGCGCGCCGCTCACGAACCTGATGAGCATGAACAACATCCTCTACAAGCAGTCGGGGAACGTGAACGGCCCGATCCTCCAGTGGAGCCAGGGGCGCATGGGCGACCAGCCCTGGGACGATCCCGAGCGCTGGCGGAGCCAGTCACCGATCGAGCACGTGCCCGACATCACGACGCCGTTCCTGATCCTGCACGGAACCGCGGACGGCGCGGTCGACTGGAACCAGGGACTCGAGCTCTACACGGCGGCGCGGCGCCTGGGCAAGGAGGTGATCCTGCTCTCGTACCCCGACGAGCCGCACCATCTGGGAAAGAAGCCGAATCAGAAGGACTTCCAGATCCGCATGAAGCAGTGGTTCGACCACTGGCTCAAGGGCGAGCCTGCGCCGGCGTGGATCGAGAAGGGCGTGCCGTTCCTCGAGAAGGGGCGTCAGCCGCCGGACGCGGGGAGGCCGATCTCATAGGGCTTCGCCGCGCGCGGCTCGGCGGCCACTCCCCCTACCAGGACTCCATCCGCCCCTGGGCCGTGAAGAAGAGCACGCGCTCCTTCACCGGCTCGCCAGTGAGGCGCGCCCAGGCCTCGGCGTACAGGTCCACCTGCCGCCGATACGCCTCCAGCCGGGCGGGGAAGTCCGGGTCCGTGCCCACGTCGGTTTTGTAGTCGGCGATCACCCAACCACCCTTCTCGCGGAACGCGAGGTCCACGACACCCTCGAGCACCGAGGGGACCGACGCATCCTCTCCGAGGTCCCCGGCGGCGAAGAGGTCGAGCTGTCGCATGCCCTTCCGACCTCCACCACGCTCGGGCGCCGGCCCCGGAGCCGGCCGGGGAGGCGGCCGCATCACGCCAGGCACGGCGAACGGAATCTCGGCGTACGCCTTGGCGGCCGCGGCCGCGCGGCGCCACAGTTCGGATCCACGCACGGCAAGAACCAGCGCGACCAGCTCCTCCAACTCGTGCGGCTCGCCGCGGTCGTCCAGCGGTCGCCCGTTCTCGACCAGGAGTGCACGGCAGGCCGACCGGAGCCCCGACGCCGAGTCGTCGACCGCGGCGGCCGCGAGTGCGCCGTGCACCGCGCTGCCCCACGAGTAACCACGGAACCGCATGCCGGCGTCGCGCACCGGACTCTCCTTCGGTGGCTCGACGCCGCGCCCCTCGGGCACGCGCTTGGCCAGGTCCGTAACGGAGACGTGGCGGAACGTGGGGACGGCCTGCTCCTCGAGCCGGGCACGGCTCTCCGCCACGCGCCCCCCCAACTCGTCCGGCGATAGCCCGAGCACGGGGTGGGGCGCGGCCGGACGCGGCTCGAGGGAAAGCTCCCGCGCCTGCTTCAGCAGCCACCCGTCCAGCGGTGCCCACGGCGACACGTCCGCTTTCGCGGGCCACCGGGATACGACCAGCTCCTCCCGCGCGCGCGTCACCGCGACATACAGCAGACGAGTCTCCTCCGCGGCCTCGAAGCAGGCCTCCGCCGCCTCCATGGCCGGCCACTCGGACGGACGCGCCTGGATGCGCACGCCTTTTCTCTTCTCACCGCGCCGCTGTCCGACGTGCAGGTAACCGAGCGCCGACCCGTCGTCCCTCCTCTCCACGTGCAGGTCCCGCCCCGGTCCCCTCCACGACGACGGATCCGCCAGCACCACCACCGTCCCCTCCAGCCCCTTGGCCTGGTGGAGGTTCATGAGCCGCACGACGTCGGTGCGCCCCGGCTCGAGCGGAGCCTCGGCCTCGCGAGCGTCCAGCGCCGCCCTCAGCGCCGACGCGGCTCCCGGCAGCGACGCATCGCCCGCGAGGGCGGCCGCGCGCACCGCGTCCAGGGCGTACATGAGCGCACCCGCCCTGAGCGACCCCAGCTCCCCCGCGGCGGCGAGCGGAAGAAGGCCGAGCTCCGGCACCAGCCGCCCGAGGAACACGTCCGAGGGCTCGCGGCTCGCCGCTCTCCACCACCGGTGCAGGGTGGCCAGCGCCCCGCGTACCTCGGCGTGCCCGGCGGCCGGCGCCGTGACGACCTCGAATTCACCGCCTTCCAGGCGATGAACGAGGAGCTGCTCGTGATCGAGCCCGAAGAAGAGCCCTACGAGGACGGCAACGACCTTCACGGGATCCGTGGGATCGATCATGCAATCGAGCAGCGCGAGGAGCTCTCTGAGCTCCGACTCGACGCCCACGCCCGCGCCGGTCACCTGCACCGGAAGGCCCTGCTCCTCGAGCGCGCGCGCGTACGTGGAGAGCGCTCGGGTAACGCGGGTCAGCACGAGGAAGTCGCCGGGCGAGCGCTCGCCCGCGTCCACGCGCGCGCGGATCCAACTCGCGACGCGCACCGCGTCGTCCTTCGATACCTCCTGGACCGTGTCCCGCTTCGGGATCACCGCGTACCAGAACACGCCCTCGGCCGGCACCGCCGTCGTCGCGGGACGCGTGTTCAGAGGCTCGAACCGTGCCTGCTCCGACGTGGCCTCGCGGGGAAAGAACGCAGGATCGTCGAAGACCTGGTTCACCAGATCACCGATGGCCGGCCTGGACCGGAAGTTCGAGGTGAGCTCCAGAACCGCTCCGAACTCCCGGAAGCGGCTCTTCACGAGCTCGTAGAGCTGGATGTCGGCGCGCCGGAAGCGGTAGATGCTCTGTTTGGGATCGCCCACCACGAAGAGGGCTCCGGGCCGAGGGGCCGCGCTGCGCCACTCGATCGACCCCGCCGGCTCGGACGCCAACAGCAGCACGATCTCGGCCTGGAGCGGATCGGTGTCCTGGAACTCGTCCACGAGGAGCCGCCGATACCGGCGCCCCACGTCTCCGCGAACCTCCGGGTTCTCACGCAGGAGGCGCGCGGTCAGAAGCAGCAGGTCCTGGAAATCCAGGCGACCGACGGTCTTCCGATGCTCGGCGAACGCGAGGGCGGCTCTCGACGCCAGGCGTAGCGCGAGCGCATAGCGATGCGCGTACCACCGGTCGAGCACGCGGGTCGCCGGCGTGTCCCCCACCCCGAACGCGTCGACGCGCCTCTTGAGATCGGCGGCGAGGGCCTTGTCCTTCCAGCGGTTCTGGGTGACGTCGTGACCCCGCGGACCTTCCTTGCAGAGCAGCGCGAGCGCCTCGAAGAAGTCCGCCGGGGTCTCCCAGCCGGTCACGTCCAGCGTGAACGCAGCCGTGCGGATCTTCTTCTGGAGCGAATCCCAGCCGCGCTCGGGCGCCCCCTCGGGCATCAGCTCCATGCCCCTCCGCACCAGCGACTCGAGCTCCCCGCGAACCGACGCGACCTCGGACGCCGACGGAGCGTCAACCTGGTCGGCGGGAAACGTGACGTCGGGATTCTCCGCGATGTGCTCGAAGAGGCCGAAGAGGTGG
Source organism: uncultured Gemmatimonadaceae bacterium (assembly GCA_964412015.1). Lineage (GTDB taxonomy): Bacteria > Gemmatimonadota > Gemmatimonadetes > Longimicrobiales > Gaopeijiaceae > SZUA-318. The sequence continues at coordinate 70,008 of CAYPMO010000003.1, read as the reverse complement.
GAGACGCCGAGCCCCGCCTCGTTGAGCTCCTCCAGGATGGGATCCGCATCCCGCGCCACACGCTCCAGGTACGCCTCCCAGAAGCCGGCATAGAGGCCCGCGCGCTCCTCGGGCTTCAGCTCGGTGAACGCAGGGTCGAGTCCGACCTCGAGCGGCCGCTCCCGGAGCAGCCGGGCGCAAAAAGCGTGAATCGTCCCCAGGAACGCGCGGTCCATGCCTTCCAGGGCGGCACGCAGGCGTGCGACGACGTCCTCCGTGGCCTTGGGGTCGCGCACCTCCCGCTCGAGGCGGGCCTGAAAGCGCTCACGCAGCTCGCCCGCGGCCTTGCGCGTGAACGTCACGGCCGCGATCTGGTCCACCGTGGCGACGCCCGACGCGACGAGCGCCACCATGCGGTTCACCAGCTCCGTGGTCTTGCCCGAGCCCGCCCCCGCCTCCACCAGGAGGTTCGTGTCGAGATCCTCCCGGATCCGGCGGCGCGCTCGCTCGTCCGGGAGGGGCAGGACGAGAACCTTGGGATCGCTCATCCCGTCAATGTGGCCGGACGCGGGATCGGTCGAAAGGCGTGGATGGGAGCCTCCGGGCGCTCCGCTCGAGCGTCACGCGCGGATCGTTCCGTCCGGCTCGACGCGTACGAGCGTGCCGTCCTCCAGGGACGCGATGTCGTCCATCGGCACTTCCACCACGGGAATCCCGTCGTAGCCCAGCTCACCGGCCACCACGACGCCCAGCGCCAGGATCGCGTCCGCCCTGTCCATGACGAGGGCCGCGGGTGCGGTACCGTTCCGGAGCAACTCGAGCATGATCGCGCTCGACGACGAGGACCCGATCGCCGACGGAACCACGAGCACCGACCCGCTGACGGTCCGGCCGAAGTCCGGATGGCGCGGGTCGGCCACGCGGCCCGAGACCGGGTCCAGGCCACCCCAGAAGCTGATCGGCGCCCCGAGCCGCATGAGCGGTCCCCGGGCCGAGCCCGCCACGAGCGCCCGGCCCCTCACCACGACCAGATCCCCTCGTCCCGCACGAGACGGCCCGCGATCGCGGACGCGACGCAGTCCTCCAGGCTCCCGTAGACGACCTCCCATCCGGTGTTGGAGGGACCGTAGTGCGCGAACTTGCCCGAGCAGGTCATGAGTACGCCGCCCGCCGCGGGAAGGATCGGCGTGACGACGATGCACGTGTCCACCACGATGTCCACGCCCGCCTCCCGAAGCACCGCCGCGTCCCCCGCCGCCTCGAGCTCCGCGAGCACGCCTCGGCCCGTGCACGCGAAGAACGGCACCTTCAACCGGCGCCCCCGCACCAGGCTGATCAACTCACGGAACTCGGCAACCGAGAAATGCGGGCATCCGACCGCCACCGCGTCGACCGTGAGGGACGCCGTCGTGCTCATGCGCTTCAGGGTCGCGCGCAGCCTCTCCGCCCTCGGCGCTACACGGCGCAGGTCGGTTCGTCCCTGCGTGGCCGCCTCCAACGTGGGGGCCTCGGGCGTCACGCCTACCACGTGGAAGAGGGCGACCGCGCCGGACGATGCACCGGCGGCGCCGAGCGCCTTGAGCTGGTCCTCCGTGACGTCCCCGGGAAGGCCCACGACGGCGGATACTTCCCTGCCGACCTCGAGGCCGAGCCAGGTGCCGAAGACCGGATAGAAGACATCCCGGCGCTTCAGGTGCTCGGGAATCCACGAGCAGTCCACCACGACGGTGGCCGCGCGGTTCTCCGCGAGGTGGAGCCCGTGGAACGGAGCGCGGCCCGTGAGCGCACAGCAGGCGTCGAGGAAGTCGCCGTAACGCTCGGTGCGCGCGCCGAGGACCGAGTTGGCGAACGCGATCGCGTTGCTCTCCCCCCAGGCGATCTGCTCCCCCACGCCCGGCCTGTGACCCGCCTGGTACGGCGCGCACGTCCACGTGGGTGCGCACCCGAGCGCCAGGTACGCCTCCATCTGCCGGCGGGCCATGGCCGAGCGATGCGCGTCCCCGCGCACCGTTCCTGGGTGCAGCAGGTCCAGGGCACCCACGTTGAGCGTCGTGGGCACCCGGACCTTTCCACCTCCGGCGACCAGGCGCTCCGCGAACTCGACGCCGCCGTCCCCCTGGTAGAGGCATCCGTCGATGTGGGCCGAAGAGATCTCGACGAGCCGCTCGGCCCCGAGCAACTCGGCGGCGGCGACCACGACGCGCATGGCGAGCGCGGCCGCCCCTCCGTGGGCGTCCTCGAGGAGGGCGTGCTCGGCCGCTGTGAGCTTTACTCCCACACCACTCCGTAATCGTCGCCGTGGTTGCTCGAGCCGCCCCAGAACGCCCCATGCTCCCAATCGAAGAAGATCGCGTTGATGGGGCCGGAGGTGCGGTTGGAGAGCGTCAGCGTATAACCCATCCCCCGCAGCTCGCTCTGCACCCACGGAGGCGTCGCACTCTGCACGAGCATCCGTCCCGGTGCGATGGCCCGGTCGCCGAAGGACGAGCGCATCTGGTAGGAGTTGATGTTGGCCGCCTCCGCCGCCTCCTGCACGTTCATGCCGAACTCCACCACGTTCAGGAAGAACTGCAGGAGGTTCTGGTCCTGAGTGTCCCCTCCCTGCACGGCGAACGAGAGGAACGGCCGGCCGTCCTTGAGCGCGAGCGACGGCGTCAGCGTCGCCCGGGGCCGCTTGCCGGGCTCCACGACGTTATAGGGCCCGTCCTCCGCCTCCATTACGTACGACTGCGCGCGCTGGCTCATGCCCACGCCGGTGCGCCCGGCGATGACGGCCGGCACCCAGCCACCCGACGGGGTCATCGAGACGATCCATCCCTCCTCGTCGGCGGCCTGCACCGACGTCGTGCCCTGGTTGAAGTTCTCCTCGAGCTCGGCCATCGCGTCCGAGCCGGACTCCTCGGTGAGCGCATCCTTCCCGGCGTTCCAACGCTCGAGGATCTCGGCGAACGGGTTCGTACCGCCCTGGAACGGATACGGATCGCCCGGGCCGGCGAACGGGTCGTTGCGCTCCCAGTCGATCTGGGCCGCGCGCTGCCTCGCGTACTCCTTGGACAGGAGCCCGCGGATCGGCTCCTCCGGCGGAAAGTAGGGATCACCGTAGTAGAAGTCCCGGTCCGCGAACGCGAGGTTCATCGCCTGGTAGAGCGCGTGCATGTACCGGGCGCTGTTGTAGCCCATGGCCTTCAGATCGAGGTTCTCGAGGATGTTCAGCGTCTGGAGCAGAACGGGCCCCTGTACCCAATGCGTGAGCTTGTAGACCTCGATGCCTTTGTATGTGGTCTTCACCGGCTCCTCGATCCGGACCTTCCAGTTCGCGAGGTCCGCCATCGTCACGGTCGACCCCTGCTCGCGGGCGCCGCGCACATACTCCTCGGCGATGTCGCCCCTGTAGAAGCGGTCGTACGCCGCCTGGATCGCCTCTTCGCGGCTCCTGCCCACCGCCAGGGCCTGCGCCTCGGCCTCCACGAGCTTGCGCAGAGTCGTCGCCAGGTCGCGCTGCACGAGGATCTCCCCGACCTCGGGCCCGTCGCCCCCGTCCGGGAAGAACACGGCCGCGGTGTACGGCCACGCCTTCATCCGGTCGGCCTCGGCGCGCACCCGCCGTACCGCGTCCGCTTCCATGGGGTATCCTTCGGCCATCTGGATCGCGGGAGCCAACACGTCCGCGAGCGAGAGACGTCCCCATTGGGCGACCATCGTCATGAGCCCGCCCGGGGTTCCCGGCGTTACCATGGCGTCCACGCCATACTCCGGCGGATAGCGCATCCCCTTGGCCCGGAAGTACTCCGGCGTGGCGCCGCTCGGCGCGACGCCGAGCGCGTTGAGCGCGATCACCCGCTTCTCGCCGGGATGGTAGATGAGCGCCTGGGTCTCGCCGCCCCACGAGAGGACGTCCCACATCGTGGCCGTGGCGGCCAGCATCGCCGCGGCCGCGTCCACGGCGTTGCCACCTTTCTGGAACATCATGGCGCCGGCCGTGGCGGCCATGGGCTTGCCCGTGATCGCGATCCAGTGCTTCCCGTGGAGCACGGGTTTCTGCGTGCGCTGAGCGGCTGCGGGCGTCGGCACGGAAGCGGCCAGGGCCGTGACGAGGACGAGGGTCAGACGCTTCATGTTGGCTCCTCCTGCGTGTGCTGGAACGGAGAACGTAGGGATCGGCCGCGGCCCGGGCCACCCGCCCCGGTCAACCGTCGAACGAGCGCGCCGCCCGGAGGTGGCGGAACGCCTCGTGCACCCCCGTCGCCATCAGCTCCTCCGACCACTCCGCGAGCGGCGACACCACCGAGCCCCACCCTCCTTCCTGCACCCTGCACACGACCCGGAAGTCACAGTATCGGCAATCGTCCGCGCTGTCGGTGGGAACGAATGCGCCGGCCGCCGCCCCATCGAGGAGGTGGCGCAACAGGTCGGGCAGCCCGGCGAGCCTCACGCGCGGATACGCGATGATCTCGTTCTCCCCACGGCGCGTCGGGAAGTGGTAGGCCGCGTCCACGACCGGACGTCCCATGGCGCGCTCGGCCGCCTCGGCGTAGATGGCATGCTGTAGCCGCCGTCCTCCGTGGAACGCGCCCGTCCCACCTTCATAGTCGCGCACGAGCCCGGTCTTGTAGTCCACGACGTGAAGCCCTTCGCGGTCCTCGTCCACGCGGTCCACGGCCCCCCGCAGGCGGATCGTCCCGGCATCCAGCGGGAGGACCAGGGGCTCTCCCCCGTCCTGGCCGAACCGCATCTCGAGCCGGGCCCACGGAGCTCCGTGCTCGCGAACCATCCGTACGAACGAGAGCACGTCCGCCTCGAGCGCCGCGATCTCCCTCCTGCGGACGCCCTCGCCGGGTGCGGGGACGTCCGCCTTCCAGCGCTCGATCGCGCCGACGAGTACCTCGCGAGCCAACGCCTCCAGGTCGCCGCCCCCCTCCAGGATCCCCCGCTCGCCGGCCTGGCGGAGCGTCCCCTCGTACACGGCGTGCAAGAGGCTCCCCCGGCGGAGCGGATCGAGCCACCGATCCGGGTCGAGCTCGGGGTCGTCGGGCGGGCGGAGACGGAGGACCGTCGAGTACAGATACCGCAGCGGACAGGCGCCCAGGTCCTCGAGCCGGCTGGCCGAGAGCACGAGCTCGTCGTTCTTCCGGGGATCGAGGATCCAGGAGCGGGACCCCACCACGCCGTGCCAGGGTCCGGGAAGCCCGCCCTCGCGCTCGCGCCTGGCCGTGAGCCCACGGTCGAGCCGTGGAAACGCGGCTCGGACCGCGGCGACGCCCTCGCACAGCACACCGTCGTGGTCGAGCGCTTGCATCCACACGTCGTCCTCGTCCAGTGCCGGGCCGTGTCGCGGGACGGGACCGATCACGTCGCCGAGCACGCGATGCAGGTCCTCGAACGTCGGCGTGGCGTCACGGCGGCCGAGGCGGAGGGCCTGCAGGAGCACGGGCGACGGAGGGATCGTACGCGCCTCCGCGGCGCTCCACGCGGCGTAGCTCAGCGTCACCGATCCGCGGAGTCTCGCGAGCAGCGCCGCGAGGCGGAACGAGCGCTCCTCGATCACGTCCGTCGAGGTCGGCAGGGCGTCGCCGAGCGCTTTCCGGTCGGAGTCGTTCAGCACCGGGTCCTGCTCGCCCACCCCGGGCACCCGATCCGCGTCCATGCCGACGACGAACGTCGCCTGCCGCCCGCTGAACCCTCCGTGCTCGAGGTCCGACAGGTGGACGTGGCCGCCCTCCGACCCCCACGGCGCTCCCGCGTCGTCGAGGTTGGGCGACCCAAGCTGCGGCGCGCGTACGCGGATCCCGAGGTATCGCCGCAGCACGGCCACGGCGCCCTCGAAGTACGTGCGCCGGCGGAGGGTCTCCTCCACGCGGTCCAGGACCGCGAGGATGGCCTCACGGGCGGCAGCGTCCGGCCCTGTCCCCTTGGGCACGCGACCCAGAAACGCGCGCGCGCCGGCCGCCAGCTCGGCGGGCGACACGGGGCCCGCCTCCTCACCCGCCCGATCCGGCACCGACGGCGTCGCTTTCAGCGCGGGGAACAGAATCCCCCGGAGCGCCTCCAGTTCCACCCGTGCGCGGCGGATACGCCGCTGGAACCGATCCGGCGCCTCATGGCGCCCGGGCACCGCCCGCTCGAGCGCCGCCAGAGCCTGACGGAGCTGGGCACGGTACCGACGCCTGCCCCACCCGATTCTGAGGGAGCGGAACCTGCGGGCGAGATCCGCCGGGGCCGGCAGCTCCGGAAAGCCGGGCGGGCGCAGATCGCCGGCCTCGAGCAACCGCCGGACGACGGCGGCCTGGAATCCCCCCTGCACCCAATCCAGGTACGCGCGCACCGCCCGCCCCGGGCGCGTCCGCTCTACCGGCAGGCCGACCGCGTAGGTCACGGGCACGCCGAGGCGCGCCGAGAGCGCGTGCAACGCCGAGCCGTAGGCCGCCGCGTCGGGCGTGATGATCTCGACCTCGTCCCACGGGAGTCCCCGGGCCACCGTGCGCCGCAGGACCTCGCGCAACTCGTCGTGGATGGAAGCGGCGCGGAACAGCTCCACGGGTGCCGCGCGCGCCGGCGCCTCGACGGGCGCGTGCAGGTACGAGAGCGAGCCCTCCGGCTCGCCGGCCCGCCAGAGCACCCCCGACGGCGCGGCGCGGCCCACGACGGGGTCGCTCTCGAGCACGTCGGCGCCGCGCCGCCGGAGCGCTTCCACGAACCGTCCCACGAGCCCGCGCGACGAGAGCCCGGGCATCAACAGGACCGCGTCCGCGCCGAGCGCCCGGGACAGGCTCGCCTCCTCGTCGGACAGCACGGCCACCGCAAGGGACAGGATCGTCGCGGTGTCGGCCCGCCCGCGCTCGTCGAGCAGCGTCTCGTAGCGTTCCAGCACGCGGGCCACCCAGCTCCGCTTGCGTCCGTCCTTGAAGCGGGCCGAGCGAACATCGCGTGGCGAGACTCCCGCGAGGCGGAGCGCGGTCACGGAGCCGTGCACGGCCTCGCGGAATCCGACGCCTTCGGACAGCTCGCCGAACGCCCCGCCGGGCCCCGAGGCCAGAGCTCCGTCCATCGCCTCGTCGAGGAGGGCCTGCTGGTCGAACGCATCGAGCGGTCGCCGCCCTTCGGCGGCGAGCCCCGACCGGGCAAGCAGCAGCGCGAGAGGCCGCGGCGTGGTGACCTCGAAGCCCAACCACCCCTGCCCCCGGCGGGCCAGGCATCGGAGCAGTTCCCGTCCCCCGCCGAACGTGGGCGCCACGAGCAGTCTCCGGTCCAACGCGCGCTCCCGGGCGACGCGCCCGAGCGCATCCACGAGACGAGGGGACGAGATCGCAGTCATCGGTGCGCCAAGATAGAAACCCGGCTCCCGAGGCGGGAGTGCGTGCCCTCCCGCGTGCGCCGCTCCGCCCGTATCCTGATGGTTAGGCCCGGGCGGGTCGCCGAATGCCGATCCGCCGAACGCACCGTCCACGCAGCCGGAGCATCGTCCATGCACCGCCGAGTGCCCTTCCTCGAGGATCCGTCCCGCATTCCCGCCGTCCTCCTTCTCCTCACCGCCGCCCTCGCGACGACGCGGCCGGCCGGTGGCCAGACGTACGTCCCCGGTCGCCATCCGGACTGGGAGCGCCGGGCCCCCGAGCAGGTGGGTTTCGACCCATCCAGGCTCCGTGCCGCCATCGAGTTCTCGATCGCGAGCGAGTCCACCACGCCGAAGGATCTCCTCGCGGCCCACCATCGGAGCTTCGGGCGCGAGCCGCACGGGGAGCCCGTCGGTCCGTTCAAGGTCCGAGGACCGCAGACCGGACTCGTCGTCCGCCACGGCTACATCGTCGCGGAGTGGGGCGAACCCGACCGCGTGGATCAGACGTTCAGCGTGACCAAGACGTTCGTCTCCACCATGGCGGGGCTCGCGCTCGACCGCGGGATGATCCGCAGCGTAAACGACCCGGTACGCTCCTATTTCGCGCCGGTGGTTCTCGCCGACGGGGACGGCGAGCCCGGCGATCAGCAAGGACGCCGTCCCAAGCTGCTGTTCGAGTCCGAGCACAACCGTACCGTCACCTGGGACCACCTGCTCCGGCAGACGAGCGACTGGGAAGGAACGCTCTGGGGCAAGCCCGAGTGGGCGGACCGCCCGACCGGCGAGCCTTCCACCTGGGCAACGCGCCCGCGCGTTCCCGCCGGGACGGTCTACGAGTACAACGACACGCGCATCAACGTACTCGCGCTCTCGCTCCAGAACATCTGGCGCAGGCCGCTTCCTGAGGTGCTCCGCGAGCTGGTCATGGATCCCATCGGCGCCTCGCCCACGTGGCGATGGGTCGGCTACGACAACTCCTGGATCGCGCTGGACGGCCACCTGGTCCAGGCCGTCGGAGGAGGCGGGCATTGGGGCGGAGGCATGTTCATCAGCGCCTACGACCAGGCGCGCCTGGGGCTGCTGACGCTGTGGCGGGGAACGTGGGGCGACCGGCAGATCTTCTCCGAGCAGTGGTTCCGCAAGGCGACCACGCCCGGGCCGGCCAACAAGGGATATGGGTACTGCAACTATTTCCTGAACACCGACCGGGAATCGCTGCCCAATGCCCCGGCCTCGGCGTTCACACACCGTGGCAACGGAGCCAACATCATCTACGTGGATCCGGAGAACGACCTCGTGGTCGTGACCCGCTGGATCGACAACTCCGCCCTGAACGAGTTCATCGGAATGGTTCTGGACGCCCTCGACGGAGCCGTCCGCTAGGGGGGCTCGTCAACGCCGCCGTTCCCGACACCCGCGACGCGCCGTCCGACCCCTCCTCCCCAGGCGTTTCCCGCCGCGCGCAGCGTGGCCGAGAACGGAGGCGGGTTCCCGCACGCGGAAGCGTGGCCGGGAACCCGCCGGTGGGCGTTCGCGACGTCCGAAGGATGCCGCGAACGCTACTTGATGAAGAGCATCTCCCGATACGTCGGGAACGGCCACAGGTCGTCGGGAATGACCCGTTCGAGGCGATCCACCACGTCCCGCACGGCGTTCAGCGCCGGAATGATGTGGTCACGCATATGCTCCGCCTTCGAGAAGACGGCATCCCCACCCAACTCCTGGTTCTGCTCCGCGAGCACGTCGATCTTCTCGGTCAGCCGGTCGATGAGCTCGCTCACCCTGCGCGCCGTCGTCAGCACGCCTTCGGCCTTCATGCCGACCCGATCGGCCCGCTCCGCGGTCGCGAGTAGCTCGGCGAGGTACCTCGTGGCCGCCGGCAGCACCATGGTCTGAGCCATGAACTGCCCGGTCTCACCTTCGATGTTGATCGTCTTGAAGTACTGATCCACGCGAATCTCGTAGCGGGACTCGAGCTCCCGATGCGTCAGAACACCGTACTTCTCGAAGAGCGCGGCGTTCTTCTTGGCCACGAGCGCGGGAAGCGCCTCCATCGTGTTGCGAAGGTTCAGCAGCCCCCGCCGCTTCGCCTCCTCGACCCACTCGGCGGAGTAGTTGTCGCCGTTGAAGACGATGTTCTTGAACCCGCGGGTCTCCTCGGCCAGCACGATCCTGAGGGCGTCCTCGAGCGCAGTCCCCTTGGCCAGCTCGGCCTCCAGCTTCGTGCACATCTCGTCGATGGCCTCGGCCACGATCGTGTTCAGCACGGTGGCCGGGAACGAGATGCTCTGGGAGCCGCCGAGCGCACGGAACTCCCACTTGTTCCCCGTGAACGCGAACGGCGACGTGCGGTTCCGGTCACCGGCGTGCTTAGGAAGGCTGGGCAGCACATCCACCCCCAGCCCCATGAACCCCGTCGCCTTGCTGGACTTCGCGTGCCCTGCCTTCTCGATCTGCTCGAAGATGTCCTGGAGCTGGTCGCCCACGAACGCCGAGATGATCGCCGGCGGCGCTTCGTTGGCGCCCAACCGATGGTCGTTGCCGGCGTGCGCCACCGACGCCCGAAGGAGGTCCTGGTGCCGCGCCACGGCCCTGAGCACCGCGGAACAGAAGAACAGGAACTGCGCGTTGTCGTGGGGGGTCTCGCCCGGCTCGAGCAGGTTCGTGTCCTCGGTGCCGAACGACCAGTTCAGGTGCTTGCCGCTGCCGTTGACTCCCTGAAAGGGCTTTTCGTGCAGCAGACAGGCGAGTCCGTACTTGCGAGCGACCCTCCGCAGCGTGGACATGACGAGTTGCTGGTGGTCCGCCGCCTGATTGGCGTCCTCGTAGACCGGCGCCACCTCGAACTGCCCCGGCGCCACCTCGTTGTGCCGTGTCTTCAGCGGAACGCCGAGCTGGTACAGCTCGAGCTCGACCTCGTTCATGTATTGGAGGATCCGCTCCGGAATGGATCCGAAGTAATGGTCCTCCATCTCCTGCCCTTTGGGGGGCTTCGTCCCGAAGAGCGTCCGCCCGCACGTCACCAGATCCGGACGCCGATAGAAGAACTCCTCGTCGACGAGAAAGAACTCCTGCTCCGGGCCCATCGTCGCTCGCACGGGCCTATCGGGAGAGCCGAAGAGCTTCAGGGCACGCCGTGCTTGCTTGTCGAGCGCGTCGATCGAGCGCAGCAACGGAGTCTTCTTGTCGAGCGCGTCGCCCGCCCAGGAGGCGAACGCCGTGGGGATGCACAGATACGCGCCGCTCGGTCCCGTCATCACGAACGCCGGAGAGGTGGGATCCCACGCCGTGTAGCCCCGGGCCTCGAACGTCGCCCTCAACCCGCCCGAGGGGAACGACGACGCGTCGGGCTCACCCTGAACCAGCTCCTTGCCGCTGAACTCGGTGATGGCCCTCCCATCCCGCGTCGGATCCACGAAGGAGTCGTGCTTCTCCGCGGTGAGTCCCGTCAAGGGCTGGAACCAGTGAGTGTAGTGCGTCGCGCCCCTCTCCAGCGCCCACTCCTTCATCGCGACGGCTACCGCGTCCGCCACCGTCGGGTCCAGCGGCGTGCCTTCGCGGATCGTCGAGAGGAGGAGCTTGAACTGAGGCTTCGGCAGCCGGGTCTTCATCTCGTGCAGTCCGAACACGTTCCGCCCGAATACCTCTTCCAGGTTCACGGACTGCCTCGCCTGGTGGTTGTCGAACGTCCGGTGGCGAGCGGCGGCGAGCGTGTCGAAGCGGGTCATCGGGGTCGTCTCCTCTCGGTTCGAGCGTGGTCGGGCGCCTCGAAGGAGACAGTCTCGCTGCGTGGACGTCGCGAAACAACAGGAACTTGCATAATATTGATTACGCTAATTGTTCTATGCTGGGACACAACTGAAGTGAGATCAAGCGTTTTCCTCGGTCGGACGCGTGAACTCGGTGCCCTCAGGCGGGCGTTCGACCGGCCGCAGGCCTCGTTGGTGCGCGTCGCCGGGCTCCCCGGTATCGGGAAGACCCGTCTCGTCCGACAGGCGGCCGGGGACTTCCGGTCCGTGTATCACCGGGCACCTCCCCTTCCGGAGGCCGACCAGCGTGCGGCCCTGACCCGCACCCTGTCGGAGCAAGTCGGAGGTGGAAACGTCTCGCCACGAGGGACCGGCGGGCCGACATCCTGGGACGACCTGTTCGCCGCTCTCGCCGTGTCGGTCCCCGAGGATCGTCCGCTCGTCGTGCTCGTGGACGACGCGCACCGCTGGGAGGAGTCCAGGGCCCACGTCGGCCCTGCGCTCGACGAGGTGCTGGCCGACGCCCGCTCACGAGGTCGGCCGCTCCACTTCGTCCTCGTCTCGTCCGAGCTCGCTGCGGCACCGGGTTCCGAGGAGGCGTCGGCGCTGGACGTCGTGCTCCGCCCGCTTCCCTTCCGCGCCGCCGCCGCGTTTCTCCCCGGAACGTCCCTCCGCGAGCGTCTGCACGCCTACGCGGCCTTCGGGGGGGTTCCGGGCCACCTGGCCCAGGTGGATCGCGGCGCCTCCCTGGGCGCCAACGTCCGCCGGCTCATCCTCGACGAGGACGGCGTGCTGAACGACGCGCCCCTCGTGCTCCTGGAACGCCTCTTCCAGACTCCCAGCCGCTACGCGGCCATTCTGGCGGCGCTCGCCGACGGCCAAGGAGACTGGAGGGTCGTCCATGCGGGCCTGTCCGACCTCTCGGCAGGCGGACAGGCCGCACCTTACCTGAAGCGGCTCGAACAGGTAGGGCTCGTCGAGGCACGCCGGTCCCTCGACGCCTCGCCGCGCACGCGCAACCACCGGTACCAGATCCAGGATCCTTTCGTCGCGTTCTGGTTCCGGTTCGTCCTTCGCTCGCGTCAGCTCCTCCACGAGGGAGCGCACGAGAGGCTCTGGACCGAGGTCGTCAGGCCGGGCGTGACGCGGCACACCGCCTCGATCCTCCCGGGAATGTGCCGGGACTTCATGACCAACGACGCGATCGAGATCCTCGGCTCCAATGCACGCGAGACGGGGAGCCTCTGGGGAACCGGCTATGACATCCCCGTGGCGGGCACCCTGACGTCAGGCGCCGCCTACTACGGTCTCGTAGTGGGCGCCGAGTATCGGGCCGACACGGCCGCGCTCGCCCGGCTCGACGCCGAGATCCACGAGACGCGCTACGGGTTCGGGCGGGAGCGGCGCCTGCGCGTCCTGTTCGTGGACGGCGAGCCTTCCGTGCTCCTCCAGCGCGAGGCGGCGCGACGGGACGACGTCGTCGCGTTGGGCTACGACGCGCTCCTGGGAAGCGATCGCAGATAGGTCCAGAGGGCCTCGAGCTCCGTGTCACTCATGCGGCTGGAGTACCCGTTGACCATGTCCATGGGCGCGCGCAGCGGCGTTCCGTCCGGACGCCGTCCCTCACGCATCACGGCCACGAACTCGTCGTAGGTCCATGTCCCGAGGGGACCGCCGGCTGTCAGATCCGTGGCCGGCGGCCAACTGGGATCACCGGCGGGGATCGGTCCGCCCGTCAGCTCCGCCCGGTGGCATCCCATGCACACGCCCGCCAGGTGCCGCCCGAACTCGACGCTCACCTCCGCCGTTGGGGGCACGGGTTCGTGCGGCAAGCTGTGGCTCTCGAGGAGGTCGGCGGAAAGCGTGAATTTCCCGGTCGCGACCAGGACGAGGCCCACGGGCCCCAGCGTCACCGGTGCCACGGTGTCGTTCACCGGAGACCTCGAGCGAACGTAGGCGACGATGTCGGAAAGCTCCTCATCGGACATGAGCCGGAAATCCTCGGAGGGCATGAGCGCCGGCCGCCCGTCCGGAAGCACGCCGTGGCGCACGATCCGATCCCAGTCGGCGGGAGTATAGGCCGCGGTTCGTCCTCCGGCGCCTGCCGTGATGTTCGGACCGAGGATCCGTCCGAGCATCGGATCGTCCACCATCACCCCACCCCCGAAGTCCCGACCGTGGCACTCCGTGCACGCGTATCGGGACTCCACCAGGTGCCGCCCCCGTTCGAGCGCCCTCTCGAGCGCGAGGGAGTCGGGCGATACCCCTCCGACTCTGGCGAGCGCCATCTCCGCGGAGTCCAACGGAAACGGGATCGGGAAGTCCACCGCATGCGTCTCGATCGTCCGCGCCAGCACGGTCGACGATGCGCGCTTCGCCCACACGAACCCCCCGGTGCCCAGAAGCACCATGACGGGCACGACGGACACGAGGACCTTCAGGATCTTCGTCATGGGAGGGTCTCCTGACCGGGAGGGTCGGTCCGGGAAGTGGCTCGCGAGGGCGCAAGATAGGGGCGCCGGGCGGGAGTCGCCAAGACCCGCGCCCGGATCGCCTCCTCCTCTACACGTCCAGGTTCCTCACGTACCTCGCGTTCTTCTCGATGAACTCGCGGCGCGGCTCGACCTCGTCGCCCATGAGCCGGTCGAAGAGGTTCGACGCGATCGCCGCGTCCTCGATCTGCACACGCAGGATCGTGCGCGCATCCGGATCCATGGTCGTCTTCCAGAGCTGGTCCGGGTTCATCTCGCCCAGGCCCTTGTAGCGCTGGACGGACACGCCCTTCCCGTCACCGTCCTTTCCTCCCAGCCGCTTCACGTATTCGTCGCGCTCCTCGTCGCTGTACGCGTACAGCTCCTGCTTGCCCTTCGAGAGCCGATAGAGCGGCGGCTGCGCGATGTAGACCATGCCCGCCTCGATCAGCTCGGGCATCTGACGGAAGAAGAACGTGAGCAGGAGCGTGCGGATGTGCGCCCCGTCTACGTCGGCGTCGGTCATGACGATGATCTTGTGGTACCGCGCGTTGTCCAGCTCGAAGTCGTCCTTGATGCCGGTCCCGATGGCCGTGATCATGGCCCGGATCTCTTCGTTCGACAGGACCTTGTCGATCCGGGCCCGCTCCACGTTGAGGATCTTTCCCTTGAGGGGAAGGATCGCCTGGTAGGAGCGATCCCGGCCCTGCTTGGCGCTCCCGCCCGCGGAATCTCCCTCCACCAGGTACAACTCGCACAGCGTCGGGTCGGAGATCGAGCAGTCGGCGAGCTTCCCGGGGAGCACGCCTCCTTCGAGCGCGCTTTTCTTCCGGGCCAGATCGCGAGCCTTGCGGGCGGCCTCTCGCGCGCGCGCCGCCTGGAGCGACTTCTCGATGATCGCGCGCGCGGCGCGAGGGTTCTCGTCCAGGAAGATCGAGAGCTGCTCGTTCACCGCCGCTTCCACGGCGCCGCGCACCTCGGAGTTGCCGAGCTTCGTCTTCGTCTGGCCCTCGAACTGGGGCTCCATGACCCGCACACTCAGCACGCATACGAGGCCCTCGCGCACGTCGTCCCCGGAGAGGCCCTCGTCCTTCCTGAACAGGCCGTTCCGCCGCGCGTAGTCGTTGATGGTGCGCGTCAGGGCCGCCTTGAACCCCGTCAAGTGTGTCCCGCCTTCGTGCGTGTTGATGTTGTTCACGAAGGTGTGGGTGTTCTCGGCGAATCCCTGATCGTACTGGAGTGCGAGCTCGATCTCCGCTTCGGGTCTGGAGACCTCGAAATAGCATACCTTGTCGTGCAGCGCCCCCCGCTGGCCCCGGAGCCACGTGACGTACTCGGCCAGTCCCCCTTCGTAGTGGTACTCCTCGCGCACGGGCGTGCCGTTGCGCTCGTCCACCAGGACGATCTGGAGCCCCTTGTTGAGGAATGCCAGCTCGCGGAGCCGGTTCGACAGGACCTCGAAGCTGTAGACGAGCTCGGTGAAGATCTGCGGGTCGGGCTTGAAGGTCACGGTGGTCCCACTCCCCTTCGCCCTTCCCAGCTCCTCGAGCTCCTTGGCCTTCACGCCTCGGACGTAGCGCTGGTGATACCGCTTCCTGCCCCGGACGATCTCGACGTCCAGGCTCTCGGAGAGCGCGCACACCACGGACACGCCCACACCGTGCAGACCGCCCGACACCTTATACGTGCTCTTGTCGAACTTGCCCCCGGCGTGAAGGGTCGTCATCGCCAGCTCCACACCCGGAACCTTCTCCTGGGGATGCAGGTCCACCGGAATGCCGCGTCCGTCGTCCTTCACCGTGACCGAATTGTCTTCGTGGATGGTCACGGTGATCTCGCTGCAGAACCCGGCCATCGCCTCGTCCACGGCGTTGTCCACAACCTCGTAGACGAGGTGGTGGAGTCCCCGGGCCGACGTGGATCCGACGTACATGCCCGGGCGCTTGCGCACGGCTTCCAGGCCCTTCAGGACCTGGATCTGCCCCGCGGTGTACGCCTCACGGCCCTCCTGCCTTTTCGACTTACCCTTGCTCGCCATATCCGCTCCGTGAGCAGTTCCGCGCCTATTCCGTCTCCGCCAGCACGAAGACCAGGCGCTGCAGGGGCGCATCCGGAACGCGCTCGTTGACGCGTTGCAGCAGATCGCCCTTCATCATGTTCAACTCCATCAGCCACGCGCTCGATCGTACTTCGACGACCAGCGTGGCCTCCGACACACTCCTGGCCCGGGTGGCGGCCGCGATGTGCTCGCCTACCACCTCGGGCCAGAGATCCAGCACCGCCATGTGCTTCACCTGGTCTCCGAGCCCGTGCCGCTCGAGCACGCTCCCCAGGACGTCGCCCAAACGGACCGGCCCCGTGTCGCGCGCCGTCATGCGGTGACCCGCCCCCCGGCAATCCCCCAGCGGGCGAGCCGGTCCCTCCGGATCCGCACGTCGCTCTCCTTCGGGGCCGTGAGCAGCACCTGGCCCGTCTCCTCTCGCTCCATCAACCCCATGACCCGCTCGCCGCGTCCGGTATCCAGCTCGGCGAAGACATCGTCGAGGAGGATGAGGGGCTCCTGCCCCCGAACCTCCCGGATCGTCTTCGCCTCCACGAGGCGGAGGGCCAGCGCCGCGGTGCGTCTCTGCCCTCCCGACCCGTAGTCCCTCAGATCCAGCGCGTCCCCTTCGTCCTCGAGCCTCAACAGGAGCTCGTCGCGATGCGGCCCCACCACCGTGGTTCCCAAGCGGCGCTCACGCTCCGCCGATGCAGCAAGGGCATCCCGGTAGGCCTCGGCCACTTCGTCCTCCGATGTGGCCCCCTCGATGGGGATGCTCGGGCGAAACGTCATCGTCGCACCGGGCCCACCGGACACCGCCGCGTAGTAATCCCAGAACGCCCCACGCCGCTCCTCCACCCAGTCCCGCCGCGCCTTCGTCACCACAGCGCCGTTGCGCACGAGGCCCGGATCCCAGGCGGTGACCACCGCAAAGGGCAGGCCCTCCTTCAACGACGCGTTCCGCCGCTGGAGGACGCGCCGAAAGTCCTGAAGGGCATGGAGGTATCTCGGGTCGCTGAGAGACAGGACGATGTCGAGGAACCTCCGCCGCTCACCCGGTCCTCCGCTCACCATCTCCACGTCGGATGGCGCGAACACCACGGCCGCGAGCCGTCCCAAGGCGTCCCCGACTCGCTCGGATTCGACCCCATCCACGGTCACCTTCTTCCTCTTCCCCTTCTTCTGGAAGGCCGCCGCCACCTGCACGATCCCATTGTCCTCGTTCTCGTGCTCCAGCGTGCCGACCACGCGGAACACATCCTCACCGAAGGCCACGAGCTGCTCGTCTCGTGCCCCGCGGAAGGACCGGAAGGTCTCGAGGTAATAGACCGCCTCGAGGAGGTTGGACTTCCCTTGGGCGTTGTCGCCGACGAGAGCGACCCCTTCCGGCGGAATCTCCAGGTCCTGGTTCCCGAGGTTCCGGAAATGGCGAAACGCGAGCCGCTTCAGGCGCACGGAACGCCGGTGCGGAGGTGCCGTCTCAGCATCGAGAAAATTTAACCTTCCCGACTCCTTCCGGCTACCCCGTCACAGACCCTAAAAATGCTTGTGGGCCAACGACTTCCACCGCATCGGCCCGGCCGGAGGAGGGGGGGGCGATTCAGGCGAAAAAAAGCACTCCGTCAGCGTCCCTTGAAGTCGGGTTTCCGCTTCTCCAGGAACGCCGACATCCCCTCCTTCATGTCCCCGGTCGAGGCGAGCAATCCGAACAGCGACGACTCGTGGTCCAGGGCCTCGCGCGTGGAGGCGTCCACGGCACGGTAGACGGACTCGAGCGCCATCCGCACGGCCAAAGGCCCGTTCTTCGTCACCTTCCGCAGGAGCTCCTTCGCGCGGTCGAGAAGCTCGGCACGGGGCACGACCGCCGACACCAACCCGATCTCGAGCGCGCGCTCCGCGCCGATCATCTCCCCGGTGAGCGTGAGCTCGACCGCACGTCCCAGCCCCACGAGCCGCGCGAGCCGGACGGTACCCCCATAGCCCGGGATGATCCCCAACCCGACCTCGGGAAGCCCGAAGCGGGCGTTGTCGCCGGCAATGCGGAGGTGGCAGGACAACGCCAGCTCGCACCCTCCCCCGAGCGCGTACCCACCGACGGCGGCCAGCACGGGCTTCGGGAACCGCTCGATCTTCAGGAACACGTTCTGGCCAGAGCGGCTCACGCCGACACCGGAGATCGAGTCCATCTTCGCGAGCTCGCCGATGTCGGCCCCTGCGACGAACGCCTTCTCGCCCGCGCCGGTGAGGAGCACACCGCGAACCTTGTCGTCTCCCTCCAGGGCGGAGAACACCTGGCCCAGTTCCGCGATCACGTCGGCGTTGAGCGCGTTCAGCTTGTCTTGGCGGTCGATGCTGACGACGGCCAGATCGCCGTCCCACTCCACTCGGATGTAGCGCAGATCGGACATGGTAACAGGGCTGTCGGGATTCTCGAGGTCGGACGGGTCGGAACGCAGCAAGATAGCGCACCGCGGCGGAATGGAAAAACGACCGCCCGACCCTTACCTTAGCGCGTTCCGGCGCGCATCGGCGCCGGCGCCGTCGGTCTCGTTTCGCCTGGTCCCGCCGGGCTCCCCGTACCAGCAGGAGTGCTCTCCCATGAGTCGGTCGCTCAACAAGGTCATGCTCATCGGCAACGTCGGGAACGACCCGGAGATTCGCGCGACCTCCGGTGGCGCCCGCGTAGCCAAGCTCTCCCTCGCGACCAATCGCTCATGGTCGGGCCGCGACGGCCAGCAACAGGAGAAGACCGAGTGGCATCGCCTCACCTTCTTCGGCCGCCTCGTGGACATCGTGGAGCAGTGGGTACACAAGGGAGACAAGCTCTACGTGGAGGGACGCCTCGAGTACTCCCAGACGCAGGACGATCAGGGCGGCACGCGGTACTGGACGGACATCGTGGTCACCGAGATGGTGATGCTCGGCGGCAGCTCCGGTGCGGGGGGAGCGGGCGGCGGATTCGGGGGGAGCGGTGGCGGCGCATCCGGAGGCGGAGCGGGCGGCGAGCCGCCCAGGACCGAGCCGGACGACGACCTGCCGTTCTGACCCGGAGGCCCCCTCAGCCTTCCTTCGAGGGCTCCGGCTCGCTCTCCCAGAGTCCCAGGAAATACTCCTCGTACCGGTCGGGGTGCGCGCGGTAGTCCGCGAGCCAGACGTCGAAGGGCGGAAGCGCGATCTTCCCCGAGAGCCAATCAGTGGCGAGCCGAACCATCTCGACGTACCTGAGCTCGCCCTCACTCCCCTTCTCGCGGTGCGCCCGCTGAGCCAGGAGGTAGATCTCGTCGGGGCTGAGATAAAGCAGGAGATCCGCGAGTTGGGCGGAGCAGTAGTCCAAGTACTTGGCCCGCAGGACCTCGTGAGACTCGCTCGGGCCCGCCTGCCCTTCGTCCACGACGTCACTCCCCTTGGATATGAAAGAGCCCCTTCGGGTCGCGCCGCGCGACCGTCGGCCCGAAGGTCCGATCGCGCAACACCTATGACTCGAAGGGGCGGGAAGCGCAAGGCTCAGGAAAGGGGAGGCGCTACCTCCCTGGACAGGCCCGAAGCCTCCTGCTGCTCCTGCTCACGCAAGTGACGGTAGATGGAGCGGCGCGTCAATCCGTACAGTACGACACGGCTCAAGAACTCGGGATCGTTCTTCTGGACCTCCTCCGCCTGCGCCGCGACGTCGCGGGGCAACCGCACGTTCAGTTGTACGGAACACGTCTCCCACATGGACGCACCTCGGCCTTGGTCGGCAGGTAGAGGTTTCAGGCTTTTCTGGGGCGCCGGTCTCCGGCCCGAGGTGCGGGCAGGGCTGCGACACGAACGAACCGGCCTCCTCGAAGTGAGGACTACGTTACACCGCTCGCGCGGGCGGCGCAACCCCTTTGTTCGCCCGGGAACCAGGTCGCAGCTTATCCGTAACTTGTTGTGTCACAATGAGTTAGCATTTACGCATCTGGCCAAAACCACCTGTTCCCGTGCGCGTGCACGACTCGCCGAGGACGCGGCTTCCGCGAGGGAAAATCCATACCCGAGGCGGACTTCCGCCGCCGGCCCGAAGCGGAACCGTGACGGGAAGGTGACGAGATTTTTCGGAAAAAACGACTCAGGGAAGAGCCGAGCGCAGGAACGCTTCCAGAGCCGGGCGTTCGAACGAGAGGAAGCGCTCGCGGAGCTCCGCGGGGTCCGCTTCGCAGAACACCGCCGCAGTCCGGTGGACGCGACCCGAGCCCTCCTCCTCGAACGCGATGTAGCCCCTCCACAACCCGGCCTCACGGAACGACCGCAGGCGGGCGAGCCATGGCTTGCCCCGTACCTCGAGGGAACGCACCTCCATGGTGGACGGAGCGTCGGCGGTCGGGCCGCCGGCGGACTCCTCGACGTCGGCGAAGTGCCCGTCGGGGAATCGTCGCAGATCGTCCAGCCAGACGCCGAACGGGGGAAGCGGCAGCAGTCGTTCGCACCAGCGCAGGAGCAGCGCGAGGGGGTCCCGATCGTCCAGACCCGCCTCACCGGAACGGGCCGTCTCGTCCCGCGCCCTCCGGTAGAGCGGCCGCACAGCTTCTCTGGGGAGCATCTGCACGAGACGCGCGGCCTGGCGCCTCCGGTATGCGTCGTACCGCTCGTGGAGCTCCGACTCCGAGACGTACCGGAGGGGGTCGATTCCCCTCGCCGACAGGTCCGCGGCAATCATCAGTGCACGGCCAAGGAGAACGGCGCCGACGCGGAAACCCGCACGGGTCGGAAGAGCGGGTCCGAGAACCGGAGCGTCGCGAGCGTTTCACGAGTGCCGAACGTCTCGAGCACGTGGGCCATCGCCTCGTAGCGGTCGGGCTCGAAGCGAGCGATGAGGGAGCCCAATCCCCGTCTCATCGCCGCCAGGGCCTCCCTCGCTTCGGCGAACGTCTCGGGAAGCGGGAACCGGATCTGGTAGTCGACGGAGTCGGTCTCCCGCACGGGGACCAGTCTGCGGATCTCAGCGGATCCGAACGAGGTCAGCAGGGCATGCTCGAGCGGCGCGTCGGGCTGCAGGGATGCGGTCCTGAGCACCAACGCGCAGGCGTCGTAGTCCAGATGTACGCGCGTGAGACGGCCGGGACCCATGACGATGCGGATGGACGTGCCTTCGTGGAGGTCGAGGTCCCGACAGATGTCGCGGAACCCCACACGAAGAAAGGTCGGCCTCGTCAGGGGGCCGAACCCCGCGCGCTGCAGGATCCGAAGTCCCAACCGGGAAGCGTACGCCCGGAGCTCGGCGCCACGATTCCCCGATGCGGACGCGCTCAGCAGGGTGGCCACGTGCTCCAGCGTGGGCTCGTACACCCAGTCCAGGACCACCAGCTCGGTGCTCAGGTCCAGGACCTTCACCCGGGCGCTTCCCAGGTCCAGCGCTTCGGCAGCCGAAGCGAACCGGCCCTCCACCACCAGGGCCATCCCGATGTCTTCGATGCGCCCGCCGGGGGTGTCCATCTCGTGGACGTCCCGGTACTGCACCACAGCGCGCGTCAGGGGGAGCTCGCAGACCCCGGGGACGTCCCCCATCGCCTCGGGAAGCGTCTCCGTCAGCAGGCTCGGATTCATCGGTCGTCTCCAGATAGGCCACAGACGTACCTTGACACCCGGCCGGCGGACCGACTAGCTTGACGTCTGCCAAGAGAGTCGGGTCGGGCCGCCAGCCCGTGCCTCAGGAGAGCGTCTCCGGTGCCAGCCGGAGACGCTCTTTCGTTTTCCTTTTCGTGTGACCCGAGGCGGATGACGCCCGGCCGGATCGCGGGGGAAAAAATCCGGCCCTACGCGCCGGGTCGTTTCCTCTTCCCGGGTCGCTCGCGCCCGGGTTCCCCTACCTACGCAGGCCTCCTGCCGGGGAGGCCCGCTGGTACGATAACCATCTGTTTACGGCCGGAGCAAGGATATCGTGGGAGGCTGTGTCTCGGCGGACGTGGCCGCTTGCAAGCCCATGGGCGCGCGTCCATCTTCCTGCGACCGCCGACCCCCAAGGACCCGACATACACCTGCATGACGACGCTCGGCGAACACAGGCGCTCGGTCACGTTCCTGGAACACGAGAACGAAAGCTGGGCGTGCTTCCTCGTGACCTATCCGGACGTCGGCCGCCGGCACTGGCACGGTTTCTTCTCGTTCCGTCCGGGAAGCGGGGACGCCGAGGAGGACGAGGTTCGCACCGCCGACATCTTCATCGAGGACTCGGAGGCGGAGATCCACGAGAAGGCCCGAGGGCTCGGACGTCCTCTCCTGAACGGGCTGCTCTCTTCGGCCCTCCACGCCAGCCGACGCAAAGCGGGCGAAGCCCCTCGCCTCAGAGCCCGCTTCCGCGAGATCCTGGCGGAGAACGCCCGGGAGCTGGCCGGTGACTGGCCACCGGACGCCATCGCCGACGGGACCGCGGGTCGTCTGGAGTCGCTGTACGCCTCCTACCGCCTGGATCAGGTGGCGCACTTCATCTGCCTGGTGGAGCCTCGGGACTTCGAGGACGCGGTGGACCACATCCTGGACGGGAAGAGCGTGGATTTCCGCACGACCGACCGGGTGCAGTTCGCGATGATGGTGGTGGAGCACATCGAGAGCTTGCTCCGGCTGCCTCCGTTCGAGATATGGGCTCGGGACTATGTCGCCAATCCCGAGACCTACCGCCTGTACGCTCATACGCTGCATCGGGAAGGGCGGCTCCCCTAGGAGCCCGGAGTAGCAGCGGCGCGGCCCCGTTGACCCAGGGCGCGTTATGCGCTTAGCTTTTTAAGCTATTCCGCGATTATCCCTACCCTAGGAGCGTGATCGTCTTGGAAGTGGTCGTCCAGGAGAACGAGAGCCTCGAGCGCGCGCTGCGCCGCTTCAAGCGGAAAGTGCAGCGATCCGGTCTCTATTCCGAGCTGCGGAAGCGGCGCTATTACGAGAAGCCGAGCGCCCAGCGCAAGCGTAAGCGCGAAGCGGCGATACGGCGAGAGCGCCGCCGGCAGCGGCGGGGCCGGCGCTGAGGCGACGCCCAGCCACTGGCCGACACGGTCCTCCCCGACGGGGAGGGCCGTTTTTTCTTGCACGATTGCCTCACGCGGCGCGGGTCACGAACAGGTCTCCCATCTCCCTCCACGCCTCCAGCTCCGCACTCCCCAGATGCGTCCACGCGAAGCTGATCAGAAGACGATTCCAGCCGGGCAGGGTCCGGACCTCGCTCGTGGTCATCCGGGTCAGGGAGAGCATGGCGCGGCAGAGGTTGCCGTCGGACGTGTACCCCAGGCGGTTTGCCACCTCGGCCACGGTGACCTTGCGGTCGGAGAGCGCATACGCCACCGCGATGAGCCGGAACCAGCGCAGATACATGGAGGGAGAAGGGAGCCCCCGGCGACGGAAGCGCGCCTTCAGCGCGCCCCGGGTGAACCCGCTGGCGGCGGCGAGGGGATGCAGGTCGTCGTAGTAGGAGGGAAACTCCATCACGCGCCGGGCGAACCCCCGCAGTTGGGAAGGAAGCGGAGCGCCGGCGGCCCTTCCCAGATCGCCGAGTGCGCGGTCCGCCCAGGACGTCTCGCCCGCCTCACGCTCCAACAGATCCCGGAGCCGGTGTCCCAGCCACTCGATGCGCCCCATCGGCAGCCGAAGGCCGCGGCGTTCCTCCTCCCACCGCGCGAGCGTGGCCCGCGTGAGGACCCGCCAGGGCACTCCCAGGTCGGCGCGGGATCCCGTTGGGGATCGCCCCGCCGCACCGGTGCCGACGACGATTCGGGGGTACCCACAGGTCAGAGCTTCGTCGGCGAGGACGGGATCCAGCACCACGTCCTCCTCGGGATGGCCCGCGAGGACCAACCCGGCACGCACGTGCGGATCCGAGATGTAGCCGATGATCATCCGGGTGTCCTCGATCGCCGATCCACGAATCACTCTTAACTTGGCGCCCGATCGCGGGGGCGCGCCAGGGTCACGTCACACGGCCGCAGCCTACAGGAACAACGGCATCGGTTTCTCCCCCGTCCAGTCATAGAATCCTCTCCCGGTCTTGCGACCGTAGACGATGTCGCAGCCTGTCCATGGACATGGTCGGCACCGCCGGGAACGCGTCCCGGCGCCGTCCCGCGGCCCTATGGTTTCGGCTTGTCGTCAGCGTCGTCCGGCGACCTGGGGGTCCATCCCTCGGGGCTCATGAGATCCCTGGCCACCCCGTGGAACTGGCGCTTCACCCAACTCCGCCACGAAGCCGGCGGCGGCTCCAGGGACTCCCCCTGCTCGAGACGGTCGAGCAAGCCCTCCACCTCGGCCTGGACGGCCAGGAGCTTCTTCTTGTGGGAGGACCCCACAGCATGCGTGACGGCAGCCACGGTGAGCGAGCCTACGGCGATGCCGATTCCGGCGCCGAGGGCCGCCGCGCCTCCGCTGGTGATCACCAGCGCCATCGCCCCGATGCCGACGCCGATGCCTGCGGACCCCCCTCCGACCGCGGCGCCCGCGATATTGTCGCCGCGCATCCCCGGGTCCACGACGAACTCGACCATCGTCGAGTGCTCGTCCACCTCTTCCAGACGTACCTCGACCGACTTGGCCGAGGCCACATAGTACTTCCGCTGCATGAAGCTGGCGGCCCGCGCGAGCTGGGAGGCCCAGTCGAGAGCGGGACGATACTGCAGGAGCGCGGCGCCACGACGCACCGGCTGGAGGAGCTGGGTGCCCACGAAGAAGTCGTCGAGCATCGTCGCCAGCGACCTGGGAGTGCCGGGGACGACCCGAGCCGCCCGAATGAACGCCGGCCCGAAGATCCGGTCCAGGAACCCGTTCGGCGGCTCGCCCAGCCGGATCTCCGTGAGGGCCATCCGGACGTGGCGGTCGCTCAGGCCCACTTCCCGCGCGATTCGGTAGACCTCGGCCTCGGTCAGGGCCCCCTCGGATCCCTCCGAGTCCGACGCCGCCAGCTCCGCCGCGCGCCGGATCACGGCGTCGAACTCACGCCGGGTGAGGGTCTTACCTATCCCTTGGCTCATGCTCGCCCCCGGCTTCCGCCCCCGAAATCCTCCACCACGACGGCGATTTCGGCCGAGAGGGCCCGGAGGGATCCCCCGAACGTCCCGAAGCCCGCCCGCTTCCCCGATAGGAAGACGACGTCGGTTTCACGTCCCTGCGTTCCCATCGGCTACGGCCTTTCTCCGGTTGCGTATGCGAAGGACGGCGACTGCGCTGCGGAGCGGAGCCCAACGAAGTATCGCGCCGATTTCGGCGTGCCTGCTCATACGAATTCTTCTGGGGGCTTCTCTTTCAGATACTGCCTGAAGGCCTGTTTGTTGTTCGACCTCATGTAGGCCTCTTCGTTGCTGATCACCCCCGACATCATGTACTCCAGGATGTGCTGGTCCAGGAGCTGCATCCCGTCCTTCTTACCGGTTTGGATGATGGACGGGATCTGGTGGATCTTGTTCTCGCGGACGAGGTTGGCGATGGCGGACGTCCCCACCATGATCTCCATCGCGGCTCGACGCCCCTTGCCGTCCTTGGTGCGCAACAGCACCTGGGACACCACGCCCTTGAGCGACTCGGAGAGCTGGGCACGTATCTGGTCCTGCTGATCCGCCGGGAACACGTCGATGATCCGGTCCACGGTCTTGGGCGCCGAATTCGTGTGCAGCGTACCGAACACCAAGTGCCCGGTCTCGGCCGCGCTGATACCCAGCTCGATCGTCTCACGGTCGCGCATCTCTCCCACGAGGATCACGTCGGGATCCTCGCGGAGGGCGGCGCGGAGGGCGTTCGCGAAGCTCTTCGTGTTCGTGCTGATCTCCCGCTGATTGACGAGACACTTCTTGTTCGGGTGGACGAACTCGATCGGGTCCTCGATCGTCAAGATATGGTCGGCCCGGGAATCGTTGATGAGGTCGATCATCGCAGCGAGCGTCGTGGACTTCCCGGACCCCGTGGGACCCGTCACGAGCACGAGCCCTTTCGTGAGCATACAGAACCTCTTCACCGACTCGGGCAGCCCCAGCTGGTCGGCGGTGAGGATCTTCGAGGGGATCGTCCTCATCACACAGGCCAGGCCCTTTCTCTGCCAGAACACGTTCACCCGGAAGCGCGCCAGACCCTCGATCTCGTACGCGAAGTCGTAGTCGAGCTTATCGAGGAAGCGCATCCGCCATTCCTCTTCCATGATCTCGTAGACCAACGCCTCCATGTCCTTATTGGTCAGATCCCGGAACTTGAGCCGGGTCATGTGTCCGTGGACACGGATGACGGGAGGTGCTCCGGTGGTCAGGTGGAGGTCCGAGCCCCCCTGGTCCACCAGGACTTTCAGAAACTGATCGATCTGCGGCATGGCGATGGCTCTTGGGCTGCGGAAGGTTTCAGCTGTTGTGCAAGGGTTCCAGGGTCCACTCCAGGCGACCCGCGTCGTCCCGCTCGATGTGAAGCTCCCAACGTATGCCTGCGTCGTAGGCCGGCCGGCGGTCTTCTTTCGTGGGCCAGAGCAGGAACGCCACGGACGCGACGTCGAGGGCAGTGCTGGCCCACGCGTCCTGGTTCCCGGTGAGGTCCACGGTCACGACATCGAAGTGGAAAGCCCTCAAGGTCTCGAGCTCGCTGGCCCACCGATCCGGGTCATTCGGCATATGGAGGCTGAACGCTTCCTCCGCCGCCTTCTGCTCCGATGCGTTGATGTAGATGCTCCTCCACGATGGGTCCAGGAGGAGGAGTGGAAGGTGGGGCAGGATCTCGTGCCCGAGCTCCTCCGGGTCCGACGTGACGACGAACCGCGCCGCGCCCGATCGGGCGAGCAGCCGGATCTCGGACAGGATGCCGGCCGCCGGAGGCGGGAACCGGTCCTGGAGGATCGAGCGCTCCTGGATCGGTCGGAACAGGTATTCGAGCCCGGACTCGTCGGCCAGATATCGTACCTCGACCGGTGTGACCATACCCTCCCGGTTGAGTTGCGCGTTCCACTGGGCGCGCTCCTTCCCCGACACTGTTTCCTGTGGAGGCGGCTCGAGGAGCTGCTCGAGTTCCGCTTCCCAGAGACCTTCCAGGGGCCGGCGGCGGATGGTGCCCGCGTCGTCCCACCACGCCCAGGACCGGTGGCCCCGGCTCGATATCCCGAACCGGGTGGAGGTGCACTCCAACGCCTCGGCGAACGCCTCGGTGAGATGCATCGGCATCGGCCGCTCGTTTTCCTCCGCGGCAGTCCCCCGCGCGAAGACCTGCCGGATGAGCTCGCGGATCTTCGACGCCGACGCGAGCGCCAGCTCGATGCGGAGGTCCGTCCAGGCATGGAGCTCGTCCACCGCGTCGGTCACGATGGGGGACTCCACCACCACCGTGAGGGACTCATCGGTCTTCATGATGGGGAGAGTGAGGTGCGCCAGCGCCCACTCGGGCGAGACCAACGCGGCCGCCTCGGGATCGATCGAGTCGGCTTCCGGAAAGATGTAGGGAAGGTCGAACTGCGAGGCGAGCCCCCACTCCAGCTCATCCTGGGACACGAATCCCAGGGCCAGGAGGGCTTCTCCGAAGTATCCGCCGTGGTCACGCTGGTATTCCAGGGCGCGCCTACAGTCTTCCTCGGTGAGCCGCCCGAAACTCATCAGGATCTGCCCGATCGTGCGTCGCTCGGCCATGGTCCGCTTCCCGCTCAGGTTCTCGTTCCGATGTCGTTGGTGACACCACCGCCCACCCGCTCGGCGAGCCACTCTCCTACACTCGCGGTCGTGAAGCTCCCGCCCAGGTCGCGCGTGGTACGTCCTTCCGCCATCGCCGCCGCCACCACCCGTTCCACGCGCTCACCGGCGGCCGCGAAGCCGAAGTGCTCGAGCAGGAGCGCTACGCAGCGTGCCAGCTCGCTGATGATGTCACCGAACAGGTTCGATGTCACGATCTGTCCCCTTCGATGGCCACCTCGTCCCGCGTCCCTCGCTTGAACGACCCTCCGAGCCCTACGTAGGACCCCCCGGTGTTCTCCCGGAATATCTCCAACCGGACCGGGACCTTCACGCGCTTCAGGGGGCACAGCTCCGGCGCCACGAGCACACAGGGACTGAAGTTGACGTACAGGTGGAGGCGGAAGCGGAGTCCCAGGAGGATGTCACGCGCGTGCTCGTTGCCCGGAACCCGAGGGTCTCCCAGAGCTCCGAGGGGGATCGCATCGTACTCCTCCGAGAGGATCCGGAACTCCTCGCCGGTGATCGTGATGCCCTGACGTAGGTACCGCTCGGCACCCAGGTCCCAATCCACGAGCTCGAAGCTCAGCCTCCCCGCGCGGGCTACCGGTTCCAGGACACGCCGCGCCTCGAGCATGACCTCCCTGCCGATTCCGTCTCCGGGGACGAGCGCGATCTTGGGCATCCAACGCCGAACTCTAGGAGGTCGCTGAAACAAGGGAGCACCCCGCGTCGGGTGCAGCGCGGGCCGGCGTCAGATTAGCGACCGGACCGAACCACCACCACCCCGCGGACCGCCTCGCCGTTCCCTTCCACCACGAACGGGTACCGCGCCTCCGGTGCGCCCACGAAGGAGACGACATAGCGGGCCCCCCGGTCGACCAGGGGGGCGGACTCCATCTGGTCCGTGTCCCGGAGGAAGGCGAGGGACGGACCGGAGAGGCTATCGGCCTCGAACCGCACCGTGTGCACTCGCCAGTCTCCGCTGACGAATTCCAGCCATCCACCCGTGGGAACTTCCACCGAATGGGAGCTGAGCGATTCCCGCGCCCCCCCCAAGATCGTGATCCGGTACACCCGGTCGGCATTCGTCAGGTGGAGCTCGGCCCGCAGCACGCTGTCGGGACGCAACGAAGGATCGGACCTCCCCAGCCTGTCGCACGCCGTTCCCAGGGCGACGAGCCCAACCAGGGCGGCCGCCCCCGACCTCAACGCGACACCTCGGCGCCGCACACGATACAGAATCGCCACGCCGGATCGAGCTCGGCGCCGCAGACCGGGCAGGGAACGACATGGACGTTCGTCCCACAGAAGGGACAGTAGGTGAGGTCCGGCCTCCGGGGGAGCTCCGCCCTGCACCACGGGCACGTCTCCGGCGGCGCACTCGCGCGAGGCGGTGGCGGCGCGGCGACGTCCTCCGCCGGCCCCGCCGAGAGCCCCTTTTCCGACTCGGTCTCCGGTACGGACGCGGTCGTGGGAGACCCCTGCAGGAATGCCTGGTTGAGGCGCACGTCCACCGCTGCGAACTCACGATAGAGGCCCGAGTTGGGGCTGGGAGAGGAAAGCTCCTCGCGGAGCGTCTGGAGGGCCGGCGCCGATTCCAGCACGAGGTACCCTCCCTCACCCGCGAGAAGACGGAGCAACGCGTCCTCGTAGTCCCCGTTCATCTCCACGCCGATGCGGTCGCGGTGCGTCCCGTAGGGAACCAGGTTCTGGTAGATCTCCGCGACCGTGAATGCCGAGTGGAGGTACTCGGGCCTTTTCGCCAGGATCTCCTCGACGAGGGCGCCGTGGAACCGCGCCAGGACATCGCTCATCTCGGTCATCGCTCCTCCTCCGGGATGTTCCCGCCCACCTCCAGGTGGACCATCCCCGTGGCGGCGGCCGCTCGCAGGAAGGTCTCGGGATCGGTGAACGGGATTTCCACCCCGCTCTGCTCGTGCCAGCGCTCGGCCATGCGGCGCATATAGTGCCCCATGGTTTCGTGCGAGAAGCCTGCCTGGTCACGCATCTGACGGACAATCTCGTGCCAGGTGCCGAGGAAGCGAAACCCGTCGGCCAGGCGAACGATGTGCCTCCTTCCCTCCTGCCGTTCTTTCTCGAAGAGCTCCAGTTGGCTGGGATCGTAGAACGCGCTCTGGCCGCCGACGCCCATCCGCGCTTCGACCTCCGCCAGCAAGCGATCGATCGGGTCCTCATGGTCCTCGAGCTCGCGCAGCCGCTGTTCCCAAGGCGCGAGGCGGGCATCGCCGGCGTCGAGATGCCACAGAACGCGTTTCAGCTCCACGAGGCGCCACACCGCGAGCGCGTCCCAGTGCTCCTGCGGAGGAACCCGCTCGAGTTCCCGTAGCGCGCTCTCCCAATCGCCTCGGTCGTACAGCAGGTGGCCCAGGTAGACCCGGGCCTCGTGAAGATCGGGATCGAGCCTGAGGGCCCTGCGGACCTGTCGTCCCGCCCCGACGTCGTCGCCCAGGCGATGAAGGGCGTAGCCGAGCGCCGCGGCCGCCTCGGCGTTGTCGGGCCGCGCCGCAGCCGCCTTGGCGAATACGTCTCGGCATTCCCCGTACATCGCCTCGCGGTAGAGGGCCCGCCCCATCGTGAGCATGAGCTCGATGTCGTCGTCGTAACCGGCCTCGGCCACCCCGTCGAAGAGCTCGATCGCGCGCTTCCGCTCCCCGAACCGGAGCAGGACCTCGCCCAGGCCCACGAGCGCGTCATCGTGCGTGGGATCGAGGCTCGCGGCCCGCTCGAACGCGTGTCGGGCCCACGCGTACTCCTCCCGAGCGAGACGCGCGTAACCGAGTCCGACGTAGAGCTCTACGGCGTTCGGATACAGAGAGAGGCCCTCTTTGAGCATCTCGAGGGCCCCTTCGTAATCACCGTCGTTGTACAGCTTGTGCGCCTGTTCGTCGTATTCCTCGGAACTGAGGAACCCTTCAGGCATGTAGAAGCTCCTTGAAGGAAACAGAAGGAGGGTGGGATCGGTCGGCGTGGCGTGGGTACAATATATGGCGGTCGGACAGGAGCTACCACCCTGCATACGGCGGAGATCGGAAAGCGCACGCGCCGTTCGCGCGCGCTCGACGTGCGCCCGCTCGTCAGGCTTTGCCGTACGAGATCCGGCAGAGGGGGCACACGAGATCTTTGCCCTCCCGTAGAAGCCGGATACCCGGTCCGTGCCGGGGGCAATCAGGGTCTCCACCCGCGTCCCGAACCGCTTTGACCTTAGCGCGCTCTCTCCTGGTGGCCTTCGCGAGCTCCATCTGGTACCGCAACGACGAGGCGCTGCATTCCATCAGGGCGATCGCGCTCCCATCCTCCCTGGAACGGACGACCTGGAGTTGGAGGAAGCCGCCCATGGGCGACGGCATCTGCTGGCCGGCATAGAACGCCCTCAACAGGATCTTGTCTTCCTGCAGGCGCATGATCCCGTCCGGGCCCATCTTGGCCTTCGGCCGGTAGGGCCTCACGACAGGGCGCTCCGGAACCTTCTTCACGGCCGGAGCCGGCGCTGCCGCGGACTCGGCGGCGGAGGCGGGAGCCTTCGCGACCGCCGTCTTCGCCGCGGAAACGGGCTTCCTGGGAAGGACGACGCGCTTGGCCGGAGTGGGCTTCCTGGCCGCTGAGGCCCTCCTGGCCTTCGGCTTCCCCGCCGGGGCGGCCTTCCTGGGCTTCGGCTTCCCCGCCGGGGCGGCCTTCCTGGCTTTCGGCTTCCCGGCCGGGGCGGCCTTCCTGGCTTTCGGCTTCCCGGCCGGGGCGGCCTTCCTGGGCTTCCGCTTCCCGGCCGGGGCGGCCTTCCTGGCCTTCCGCTTCCCGGCCGGGGCGGCCTTCCTGGCCTTCGGCTTCCCCGCCGAGGCGGCCTTCCTGGCCTTCCGCTTCCCGGCCGGGGCGGCCTTCCTGGGCTTCGGCTTCGCGGCAATCCTGGCCTTGCGGGCGGCAGCCTTCTTCCCCGCCTTCGGCGCGCGGACCGCGAGCTTCTTCACGGCCGACGCCGCTTTCGCGGCCGGTTTCTTCTTGCCGGCCCTTGCCTTCTTGGCCGTGGAAGACTCCCGGGTAGAGGACTTCGCGACCTTTTTCGCTCTATGGGTAGCCATGGAGGCGTATCTCCGGGTGCTGGCACTGCCCGCAACAAGCGGGCCGAAGTATAGGCGCCCGGGGGCCACGAGCCAAGCCGTCGGCGGGCCCCCCGCGTGCCCGCCGGGAATGTGAAGGGGCGGGAGGCCTCGTGGCCTCCCGCCCCTTCGGCGGCAGCGCGAATGGAGTACGGTCCGGGGAGGATCAGGCGACGCCGGCGTCCTGCATCCTGGGCGGCGCTTCGTGGCCGCGGGAGATCGCCGGCTTGCAGAACCGCATGCCGATCTCGTAGAGCTGTGTGAGGTCGATGTCGGCGAGATCCGGGTATCGTTCGCCGAGGTACTCGATGGTCTCGTCCATCCAATGCTTCTGTTCGTCTTCGGAGGCCTGCAACACAC
This sequence comes from uncultured Gemmatimonadaceae bacterium, assembly GCA_964412015.1. Lineage (GTDB taxonomy): Bacteria > Gemmatimonadota > Gemmatimonadetes > Longimicrobiales > Gaopeijiaceae > SZUA-318. The sequence continues at coordinate 38,342 of CAYPMO010000003.1, read as the reverse complement.
CACAGCGGTTGATATGGCTGAAGAGCTCGTCACGAGCCCGATCCATGAGCTTCTCTTTACTCAAGCGTCCCCTCCCTTATCCTTCGAGCGGATCCGTTCGCGCTGAGCCGACATCGGCTTCAGCGTCGTAACGTAACGGAGAACCCCCCTTCGGGAAACCGACCTTTGTCGAGACCGAACGAGCCCGACGCGATCGCCCTGGAGGTCTTCCGCCATCTGTTCACGGCCCTCGCCGAAGAGATGGGGGCAGCGCTTCGACGGGCGTCGTTCTCCCCGAACATCAAGGAGCGGCGAGACTACTCCTGCGCGCTCTTCTCCCCGGGCGGCGCCGCGGTCGCCCTCGGGGATCACATGCCTGTCCACCTGGGTGCCATGCCCATGAGCGTCTGGGCCGCGCTCGAGGAGCTGGGAAGGCTCGCACCCGGGGACGTCGCTTGCCTGAACGACCCGTTCCGGGGCGGCACCCACCTGCCCGACATCTCACTCACCGCACCGGTGTACCACGAAGACGGCGGTCTCCTGGGCTACGTGGCCTCCCGCGCGCACCACTCCGACGTCGGAGGAATGACACCGGGATCCATGCCCCTGGCGCAGGAGATCTATCAGGAGGGGCTCCGGATCCCGCCGGTTCGCCTCTACGTGGCGGGGGTGCGCAACGAGGACCTGTGGCGGACGCTTCTGGCCAACGTTCGCACCCCGGTCGAGCGCGCGGGAGATCTCGACGCCCAGCTCGCTGCACTCCACGCGGGGAGCGTCCGCCTACGCGAGATCGCGGCGCGGAAGGGGCCCCAGGAGACACTGGCGGCCATGAACGCGCTCGTCGCGTACGCCGATCGCCTGGTCGAGGCCGGGTTGGAACGGATCCCCGACGGTGTGTACGCAGCGGAGGACAGCCTCGAGGATGACGGATTCGGCAGCGGTCCCGTGACGATCCGAGCGACGCTCACGGTCTCCGGCCGGACGTTGCGCATCGATTTCACGGGGACCGCCCCTCAGGTTCCAGGAGGCATCAACGCGGTCGCGGCGATCACGGCCTCGGCCTGCCGCTACGTCGTGCGGTGCGTGGTGGAAGCACTGCTCGGCGAGCCCCTCCCGGCGGGCGGTGGGTCCATGTCGGCCGTGGAGCTGGTGCTGCCGCACGGGAGCGTCGTGAACGCCCGTCTCCCGGCCTCGGTCGCCGCGGGGAACGTGGAGACCAGTCAGCGGGTCACCGACGTGCTCATCCGGGCGTTCGGCAAGGCTCTTCCCGACCTCATGCCCGCGCTGTCCCAGGGCACGATGAACAACACCACCGTCGGCGGCGCGGATCCGCGGACCGGCGACGTCTTCGCCTACTACGAGACGGTGGGCGGGGGGATGGGGGCCGGCCCCACGGGTCCCGGGCTCTCCGGGGTCCACGTCCACATGTCCAATTCCCTGAACACGCCCGTGGAGGCGCTGGAGCACGCTTACCCGTTCCGGGTCTCACGATACGGGATCCGGCGCGGAACTGGTGGTGCAGGCACGCACCGCGGAGGCGACGGACTCCGCCGTGACCTGACGATTTTGGCGCACGCACGGGTCGCGCTCCTCTGCGACCGTCGCCTGGTCGGCCCGGGCGGAGCACGGGGAGGTTTGGACGGGGCGCCCGGAGAGAACGTGCTCATCCGTGACGGGGCGGAGGAGCGGCTCCCGTCGAAGACGACGTTCTCCGTCCGCCCCGGTGACGTCGTGAGTATCCGATCTCCCGGCGGCGGCGGCTGGGGTCCTCCCCCAGAGGCGAGCCCGGAGGCGGACTGAGCGCGAGGTAGGCGCTCGTCGGAACGTCCCCGCCGATGCTCCTCCGGCCCCGTTTCGTCGGACCAGAAGGTCCTGTCCTGCTGCCCGACAAGGACCATCGGCATGTCTGTGTGGTCCTCCTGTCCGGGATCGGCGACGTGGTCCATGGCCTGCCGCTGGCGATCGACATCAAGCGCGTGGATCCCTCGATCCACGTGACCTGGGTGGCCGAACCGACCCCGGCCGACCTGCTGGTGCGCCACCCGGCGGTGGATCGCGTCATCGTGTACCGGAGCCGGGACGGTGTGCGGGGCCTGCTCGGGCTCCGTCGGGCCATGGCGGAAGTCCACGCGGACCTCACGCTCAACGTCCAGCGATACTTGAAGTCCGTGTGGCCCACGCTGCTCTCCCGGGCGCCGATCCGCGTCGGTCTGCCCCCCTCGAAGACCCGGGACGGTGTTCGGTTCGCCCACACCCACGTGCTGGCCGAAGGCCCGTGGAAGCACGTTCAGGAACTCTTCCTGGAGTTCCGGTGGGCCCTGGGCGTGGATCCGCACGCGCCAGTGCGCTGGGAGATCACGCTCTCACCCGAGGAGGAGGCGCGGAGGCGGGCGTTCTTCGCGGGCTTCGAAGGTCGGCCGGTCGTTTCGCTCGTGGTCGCGTCCGCGAACCCCAAGAAGGACTGGCCGCCCGAGCGGTACGGGCGGCTCGCCGACGCGCTGCACTACGACCTCGGCTACGAGGTTCTCCTCCTGGGAGGGCCCTCCGCGCGCGAGCGAGCCGCCGCCGACCGCATCCTCGCCGCCGCGTCCAGCGCACCGGTGGACGCGCTCGGTGATTCGGTCCGCACGCTCGTCGGGATGATCCGGGGCTCTACGCTGGTCGTGGCCCCCGACACCGGCCCGCTCCACGTCGCGCACGCTCTCGACATCCCCGTGATCGGCCTGTTCGGACACACCAATCCCTGGCGGGTCGGGCCCTGGCGGCGCTTCCGCGAGTTGATGGTGGACCGGTACACGGACCCCGGCGACGTTCCCGATCCCTCCGCGTACCTTCCCAAGGAGGGACGAATGGAGTCCATCACCGTGGAGGACGTCCTGGAGAAGGTCGAGTTGGTGCGATGCCGAGATCGGTGAACCTCCCCGAGGGATACCACCTGGTCGAGGCGGGCGTGTCGTGGGGCTTCGCCGTGGAGGACGCACGCACCTGGCTCCGCGAGACCCTGGCGTCGGACCCGCCCCACGTGTGGGCGGCGCGGCACCCCGATCGCAGGAAGCTGCAAGGGCGAGGCCCGGCCTCGTCGGTTCCCGCGCCCGCTCGGGGTCCGAGCGGCGCGGACCGCTGGGTCGTGCGCCATTACACGCGCGGAGGCGCGATGGCCGGATGGCTCGGCGACCGATACCTGGCCATGGGCGTGCCGAGACCGTTGCTCGAGCTCCACGCCGCGCTGGCGGCGCGCCGGCGGGGGATCCCGACGCCGTGCGTCGTGGCCGGGACGGTCCACCCGGCTTCGCTCTTCTACCGGGCCGACCTCGTCACGGAGGAGATCCCCGGCGGCGTGGACCTGGCCGACGTGCTGTTCGGCGAAGCGCGCACGGTCGAGAGCGATGCGGCCGCACGGGCCGCTGGAGCGCTCGCGCACGCGCTCGAGGCTGCGGGAGTCCTCCACCGTGACCTCAACGCGAAGAACGTCGTCGTGCATCTCCGGGGCGGCGTCGTCCGCGCGCACGTCGTGGATCTGGACGGATGCCGCGTGGGAGCGCCCGGCGTGTGGAGCCGGGGACATCCGATGCGCCGACGTCTCGAGCGCTCCCTGCGCAAGCACGAGTCCCGGTCGGGCCGCTCCCTCGACGCCGGGATCTGGGCCGCGCTCCGCGAGGGGTTCGCATCCGGAGCCAGCCTTCCGTGAACGCGACCTCCGGCGCCCCCGCACCTCGCGGCACGGGATGGGAAGGGCCGCCGCCCCGACACGTCTGCATCGTGATGCTCTCGGCCATCGGGGACGCGGTGCATGTCCTTCCAGTCGCCAACGCGCTGAAGCGAGCCTGGCCCGAGACGCACCTCACGTGGCTCGTCCAACCCGGCCCGTACGCGCTGGTACGCGGCCATCCGGCGATCGACGAGTTCATCTTGTTCCATCGCCGCAGGGGCCTCGGCGCGTGGAAGCCGTTCGCCGAGTTCACCCGGGCGGTCCGCAATCGGCGGTTCGACCTGCTCCTGGGTCTCCAGGTGTACGTGAAGGCAGGTATCCTGACGGCCCTCGCGCCTGCCGAGGTGAAGCTCGGCTTCGACCGGGCGCGGGCACGCGATTTCCAGTGGCTGGTCACGAACGCGCGCATCCCGGCGCACCCCCCGCAGCACGTGCAGGACCAGTACTTCGAGTTCCTGCGCTTCCTGGGGATCGACCCCGACCCGGTCGTGTGGGACCTCCGTCTCGCCGAGGCCGAGAGGGAGGCCCAAGGCGCCTTCTTCGACGCGCTCGGCGGCCCCGCCGTGGCCGTCGTGGTCGCCACCTCCAACCCGCGGAAGAACTGGACGGTCGAGGGATACGCCCGGGTCCTGGAGGAGATCGAGCGGCGCCATGGGCTGCGCCCCGTTCTCGTGGGAGGCCCGTCCCGGGTCGAGCGGGCCCTGGCAGACGCCGTTCTCGCGAGGACATCGGCGCGCGTCGTGGACGCCCTCGGTGACGACCTCAGGAAGCTTCTGTGGATCGTGGAGGGAAGTGCGCTGACGTTGAGCCCGGACACGGGCCCGCTCCACATCAGCCGAGCCGTGGGAACGCCGGTCGTGGGGCTCTTCGGGCACACGAACCCGAAGCGCACCGGACCGTACCGGGCCTTCGGCGAGCTGATCGTGGACGGCTACGCGGACCACCCGAACGAGGAGTACGCGCCCGACCAGGCGCGCCGCGACGGCATGGGTCGCATCACCGCGGACATGGTGCTGGACAAGGTGGCCCTGGCGTTGCGGCGGTACGGGAGCTGAGCCGGCCGGGGCGTCGGCGCGAGGTCGGTGAGGCTCCAACCCTTGCTCACCCCGACGCACGGATCTACGGTGATCATCCAGCCCCACCGCACGATCGGAGGTTCCCATGAGATCCCACGGCTCCGGTGCCGTTTCCCGCCGCATCCCCGCTCTCCTCGCGCTGATCCTCACCCTGGCCGTCTCCTCGGGTGTGACGGCCCAGGCGATCCCGTCTCCCGAGCAATATTTCGGCTTCCGGATCGGCACCGACCGTAAGCTGGCCCGCTGGGACAAGCTCGTGGAGTACTACCGCCTCATCGACCAGGCCAGCGACCGCGTCCACGTGGTCGAGATGGGCGAGAGCACGTTGGGCAACCCGTTCCTGGCCATCTGGGTGTCGGCTCCCGAGAACATCGCGCGCCTGGAGGAGATCCGGGTGATGAACGCGACGCTCCAGGACCCGCGCGGGAAGTCGCAAGCCGAAATCGACCGGGCCATCGCGCAAGGCAAGGTCGTGTTCGTCCAGTCGTTCGGGCTCCACGCCACCGAGGTGGCGGCGAGCCAGACGGTGGCGGAAGTGATCTATGAGATGGCCACGCACGATGACCCGGGGATGCGCGAGATCCTGGCCCAGACCGTCTCCATCTTCATCCCCTGCTTCAACCCGGACGGGGAGAACATGGTCGTGGACTGGAACGAGAGGACCGTGGGCACCGAATACGAGGGCCTGGGCACGCCCTCGCTGTACCACCACTACATCGGCCACGACAACAACCGTGACGCCTTTATGCTGAACACGGTCGAGTCCGAGTACGGAGCACAGATCATCTTCCGTGATTGGATCCCGCAGGGCTACATCGATCACCACCAGATGGGCGGATACGGCGCGCGCATCTACCTGCCGCCGTACGCCGAGCCCATCCGGCCGGAGGCGGATCCCATCGTCTGGCGGGAGATGTCATGGTATGGCGCCCACATGGCGTACAAGATGGAGGAGGAGGGCCTTTCCGGCGCCGTCAATGCCGCGATCTACTCGGGGTGGGGTCACTTCGGCTTCCACTGGATCACGCCCTTCCACAACATCGCCGGCATGCTCACCGAGTCGGCGAGCGGTCGTCTCGCCTCGCCGTTGTTCGTCCATCCCGACCAGCTCCGCGGCGCCAGACAGCTCCCGGAGTACGAAGCCCAGACGACCTTCCCGAACCCCTGGCCGGGCGGATGGTGGCACCTGCGCGACGTCGTGGATCGGCAGAAGATCGCCACCTACGCGCCGCTCGAGATCGCGGCGAAGAACCGCGAGACGGTGCTCCGCAACGCCTGGCTCAAAGCCTCACGCCAGACGCAGCGGGGCATGGAGGGAGAGACGAAGGCGTTCGTCGTCCCGGCCGAGCAGCACGATCCTCTCACGGCCAAGAAGATGGTGAACAAGCTTCTGGCCCAGGGCATCACGGTCGAGGAGAGCACGCAGGGCTTCCAGCATGAGGGGCGCGTGTATGAGCCGGGTACGTTCGTCGTGTCGCTCGCGCAACCCAAGCGGGGCGTGATCCGGTGGCTCCTCGGTCGAACCTTCTATCCGGACAACAGCTACACGAGGGATGCCGACGGGAATCCGATCCGACCCTACGACATGAGCACCGACAACATGGCCGAGTTCATGGGCGTCCGCGTGGACGCCGTGAGCACGCCGGTGGAGGCTCCGCTCACGCGGGTGTCGGCCACTCTGGAGCCCAGGGGTAGCGTGGCGCGGGGGAGCCATGGATATCTGCTGGACGGCCGCCTCAACGACGCGTTCAGGGCGGTGAACCTGCTCTGGAACGAGGGCGTGGAGGTGCGCAGGTTCGTCGAGGCGGCGCACGGGCCGCATCGCCCCGGAGACTGGTGGATTCCTGACGCGCCCGAGGCCATCGTCCAGCACGTTGCCCAGGAGACCGGCGTGGACTTCCAGGCCATGGACGTGGACGGCGGCGGCGCCGCTCCGGTCGTGAAGCGCCAGCGCGTGGCGATGTACCAACGCTACTACGGCGGGAACATGGACGAGGGGTGGACCCGCCTGCTCCTGGAGCAGTTCGACTTCCCCTATACGTCCCTCTTCGACGCCGAGCTGAAGGCGGGAAACCTGAACCGGAACTACGACGTCGTGATCCTCCCCGAGGACGGCCTGCAGACGATGACCGGAGAGGGGCGAGAGACACGGGGCGGACAGGACTATCCTCCCGAATACCGGAGCGGCTTCGGTGAGGAGGGGGTGGAGGCGCTCGAGGACTTCGTGAGAGCCGGCGGAACGCTCGTGACGTTCTCCGCAGCGGGCGATCTCCCGATCCAACGCTTCGGCCTTCCCGTCCGGAACGTGGTGGCCGGCCTATCGGGAAAGGAGTTCTGGTCGCCGGGCTCCACGCTCCGTGTGCGGGTGGACACCCATCACCCCCTGGCGCTGGGGATGCCGGACGAAGCCCTCGCGACGTTCCTGGCGAGAGGCCAGGTATACGAGACCACGCCGACGCCCACGAGCGAACGGACGGACCGCCTGGTCACCTATGTCCACCGGGACATTCTCCATAGCGGATGGCTGCTGGGGGAAGAGCGCATCGCGGACAAGGCGGCCATGCTGTCGGTGAAGCACGGGGACGGACGGGTGGTCCTCATCGGGTTCCGGGTCCAGCACCGCGCGCAGACACACGGGACGTACAAGCTCCTCTTCAACGCGCTGGTGAGCACGCCCTGACGGGGGGCTGCCGGAGCTCGGCGCGCTGGGGACCCGCGCGCCGCTTCGGCGGCCTTCTAGGAGTCCGTCTCGTCGGAGTCCTGCTCCTCCGAGACGACCTTCTCGTACGCCTCCCGCGCGAAGGCGGGCGCGTGGGGGAAGCGCACGGTGAAGGTCGAGCCCACGCCGACCTCGCTCTCCGCGGAAATCGTGCCGCCGTGTTTGGACACGATCCCGTAGGCGATCGAGAGACCCAGACCCGTCCCGTGTCCTTCGTCCTTCGTGGTGAAGAAGGGGTCGAACACGCGGTCGAGGTTCTCCGGGGAGATGCCGCGGCCCGTGTCCGTGATCGAGAGCTCCGCGAAGCCATTCACGGAGCGGGTCGCGATGGTCAGCCTCCCATGCTCGTCCATGGCCTGGACCGCGTTCACGATGATGTTGAGGATCACCTGCTGGAGCTCGGATTGATCGGCCATGATCGGTGGGAGGTCCGGATCGCAGTCGAAAACGAGCTCGATGTTGAAGAACGAAGCCTGGCTGCGCACCAGGGCAAGCGCCTTCTGCGCCGCGCGACCCAGTTCGACGGGCTCCGCGCTGCTCACGGACTGACGGGAGAAGTCCAGCAATCCCTTCACGATGACCTTGCAGCGCTGCGCCTGCCGTACCACCTCCTCGAGGTTCTCGCGGTTGGGATCGTCGGGCGAAACCTCCTCGAGCGTGAGTGAGGTGAGGGCGAGGATCCCCCCCAGGGGGTTGTTGATCTCGTGGGCGACGCCCGCCGAGAGCATGCCGATGGACGCGAGGCGCTCGGCCCGACCCATGCGAATCTGCATGTCGAGGAGCTCCTTGGAGCGCTCCTTCACCTTCTCCTCCAGCGTCCGCCCCCACGTTTCCAGGTCCTCCCGCATCTCCCGCAGGCTCTCGAGCATCTGGTTGAACGAGCGGGACAGCACCGCCACCTCTCCCGCGCCCTCGATCTGCACCTCGTGGTCGAAGTCGCCCGCGGCGATGAGCTGGGCGGCCACCGCCATCTCCCCGATGGGACGGAGGATGGTCCCCATGATCCAGTACGTGAACGCCAGGATCATGAGGAACCCGATTCCCGCGATGGCGAAGAACGACACGATGACCTGATCCCTGATCTGCGCGTAATACTGCTCCAGCACCCCCACGTAGAGGACGCCGATCACGGCCCCGCGTACGTCGCGGATCGGCTCATAGGCGCTGAGATACCAGTCCTGAACCACGAACGCCCGCGACTGCCACGACCGTCCCTCCGCGAGCACGGCCCGCCCCACCTCGTCGGAAACCGCGGTGCCCAGAGCCCTCGACCCGTCCTCGTTGATCACGGTGGTGGCTACGCGGACACCGCCCTGGAAGATTGTGACGGTCCCGACGGGTCGGCCCTGGTAGGTCTCGCCGGCGTACAACACCCTCCAGGTGCGATCCACGATACCCAGATTCCGATTGAGGATGACCCCACCGTACACCGAGCCGAGGATCTGGCCGTCAGCGTCCAGCACCGGGGCGGCGGCGACGAGGGTCATCCCCGAAGTCAGGCTGCCGGTCTGGCGGCCCCACCCCCGGGGCGTCGCGACGATGTCCATACGGACCCGCTCGTCCAGACCTTCCCCTTCCCGCGCCAGCACGTCGGCCGGCAGCACCTCGGTGGCGGAGATCAGGTCGCCCTGGAGCGCCACGCGCACCGACTCCACCTCTTTGACCGTGTCGCCCAGGGCGTGGCCGGGAATCGCACGCCATACCACTTTCCCGGCGGCGTCGGTGAGCCCCATGAAATCGAAGCGCGCCCGCCGCCGCACCTCGAGCAGCCTGTCGCTCGCGCTCTCGCCCGCGCCGCGGACCAACTCGGCCACCCCAGGCTCGCCCGCCAGCAGCCCGACGGTCTCCCGCAGCCGGACGAGCTCGTCGTCGTAGAGCGTTCGCGCCGTGGCCAGGCTCCGCACCGCCCCCGCCTGCGCCTCGCGCATGATCGTCGAACTGACGATGATCGAGCCTACCAGCGACGTGGCGAGCCCGCCGACGGCGAGGATCACCAGGTAGCTGGTGATCAGCCTTGCCTTCAGGGCCAGCCGCGCGAGAGGCTTCCGGAGCACGAACAGACTCCCGTGAGGCACCGGGCCCGCCGGCTCAGGCCGGCGTCCCCTGTCGCTCCGTCGCCGCCTGGTCGGTCCCCTCCGGCGAAAGCAGGGGCAAGCGAACGGTGAACGTGGAGCCGACGCCGACTTCGCTCTCCAAATCGATCTTCCCGCCCATCTCGGCCACGATGCGTTTGGAGATCGGAAGACCGAGGCCGGTCCCCGCCGGCGTCGCCTCGATCTCGTCCTTCACCCGGAAGAACTCATCGAAGACCAGAGCCTGATACTCCTCGGGGATTCCCCTACCCGTGTCCGCGACGGACACGCAGACTTCTCCCCGCTCCACACGCGCCGAGATGGACACCTTGCCTTCGGGACGATTGTACGCGATGGCGTTCTCGACCAGGTTCGTGAACAGGACACCCACGCACCCTTCGTCGCCGGCCACCATGAGCGTCCGCTCCGGCTGCGTGAGCTCGAGCGTAATGCCGCTCTCGCGAGCCTGCCCTTCGTAGGCCTCCGCGATGTCCGAGAGGATCTGATGCAGATCGAGTGGCTCCCGGCGCCGCACCAGCTCCGAGCATTCCGCTCGGGCCAGCGTGAGCCAGTCCTCGATGAGCCGCACCATCAGGTCGCAGCGGCGGCGGCTCCGCTCGAGCCACTCCTTCCTCTGCGTCTCGGCCTCCGGATCCCCCTCCATTCGCAGGAGCACGTCCAGGTACTGACGGATCGCCGTCAGCGGACTCTTGAGCTGGTGGGAAACGAACGTCACGAACCGGCGCTTGAGAATCTCCTGCTCCATCTCGAGCCGGTGCGATTCCAGAAGGAGCTGACGCCGACCCAGGGCGCGCTTCACCACGAGCCGCAGCTCGTCCGGAGTGAACGGTTTCGGAAGGAAGTCATAGGCGCCCGCCTTGATGGCTTCCACCGCGCTGCCGATGGTGGGGTATCCCGTGATCACCACGACCACCATGTGCGGATCGATCGTGTGGACGCGGTCGATCACGTCCATGCCGCTGATCCCGGGCATCTTCAGGTCCACGACGACGAGGTCGGGACGCTGAGCCAAGACGGCTTCGATACCCTTGGTCCCGTCCTCGAACACCTCGACCGCGTACCCGCTCTTGGCCAGGATCTGGCGGCAACTCAGCCGCATCGCGTAGTCGTCGTCGATCACCACCACACGGGCGCCGGGCATCACTTCCTCGTCGCGATGGGACACGGAACGGTCCACGTCACACCTCACGCGCTCTGAAGAGTACGGGACAGCGTTTCCAGCAGGAGATCGAGGTTCACCGGCTTCGTGAGGTAGCGGTCCGGCCGAATCAGGTCGGTCTCCTCGGCACGGGGAAAGCGCTCGTCAGGCGACTCCGTGATGGACGAGAGCATGATGATCGGCACGTCCTCGTATGCCTGGTACTCCGGTTGGTGTTTGACGGCGAAGGCGATTCCGTAACCCTCGCTCACGCTCTCCATCATGATGTCCAGTAGGATCGCGTCGGGATTGCACTCCTTCAGCTTCTCCAGACCCTCTCGACCCGAGCGCGCCTGCGCGACCCGATAGCCCTGCGATTCGAGGAACGCGCGCATACTGGCTTGGAAGTCAACGTCGTCATCGATGATCAGAATCGTCCGCTGCCGTGACATGTGCTCTCTCCTCAAGCCGGGCGTTCCCGACCCGGAATCGCGCCGCTCCTCCGCTCCGCGACGGCTTGCGCCGGGAACTCCAGGATCCGGCGGATTCGACGGGCCAGGTCCGGTCCGACGATGGGCTTCTCCATGAAGTGCGTCGCCCCAAGGTGCATGCAGGCGACGGCCGTGGGGATGTCGGCGTGTGTGGCCAGGACGATGACCGGCACTTGCGCCCCCTCTTCACGGAGGCGGCGCAGCAGGTCCATCCCGCTCATGCCGTGAAGGTGGAGCTCCGTGACGATACACGCCGGGGGCATCGCATCACCGAGGGAGGTCAGAAACCCCTCCGCCGAGGTAAACGCGGCGGCGTTGAGCCCCAGCGTGTCCAACAGGGCTCGCAGGCTCTCTCTGACGCCTTCGTCCGGATCGATCACCGCCACAACTGGCCGGGCCATGCCTTCGCTCCCCAACCTCCATTTCTAATTTCACCGCAAGGGGGCCGCAATGGGATCGTGGAGATTACCGATCTGGACACGAGGACTGCCCTCGCGGCGCCGTCCGTCCCATCTTTCGTATGGGTGCGTGGTCCTGGCGGGCCCGTTCGGAGTGGGATTGTGGCCACGGTGAAGCCCGGCAAAAGTCCGGCACCGTCGGCGCGCGGGTCAGCCGCGCGCCTGCGGGAACTGGAATGCCACCACGCGGTCTCCCGCATCATCGAGGATGCCGGCGGCGCGGTCGAGCACGTCCTGCTCGCAGCCGCGCGCGTCCTACCTGCCGCGTGGAGCCATCCGGAGGACGTCTGCGCCCGTATCCGCCTGCGACACCGCGATCACCGTACCGAGAACTGGCGGGACACACCATGGCGCATGAGCGCAGCGGTCCAGGTCCAGCAGCAGGATGAGGGAGTCGTAGAGGTCGGCTATCTGCGGAAACATGCGTTCCGACCGGAGGAGCAGGCGCTGCTGGCGTCGGTCGCCCAACGCCTGGGTCGCTACGTCGAGCGGGCGGAAAACGAACGGCGTCTACAGGCTCAGGAGGCGGAACTGCGCAAGCGGCTCCTCCACCTCACGCGCGTCATCACCGTAGGGGAGATGGCGAGCGGTATCGCACACGAGGTGAACCAGCCGCTGACGGCGATCGCCACCTACGCTCAGGCCTGTCGAAGGATGGTGGACGCCGGCGGCGTCGAGACGGAGCAGATCTCCCAGATCCTCGGCCGGATCACCGACGAGGCGCTCCGCGCCGGAGAGATCATCCATCGCCTGAGGGAGCTGGTACGCCGACGGGAGGGAGAGCGACGATCGAGGAGTCCCAACGCGCTGGTCCTGGAGATCGCCCCGCTGGCCAAGGTGGATGCCCGCCTCCACGGGGTCGTGCTCCACCTGGATCTGGGTGAGGGCCTCCCGGCCGTGCTCGTGGACGGAATTCAGATCCAGCAGGTCCTGATCAACCTCATCCGTAACGCGGTCGATGCCCTGGAGGACGAGGAAGAGCCCGAGCCCGAGGTGGTCGTACGCACGCGTCGCGGGAGCCCGGGCGAGGTCCGCATCTCGGTCTCGGATTCCGGGTGCGGCATGCCGGACGCAGCGGAGGACGAGCTGTTCCAGCCCTTCTTCACGACCAAGAAAGAAGGAATGGGCATGGGGCTCTCGATCAGCCGGTCCATCGTCCTGATGCATGGCGGCAGGCTCTGGTTCGAGAGGAACACCCCCAAGGGGACCACGTTCCATTTCACCCTGCCCACCGTCGAGGAGGGATCCGATGGATGACTACCGCCCAACGGTGTTCATCGTGGACGACGACCCTGCGGTGCGCGAGTCCATGGCTCTGCTCATGGCGTCGGCTGGACTGGCCTCCAGGACGTTCCCCTCGGCCGGCGACTTTCTGGCAGCCTACGATGTCGGCATGCCAGGATGCCTCGTGCTCGACGTCCGGATGCCCGGCATGTCGGGGACCGAGCTCCAGGAACGGCTGGACGAGACGGGCGCCGAGGTTCCCATCGTCTTCCTCACCGCATATTCCGACGTCCCCGTGGCCGTCGGCGCCGTCAGGGCCGGCGCCGTCGACTTCCTGACGAAACCGGTGGAGGCGGGGCAGTTGCTCAAGAGGGTGAGCGAGGCGCTGGAGCTCGATCTCTCCAGGCGTGAGCGCCGGGCCGAGGAGGAGCGTGCCCGGCGCAGGCTCGAGGCCCTGACACCCAGAGAGCGGGAGGTGCTGAGCCTCGTCGTCGCCGGCCACACCAACAAGAGCATCGCGAAGAACCTCGGGTTGAGCCGGCGCACGGTCGAGACGCACCGCGCCAACATCCGACGGAAGATCGGTGCGACCTCGATTCCCGAGCTCGTGCGGGCGGCCGCGGCGGCAGGCGTGGACGAGGGCGGAGCTTCGGCCTAGGGAGTCCCCAGCGCCCACTTCGCGACCAGGATCGCGAACCCGGCGACGGCCCCGAGAAGCGCCTCCCACTCGCGGTTGCGTCGGTACTGCGTCCAGGTGAAGCCGGCGGCGCGCCGTGTTCCCTCACCGCCGGCCGTCCTTGCGCCCCCGGCGTGGAAGGCCGGCTCGCGCCAAGGCGTGACGCGCGGGCGGAGCGCGGGGACCTCCACGGCATACGTCGCGTACCGCTCGCCGAAGATGGAGGCGAGGCGGCTCCCCTCGGCGGCGATCGTGCTTCCGTACGCGGCCACCCAGAATGCCACGAAGAGCACGGGCCAGACCCAATGCCCACCCGCCGTGGCCACCCCGACGCCCAGCAGCAGGCTCCCCAGGTACAGCGGGTTTCGCGTGTACGCGTACGGACCCGCGGTCGCGAGCTCGGCGTCCTTGCGGATCGTCCCGGCCGCCCAGGCACGGACCGCCAGGCCGAGCGCCGCGAACGCGGCTCCGACAGCCAGGAGAACGGCCGAGGGCCGGGCGAGCCACAGGAACGGGAGGACCAGCAACCACACCGCCCGCAGGCGGAGGAGCCGGAGGTTCACGGGCGCCCGGCGGGTCGCCGCTGCAGCCCTGCCGGCGTTACCTCCCGGGAAGCGGGCGACGGCGCTTGCGCACCCGGCGCGGCGGGTCCTTCGCCGGACACGGAGGCGCGGGACGCCGGGTGGAGCGGGACCCCTTCGTGGATCTCCTTGAGGTGGAGCGTCAGGGAGCCGGGGAAGTTCGGAATGTCCGATTTCACGTACACGGGCAGGCGCCGCGCGTCGTCGGTGAAGTGGATCTCGGCCTTCCCTCCCTGGGAGAAGAGGCCCTTCGTGCGGATGATCGGCCGCACCACGATCGTGGCGAACTCGCCCGCGTCGGTCTTCCGGTGATCGCGTCGGAGCACCTCCACCGTCACCGGGTTCCCCTCGGTCTTGAAGTACCGGTCGAAGGTGTAGGTCTCCCCGACCTCCAGGGGGAGCGTGCGGAGGAAGTACACGAACGCGATGTCGTCGAGCGGCAGCTCCGCCGCCAGGGGGCCGAATTCGTCGTTGTCCTCCCGGTCCCAGATCCCGCGATCCGGATACATCTCGTAGTGGCGGAAGCTGTTGTACCTCACTTCGTGGATGTCCTGGATGAACCGCCAGCTCTGGAGTGTGCGTACGTCCAGCCACGAGTCGTACTTGTCGTGGACGCCGAGGCCCAAGAGGCCGCCGTCGATGGTCCAACCGATGTGATAGGCGTCACGGCCCCGCACCGTATCCAGTCCCGGGATGGACATCTGGCCCTGCCCGGCGTTGAAGATTCCGATCTTCAGCTTGTAGACGAGACGCTCCCCCGGCCCGAACGGCGCGGGGGCCGCCGTCGAATCCGCCGCGTACACGCGCTCCAGGAGCCGGGTGTCGGCCGCGGTCTGGGCTCCGGCTCCCATGCCACCCCCTCCTCCCGCGACGACGCCGAAGAGCAATGCGGTGACCATCACGCGCGGTGTGCGTCCGAGCGTACTCAAGCGGCCTCCGAGCCCACCGCGCGGACCCACACGCCGCCGCGGATCCGGGAGAGTGACCAGAGCGTCCGCAGGGCACGAAACCGCGACGGACGCATGTGAAGATCGTAGCGCATCGCGAGGGGTGTCTCGGAGACGCGGCGCGCATGCGGGACCAGCACGCGCAGGAGCTCGAGGTTGGCGGCCCATCCGTCGCAGGGGACGACCGGCGTATCCTCGGGGATGTCGCGGAGCGCCTTCTTGAGGACGATGACGCGATACGCGCGGAGCCCGCTGAGCGGATCCGAGACCGGCGCCTGCCGCAGCGTTCCTCCCAGAACGAGCCGCGCCGCCTTCCGGGTCAGTCTCATCGGCCGGGGGAGCGCCTCGGCTCCCGGGGGGATGGCGCCCGCAACGATATCCGCGCCCCCCTCGATGACCTTCACGAGACCGACCACGTCCTCCGGACTCTCGGTGAAGTCACCCTGGAGGACCACCGCGCAGTCCCGTTTCGGGTACGGCGCTTCAGCGACGACCCATCGCAGGAGCCGATCCACCGACCGCGCGTACCCAACGTTCCGTTCCGAGGAGAGGATCGTGAGCGGAAGGCTCCTGCGGTAGCGCTGGAGCACGTCGCCCGTGCCGTCCGTGGAAGCGTCGTCGTGGGCCACGATGCGGTAGTCCCGGCCGAACTCGCCCAACACGCGCCGCAGCTTCCACATGAGCACGCCGACGGTGGCGGCCTCGTTGTGGGCAGGAATGCAGACGTAGATCACGGACTTTCTCGTGGTGGCGGGTGCGTGGACGCCGTTGCCTGCGTAATACCGGAGCCGCGGAGCCCGGTTCCTGCCCCGGACCGTTCCTGCCTCATCCGTCCCCCTCCCCGGGTGGGCGCGTCTTCCAGCGTCGGTGCTGCCACAAGTACTGCTCGGGCGCCGCACGAATGGCGCGTTCCAGGGCGGCCGTGTGCGTCGCCGTGAGCGCGCGCACATCCGTCTCCAGGTCTCCCGACGGAGCGAACACGATGCGCCGTATAGTCACGCGATACCTCGCCGGCAGCCCTGGCTCGCGCAGGGATACCCCCAGAAAGATCGGTGCACCCGAGCGGAGCGCCAGGAGGGCCGGCCCACGGAAGGTGGCGGCCTCCGTGCCGAAGAACGGCACGAAGATCCCCTGGTCGCGGGCGTTCTGGTCCGCGATCAGGCCTAACACATGACCCTCGCGCAGCGAGCGGAGTCCCTCGTGTGTGGCATCCGCGAGGTCGATCAGTCGCACTCCGACCCGACTCCGCAACGCCGACAGGACGGCCTCGAAACGGGGGTTTGCCATCCCCTTCGCTACCGCGTCCACCGGCAACCCCCGCGCTGAAAAGGCCGCTCCGCCCACCTCCCAATTGCCCAAGTGACCCGTGAGGAGGATCACGCCCTTCCCCTCCGCGAGAGCGGACCGGAACGCGTCGAAGCCGACCATGACCGTGCGGGCGACAACCTCCTCGGGTCCGCGCGAGGACACACGCAACGTGGAGACGGCCTCCCGACCCAGGTGCGCATAGCTGGCCCTCGCCATGCGCCTCCTCCGGACGGGTCCCTCTTCGGGAAACGCTAGCTCCAGGTTGCGGTCCACGTCGGCCCTCCGGATGCGCAGCACGCTCCCTCCCACCCAGCCGAGGGCGGCCCCCAGCGCGAAAGCCCACCGCTCGGGCATGCCCACCCCGACCGCCATGAAGAGACGGAAGAGCCCGAACTCGAGCGCGTGGCGTACCCGCCTCCCGCTCACGGCGCCGTGGCGCCCACGTCCTCCCGGATCTGGAGGTCGTGGAGTCGCCGGTAGAGGCCCCCGTCCGCCATCAGCGTCTCGTGGTCGCCTCTCTGCACGACCCGACCCGCGTCCAGGACCACGATCTGGTCGGCGCGCCTCACGGTGGAGAGCCGGTGCGCCACCACGATGACCGTTCGGCCCTGGAGCAGGCGTCCGATGGCTTCCTGCACGAGGCGCTCGGACTCGGAGTCCAGGGCGCTCGTAGCCTCGTCGAACACCAGGATGGGCGCGTCCCGAAGGATCGCGCGCGCGATCGCGATGCGTTGGCGCTGGCCCCCCGAGAGGTGGGACCCGCGCTCCCCCACGACCGTGTCGTAGCCGCGCGGCATGCCGGCGATGAAGTCGTGCGCGTGGGCCGCGCGCGCGGCGCGGACTACTTCGTCGAAGCTCGCGTCGGGGCGCCCATACGCGATGTTCGCGCGGACCGTGTCGTGGAAGAGCACCGTGTCCTGCGACACGACGCCGAGCTGGCGGCGCAGGTCGACCAGACGCATCTCCCGCACGTCCACGCCGTCCAGCGTGACGCGCCCCGAGGCCGCCTCGTAGAACCGGCCGAGGAGGTCCACCAGCGTGCTTTTGCCGGAGCCCGACGGTCCCACGAGGGCGGTCACCGTTCCCTTGGGCACGACGAGTGACACGCCCCGGAGCACGGGCTCGCCCTTCCGGTACCCGAACGCGACGTCCTCGAAAGCGATGTCACGCTCCAGACCCGTGAACGGACGAGCTCCCGGTCGGTCGCGGATCTCCGTCCGCGCATCGAGGAACTCGAAGATGCGCTCGGCCGCGACCAGGCCGGGCTGCGCCGTGGCCGGGAACTTCGCCACGTTCTTCACCGGTGCGTAGAGCTTGAGGGACAGGCCGAGGAAGCCCACGAACTGCGCCCCCGTGAGATCGCCGGCCACCACCAGCCGCGCCCCGTACCACAGCAGCACGACGGTCCCGGCTAGCGCGAGCATCTCGGTCAGCGGCGCCGCCAGCGAGCGGGCGACCTCGGCGCGCAGGAACTGCCGGAAGTACGCGGTGGTGAGCCCGTGGAACCGCCGCCGCTCACGCTCCTCCGCGGACGACGACTTCACGAGGCGGATGCCGGAGAGCGTCTCCTGGATGTGCGCGTTCACCTCGGCCCCCAGGTCCAGGACACGTCGGTCCCTGTGTCTCAGGACTTTGACCAGGGGACCCCAGACGACCATCGCGAGCGGAACGACGACGAACGCCGCCGCGGTCAGCTTCCACGAGATGAGGAGCATCGCGACGAGGGCGGCCCCGAACTCGAACACGGCGGACACCAGGCGCGAGAGCTCGGCCGTGACCACGCTGCGCAGCGTCTCCACCTCGGTGGTGAGGCGACTCACGACCTGTCCCATGCGCACGCGCCCGAAGAACGCGAGGTCGAGGTCTACGAGGTGGTCGTAGACGCGGTCCCGGAGATCGCGGTTCACGCCCTGCTCGACGCGAGCGACCAGATAGGCACGGGCGAAGAAGAAGGCGTTCTTCAACGCGAACACCGCGAGGATCAACACGATGACGTGCCCCACCGCGGTCAGCGGACCTCCCTGGAGGTCCATCCACCGATACACCGTGGCGTCGAGGAGCCGGCCCATCGCGCTCCCCGACCCCGGCGCCGGCCCGACCCCCTTCCCGAACAGGGCGTCCACGAACGGGATGAGCAGCACGTACGCCGTCGCATCGAGCACCGCGAACGCGGCGGTGGCCGCCACGGCCGCGAGGACCACGGGAGCGTGGGGCCGCAGGAATCCGAGGATGCGCAGGTGCTCCTTCACGAGATCCGCTACCGCCCCCGGGGCGTCAGGCAGGCCACGGGGACGATCATCTCCTCGGGGCTGATCCCCCCGTGCAGGAAGGAGTTCCGGTAACGCGCCTGGTACTCGCGGAGCTTCGTCGGATATACGAAGAAATGGTCCTCCACGGCCAAGGCGTAGGTCATCCCGAGGCGTCCGCTCGGCAGGCGCAGGTCCTTCTCGTTCCTGGTCACGTAGGCGGTGTCGGTCTGCTCGACGCGGAGATCCTGGCCGAACTTGTAGCGCAGGTTCGCGGTGGCATCCCGTCGGGCGTAGACGGTGGACGGGCGCTGACACAGGATGGATCCGTGGTCGGTCGTGAGGACCACCCTGTGCCCCGCGCGGGCAGCTTCCTTGAGGACCTCGAACGCGGTGGAACGCTCGAACCAGGAGCGGGTCAGGCCCCGGAGGGCGGCCTCGTCCTTCGCGACTTCCATCAGAATGGGCGACTCGGAGCGCCCGTGCGTCATGAGGTCCACGAAGTTGAAGACCAACGCGATCACCGAGCCGGGGGTCTTCAGCGCCGAGTTGACCCGTGCCCGAACCTGGTCGGCTTCCCGGTCCGAGAAGATCTTCTCGTAGTGCACCGGTACGGACCGCTTCGTGAGGCGCCGGAGCTGACGCTCGAGAAGGCGGTCCTCGAACGCGTTGAGGCTCCCTTCGTCGTCGGACGCGTCCCACCAGCCGGGGTACCTCCGGGCGATCTCGTCGGGGAAGCTCCCACTGAAGATCGCGTTGCGCGCATAGGGGGTCGCGGTGGGCAGGATCGAGTAGTGATAGCGCTCCTCGATCTCGAAGAACGGCGCGAGGAGGGGCGTCATCGCGCGCCACTGGTCCAGGCGCATGCAGTCGAGCACCACGAAGTAGACGGGATCGTCCTCCAGCCACGGCAGGAGGAACAGCTCGACGAGATCCACGGAAAGCACCGGACGGTCCTCCGCGCCGCGCATCCACCGCGGGTACTCCCTCGTCACGAAGGCCCCGAAGTCACGTCGCAGGTCGGCCATCAGGGAACGGACGGTGCCCAGGAGTCCCTGCTCCCCCGCACCCTCCAGCCGGAGATGCCAGTCCGTGAGCTCGGTGAACACGCGCGCGTAGTCGTCGGCGCTCGCCGCCTCCTGAGCCATCACGGACAACGCCTGGAAGCGCCCCGCGAAGTCCTGGGCCACCTGCTGCTGGCGGATGGAGGAGCCCTCGAGGATCCGGGTCACCACGGAGAGCACCTGGCGCGGGCTGGTGGGCTTGACGAGGTAGTCGGCCACCCGGCGCCCGATGGCCTCGGTCATGGTGTGGTCCTCCTCCGACTTCGTCACCATCACCACCAACGCGTGGGGGTCCTGCCTGCGGAGGATCTCCAGCACCTCCAGGCCCCGGCGCCCCGGCATCTGCTCGTCGAGGAGAACCAGATCGTACGGGTTCTCGCGCAGGAGCGTCAGAGCGTCGTCGCCGTTGGCGATCGCGTCCACGTGGTAGCCGCGGGCCTGCAGAAAGAGCAGATGCGGCCTCAGGAGGTCGATCTCGTCGTCGACCCAGAGGATGCGCTTCGGAGGGCGAGCGGTCTGGCTCATGACACCGAAACGTACACCCGGAGCACTCGGGGGGTCGAGGAGCGCGTGCGCCGCCGGCTCAGGCGCCCCAGGTGGCCCGTGAGACCCTGAGCCGGTTCCGCGCACAGATGCCCCGGAGTTCCACCTCCACGAAACCGGCGCGATCGGCGACGTAGCGGATGTGGCGCACGACTTCCTCGAGCGACGTCGACGCCTCCTGGTCCCCATCGCCTCGGCGGAAGCCCACGTGGAAGTTGATCCCGATCACTTTGCGGATCTGCGTGAGCGTGTCGTTGTGGCCGTCGAAGATCATCATGCGCATGGACGCCTCAGGGCTGGATCGGATCCGCAGGGATCCGCTCCGCAGGCTTCCAGACGACCAGGAAGCGCCCCACCTCCCGCGCCGCCGGATAGCGGGCCTGGAGACCGGCGACGAGCTCGGGGTCCACGGGTTCGGAAAAGAGCGGCCGGCGGTTGATCACGACGAGCTCGACGCCGGTTCGGTCCAGAGCCGCGAGGACGCGCCGCGCGCGGGTCCCGGGATCGGGATCGAGGAACTCGAACAGCGTACGCGTGGGATTCCGTCGCCCCGTCAGGACGTACACCTCGGGGGCGTCGGGCGTGGCGTAGACGAACGGACCGGGCGCCAGCGCCTCCACCATCCGGACCACCGTCTCCACCTCCTCCCGGGCCGCCGCGTCCACGCGCAGGCCCCCACCGCGCGGGATCCGCAGGACCTCGGTCTGGTGATGGCGTGCCGGCTGGAGGCCGAGGTGACGCACGAAGCCCGGGACGAGGCGCAGCGCCGTGAAGGCCAACAGGAAACACGTCACGCCCAGCAGCCACGCTTCCCGGGGCGGCGTCGCTGAGCGGACGTCCCGAGCGCCTTCGGGCCGCACCGCGTGTGGCGGCGTCCCCGCCAGCGCGAGTCCGAGCAGGGCCAGCAGCGGGGCGGCGTAGAAGAAGTAGATCGGCGCCGCGAACGGGACCTCCACCAGGCTGGCGAGACCGAAGACGGCCAGGGTCAGGAAGATGCGCACGTCGCGGTCCGCGCCGGGCCCCCCGGGCCGACGGCCGACCAACGACGCGACCGCCGCGAGCGCGACGGCCGGCGGCAGCCACCAGAGCCCCTGCCAGAGCGCCCCGTACACGCGCGACGTCCCGCTCGTCATCAGCGCGGCCGCCCCGGCCGCGGCCGCGAGCCCCGCGGACAGCCGCCGGAGGCGCGGGCCCGTGCGTGGAAGGAACGCCGACGCCGTGACGACCGCCGCCGAGAGCGCCATGCCCACGACGCCTCCGCGGAGCCCCGTCCAGGAGGCTTCGGCGAACCGGCGCCGCGGCAACACGAAGACCCCACGCCAGAGGTCGTCGAGCGCCCCCTGGAACGCGTAGAGCACGAGGAACGGGGCCAGCGCCGCCGCCACGCCTCCCACGAGCGGCAGCGCCGTGCGCGCCAGGTCGCGGAACCGCCGCGAGGAGCTCACACCCGTTGGGCGTCGGGCCGCCCATGCCGCGACGAGCGCGGGTGCCGCCGCGGGCAGGCCGAAGCGCACGAGCCCCGAGGGCCCCATGGCCCGGACCACGAGTCCCGTGACGGCTCCCGCGAGTCCCAGCGCGCACGCCGCGATGAACCATCGGTAGAGCGCGTCGGAGCGGTGCGCCGAACCGTCGTCATCGTCCGGGCGGGACGCATCTTCGAGCCACGCGATCCCCAGGAGGCATGCGGCCACGGTGTAGAGGCCGGTGACCTTGAAGAGCATCGAGGAGCCCGCAGCCACCCCCGCCCAGAACAGCCAGCGGCGGCGCCCACGATGGGCGTACTCGAGGAAGGCCAGCAGGGCGAACGTGGCCAGGAACAGGTTGTACCACGACGGCATCCCCTCCGCGTACATCGGGAGCGTCCACGCCGCGCCGAGGAGCGTGATCGCCGCCGCGACCCAGACCCCCGCCGAAGATCGGGCCACCATCCAGAGGGCCGGCACCCAGGCCGCGAAGGCGCCGAGCACCATCCAACGGGCGGCCGTCGCACTCTCGCCGAAGAGGCGGAATGCGAACGCATTGACGAACGCCAGGCCGCCCGTGTACACGTCGTCGAAATCCCGGTGCGGGAGCTCGCCGAGCAGCACGCGCTGAGCGGGGTGCGCGACGGATCCCAGGTCGTGCGGGAACCACCCGCGGTCGAGGTACGCGAGCGCGCTCGCCATCGAGACGAGCCACACCGCCAGCGGCAGCCAGCGGAAGACGATGGCGGGCTCAGGGCTCCGCGGCGGTGGCGGCGTCGCGTCGGACATGCGCTACATGCTAACCTCACTCCGCTCCGAAGCGCACCGGGCGCCCTTGGCGCCCCCACCTCCCACCACCCTACATTCCCGGCGTCGCCGGGCCGAGCGCACCGACTTCCGGAGGGACTCATGCGCCAGCGAACCGTCTTCGTCGCCCTCGCCGTGTCATGCACCCTGCTCCCGGCGGCCGCGCTCGCCCAGGAGCGCATCGCGGACCGCTACGACGTGAGGGACGTCATGATCCCGATGCGAGACGGCGTACGCTTGAACACGAAGATCTTCGTGCCCAGGGACGCCCGCTCGCCCCTTCCCTTCCTCATGAACCGCACGCCCTACGGCGTCTCCGGCAAGGCGTCCACGCTCGACGGCTCGTACCGTGAATTGGCGGAAGACGGCTACATCTTCGTCTTCCAGGACATCCGGGGCCGCTTCGCCTCC
This sequence comes from uncultured Gemmatimonadaceae bacterium, assembly GCA_964412015.1. Classification (GTDB taxonomy): domain Bacteria; phylum Gemmatimonadota; class Gemmatimonadetes; order Longimicrobiales; family Gaopeijiaceae; genus SZUA-318. The sequence goes on along the minus strand of CAYPMO010000003.1, from coordinate 15,409 downwards.
GAGGGCCGGTTCGTGATGCAGCGCCCCGCGAGGGCGCCCGGGGACACGCGGTCCCTGGACGAGGGAACGGACACCTGGGACACGATCGAGTGGCTCCTCCACAACGTGCCGGGCAACAACGGGCGCGTCGGCATGCTGGGAGTCTCGTACGACGGCTGGACCACGATCATGGGCGCTCTCGAACCCCACCCCGCGCTCACAGCGATCTCCCCTCAGGCGTCTCCGGCGGACATGTGGCTCGGGGACGACTTCCACCACAACGGGGCGTTCCGCCTGAGCTACGGGTTCGAGTACGCGGCCAGGATGGAAACCTCGAAGGAGACCGAGCCCTTCACCTTCGATCGGTACGACACCTACGACTGGTACCTGTCGCTCGGGCCGCTCGCCAACGTGAACGAACGGTACCTCATGGGACGCATTCCCACGTGGAACGACTACGTGGAACACCCCGACTACGATGCGTTCTGGAAGAGGCAGACGCTCATCCCCCACATCCGCAGCGCGAAGGTGCCGACGCTGAACGTGGCGGGATGGTGGGACCAGGAGGACTTCTGGGGACCCGTGCGCATCTACCACGCGTTGGAGGAGTTCGACACCGCGGGTGTGAATCACCTGGTCGTCGGCCCGTGGAACCACGGGGGTTGGAATCGCCGCCCCGGCGACGCGCTGGGCATCATCCCCTTCGGGAGCGCGACGTCCGATTGGTTCCTCGAGGACGTGCAGGCCCCCTGGTTCCGATACTGGCTCAAGGACCAGGGAGCGCTCGACCTCCCCGAGGCGCTCACGTTCGTGGCCGGCGCGAACGAGTGGCACCGGTGGAACGCGTGGCCTCCCGAAGTCGGGATCGAGAGGCGGAACCTCTACTTCCACGCGCATGAGAACCTCTCCTTCGACCCGCCCGGCGCGTCGGCCGCGGACGCCTTCGACGCCTACGTGTCCGACCCGGAGCATCCGGTGCCGTACCGCCATCGTCCGATCCAGGCGACCTACGGGCCGGGCTCGAAGTGGCGCACGTGGCTCGTGGAGGACCAGCGCTTCGTGGACGACCGCGCCGACGTGCTCTCCTGGGAGAGCGAGGTCCTCGACGCGGACCTGACGATCGCCGGCGAGGTCGTCGCAGAGCTGTTCGCCTCCACGACCGGGACCGACGTGGACTGGGTGGTCAAGCTCATCGACGTGTATCCGGAATCCTACCCCGAGAACTGGGAGCTCGCCGGCTACCAGCTCATGGTGTCCAGCGAGGTGTTCCGCGGGCGCTACCGCGAGAGCTATGAGCGTCCGACCGCCGTGCCGAGCGACTCGGTCGTGCACTACTCCTTCTCGCTCAACACGCAGAGCTACACGTTCAAGAAGGGGCACCGGATCATGGTGCAGGTCCAGAGCACCTGGTTTCCCCTGATCGACCGGAACCCCCAGGCGTTCGTGGCGAACATCTTCGAGGCGCGCCCCTCCGACTTCCACCCTGCGACGATCCGCGTGTATCGCGCGCCTTCCCGCGCGTCCCACGTCATCGTGCCGGTGATGCGCGAACCATCTCCGTAGGACCCACGTCCGAGCCGTTCCCCTCGACCCCACAGCGACAGGCCGCTGACCCCATGTCCGAAGACAGCCCCGCCATCCAGGACTTCTACCCCGACGATGTCTCGCACTGTTACGGCTGCGGCCGCCTCAACGACGTGGGTCTCCACATCCGGACGCGCTGGGACGGCGACGAGACGGTGACCTTCTTCACCCCCGCGCCGTACCACATCGCGATGCCGGGAATCGTGTACGGGGGTCTGATCGCCTCGCTGCTGGACTGTGCCGGCACGGGGGCCGCCTCGGCCGCAATGCTCCGGTCCGAAGGCAGGAAGATGGGCGACGGACCCGCTCCGCGCTTCGTCACCGCATCGCTCAAGGTGGACTTCCTCAAGCCCACGCCCCTCGGCCCGGAGCTCGAGATCCGCGGCCGCATCGTGGAGATCAAGGGCCGCAAGGTCGTGATCGAGGAGACGCTGTCGGCCGACGGCGTGGTCACGGCCACGGGGCATCTGGTGGCGGTGCGAATGCGGGGTGACGAGTCCCCCGGAGCCCACGCTTGACCGAGCCACGGTGCGGAACGTCTGCGGCCCTGCCGATCGCGGTGGTCGCGGTGCTGCTGGGCGCGCTTCCCCTCCGGATCACCGCCCAGGATCCCGGCACTGCGGGCAATCCGGAATCGCGCCGACGCCCGGAGTTGCGGGTCGCCCCCGTGCGTGGCGTCAGGATCGATGGGCGCATGGACGAGGCCGCATGGGCGTCCGTGGCCCCGATCACCGAGTTCGTCCAGTCCGAGCCCGACGAAGGCCTCCCCGCGACCCAGCGCACCGAGGTGCGGATCGCTTACGACGGGACCAACCTCTACATCGGCGCGGAGCTGTTCGACACCGACCCCCGGGGGATCGTGGTCGGAGGGCTCGAGCGGGACTCACCCGGGATCCTCTTCGAGGAGATGGACGCCTTCGGCGTCACGCTGGACACGTATCTGGACCGGAGGAGCTCGTTCATCTTCTTCGTGAATCCCGCGGGAGGAATCAAGGACGGACAGGGCACGGACGACGGTCGCTACCGCGACTACGGATGGGACGGCGTCGTGGACGTGAGGACCACGAGGCACGAGCGCGGCTGGACGCTCGAGATGGCGATCCCATGGCGTACGCTCCGCTTCGATCCCACGCTGCCCGACCAGCGTTGGGGGATGAACCTCATGCGCCGCATCCGGCGCAGGAACGAGGTGTCCTACTGGGCGCCGCTGGACCGGAGGAACCGCATCTTCCTCATGTCCCAGGCGGGCATGCTCACCGGGCTCGGGAAGCTCCCGGCGGGACACAACATGAGCGTGAAGCCGTTCGCGCTGGCGTCACGCGGCGGGGGCGCGTCGCTGGCCGAGGACGCGCGCGGCAACGACGCGGACGGAGGCGTGGACCTCAAGTGGGGGCTCACACCGAACCTCACGCTCGATCTCACGTGGCGCACCGACTTCTCGCAGGTGGAAGTGGACCAGGAGCAGGTGAACCTGACCCGATTTCCGGTCTTCTTCCCGGAGCTGCGCGAGTTCTTCCTGGAGAACTCGGGCACGTTCACGTTCGGCGACGTGGGCGCCGGACCGGGGGGACCTCGGCTGGGTTCGTCGCTGAAGGACATGACGTTGTTCCATTCGCGCCAGATCGGGCTGCGCGGTGGGAGCCCCGTTCCGCTGACGGGCGGCGCGCGCCTGACGGGACAGGCAGGCGGCTTCGAGCTCGGGCTCCTGACGGTCCAGGCGGAGGAGTTCGACCAGGCGCCCGGCGAGAGCTTCAGCGTGGTGCGCGTGCGGAGGCGCGTGCTGGGTAACTCCGACATCGGCTTCATCCTCACGCATCGCGACGCCCGCGGCGAGAGCGCCCCCGCGAACCAGGCCGCGGGTGTGGACGCGAACCTGATGCTCGGTGGAAAGCTCTTCGTCAACACGTACGTCGCGGCGACGCGCGAGGGAGAAGAGAGCGACCGGGCAGCCCGGTTCTCGGTCGGATGGCGGGACCGTCTCTGGAACACGTCGGTGGCCGTGCGCCAGGTGGGCGAGCGCTTCGACCCGGGCATCGGCTTCGTGCGCCGGCACGCGATCCGGGAACGCTACGCCACGGTGGGGCTCCACACCCAGCCGCGGATTCCCCGGGTGCTGGAGGTCAATCCGTGGGTGGATGCGACCTGGACGACGAACCTCTCCGGGCGACTCGAGTCCCGGGAGGCGCACGCCGGCCTGGGTGTGAACTTCCACGACCGCTCCACCCTCAGCTTCGGCGCGACACGCACGTTCGAGCGGCTCGACGCCCCCTTCCGCGTACGCGAAGGGGTGTCGATCCCCGTCGGCGATTACACGTTCTCCCAGGGATCCGCGACGTACCGATCCAGCCAGGGGAATGCCCTCTCCGGGAACCTGGGCATCTCGGGGGGAGGCTTCTGGGACGGAACGCGCTGGACCGTGAGCGGCGGTCTCCGCTGGCAGCCCGATCACCACCTGGTGCTCGACGTGGACGCCACGCACAACGCGGTCGCCGTTCAGGGGACCTCGTTCACCGCCGATCTCTTCGGCGCCCGGCTCCAGTACGCGTGGAGCACCACGCTCAACTTCAGCGCCTTCGTGCAGATCAACGCCGATACCGACGAGATGATCACGAATCTGCGCGCGCACTTCATCCACGCGCCGCTCTCCGATCTGTTCTTTCTCTACACGGAGCGGAGGTCACTCACCGGCCCGGGTGTCCTGGAGCGCTTTCTCACGGTGAAGGTCACGCGGTTGCTTCTGCTCTGACGGGAGTCGAAGCAGGGGGAAGAGTCATGGTCCACATGCAGATCATCAGCCGCGGCGGAGAGAACTTCCTGGGCGCTTCTCCGGGAGGCGATCAGGAACGGGAAGATCAAGTCGTTCGTGGTCAAGCACGTCCGCGGTGGCCTGGTCATCCAGCACAGGAAGTACATCGGCGAGATCCGTTTCACGAGGACGGCCGGACCCCTGATCGCGGCGCTGAAGTGCCAGAACCGTTCGAGGGAATGGCAGCTGCTCGGGGCCTTCGTCGGTCGCCTCGCCTACCATTTCAAGAACGAGATCGCGGCCATGAACATCCAGTTCGAACCGGAGGTGTGACCCGCCGGGATTCCCCGGCGCCGCGTAGGGCTGCTCGCCCCGGCCGCGGGCGTCCGGCTGGAGTGCAACGATTCGCGTCCCCGTGCCATCCAAGGGAGTGACCGCGGACGCCCCTGCCCGGCCTCCGCATCGACACGGCGCGGGGGGGGCACTCGGGGAGGGGCGCATGGGGACAGCGACGGGACCGGAGACGACGAGGGGTGGTGGGGGCGGGTCGGTGCGGAGGCTGACGTTCGCCGCGGCAATGGCTCTCGGAGCCCTGTCGGTCCCCGTGGACGGGGCGGCGCAGCCCGCGCTGGCGCGAAACGGAGACCGCCCGGACCGCCCGGCCCCCCTCGTGGCGCGCGCCGTCCAGGCGACGATCTCGTCGCCGGTCCTCGACGGACGCCTCGAGGAGCCGGCCTGGCAGGAGGCTCCGGTCATCACGGGCTTCACGCAGGTCCTTCCCTTGGACGGCGGCGAGCCGAGCGAGCGCACCGAGGTCCGGGTGACCTACGACGCCGACGCGCTGTACGTCGGGGCGCGCTTGTTCGACAACGAGCCCGCCGCCATCGCCCGGCGGCTCGGCCGGCGGGACAGCGAGACCTCGAGCGACGTCTTCCGCGTCTCCATCGACTCCTATCACGACCATCGGACGGCGTTCGAGTTCGCCGTGAACGCCGCCGGCGTGAGGTCGGACGCGCTCGCCGCCAACGACAACTCGTACGGGGATTCCTCGTGGGATCCGGTGTGGGAGGCGGCGGTGGGCGTGGACTCCCTGGGCTGGGTCGCGGAGATCCGGATTCCGTTCTCCCAGCTCCGGTTCTCCACGGATCCGGAGCAGACCTGGGGCGTCAACTTCACCCGCCAGATCTTCCGGAAGAGCGAGACGACGCGCTGGATGTGGGCGCGGAACACGGAGCGGGGATACGCGTCCCTCTTCGGGCACCTCGAGGGCCTGCGCGACATCCCCCAGCCCAAGCGCCTGGAGGCGCTCCCCTACACGGTGGCTTCGGCCGACTTCGACCGGTCGGCCGACCGCTCCAGCCCGTTCAACGACGGCAGCGTCATCGGCAAGGGCATCGGGCTCGACCTCAAGTACGGCGTCACCAGCAACATGACGCTGGACGCCACCGTCAACCCCGACTTCGGACAGGTCGAGGTGGATCCGGCGGTGGTGAACCTCACCGACTTCGAGACGTACTTCGAGGAGCGCCGTCCCTTTTTCGTGGAGGGCGCCAACCTCTTCCAGTACGGAGCCGGAAGCAGGGCGTTCGCGCCCACGCTGTTCTACTCGAGGCGCATCGGGCGGGCGCCCTCCCGCCCGGCGAACGAGCCGGACGGCTGGGCGGACAACCCGTCCGCGACCAGCATCCTCGGCGCGACCAAGCTATCCGGAAAGCTGGGATCCTGGTCCGTCGGATTCCTCGACGCCGTGACGAGCGCCGAGCAGGCCAGGATCCAGGCGGCCGACGGGACCCGCGGGACCCGCCCCGTCGAGCCGCTGGCCAACTACGGCGTCGTGAGCGTGCGGCGCGACTTCCGGAGCGGCGGTACCGGGATCGGTGTCCTGGCAACGAGCGTCAACCGAGACCTCGGCGATCCCCTCTTCGAGGGACTCCGCACCTCCGCATACGCCGCAGGGACGGACTTCTTCCACCGCTTCGGAAGCAACCGGTGGTCCGTCAGCGGCACGCTCGCCGGCTCGCGCGTGGCCGGTGACCCGGAGGCGATGACGGCGGCCCAGCGGTCTTCCGCGCGCTACTACCAACGCCCGGATCAGGACTACGTGAAGCTGGATCCGAGCGCCACGTCCATGACCGGGTGGAGCACGGCGCTCAGCTTCGCCAGGGAATCGGGCCGCTTCGTCGGAGGGACCGACATCTTCGCGACCTCGCCCGGCTTCGAGGTCAACGACGGCGGGTTCAGCACGGAGGCGGACGACGTCTTCCACGGCGTCTGGCTCAACTACAGGTGGCTCGACCCCGGCCGGGTCTTCCGCCGCTTCTCGCTGAACGGGAGCTGGGCCCAGAGCTGGAACTTCGGCGGGACCAACGTGGGTCGCTCGGCTTACCTGGGCGCGAACGGGCAGCTCCTCAACTACTGGAGCTTCAGCGTAGGGTCGAACCTCAGCCCCCGGACGCTGACCGACAACACCACGCGCGGCGGACCCCTCATGGCCCGCCCGGCGCAGTGGTCGGTGAACGGGAGCGTGAGCTCGGATCAGCGCAACCGGATGAGCGGGAGCCTTTTCGCCTCCTTTTCCAGGAACAGCGAGGGCGGCTGGGGCATGTCGACCGGGCCGAGCCTGTCCCTGCGCCCCAGTGGCGCCGCCGACCTGCGCCTCTCCGTCAACTACAACGAGAGCCAGTCGGTAGGCTTCTACGTAACCCAACGCACGGACCCGACGGCCACCGAGACCTACGGGGGACGTTACCTGTTCAGCGGGCTCCGGCAGCGGAGCCTGAACGCCTCGTTGCGCGCGGACCTGGCGCTGTCCCCGAGCCTGAGCATCCAGTGGTACGCCCAGCCCCTCCTGGCGTCGGGCGACTACGAGGGATTCAAGGAACTCGCACGCGCGCGCAGCTTCGAGTTCGTGCGCTACGGTGAGGACGGCTCCTCGACGCTGGCGTTCGACCAGGGCGCGAACACCTACGCCGCCGACCCCGACGGCGCGGGCCCCGCGCCGACCATCACGTTCACGAACCCGGACTTCAGCATCCGCTCGCTCCGTAGCAACCTGGTCGTGAGATGGGAGTATCGGCCCGGATCCACGCTCTTCCTGGTCTGGAACCACGGGCGGTCCGGCTTCTCCACGGACCCGACCGCCGGGCTCTTCGACGAGGCCGGGGCGCTCCTCGACGACACCATGCGCAACACGTTCATGGTGAAGGTCAACTACTGGCTGAGCCGCTGAGCCCCTGGCAGGCCGGCCGCAGTACCGGGCGCGCGGTCCCGGCCCTCACTTCCGCCGGCCGCAACGTAATCCGTTGCGCAACATCTTTTGGTGCGCTAAGATCTGCCATGACCACGACGCGTGCCCCCACGCGGGCGGCGGCCGCATCCGCGGCCTGGGAGGCGCCTGGACCGGGCGCCCGCCAGCACCTCGCCACGTGCCGCGCGATCCTTGGATCGGATCGCGCCGTAGCGGTGATCCTCGGCGTGTCACCCTCCCAGGTGTCCCGCTGGCGCACCGGCCAGCTCCCCGATCCCGACAACGCCGATCGCCTGGCGGGACTCGCGCTCGTGGTGGAGATGCTCACCCGCTGGCTCTCCGCCGCGGTCGTGGAAAGCTGGCTCCACGGGCCCAACGCACACCTCTCGGACCGCTCGCCGGTGTACCTGATCCGCCTGGGCCGGGTGGCGGACGTCATCGGCGCCATCGAGACCGAAAAGGCGGGCGCCTACGCCTGAGCCCGCCCCGGCACGGTGCTGGAGGGTGTTTCCCTGGGATGCAGGGGCGGCGCCCGGCGCGCGGTTCTCCGCTTCCCACGTGCCTCCCGCCTCCGGACGCGGCCGGTTCGACCTCCCCGTGGAGGTCTCACCGGTCCTCTACGCGGCGGTGACACCCGACCACGCGGTCGCCGAGCTGCTCCAGCCATGGAGAGGGCGGCCGCTGGAGCCGTCCCACCTGAGCCGGGCCGGTCTGCCGCTCGCGATGGTCGAGGTGAAGGTCCCTCCCGCTTCCGCGCGGAGGCTCGCCGACCTCTGCGACCCTTCGTACCTCGCCGCCGTCGGGATCGGGCCGGACACCACCGCCTCGCGCGTGCGCGCGATCACCCAGCCCATCGCCCGTGTCGCGTGGGATGCTGGTCGTCACGGCATCCGGTGGTGGTCCGGCTTCTGGGGCGACTGGCGCACCGTCGTGCTGTTCACCGCTCGGATGTCGCGTGATCTGGAGTTCGGCACGCCCGAAGCGTTGACCACGGATCATCCGGCCGTCGCGAAAGCCGCGAGCCTTCTCGGGATGAGCGCGTAGCAACGCGGCAGGGCCTTGTCCGGCGCCACGGGCCGGGGCAGTCTGATTCACCGGTATCGGTCCGATCGGGACCGCGGCCCGTCCGAGCGAGGCATCCATCCCATGGACCTGACACGAGCGAGCGGCCTTTCGGAGGCGGAGGCCGCGGAGCGGCTTGGACGGGACGGCTTCAACGAGCTTCCCGGATCCCGGCGACGCGGCATCGGGCGGATCGCGCTGGACGTCGTTCGCGAGCCGATGTTCCTGCTCCTGGCTGCGTGCGGTACGCTCTACCTGATCCTCGGCGAGCCGACCGAGGCCCTGTTGCTGCTGGGCTTCGTCTTCGTCGTCATGGGAATCACCATCGTTCAGGAGCGGCGTACGGAGCGCGCGCTCGAAGCTCTACGGGACCTGGCGAGTCCACGCGCGCTCGTGATCCGGGACGGGGAGCGACGGCGCATCGCCGGCCGCGAGGTCGTGCGCGGCGACCTGGTCGTGCTCGCGGAAGGAGACCGGGTGCCCGCGGACGGGATTCTCCGGGAGGGAGTCAACCTCTCCGTGGACGAATCCCTTCTGACCGGAGAGTCGGTCCCGGTCCGCAAGCAGCCATCGCCGACCGAGATGGCGATGGCCCATCCGGGCGGAGACGATCTGCCCGCCGTGTTCTCGGGGACGATGGTCACGGCCGGCGTGGGCATCGCGGAGGTGCTCGCGACCGGCTCGCGCACCGAGTTCGGGAAGATCGGCCGGGCGATCCAGAGGCTCGAGCCCGAGCAGACGCTGCTCCAGAAGGAGACCGGCCGGCTCGTGCGGACGCTCGCGATCACGGGCCTGGCGCTCTGCGTGGCGGCGATCGTGCTCTACGCGCTGACGCGCGGCAACACGGTCGAGGCCTGGGGGCGTGGCTTCCTCGCGGGGATCACGCTCGCCATGGCGACGCTGCCCGAGGAGTTCCCGGTCGTCCTCACGATCTTCCTGGCGATGGGGGCCTGGCGGCTTTCTCGACGAGGCGTGCTCACGCGGCGTATGCCCGCCGTCGAGACACTCGGCGCCGCAACCGTCTTGTGCGTGGACAAGACCGGCACCCTGACGCAGAACCGGATGACCATCGGCAAGCTGGTGGTGGACGGCCGGGTCTTCGATGCCGACGGGACGGAACGGGAGCTGCCCGAGCGCTTCCACCGCCTGCTCGAGTTCGGGATCCTGGCGAGCCAGCGCGACCCCCTCGACCCGATGGAGAGAGCCTTCGCGGAGCTGGGCGCCCGTACCCTCGCCGGGACCGAGCACCTTCATGAACCGTGGCAGCTCGAGCGCGAGTACCCCTTGTCCCCAGACCTGCTGGCCGTATCCCACGTCTGGCGCGACCCGGACGGGGGCACGCTGGAGGTCGCGGCGAAGGGGGCCCCCGAAGCCGTCGAGGACCTCTGCCACCTCCCACCCGAACGCATCGCGGAGGTTGCCGCCCAGGTCCGCTCGCTCGCGGACGAGGGCCTGCGCGTGCTCGCGGTCGCGCGCGGCGTCGCGCCGGGGCACGCCCTCCCCTCGCATCAGCACGACTTCGACTTCGAGCTCCTGGGCCTGGTGGGGCTGGCCGATCCCCTTCGGCCGAGCGTCCCTCTCGCGGTGGACGAGTGCCGGCGGGCCGGGATCCGTGTGGTCATGATCACCGGCGACTACCCTGCCACGGCCGCGAGCATCGGGCGCCGGATCGGCATCGACGGCGCACGCGCGCTGCTCACCGGCCCAGAGCTGGACCGGATGGACGACGCCGAGCTCGCCGCGCGCGTGGGCGACGTCCACATCTTCGCCCGCGTGGTCCCCGAGCAGAAGCTCCGGATCGTCCAGGCCCTGAGGGCGAACGGCGAGGTAGTCGCGATGACCGGCGACGGGGTGAACGATGCTCCCGCGCTCAAGGCCGCGGACATCGGCATCGCCATGGGTGGCCGCGGACCGGACGTCGCGCGCGAGTCGGCCGCGCTGGTACTGCTCGACGACGACTTCTCGTCCATCGTGGAGGCAGTCAAGCTGGGCCGGCGGATCTTCGACAACATCCGCAAGGCGATCATCTACATCGTCGCCATCCACGTGCCCATCGCCGGCCTGTCACTCGTGCCGGTCTTCTTCCCCGACTGGCCGCTCATCCTGCTTCCGGTCCACATCGTCTTCCTCGAGCTCATCATCGACCCGTCGTGCACGTTGATCTTCGAGGCGGAGCCGGCCGAGCCCGACATCATGAGCCGACGACCCAGGAATCCGGAGGAAGGGCTGTTCGGCGTCGGAGCCGTGCGCGCCAGCGTCGCCCAGGGGCTGGTCGTGCTCGCCGTGACGCTGGCCGTCTTCCTCACGGCGCGCCACACGGGCCACGACGACGCGGCGGCGCGAGGAGTGACCTTCGTCAGCCTCGTGACCGCCAACATCGCGCTCATCCTCGTGAACCGGTCCTGGCGCCGCACGGGGCTGGACATGCTGCGCGTACCGAACCGGACCGTGTGGTGGGTCGTGGGCGGGGCCGCGCTGTTCCTCGTGGTCGCACAGGTCGTGGCGCCGGTCCGGAGGTTGTTCCGGTTCGGTCCGCCGGAGCTCGGGGACGTGTTGCTCGCGGCCCTCGCGGGGGCGCTGACCGTGGCCTGGTTCGAGCTGTACAAGTTGCTGCGACGAGGTGGGGCCCCGGTGTGACTTCAGCGTGCGGACCGCAGGCCGGTCGCGATCGCAGACGGTCCGGGGCGATCGCCGCCGTGGCGGCTCCGGGTCCGCCGGAGCCGCACTCAGCGTGTCCTCAGATCTCCCTGCCCGTCTCGGCGGGCGGCTCCTCCCCCGGGTTGATGTAGAGGTCCTGCATCAGCCCGTACTGCTTCTCGTACAGCCGGCGGTACAGCCCGTCTTTCGCCATGAGCTCCTCGTGCGTGCCGCGCTCCACGATCTCGCCTGCATCGAGCACGAGGATCTGGTCCGCGCTCCGGATCGTGGAAAGACGATGGGCGATCACGAACGTGGTGCGCCCTCGCCTGAGCACGCGCAGACCGTCCTGGATCAGCGCCTCGGCCTCGGAGTCCAGGCTGGACGTGGCCTCGTCGAGGATGAGCACGCGCGGGTTCGCCAGGATGGCGCGCGCGATCCCCACCCGCTGGCGCTGCCCGCCGGAGAGCTTCACACCCCGCTCCCCCACAACGGTGTCGTACCCGTCGTCGAACCGGGACACGAATTCGTCGCAGTGCGCGATGCGCGCAGCCTCCCGGATGTCCCCTTCGGACGCCTCCGGGCCCGCGAACGCGATGTTGTCCCGGATCGTGCCGTCGAAGAGGAAGTTGTCCTGCATGACGACGCCCAGAAAATGCCGATAATCCTTCAGGCGCAGCGTCGTGAGGTCCTCGCCGTCCACGATCACGCGCCCGGATTTCGGGCGGTGGAACGCCATGACCAGGCCGATGAGCGTGCTCTTGCCCGATCCGGACGGGCCGACCAGTGCCGTGGTCGCCCCGGCCGGCGTGTGGAACGAGACCCCCTTCAGCACGGGGGTGTCGGGCTTGTACTCGAACCAGACATCCTCGAACCGGACTTCGCCCGCGAGGTCCGGGATCGCGGTGCGCAGCTCGTCTTCTTCGTCCTCCGTGGGGACCGAGCGCAGCTCGTGGATGCGGTCGAGGCCCGCGAACGCCTCGGTGATCTGTGTCCCGATGGAGGAGATCTGCACGAGCGGCGCGACCATGACCCCGACGTACATGACGTAGATGAACAGCTCGCCGGTCGTCATGTCCTCGGCCAGGACGGAGTGACCGCCCACCCACAGGATGAGCACGCCGATCGCACCGACGATCACCGTCGAGATCGCCGACACGGCGGACGTCCCGGTGATCGTCGAGGCGACGTTCCTGAAGAGGCGGTCTACTCCCTCGCCGAAGACCGCCTGCTCCCGCTCCTCGGCCACATAGGTCTTCACCAGCCGCACGCCGCCCAACGTCTCGTTGAGCCGGCCGGTAACCTCGGCATTGATCTCTCCGCGCTTGCGGAAGATCGGGCGGAGCTTCTTGAAGGCCACGGACAGGGAGGCCGCGAACAGCCCCAGGAGGACGACGGTGCCCAGCGTGAGCGTCAGGTTGAGCGTCAGCAGGATCCCGAAGGCGATGACCGCGGTCATGATCCCGCCGACGAGCTGCACGAGTCCCGTGCCCACCAGGTTCCGGATCCCCTCCGGATCGGTCATGATCCGGGAGATGAGCACGCCGGTCTTCGTCGAATCGAAGTAGCTCACCGGAAGCCTGAGGACGTGGGCCTGGACCTCCTTCCTCATCTTCGCGATCGCGCCCTGCGCGGCGACGCTCACGACCTGGGACAGCGTGAACGACGTGGCGGCCTGGACGACCGCGGCGCCGGCCGCGGCCGCCACCAGGAGCAGCAGAAGGTCGGCCCGGCCGTTCGGGACGACCTCGTCGAGGAGCACCTTGGGCAGATAGGGGAGGACGAGCCCGGCGAGTCGGTTCACGATCATCAGCACGAAGCCGATCGCGAGCGTCTTCCGGTGCTCCCGCACCAAGTGGCCCGCCTCGGCGCGGACGTTGCGGAAGTCGACCTTGGGGCGCTTGGGCGGGTGGGGCTGGTCCTGGGGCATGGCCAGACAACCTAGCGGATCGCCGAGGGCCGGCGGTACCCCACGGCGGGGCGCTTCGCTCAGCGCTTGAGCGTCACGACGATCGCCCCCGACATCATCTGGAGGCCGTAGCTCGTGGTGGCGTCGCGCGAGTTCAGGAACCGCACTTCCTGCACGTCAGTGGCCATGTACTGTTTCAGGACCTCCGGGCCGCCGTCCTGGCGCAGGCCGTTCACGACGACCGACACCGGGTGTACGCCTTCCGTGGTCTGGGCCAGGCGGCTCTGGAGCCAGCGTGGTCGTAGTCGCTCGATCACGGTGAGGAGATCCCGACCGGCCAGCGGCTCCATTTCCTCCGCCGTCAGGACGTCGGCCGAGCCGCGGGACGTTCTCGCCGCGCCCACGCCGCCACACCCCGAGAGAACGGTCGCTACGGCCACCACCGTGAGAACCCTACGGCGCCGCTCGCGTACGCGCATCGCGTTCCTCCACACTTCCGGTTGGCCCGCATCCTCCCTCTATTAGCTTATACTCGGGCTGACCTCTCGCCATCCCCTGCCACCCCCTGCCACCACGAGGTCCATGGGCAATACCTGTCTGCCCAACATCGGTCCCCGCCAACGACGCCATCGCCTGATCGTCGGCGTCTTCGCGGCGCTCGCCGGCGTGCTGGCGCTCACACTGCTCCTCGCGACGGAGTCACCACGCATGGCTCGTCTGCTGGCCGTCCTACCGTTCTGGGCCGGCGCGCTCGGCTTGCTCCAATACCACGAGCGCACGTGCGTCGCCCTGGCGTCGCGCGGCTTGCGTGACCTGGGAGCCGGCATCGAGCGACTGACCCCGGACGAGACGACGCCGGTCCGGAAGCAGGCCCGCCGAGTGCACCGCCGCGCGTTGTGGGCCACGGTGGCCTACGCGGTGGTCGCGTTGGCGCTGCCGTGAGCGGGCCGTGGAACGACGGGAGTTCGTCTCCGCTCTCCTGGCCGCCTCGCTGGCACGGGCGTCGGCCCGGTCCGCGCTCGCCTCGGGCACACGCGCCGACGAGATCTACGCGCTGGTCCTCGGCACCGTACAGGACGGCGGGTTCCCGCAGGCGGGATGCTACACCCCCCTGTGCGAGCACGGCCGAGCCTTGCACCGTGCCGGACGTGGACGATACGTGGCGTCGCTCGCCCTGGTCGAGCCGACCGACGAGCGATTCTACCTGGTGGACGCCACGCCCGACATCACGCGGCAGCTCGACCTGATCGAGGAACCGGCGTTCCGACGCCGCGCGACCGAAAGGCGACCGTTCGATGGGATCTTCCTGACCCATGCCCACATCGGGCACTACACCGGTCTCGCCCTTCTCGGGAACGAGGGGCTCGGGATCCGCGACACACCCGTGTATTGCACGCGGGCCATGGCCGACTTCCTGGCCGCCGACGCGCCCTGGAGCCTGCTCGTGGACCAGGGGAGGATCCGGCTCCATCCCCTCGGGGTCGGAGCGTGGCACCGGGTGGACGAGTCCCTGGAAGCGCAGCTCCTGAGCGTTCCTCATCGGAACGAGATCGCCGATACGGTAGCCTTCCTGTTCCGCGGCCCCACATCCACTCTGCTCTACCTTCCCGACATCGACGCCTGGGATCGCTGGGACCGGGACCTGGTCGAGACGGTCCAGGGTGTGGACGTGGCCCTGCTGGACGCCACGTTCTGGTCCCTCGACGAGTTACCGGGACGGACTGTGGCGGACGTCCCCCATCCCCTCGCGACCCACACGATGGATCTGCTTCAGGGGGTTGCGGACCGAGGTAAGGTCCGGATCCTCCTCACGCACCTGAACAACTCCAACCCGGCACTCATGGAGGACGGCCCGGAGGCCGCCGAAGTGACGCGCCGCGGATTCCAGATCGCGCGCGAGGGAATGCGGTTCGACCTGTGAGGGCCCCCGCCGAGACCCCCACCGGAGGTGTTCCTGCTCTTCCGAGACCTGTCAGCGCCGCAGCAAGAAGAAGGCCACGTCGTCGGACCGTTCCACCCAGACCGTGGTGAGCCCTGACTCGCCGAGCCACGAGGCCAACGCGGGAAGATGGTACGACGTGGTCACGGCCAGGTCGAGGCGCTCCCGCCGTACGCGCTCTCCGGTGAGGCGTGACGTCGCGTCCAGGCCGGTGCAGTAGATCACGAGGTTGAGCGCGTGCGGCACCGCCGTGATCCGCCGGGTGAGCTCGAATCCGAACTCCACGTCCGACGCGGTCGCGGTCGT